>CASDXF010000039.1 GCA_949285075.1 uncultured Bacteroides sp. | reverse complement strand
GTATTGCTTTTATGACAATAAGCCTGAAGCGTTGCAGGGGTATACCATTGAACATACAAAACAATTGGCTTTGTTTTAAGCTTATCCCGAACTCACGTAGGCTATAAAAGAATTGAGGGCTGTTTTATAATTCTTCTTTCCTTTTATCTCTGTTTGCTCTAACCACTCTTTGCAGAATAGGATGAAATCAATGCTCTTGTTTCTCTTTTGGGCTGTTTTAATAAACTCCAGAATATCATCAATGTCATAGTTGGAGGCATCCAAAGGAAGGGCAGCACATATTTCCTGATACTACCTTACTAAGGCATCTGCTTCTTTGATAAACTGGGGATTCTTTAATTTTAGTGACTTGGTGAGGTCACAAGGTCTTACAAAAATATTAGTGGACAGTCTTTTGACCTCTCTATTGTAGGTCATTCTTATCTTTACATTGTAAGTGCCATCTGCTTTTTGCTTGTTTTTTAGAATTTCTACTTTGAATGTCAGCATGTTATCTCAAATATTTTGGGAACAACAATAGACCAACAATCATAGATATATCCCTCTTGAAAGGCTATTTCAACCCTATTTCTACTGTCACAACAAAAAGAGAAATCCTCGATAATCTATTTGACTATCAAGGACTTCTTGCGGGTGGCAGATGGGACTCGAACCCACGACATTCAGAACCACAATCTGACGCTCTCTACGGCATAGAAAAGCTGCGCTTTCTATGCAACCATCTGAACTACAACCTCTTTTATTGCCAATGTCAACCGTTTAATAAACTCTATTAAGAATGAATTAGTCAACAATCAGTCAACACTCGTTCTTACTGCAAAGGTAAGCCTTACAGTTGACTTATGCAATGATAATAGCTTATTATTTAGATAGTTGCATTTATTTTTTCTTATATAAGACAATAGGAAAAACCTTATAATAGAATATATGTATAGATAGGTGATTCCCGCCTTTATATCAGGATTCCCGTTTTGAGAATATCCGCATAAAGAGGATTATTCATGTCCTCCGTAAGTAGGACTGGCTCTATAAGATTGCTTATCTTACGTTTCAGTTTCCATAATAAAGGAGTATCTTCAAAATAGTTGCCGCTCATGCGTTCCACCACGGCGGCAATATCAATGTCGCTGTCCTCCGTATGGTTGCCTTTGCTAAGGTAAAGAGCTTTTAAGGGCAACCGTTCTGCAACTAAAGACTTGTACTCTTTGCTATCTTAAAGGCTTTTTCTTTATTAATGGAAATATCATTCATTATCCAATAAGGCTGTTACTTCATCTTTCAACTTCGGCAGATGATTGATTACCATGCTCCAAAGAATATCGGCCGACAAGCTGTCATATCCATGTATGATATAGTTTCTCGCATCTACTATTTTACGTGAATTGGTGATAGCTATATTTCTATCCGTCTTTAAAATTCTGTTCATGGCTTCGCCTATAATCTCTATATTCCGCTCTATGGCACGTCTAAGGCAGAGATTACCGTAAAAGTCATCAAACTGTTTAGGCTTATCCCCGAAGAAACTTTCTATTTCTTCAATGGCTGTCAAAATATCTTGCAAGTGTTTCTTTATCAAATCATCCATATATCAACGCTTTTGTTGCATCCACATTCTTTTTCAGATATGGATTCTTTATAGTCTGTTCTTCCAACAAGTCCACTTCCCGACCAAACAATTCTTCCAAAGCGTATTTAAAATCAAAGTAATTGTCAAAGTAGTCACTTACTTCCGCCTTGTTGAAAGAAACGACCAAATCCACATCGCTATTGTCATTGAATCGGTTGGTAAGGATAGAACCGAACGCAAACAGCTTGCTTACCTTATGCTTCTTGCATAAAGCGACAATCTTCTGTATGTTGTTTTCTATCAGCTTCATAAACGAACTTACCTATAATGCAAAGATAGTAAAGTTATGCTATAATCATGCTATTTATGAGAACTTTTTCCGCTCCTTCCTATAAAAACAGACTTTATTTCCTGAACGTTATGAAGATTGTTCATCGCATTCTCGTCCGTCTACTGACCTTAATTATCTCTTATAGAATTGTATAATTGTGGGCATAGAGCTTAGAACTCCGCATCATTCCCTTTATTTAGAGAAAGAGGTATGCCTATTTCTATTTATGGCAAGTTTCGTATTTACGGCTTGGTAATCTCACGGAAGCTAAATACGCTTGTATATGTGAAACTTAAAACTTTATAGCTATGAAAAATCAGATAAGAAAAGAGGCAGGGGTATATCTTATCCCTGATTATATGGAAACGCGTACTATAACCACTTATAGTTTAGTGAATGAAGCATTTCTCCGCACTTATTTCCCGGAGTTTGTGTATGGACTTACCCCTAATAAGAAGTTCAAAAGGAGAAAGCATTAGTAATGTGTTCAGAACTAAAAAAGCCAACCTACCCATTACGGATAAGTTGGCTTTTCGTTTAAATGGAGAAATGAATCATTCCCATGTAAAATTATAAGTTATGGATTCATCGCCAGTGATACGAGCTTCTATTACGTTCCTCTCATCGTCACTGATAACGCCGTCATAGTTCTTATCTTGAAATGAATATATGGTAGTTGTCATTTCTTTATATTTCATAACGCAACTCTCCACATATCTATCCTTATCTAATGTATATTCAAGTTTCCATGTCCCTTCACTTGTACTTTCATATTTACAGACTTCTTGATAGCGTTCATCATAGAATTCATCTTTATAAATGCGTTTATAAAGTATTTGTGCAGGCAACTGATTGGAACGCATTCCTACCAGTTCGGGGTGTGCGTAGCAAACATATTCCTCCTCAAAGACATTATTCCAACTTTCGTCCTCTATATTAGGAAACCAACCATTACAAGTCTCGCCGTTATAAACATATTCATAATTATAAGTATTAGTCTCACCGTCACTATCACGGTTTTCTTCGACATATTTTACAAGTTTATCTCCGTCCCAAGTATAGATGTCGCTACTACCGCCTCCATATAAATATTCCAAATCTGCTCTACTTAATTGTTTAGATGAGTTATAAGTAAGTTGCCTACTATCCACTTCTCTCAGTAGATTGTCAGACAGAGTGTATGTTCCATAATTGTATGTAATCGTATTATTATCCCAAAAATAACGAGTAATTTCTTCTTCCTCGTCGTCATTGTTATACTCCTTAATAGCGGTTGTTAATCGGCCCTCGCCGTCATATAAAAACGTGAATGTAGACCCTCCTCCGTAACTATCGTTATACGAGTCATCATGTGTATATTTAATTTCCCTCAGTTTCTTCTGATTAGTAACGATACCGTTATCGTCCTTGATGATTTCATCCTCCTCGTCGTCACCGCAAGCGATAAAACCAACTCCCACTACCACAGCTAATAAAGCCATTCCAATTAATCTAAAAGTTCTCATCTTAGTTTTATGTTTATTGTTACAGATTTAACATCCGGTAGATTGTTTATTTCTTGTATGGCCGCACTTCCTTGCAGAAGGGCTGATTCAGAAACTGTGCGAATCGGAGTCTTGCCATCACTATATATAACGGTGGCTTTCCCCTCAAACGTTACCGTTTCTCCATATTCCTTTATGGAGTCTTTATCTATTACGACCTGCGCAATTTGTTTAACTGAATACCCAAATCCAAGTATCTCAACTTGAGTGGTTGGATACTTCTCAATAAATGTACCTATTGAATAAGCTATGTCCTTTGAAATCATGATTATATGATAAGTATTGCGCCTTCCAATTCCCCGAAGAAAGCAAGTTACACAACAAGATGTGGGAACTCATACCATACTGATATACACCTTTTATAAATTTCTGCAAATATAATATATTTAAACCGCTTTATATCAATAACCCGCAATAAATTTCCATAATTAATGTTTGTAACGGACTGTTCCGTCTGAGCTTGGAGTAATCGAGTACCTTTCTGTAAGAAGATTTTTTCTCTAAAAAAAGTACCCGGAGATTCTATAAATTGAAAAATGCAGTTCTATTAGATATTATAGGTGCATAGTCTAACCTAGTAATCATCAGCATGAAAATTTGGAGCAAAGGTACAAGACTACAGTTGTTTTTCCGGTATGCCTATAAATAATTGACATACCATAAACTACAAGCCATATCATACCTTTTTAAAAAGATAATTTTCTTACCAATACAGAACCAATTACATTATTGCAGTCTGTTTTAGTCCTATCAGATTTATATATGACCATTATTTGCAGTTTCTCTTACATTGCAGATTTTGAAAGTTGCTGTATATTTATTGGAGAACGGGACAAAGCTGAAAATGGTATGATAAAATTTCAGACTTTGTCCCGTTCCAACAGATTAGAAACTTAAACAGTCATAAGTATTCAACAGTTCTTCTTGTCTAAGTCCCAAGTATCTTTTAGTTATGGTTACACTTGAATGGTTAAATAATTCCATCAGTTTAACTAAGGCCAATTCAGCATTTTCAGAGGATTCAAACACTTTTCTGCCAAAAGTCTTTCTAAGTGAGTGGGTAGAAAAGTGGTCTATCTTTAAATTGTACTTGCTTTTCAGCTTTTTAAGTACAATGTTTATCCATTGGATAGAATAGACCTTATTCTTACCTTTTCCCGATAAAAAGCAAAGTTCATTCAAGTTCTGAATATCCAAAGCCGTATAACAGTCTTTGATATGCTTTTGGAACTCCTTGTTAATTCTCACTTCCCTACGTTTGCTTGTTTTCTTTTCAGTAATGGTAAATTTTGCATCATTACTCAAAAGCATTTCCCAAGTAAGTTGTAATAGGTCAGAGATGCGTAAACCAAAAAATATGCCACACCCAACAAGCAGGCTTATTCTATAATTCTTATCCCTATATAATTTTCTCACCAAGTTTGTAGCACTGTCCCATTGTAGGCAATCACTTGTTGTATAGCTGTTCTTCAAACTCATGTTGTTTCAATTTTGTAGGTTTAACTATAAAAGTGAAAGTAAATTCGGGAATCATTTTGTAATAGTTTGATTCTCAAATCACTTTCACTTCTATTGAAAAGTGTAACTAAGATTGCAGATAAGTAAAGATAGTGATAATCAGTATCAGCAAAAAGGGATTAATGATACCAATTATTATCAGTAGTAGAACTACCAATGTACCCCATAAAATCAATTTTCCGTTATCTTCCATTTTTGTAGTATTTTTAAGTTATCAAAAAAGAAAGGACACCTAAATAAATAGATGTCCTCTCATTAGTTAGTCAATAAACCATTTGTAATGCTCATCCCCATGCAGGGCAGCATTGATTCCAACCGCCATTTCAGTGGCGTTCAAGGAGCGGTCTAAGAATGAATCAATATAGCTACTCTTATTTGCTCCAGTGAGCAAATTATAAAATTTCCACATATTCAATTCTTTCCAAAGCCGCCAAAGTTCTCATCATTAATGTAGGCTTTTGCAACACTGTTAATCTGTGTATCAGTTAATAACATTCTTGGCAGTCTCTTTTGGTAGCCATTGGGCAAACACTGATAAAGCCTCATTTTGCCTAATATTTGGCAGAATTGATGTTCACTCATTGATGTATTGCCCAACTGTCTCATCAAATACAGATGTTTGGCGGGATTGTAGTTGTTGAACAGTTCCAAGACAGAACGGTAAAGTTCACTTGTATTGCTCACTCTTAAATCATCCTTGTAACCATTAGTAAATATGCACATATTGCAGCATACTTGGTTCTTAAAGCCTACCGCCAATCTGAAAAGCTCTGGAACTTTCTTTGAATACAGATTCATTTGATTATAGGCTCTAACTCCTACTATTGAAAGGTTCAGCTTATTACCCCCAACCGTTTCATAGATTGTAGGAATGTCAATACTGAAAGCTGCCCTCTCATAGTAGATGGTTCTGTCAGATTCCAACAGCTGATTGGCAGGCTTGTGGATTGCTTCGGGAATGCGACCCTTAATCACATGTGAAACACGGATTTCGGGTGTTCCAACGGTCTCACCATTGTAGTAGGACTTTGCAGCTTCCCAAACAGTTTCAATAAACGCGGCATGGTTTACCGTAAGTTCATTGTCTTTGGCAAAAACGGGAGTAATGCAGTCATTCTTCAAATGATTCAGACTCACTTCTTGGGTGTTTGCCTCAATAAAGTGTAAAGACTTGTTAGATGTTGCGGTTTCTTCAATAATGGTTGCTTCTTCCGCAAACTCACCTAAATTCATTCTTTCTTTGCTTTGTAACGGCATGATAGCTAAATTTCTCATACGATAAAACTTTAAATGATTAATAATTCTTTTTATATCAATGTATGGGGAGGGGACTTGGGGCTTGTGAACTCGTAAGGCAGACATTCTTATATATTTTAGCTTACTGGCAGAATGGGGGAGGAGCTTTTTATATGAAGTACCCTATAATATCTGCTCTCTTGACTTTTAGCTAAACTGTATATAGGTGATTCTTTAGTCAGGTAGTCTTTTTAATGATATTAGGTATGATGTAGTTATTGTAGAGTATGTGCTATATAAATCTTTCTTCAGTGAAAATAATCCAAGAAAGGAAAATCCTGAAAAAACATCCATCTGGGACTATGCCCAGTAATTAACTGTCTGTAAAAAAATAACGCCCACATCCTCACCGGACATGAACGTTATCGAATGAAAAAAGGCGATTTTATCTCTAATTGATTGGTGGTGTCATTTCATATTTTTTCTGCCATATATGCCCACGTCCGAAAAATCCACCTGCTGAAACTTAAAGCGAATAAGTTTAAACGACGGCTTTTCTTTTGAGTTGGAGACATCGCAATCATAATAATCTCTTATTGTATCTTGTGTCGCTTTAAAATTTACACCATTCTCTTGGTATATCAGTTGTAATCTTTGCTTTATCTCCTCTTTTGGCAGGTATATTCCTAACTGAAATTCCGCTTTTATCTCATCGAGGACTTTAGGAGAGAATCTTAGCAGTTGGGCTTGTGCCTTGTCGTATTCCTTAATCTTTCTATCAATAAGCGGTTTCTTATATTCGGCACTCACTATCGCATCTTTACCTATTTTATTGTAGGCAGTCAAAATGTAATCACACTCCGGCTGTTGTCTAAACAGATTTAGTAGCTGCTCTTTTTCCTCAAAAGTAATCTTACCGTTTTTAAGCCATTCTTCTAACCGGACAATCAGACATAGTAACTGCTTTCTTTGTTCAGTGGCGACTTTGGTATTATTGAGCTTTTCTATATCATCATCTCCAACACATTCAATTACATTGTTATAGGTGATATTGAAGAAATCCGTAGCAAGGTACGCATGGTACAATCTATCTGCGGATTGGTAGTAAGCCCTTACCCGTTCCTCATTATAGAGGTTGTCTATGGAGAACGGATTTATCTCGCCCCTTTCGTCTATTAAATCCTGATATTTTAGTTTTCCCATATCTTCAAGTATCGCTTCTTGTTTAAATTCATCCGTTTCCTGTTGTTCTTTCAATAGGTTATAATTGGTAATGAACTGCTCAATCCTATTCCTTATTTCTTCATCACTGCGAACATGGATATTGGGGTCGATGGTGGTAATGTGCGTGAGTGAGTTGTAGGTGACACCATCATTCCCTTTTCTGCGGAATCTGCCTTGTATCTGAATGGCTTCTGTGAACGGGTCTATCATAGTCCATTGTGCTGTGCGCAAATCGGTCAGCATAAGTATGTCCGGCTTGTATCTGCCTATGCGAATATCCAAAGCGGAATAGAAACGGCAAGTAAAGAAGTTGTACTTTGCCAAAGGATAGTCAATCTGTGAGTATGCGTTTACTATTCCTCTTTTCTTTAGCTTGTTTACACTTTGTTGGGAACAGAACACTTTATAGTCCGTAGCACCTAAATTGTCAATCAAATCAGCTATCCCATCCGTTACATTGAAGAATATGCAGATATGTTTACTATCCTTTAGGTTGTCCAAGACTATTCTCAACCGTTTGTAATAGCTGTTGGTGACAACCAGTTCCAAATCTTTCTTGTAGTCGTAATCCGGTACAATCTGTATTTGTTGGAAACCTTGTCTCTCAAATTCGGGGTGTGACATCTTCAAAGGCGTGGCGGAAACAAAGGCTTTCTGTTCAAATTTAAAGAAATCATATATCGGCTGTGAGATTTTTCTCCGGTAATCAATATCCTGCGTCAGTTTCTCGCACTCGTCAAACAAGCAGAAGTAATCTTTGTAGATATTGATGTTCAGTCCCGTTGCCGCTTTTCGTATCTTATGAAAACTCTCCGGCGTGGTTATAATCTTCTTATACGGAATATCCATCTTTAGATATTGCTTAATAGAATATGGAGTACACTTTTCATAGACCGCTTCCAAATTGTCGTTGTCATTCAGCTTGCCAAGTATCACGGGAACATTCGGTTCGATTATGATAGAGTTCCGTTTACTGTGTATTTCACTGTGGGTAGCTCCAAGCCCGGTTAAGGTCTTATCCAGAATGGTATTGGTGGGTATCATTTTGTAACCCACACGTTTTAATGCGTCAAGCAGCCATTCTCCTTTATGTAGTATAGCTTTAACTAACTTCATAACTATTTTATTTATTAGGTTTATAGTCTATTGCTGACTTATTCAAGGCGGTAGGCTTTCAGAAAATTTTCACTTTATATGCCCGGACTTGAAAAAACTACCGCCATTGAAATTGATTCAACAGAAGCCCACCTCTCACGTAGGCTTCCGTTTCAGCTTGCTATGCAGCGGTTTTTGTCTCTTTTAGACGTTGTAACGTGAGAATCCAACTTATGAGTGCTCCTGCAATACAAGCCTCTTTCTCTCCGCAATCTGCGAGTTTTGCCATTGTCACCTCACTTGACGGAATAGTTCTCAATGCTTCAATCACCATATCAAAGCTAAATTTTTCTTTCTTTAGAATAATGTTAAGTGCACGGGGAACATAACGTTTTTTAGCTTCTCCTTCACCTAAGCTCTTGCATGATTCATCGTAGAGCATTTGGGCTTGTTCTTTTGTGCGTCCAAGTGCCAATGTAGGTTTGGCTTTGACCCCACGCATCATTAATTTCAATGTAGCGGCTTTCATTTCTCCAGCCATGAAACCTAACGATTGTGTGTATGTTATGCCATTTTCTATTGCAAACTCGTATGCTTCTTTTACGGCTTCATCTCCGGTAGCCAATGCTGCGATGCCCATTTCTTCTACCTTAGATGGCATACGGCTGATTAAGACTGTCTCACCTATATGCTGTGCATAGTCGGCAACGGATTCAAAATCGTGTATCTCCACATCTTCCAAAAAATCATCAATATAGATTCTTTCCGAAGTTTCGGGTGTCTCACAGTGAGTAAGGACATTTGCCGTACCTTGCTCTATCAGTTCCCCGTTGTTGTCAAAAAGGTTATATCCCTCTTTCCAAAATATATCCGGCTTGCAGAAGTGGTATCTTGGCGTAAGCAGTTTATCCCTGTTTGCCGTTGTTAGCATCTTATCCATCTTCTTGTCATGCCTCATCCCGTATTCTGTATGGGCTACGATAATCGTTTGCACTTCGCCATCAATACGGGCTTTAACAGTGGTAGGTTTAATTCCCATATCTTTTCCCCATGATTTAAGTTCATTACTTGCCGCATTTGCAGCGTTTTCATTCTCAGATATTTCTTTCTTTTCCATGTTATTGGTATTTGATTGTTCAATACTTGCTACTTCTGTAGCGTTAACTAACTCTGTTGCTAAACATTAATATCAATTGGTAACTACTAAAGCTATGCGCAACTTGCCCGTCCGTCCCCTTTTGACACCGCAAAAGTAGAGAGAACGGGCGAAGCCTTAATAGAAAAAATAGTAAGTTATCGAGAGGCTTGAAAATTAACTATTCCGCAATAAGAAAGCCCACCTTCACGGAATGACAAGAAGAGTATTATTAATCTGTATTACAGCTGTTTATATTAAAACTTAACAGTACATCCAATTTCACCGTTGAATCTTGGCGAGTCCTTGAACGTCCAGTCGATTTTACCTTTGCTCCACAAGGAATAGGGGATAAAGCATAGGGGCGTAGGTGTCACTTTATTGCCGATGGAAACCAAAGATATACTGGTAATGAGCTTGTCGTTTAGCCGTTCGTAATAATTCATCAGCTGAAACCACCTTTTATCTGTAAGCCGCTCTTGCGAGAGTCCAAACAGCTTTAGAAGATACAGTATCAGCTCCTTTTCTTTGGCGGACACCAAAGCGCCCTTTTTTCTCCGTACGGGAAAGTATTTGTTTAGAAATAGGGACAAGTCGTGAACGAAATAGCTTTGCAGCAATGCTTTATTGGAAATTTCATTCCAAGTCACAATCTTTTCCACCTCATATTCTTGGACGGTCTCCTTCGCTTTGGCCTCTAAAGCTTCCAATACGGTTTCGATTAATATCTTGGAGGTACTTTCCGTCATTACGCCGCTTTCGCCCGTGAAAGACAGCCTCGACACGCCTTTCAGTTCGGAGAGTGTCTCTTGGACGGTCGGCTTCAATAAGGCTACATATTTTGTTCTTGCCTTTTCGACGAAGAATAGGCATAATATATATAAATTAAACATACAGACTTGTTTGCCTTCCGCCTTCAACTCCTCTTGCAGTTTACTTAATTTTTCATCATGCAGGATTTGGATACTTTCCGGAAAGCCTTCCGGATACCTTTTGCGAAAGGTTTCGCCCGTTATGCCGTTATAGATTTTTTCTGATTTTCCGCCAAGATTATATATGCCATAGGGGTGTATATTAGCTTCATAGAAATCTAAATAATCAAAAGGACAGAGTTCCTGAATCCCATATTCGTTCATCCTTATATGTTGACCGTATACAATCATAATCACATTAGTTACGCCGCAAAATAAAGAAAAAGCCCGCAATCTTTTACGGACTGCGGACTTATTTTTTTAATCCATTCCTATTCGCCGAACACGTATTCCATGACTTTGGCGTTGGCCTTGTTCTCATTCACGAAATCACGCTCTATATAAATGTCTGTTACCTTCATGGAATCGTCTATGTGGTTCAAAGCTGCGTGGACTATGTACTTGTCTATGCCCGCCTTGTTAAGCGCGATGGTAGCCCATGAATGGCGGGCGGCGTAATATTCCAAGTCATCCACTTCTAATATCGCGCCAATTTCTTTCAATCCAATATTGATTGCTCTATTGAAACTTTTTTCATCGGCATAGTATTGATAGAAGTTAAATAACCGTTTGCTTGTTTTGTCCTTGTATTTATCTATCAAAGGTTGGGCTATTTGAGGAATATCAACTTTCATCTTAGCATTATCTAACCTGCGGGCTTTCGTCTTGGTTCTGTAATAGGTGATAGTGTTTCCCTCCATTTCGGTAGCGTTATAAAGGTCTGCGGAATTGATGCCCATTAAACAGAACGAGAGAATAAAGCAGTCTTTCGCTAAGTTATAGCGGCACGTCGCCTTATAGCCCTTAACTACATTTTTATATGGTAGAGCATAAATACGCTTAATAATTTTATAGTCAAGAGCCCTTTTGCGTGTAACTTCTTGCCGTGGAACAGTAAAGTTATCAAAGGGTGAAGTAGGAACAAGAATCAACCCATTTTCATAGTCATTGTATTTCTTTTGAGCTTCTTTAAAAAGATGACGCAAACTTCCCAAATAAAGCGAGAGCATTCTATTTGAAGGGATACGCTTACCTTCTGCCTTCATTTTGCTAATTCTCTCTTTTCTTTGTTTATTTAAGTAGTCTGTATATTTATGTAAGAATGAAACGGAGATTTCAGAAATACTCAACTCTTCTTTACCTATGAAAGTGATAAGAGAATTAATCACGGTCTTATAGTTTCTTGCGCCTTTAATATTTGCGCTTGCAACCCATTGGCGTGAGAACTGGATGAAATCAACGCTTTTGTCCTTTTGTTCCTCAAATCTTAATCGCTTAAAAATTTGTTCAAGAGAATAGCGGTTTAAGTCTATCTGCATTGCGTCACATTTAAGTTGATAAGCACTGACAAGCTTATCTATCTCTTTGCAAATAGGTGTCCCTTTCTTAAAATTACCAGTTCTCGTGAGGTCTGTTGGCTTGATAAATAGGCTTGTGGATAGCCTCTTTACCTTACGATTGAGCGTGAAGCGTAACTTGACGTTATAAGTACCGTCAGACTTTCGCTCATTCTTCTTGATTTCTGCTTTGATTGTCAGCATTTTACGCTAATAATTAATTAGTCAACAATTAGTCAACAAATAGCGAAAAGTGCGTGTAGATATAGGGTATATCGAAGAGTATGAATATGATTCTTACCCTAAAAGAAAATCGTCAAGTCTCTGATTTTTAAGACTTGGCGATTGCTTTTCTTGGGGGTGGCAGATGGGACTCGAACCCACGACATTCAGAACCACAATCTGACGCTCTAACCAACTGAACTACAGCCACCATGTACGCATTTCTTTAATGCGGTGCAAAGATAGATATAATCTCTAATACTCCAAAGGAATCTACCGTTTTTTTTCGTAAAAAGTATATTCTTCAATATTAAAATTATGCTTTTTAAAGAGCTCTCTCGCATCTTTAATAAAAGTCTTTAATAAACAACGGGCGCTCTGGGAAAGAGAATCTATTTCTATATTTACAGGATATACCTGATGATTTTTCTTGCTAGAGAACTTTGGACGAGCCGTCCAAACTAAACTGTATGAGCATTTGCTAAGCCTTGCCACGCTGTCTTTCACTAGCTCCATCTTAACCATCAGGCCTCCGTCTGTACGACGCATAGACATATTAGATATATAATTTCCCAAAGAGTAAACCACTAAATTCCTTTTATCCTTCACGCTGTCTCGTCGCACTTCCAATGGCTGCACAACATGCGGATGAGAGCCTATTACATGATCAACTCCTTTCAGAAGAAGCCAATCGGTGAGCCGTTTTTGCTCCCCATTTGGTAAAGACTGATATTCTATCCCCCAGTGCATACAGGCGATAATAACATCAGACTTCATTTTCCTGCAAGTCTC
The DNA here is from genome assembly GCA_949285075.1 of uncultured Bacteroides sp. GTDB lineage: Bacteria > Bacteroidota > Bacteroidia > Bacteroidales > Bacteroidaceae > Bacteroides. The sequence goes on along the minus strand of CASDXF010000039.1, from coordinate 27,774 downwards.
AATATCCTTTTGTATAATGACGGTATCGATATAGTTTACCACATTGGGAGGCATGATGGAAATTCCGTTAGTTCCATATGTATAGTTGAGCAACGCAATACGCATTCCCTTCTTTTCCAAAAGCAGAGGGTATCTCTCCTTGCGTTCTTCCGGTGTTGCGTATGTCCCGGCACGAGAGATATTCAACGAATCGAGCAAGCGAAGGGTACGTTCCAATCCCTTTTTTCCCCTATCCAGACAATGATTGTTTGCGGTCAGCAGTACATCGAATCCGGCATTCCGAATGGCGGTCAGGTATTCGTCGGGAGCACTAAAGGCCGGATACCCCTTATAGGGTTTCCCTCCTAAAGTAACTTCCAGATTGCCTATCGCAAAGTCAGCTCCGGATATCTCTTCCTTGACATATTCAAAGCAGGAAGAATAATCATATCCTTGAGCTATCCGTGCGGCATCTATCTGTCCCTGATGCTGCATCAAGTCCCCCACAAAGAGCAGGGTTACTTTTTCCGGCTGTACCTTTACCGTGTCAGGAACCGTAATTTCCTGCGTTTTAGCCGAATCACATCCCATCGTCAGGAATAAGAATAATAGCATAAACTGTATTCCCATTCCACCAATAAATATCCTTCTAAACATACGCACAACCACCGGTTATTGTAACTCTCGGCTAAGTATCTCTTCTATCTCCTCCGCTGAAGGTCTCACGGCAATAATGATTCCCTTGTCGTCCACCAAAAAGACGCTTCCGCCACCATTCCCGATGCCGTATCTTTCCCATAGACGGTTAGCGTCGTTTAGCTCTATTAAATTTATCCACGGATAGCCGTCTTTCTCTATCGCTTGCCTCATGGCCTTGCCGTCTCCTTGCTCCCTCGCCACTCCAACAACTGTGAACCCCTTGTCCTTATAACGTTCATAAATAGGAATCATCTGCTTCGAGTTCCTGCGGCAAGGCCCGCACCATGAAGCCCAAAAGTCTATTACCGCAAATTTTCCTTGAATCTGTTCGGACAGCCGTATCAACTTTCCGTTCAAGTCCGGAGCTGAAAAATCGATAAACCTTTTTCCCACCTCTGCTCTTCCTTCCTCCATCAGTTGCTTGATTTGCGCAGTGTAAGGATGCGTCGGGTAACGCTTCTCATAAACCGATTGAAATATTTCCAGATAAGGGGAGACGTCTTCCGTCCCCGGTGACTTTACTCTCTCATTAATCAGGTATAGACCGGCCAAAGACGGCTTAATCCTGATTTGCTCCATTCTCCATCGCTCCCTCTGCTGTAAAATTTGCTTCGCCTCGTTTTCTATCTCCCTCGCTTCAGGGGTATAAGCCTCTCCGCTTTCTATCAAGCTATCCCTTTCCCTATAAAGGACATCTCTCTCTTCGGGCGATTTAGCCGCCTCTAACTTCGCCCTAAACTCCTGATACGCCTCGCTATACCATCGACTATCCTTTTCCAAGATCTCCATCTGACTATGCAACTCCGTCAAGTCGAACTTGCTCTCGCTTTCCTCTATGATACGCTGTAACTCATGAGTCTGCGGATTGCGTGTATCAACCAGATTGACCGGAGATTCCTCGGAAGTGGAATGTAATGTAAAATTAACAGTCCCGTTTTCCGCAAAAAAAGTAGAAGGCATCCACGAAGCATTATTTACGACATCGTTCCAAATGAATATGTCGTAAGCCTCTTCAATGTCCGTATATAGATCGTATTCAAACTTCCCGTCCTTTACAGGGATTGACTGCCACGGAGCGGTTCGCATATCTCCACCGGACTTTATCAGCACGAGACGGCTCGACTGCGGACTGTTTACCACCCTACCCGAAAGGTGGCAACGTACCTTACGCTTCTCCCTTTCCGGCTTCAGGTCGATGCCCGTTATTTGCCAGTCTCCCTCTCCGGTCCCTTCTATAAAGTCGATTGTCCGCTCTTTGGGGGACAAGGGGGCGAACTGCAAGGTGAAAGAGACGTTACCAGAAGTCGGCATATAGATTTCCTTATTCAGTTCAAAACCTTGCGAACGGATAACGGGATAGCTTTGCCCGCTCTCCTTCCCCCGCAACGAGAGGTTGGAGGACAAGCGTACCCAATAATCAGGAGCGTTGTACGCCTCCATATACAGTATGGTCGCCGTGTCGTTACACACGATTCGTGTAATTTCGATGCCGTCCGTATTTTTGCTCTGATAAGGAGGATAGTCTACCGCAAAGTTCTGCGCCTCACAGCAAGGAACGCATAGGAACAAGCATAAAAGTAGAGTTAATGTTTTCATAAGCGTAAAAGTATAAAAGAAAAGAAGAAGATACGCCAATCGCATCTTCTTCCGTAAATCATGTTTCTTTTATTTATAAATAGCCTTCTTTCCGGCCAGAAGCGTATTTTTCATCAGCGAGACGATGGTCATTGGGCCTACTCCACCCGGAACCGGAGTGATATAGGAGCACTTAGGAGCCACCTCGTCGAATTTCACATCGCCCGTCAGCTTAAAGCCCGACTTCTTGGTTGCGTCCGGCACACGGGTTGTACCCACGTCAATCACTACCGCACCTTCCTTCACCATATCCGCCGTCACGAAATTGGGTTGCCCCATGGCGGCGATGATGATGTCCGCCTCACGGCATTCCTTCACGAGGTCCTTGCTGCGGCTGTGGCATACGGTCACCGTAGCGTCTCCCGGATACGCTTTCTGCATCATCAGGGAAGCCATCGGCTTACCTACGATATTGCTGCGGCCAAGCACTACGCACTTCTTTCCCGAAGTCTCTATCTCATAGCGTTTCAGCAATTCCAAAATACCGTTAGGAGTAGCCGACACATAACATGGCAACCCAATAGACATCCGTCCCACGTTGATAGGATGAAAGCCGTCCACGTCCTTGCGGTAGTCAATCGTCTCGATTACTTTCTGCTCGGAGATGTGCTTCGGCAAGGGGAGCTGCACGATGAATCCGTCCACGTCATCGTCCGCATTCAGTTCACGTACCTTTGCGAGCAGTTCTTCCTCCGTCATGTCGCTCTCGTAGCGAATCAGCGAGGACTTGAACCCGCACACCTCGCACGCCTTAACCTTATTGGCCACGTAAGTCTCGCTGCCGCCGTCGTGCCCCACGAGTATCGCGGCCAAGTGCGGACGCTTTCCGCCCGCCGCCACTATCCGGGCCACCTCTTCCGCTATCTCTTGCTTTATCTGTGCGGAGATAGCCTTACCGTCTATCAATGTCATATCTTCAGTCTTTTTAAAATTAACATCATTCTCTATCGCTTCATTTTAGGCATCATCTTGCCCATCTTGCCGCCGGTCACCATCTTCATCATCTTACGTGTCTGGTCGAACTGTTTCAGCAAGCGGTTGACCTCCTGAATCGTCGTCCCGCTACCTTTGGCAATACGGGTACGGCGAGAATTGTTCAGTATTTCCGGGTGAGAACGCTCTTGCGGGGTCATAGAGTAGATTATCGCCTCGATACCCTTGAAGGCGTTATCGTCAATGTCAAGATCCTTGACCGCCTTGCTTACGCCCGGAATCATGGTAAGCAAATCCTTTACGCTTCCCATCTTCTTTATCTGATGGATTTGATTGAGGAAGTCGTTAAAGTCAAACTGGTTCTTGGCGATTTTCTTTTGCAGACGCTTGGCCTCCTCCGCGTCGTACTGCTCTTGGGCGCGCTCCACTAACGAGACGATATCGCCCATGCCGAGGATACGGTCAGCCATACGGGAGGGGTGGAACTGGTCAATGGCCTCCAATTTCTCACCCGTACCAATAAACTTGATAGGCTTGTCCACCACCGAACGAATAGAGAGGGCCGCACCGCCGCGCGTGTCACCGTCAAGTTTGGTTAGCACCACGCCGTCAAAGTTCAGCCGCTCGTTGAACTCCTTCGCCGTGTTCACCGCATCCTGACCCGTCATGGAGTCTACCACGAACAAGGTCTCGTTCGGGTTGATGGCCTCCTTGATGGCGGCAATCTCGGTCATCATCTGCTCGTCTATGGCCAGACGGCCTGCCGTATCGACTATCACGAGATCGTAGCCCTTCGCCTTAGCTTCTTGAATGGCGTGCTGCGCAATCTCTACCGGATTCTTGCTGTCCAACTCGCAATACATCGGCACCCCGATTTGCTCGGCCAGTACCCGCAACTGTTCAATAGCCGCCGGACGGTAAACGTCGCAGGCCACGAGTAGCGGACGGCGGTTCTTCTTTACCTTCAGCATACGGGCCAACTTACCGGAGAAGGTCGTCTTACCCGAACCTTGCAGTCCAGACATCAGGATAACCGCCGGGCGAGCGTCAATGTTAATCTTGGCGGTCTCTCCACCCATCAAGCGGGCCAACTCGTCATGCACGATTTTCACCATCAACTGACTGGGCTTCACAGCCGTCAGCACGTTCTGGCCGAGGGCCTTCTCTTTCACCGAGTCCGTAAAGTTCTTTGCTACCTTATAGTTAACATCGGCGTCGAGAAGCGCCTTACGAACATCTTTTAATGTTTCGGCGACGTTAATCTCGGTGATTTTTCCCTCGCCCTTCAGAATCTTAAACGACCGTTCAAGTCTTTCACTTAAATTATCGAACATAGTTATTTTATTAATTATGAATTAAATTAGGGTTGCAAATGTACAAAAATCCAACGTATTTATATCTTTTTGTTCTGCCATTTTGCTTTTTTGAAGTAAACGCAGCTACATGCCAGAAGCAAGGTATAGTAGACTATCTCAATCGTAAAGCAGATTTCGATAGGGGCCTTAATCCACATGCCGACGAGCACGATGTATGAGCCGTAGAAGACTATCGTAATCGTTTCGAGCAACAAGGCTGCACGGGTATTGCCCGTACCGGAAATACCGTTGAACACCACGTTGGCCACGGAAGCAATGAGCATAGCGGCGCAAATGACGTGCACCGAAGATATGGACTCGGCAATCAACAAGATGTCGCTCGTGTAAACGGAGAGCGGAATATGGGGGAACAAGGCGCATAAGGCCACCAACCCCACCATGATAAGGAACGAGAAACGGGCAATCTTCTTGATAAGGGGAATGACATGGCGAATCCCTCCCGCCCCGATAGCGTTGCTCACCAATGTGTTCGCCGTGGTAGCCAAAGCGTTGACAGGAATAAGCAGAACCACGTAAATGCTGCGCACGATGTTGGCCACGGCCAGTTCCCTCTGCCCCAACCGCTCCACGGCCACAAAAAAAATGAACCACGTGGCCATCGAGAGAAAATACTGCATCATGGTGAAGCAGGAGATGTTGAGCATGCGGGCCAACAGCGAGAAGTCGAACGAGCGGAAACGGTTTAACCCATACTTCTTCAGGTCAACGGTAACAAACGTATAAACAAGCAAGAACAAGACGGAGGCAGCCTCGGCCAAGACCGAAGCGATGGCGGCTCCCTTTATTCCCAACTCGGGCATACCGAGCTCTCCGAAGACAAGGGCGTAATCCAACACCACATTCGTCATAGCCATAATGAACGCATTTACGGTCAGCACTTTAGTTCGGGTAACGCCTATGTAGAACGCCCTGAATATGACGCTAAAGAACGAGAAGAAAAAACCATAGACACGCCAGTCGAGAAACTCCATCGTACCCTGATAAATGGCCTCCGAAGAAACCAGTAACCGCATAATGGGTCCGCCAAACACCTTAGAAAGGCAGAACATCACTGCCGCCATGCCGAGCAGGAACATGGCCCCCTGAATCATGACGGGTCCCACGTCGGCGTAACGCCGTTCTCCGTTCCGCCTCGCGATAAGAATCTGCGACCCCGTACTGAAGCCAAACGCCACGGTGAACACACAGATATAAAACAGCCCGCCCATAGCGGAAGCGCCCAACGCCACCTCGCCCACGTGTCCGAGAAAAGCCGTATCGGTGACGTTGATAATGTTCTGCGCCAAAAGACTGAGCAAGATAGGATAGCTGACCGTCCAGATTTCTTTGTTTCCGTACATAAATAACGCTTTGATTTACGGACGCGAAGATAAGGCTTTTATCTCATCTGGAAAAGGAAGCCCAACGGCAGAGAGACTCGCCGGATATAACCCCGCCTGACCATCCGTCACCTTTACTTCCCTCATGGGTGACAGGCTCCCACTACACAAGAACCGCATACAAGTCTGCATTGTCGTACCATCCAAGCTGCATCATTTTACAATCTAAGCTTGCATTATTAGAATATACAAAGCTGCATATTAGAATAATGCAGGTTGTGATGAAATGATAATGCAGCCTTGTATGCGGTTCTTATGTGGTAAGAGCAAATCGGCCTTTAGGAACGTAGCTCGACAAGCTACGCCTATACACCATCTATCCTCCAACACGGACAAGCCGGTAGAGGAAAAACTAAGAGCCTATCGTACAAATGCACGACAGGCTCTTAAAAATGGGGAAAAACTTACTTAGCTGTTCATGCTCATCAAGAACTCATCGTTGTCTTTAGTCTTCTCCAGACGGTCTTTCACGAAGTCCATCGCCTCGATAGGAGTCATGTCCGAGAGATACTTGCGCAGAATCCACATACGGTCGAGCGTAGTCTTGTCGAGCAGCAGGTCGTCACGGCGAGTGCTCGAAGCGACGATGTTGACCGCCGGGAAGATACGCTTGTTGGACAAGTTACGGTCGAGCTGCAACTCCATGTTACCCGTACCCTTGAACTCCTCGAAAATCACTTCGTCCATCTTCGATCCGGTATCTATCAAGGCCGTGGCGATGATGGTAAGCGAGCCTCCGTTCTCGATGTTGCGCGCCGCTCCGAAGAAACGCTTGGGCTTGTGCAGCGCATTCGCGTCGACACCTCCGGAAAGCACCTTGCCCGAGGCGGGAGACACCGTGTTATAAGCCCTCGCCAAACGGGTAATGGAGTCGAGGAAGATAACCACGTCATGACCGCACTCAACCAACCGCTTCGCCTTCTCCAGTACGATTCCGGCAATCTTCACGTGACGCTCGGCGGGCTCGTCGAAGGTAGAGGCGATGACTTCCGCGTTGACGCTACGGGCCATATCGGTCACCTCCTCCGGACGCTCGTCGATGAGCAGCATAATCATATACACCTCCGGATGGTTGGCGGCAATGGCGTTGGCGATATCCTTCATCAAGATGGTCTTACCCGTTTTGGGCTGCGCCACGATTAAGGCGCGCTGACCCTTTCCGATGGGCGAGAAGAGGTCGACCACCCTTGCCGACAATGAGTCGGAATAGCCGCCCTTGCAAAGCCTGAATTTTTCGTTCGGGAAAAGCGGCGTAAGGTGTTCGAAAGGCACACGGTCGCGCACGAAAGCCGCATCCCTCCCGTTGATTTTCGATACCTTCACCAACGGGAAATACTTCTCTCCCTCCTTCGGCGGACGGATGACACCCTCTACCACGTCGCCCGTTTTGAGGCCGAACAGCTTGATTTGCGACTGCGACACGTAGATGTCGTCCGGCGAGGAGAGGTAGTTGTAATCCGACGAGCGGAGAAATCCGTATCCGTCTTGCATTATTTCCAACACGCCCGTTCCGCTCAAAATATCATCAAACTCGTAAGGTTTCTCGCGTTCTTGCACCTTACGTTCCTGTTGCGGCACATAGTTTTCATTATTCTGCTGAGCTTGACGTTGCTGAGCCTGACGCTGATTAGCTCTCTGATGATTGTTGTTATTATTTCCGTTATTGTTTCCCCCGTTATTATCCCGCTGCTTCTGGATGCGTTGTCTCTGTTGTTGTCTCTGTTGCGGTTGAGGTTGTTGCTTAGCTTGTTGAGGTTGTCCGTTATTAACCGGAACTGGTAAATTGACCTTAGTGGCTTCGAACTTTCCGACAAGTTCTGAGGGTAAGCCACTTTTCTCAGAAGGCAAATCTTCAATAGGAATAAAATCCTCATCGCCTGAAAGGGCGTTTTCCTTCTTTTCCACGTTACGGGGCGCTTTAGCCTCAACGGGTTTAGCCTTCTCCGCCTGTTCCTGTCCTTCTTCTTTCGCTTTTTCTTCCTTATTTTCCAAATTCTGAACAGCGGGCAAGTCTTTCTTTACAGTAGATACCGTTTCCTTATCATCTCCCTTTTCAATCGTTTTTTCTTCCTGCTTCATGTCAACGGTTTCCTCTTTCTCACTTTCGGAAACGTTTGTTTCTTTCTTAGGACGTCTTTTACGTTTCGAAGCGGTTGACTGTTCCGCTTGCGGCTCGACCGCCACTGACGCCTCAGCCTCCTTTTTCTTCTTAGCCTCTCCCGACGCACCCTTCGATTTGCTTGCGGACCGTTTTTCTTGCGGTTCGCCTGCCTCCTCCTTTGCGGCGGTCACTGTCTTGTTTTCTTTCTTCGCAGCGGCTGTCTTAGGACGCTTCTTTTCCTTGCGCTCCTCTCTCAACTTTTCCGCCGCTAATTTTTTCGAGGCCCCGGCTATAGCCTGCTCGTCGAGTATCTTGTAAACAAGTTCATCTTTCTTAAACGAATCTACCTTTTTTATCCCGAGTTCTTGGGCAATACTTTGTAATTCCGACAAATCCTTGTCGTTCAATTGGATTATATTATACATACAGTATATGGTAAGTTATTAAAAATTCTATTTATTATTGGAATCTGTACCACAATCTTGCAGCTCATCAGCGACAAATATGCGGACACATCATTGATTTTGCTATGTATATAGGAATAATTGACGTTGAATCGTAGAATGTTTCAACGGGGGCAAAGGTAACAAATATTTTTGGTTTCATACACAATCAAACATTTTTTTCCACACAAAGTGCTATCTTTGCGCTAAGCAAGGGCATCTGCGGCAAACGACAATCTCCGTTTTTCGCATATCAGTCCTTATCTCAATAACATAAAATAATAAATAACATGATTATAGACAGCTCTCATCTGATTTACTTTTCACCCACCCATACTTCTAAACAAGTAGCGGAAGCTATTGTTGAAGGTACAAATATAAAAGATGTTTTTTCCGTAGACTTAACTCTTCATCCTTCAGAGGATAAGATGATTTCTTCATCTTCCTTAGCCGTTTTCGCTATTCCGGTGTATGGAGGGCACATAGCTCCGCTAGCCGCTGAACGGCTGAAGAGCGTCAAAGGGATGGCGACTCCCGCCATTGTAACGGTAGTTTACGGAAATCGAGACTATGAAAAAGCCTTAGATGAGCTGGCCTCCCTCGTCGCTTCGCTCGGCTTTGAGGTGATAGCCGGAGCCACCTTCATCGGTGAACACTCTTACAGTACGGAACAGCATCCGATAGCCGCGGGACGGCCCGACCAATCGGACCTAAAGTTCGCCGCCGGATTCGGAAAGCGGATAATGGAGAAGGTACGTTCCGCAGAAACCGTTAGTGAGCTGAAAGTGAACGTCTGCGAAATCGCCCGCCCCGAGCAATCGGCATCGTCCGTGCAACGTTTTGTCGAGCAAGTAATGAAGTTGCGCAAGGAAGCGACCGCCCCGCTACCCTCCGCGCCGTGGATAGAGGACGAAAGCCTATGCGCTCACTGCGGGGAGTGTGCGGCCCACTGTCCGGCGGGAGCCATCGTTGCGGGGGATGAGCTGCATACTGATGCGGAAAAGTGCATCAGGTGCTGCGCCTGCGTCAAGCTCTGCCCCTCGGGAGCGAGGGGGTACGACACGCCCTTCGGAACGCTGCTCTCCGAGTGCTTCTCCGAGCGCAAGTCGCCTCAGACCATTCTGTAAAAGACGACCCTGCGGGTCTGTTCATCTACCCGGAAGCGATTGTCTGTCCGTTCGCCTATCAGCCACGCAATTCGTTCGCCACAACAGAGCACCCACTGACGCTCCTTTTGGCTGAGCGAGAACTTACGGTCGGTCAGATAATCGCTTACCTTTTTCCTTCCTTTCATTCCAAACGGCACAAAAGTGTCTCCCGTCCGCCAAAGGCGCAACGTAAGGGGTTCGTTCAGCTTATCCGCGTCAAAGCAGGCCACCCGCTTATCCCGGGGCAGCTCCACGTCCGGCGTATATTCCCTTTCTTCCTTCTCTAAGCGAAAGGGGGGAGCAAACGGAACAGATTCCGCATTGCCTTCCACTAGCAGCGAATCCCTGTCCCTTATCACTCTCCACTTCTCGCTAACAAACCGTTTGCCCGACTGTCCGTAGAGGGAGCGGTAAACGTCTCCTATCTGCGCCGTGTTGAATCCCATCGGGTGCAATATCTCGAACAGAACCGCTTTGGGACACGGTTCCTTCAGCAAAGCGGCTATTGAAATCCCCTCTGGAGTCATGACGCGACTCTTCGCCTTGACCATGCACATATTATATATAGTAGCGACTTCGCCTAATCGCTTGCTCGTCTCCGCCAAGTTCCTCTTAACGGAAGGGTTTATCTCCTGCATCAGGGGGAGCAGATTCAAGCGAATCTTGTTGCGGACGTATTCGTCTTTCAAATTCGTGCTGTCCGTAACGTACTTCTGCCCAATGCGATGCAAATAGTCAATGACCTCATCCCTCCCCACGCAGAGCAAAGGACGCACTATCGCTTCGTTGACCGGTTTTATACCGGTCAGACCGGCGATGCCCGTTCCCCTGATAAGGTTGAGCAGCATCGTCTCTACGCTGTCGTCCCGATGGTGCGCTACTGCAATGACATCAGCCCCGCATTCCTCCCTCACTTTCCGGAACCATTCGTAGCGAAGTTCCCTCGCCGCCATCTCTATTGACAGACGACGCTGCCGGGCGTATTGGGAGGTGTCGAAATCTACGGTATGCAAAGGGATGGCGTACCGCTCGCACAGCTGTCGGACGAACCTCTCGTCACGATCAGACTCCTCGCCGCGAAGATGGAAATTACAGTGAGCCGCCTCGCACCGGTAGCCTTCAGCGTGGAGAACACGCAACAACGCCACCGAGTCGGCCCCTCCGCTCAGCGCCACGAGGATTTTACTTTCACGGGAAAACAGCCGTTCCTCATTGATGTACCGCACTATTTTACGCTCTAACATATCGAATAAGATAAGATTTGTGTCGCGGCAAAGATACGAAATCTATCTTGGCCCGAAGGCGGCGACGCGATAAATCCGCAGGGGACTTTTTCCCGTCTGAACAATTATCCATAATTTTACACCCCCAAAAAACAACGATAATGCGAAATGAACATTGAGATAGAACAACACCCGCTAACGCCTTTCCTGCCGCCTCAAGCCAAGCTGCTGATGCTCGGCAGCTTTCCTCCGCAACGCAAGCGATGGTCTATGGAGTTTTATTACCCTAACCTCAATAACGATATGTGGAGAATTGTCGGCCTGCTCTTCTTCGGCGATAAGGAGCACTTCCTGAACGAGTCGCGCAAAGCGTTCCGCCGCGAGCGAATCATTGACTTCCTGAACGAGAAAGGGATAGCCCTATACGACACGGCGACGGCGGTCCGACGGTTGCAAGACAACGCCTCGGACAAGTTCTTGGAGGTCGTGCAGCCTACCGACATCGCCGCACTGCTCCGGCAACTCCCTTCGTGTAAGGCCATCGTCACCACGGGCCAGAAGGCGACGGACACGCTGCGGGGGCAGTTGGACGTGAAAGAGCCCAAAGTGGGCGACTTCTCCGAGTTCGTTTTTGAGGGAAGAGCGATGAGGCTTTACCGTATGCCCTCCTCTTCACGGGCATACCCGTTGGCTTTAGAGAAGAAAGCGGCGGCCTACCGCATCATGTATCAAGACTTGGAAATGTTGTAGAGGCATCCAAATCCTCGCGCCGCCCGTAACGTTCGCTATCCAATACAGATTTGCGCAGTAGAAACAGATTCAACAAAAAATACAATAAACTTATCCCCTAACGCTTGCCAATCCGGAAGTTTCTGTTACCTTTGCGCCCGCAAACACGGGAATAGCTCAGTTGGTAGAGCATCGGTCTCCAAAACCGAGTGTCGGGAGTTCGAGTCTCTCTTCCCGTGCGATAAAGGTCGCTCACTTTCTACTACGGTGGGCGACCTTTTCTTTTCCTCTAACGAAGCAGATTCATATCATTAGTGACGATCATTCTCTTTTTCTTATGGCGAAAGACCCTGCAATTAGCGTCCTGATTTTCCTCCAACTCGGCATCGGTTTAAGTTCTCTTCGTATTGGTGCATCATAAAGCAAGAACAGTAAAAAGAGGAAGAGGCAAGCGTAGAGTACCCAACCGTAAATCTGCTTGAGACTAACCTCCATTATCCGTGATACAAAGCTTTCCATATATTCCTCCAACGGAAAAGGCGCACGGCTATATGCCACCCGCTCGACTGAAGCGCCATAGCGCAACAGATTGTCGGCCACGCAATAAGACAGTCCTTGCGAATAGAGCGCCGCACCCATCACTCCGCCCACTACCATGTGAAGCATATTGAACACGCTCAAAGCTTGGAAAAAGTGCTGAAAGGTCATTATCTCCTCAAGACACACCATAAAGGTGGCGCTCAGCACAGCGTAGGCAAAGCCCCGGAACAACACGGGAAGATAGAGTTGCGAAAGATGAATGTCGGCGGAAAGAGTAAAATAGAAGCCGGACAAGTAGCAAGCCAATACCGCTAATCCCGTCGCCAATAAACGCAAATAGCTGAAGCGCTTGACGTGCATCCACCAATAGGCAAAAAGGCATCCCGCAAGAATCCCGCTAAGAGCTAGCCAATCAAGCCGCACACTCACCGTCTCGGCATAACGCATCACCTCCTCACAGAACACCTCCTCCAATACATGTTCTGTAGCCAAGAAAACCTCGACCAACGTAATCAGAATAAAAATCGGCCACAAATGGCGGTAAGTCCACATCTTAGGTTCAAGGTAAGGATGACGCACTGTCAGCATTCGCCACAGACAAAGCGCAATAATAATACCAATTGCTACCGCAAGACGGCGCACGACCGGACTATTCCACCAATCATACCAATCGCCATAATCAAAGAGATAGGCTACTTGCAACAGCAATGCGGCCCACAACAATGCGCCAAGCCAATCGATGCCATACAGCGGAAACTTTTTGACCATACGGAAATGACGCGTACAAACAGTCAATATCAACAAGTCAACCATCATGCCCCCGCAAATGCACAGTTGCATGTAGTCCCAACGGTAATAATACATCAGGTAAGTGGCGAGCAAGTCCGACAGTTGCATGCTTCCCAATATAACAATATGCAGTATGGGAAAAAACACGGTAAAGTCTCGGGCTGGACTCATCCACAGTTGAATATTCGACATGCACTCGAACGTGCCTTGTATCTTGCAGATCCCCTCCAGAAAGCAAACCAACCACAGCAAGGGCAGGAAGGTAACGTGCGGCGCCGCCAGATTGCAAAGCAGCACACCGGTAGCTGATGCGCACAGCAACGTCTTGTTCGTGAAGCGGAACTTCATGCGGAACAGTAGAGGGAAGTAAACAGCCATCCCCGCCAAGTTCGCGTATAGGCACATTAGGAGATCTTCTCTCATGAGTGCCGTTTCACCCTCCATTTGATTCAACGTGCCCAGATAGAGTCCTCCGGAAAACTGGAACGTCACGGCAAAAAAAACATATATCCACGGCCGTATCCGCTCCGGAACGAAACGCCGGAACATAGGCATGGAGAAAGACATAGGTCGCGCGGTTCCACTCATGTCAGTATCTCACTTTGCATTCCACATTGAAACCCGCTCTCAAAAGGCTAACCTCTTCCGCTCCATTGCCTTGCAGACGGATACGGACAGGAATCCTCTGTTCCACTTTCACGAAATTACCCGTGGCATTGTCTTGCGGAATCAAGGAGAAGGCCGCTCCAGTAGCGTCGGATATAGACTCGACAATACCCTTATAAACCACTCCCGGAACAGCGTCGGCCGTAAAGGTGACGCTAGCCCCTTCCTTGATACGTGGAAGCTGCGTTTCCCGATAATTGGCGATGACCCACAGGTCACCGTTATCCACAATGTCCACCATTGTCTGCCCGGGTTGTACCAACTGTCCCTCATGAATCTCCTTTTTACCCGTTACTCCGTCGCAAGTCGCTACAATAACGGTGTACGACAGATTCAATCGGGCCAATTCCACCGCCGCTTCCGCCACACGGATAGCCGCCTCGTTCTGCCCTAACCTATGCGTCTGTTCACTCTTCGCTAACGAGGTAGAATACTTAGCGCGCAGAAGCTGCTCATAGCGGGCTTTGCTCGCCTCGTAAGCAGTCTGCACATTATCAAACTGTTGACGGGTGACCGCTTCTTCTTTCAGCAACTCCCTATAACGGCGCAATTCACGCTCCGCATTTTCCATCTGTACACGCATCTCCTCGATGCCGGCATCATTTACACTCAGATTGTTTTGTGTAGTAGCAATCCCCGCCGTAACCGCCTCCTTTCCGGCAATGGCATTGGCCAAATCGGCTTCGGCTTGGGCCAACCTCAGTCTGTACTCGGCATCCTCGATGATAAGCAACGTGTCGCCTTTACTCACAGGCCGGTACTCTTCAAAACAGATGCGCTTGATGAAGCCTTGTATCCGTGTATTAATCGGTGTGATGTGTTGCTTTACTTGAGCGTTGTCGGTATATTCCACTCCGGGATGGATGAAGCGAGAACAGACATATACCATCCCGCCCAACAAAAGAGAAATAATAACCGTATTATAAATCTTTTTTCTCGTATTCCTTGTAACCATAGTCATTCTCTTCTTATTTTATTTATAATGTATGCGTAATGTATTTCATCTTATAGTAGTGATATATCACGTTGACGCGTGCGTTCACCAATCCTAAATCGGCACTGAGTTTCATGTTGCTCGCGTCCAACATATCGGTGAGCAACGCCATGTCGTTCTTGTAGCGGTTATCCGTGACCCGGTAGTTCTCGTCCGCCAATCTCACGCAGTTCTCCTGAGTCCGCAAATCCGTGAAAGTCGTCAAGAGATTCACATAGCCCTCCTGCACGGCATTTTCAACCTGTTCTTGAGCCAATTGCCACTGTTCTTGCGCCTGACGCACGTTTAGGCGCGCCTGTTTCAGTTTCTTATCATTCTTGAACAAAGAAGACAGATTGTATCTTATCCCTACTCCTACATACCAATAATTGAAGTTATTGTCCAATACAGGCACCTCTATTGTAATGGGGCCATCCAAATGCTCTGCCGCAATAAGAGCTATGTGAGGAAGTCGCTCCGCTCGTTCTTGCTTTACCTTCTGCTCATTCAGCTTGACAGTCGCCTGCGCCCGCTTCAGCATGATATTGTTAGTTTCCGCCATATCCCGCCATTCATTTTCCGTCAAAGTCAAGATTTGCCGTCGCAACAAAGCGGTATCCGGAAATATCTCCATACCTTCCGGCAAATGCAATAGCGTAATTATCTGGTGGTTGGTTATTTCCCGCGCGTCCTTTACTCTCGCCAGTTGCAGATTCAACTGCTCTTTTTGCAGCTCATAACGTATAATGTCATTTTTAAGAACCGTGCCTTGTTCCCGTCGAACTACCATATCGGCGATGACCTCATCAGTCAGTTCCATATTCTTCCACAACACCCTGATTTGATTGTCCAACTTATATAGATCCAGATAATGGCCAACGAGCAAGAAACGTATTTCCTGAACGTTTTTCTGCAAGTCAAGTTCAGCTAGCGATTTAATCAATTCAGCCTGCTTGATTCCGCTACTTATCGCTCCACCGGCATAAATCACTTGCTGCGCTTCTAGCGCAAAATTGTTGCCCAAATGCGGCATGTCTATCGCCACAGCGTCGCCGAAATCCCTGTCCCATAGCTTGCCGTCGCCCCAATAGCTCGCCGAAAGAGAAACATTGACGTCAGGAAGTCGCTGTGCTTTAGCCGCTTTCAGGGCTTCATCGGCCGCATCCCTTCCCGTTCTAAAGGTCTGAATACTTTTACTTTGCTCGTCTGCGAGACGGAACAATTCCTCTATGCCCAACCGTCGGGTTTGGCCATACAAACTCTGGCTGCATAGGGCCGCGATGCACAACAGCCCTATGAGCCTTTCTTTTTTGCTCATAAATTAATTGAATTATTTATATCGTTTTCAAAAGAATATAACCTGAAGAAAAGCAGAGGCTAAAGAAGAGCCTCTACACCCCATGAGTGGAAATCGCTGATTTTATTCTTGTAACGAACGACAAGCATTCTCATAAAATATCTTTTTCTCCTTATTTTCGGGGCACAAAAGTAGAAAAAAAAGAAAACGAACGTAACCTCATACGCTTTATCTTTTTTATTATTTTAACTGACAGGTAGCTATATCACGCAGTGAATCAATGCTATATACATATAGCGATTACGCCTTAAACAGCAAGGGCTGCGCTTCTGGACTGTCCTTTTGTCCGAACCTTATAACAAATCGTTTATATCCCGGAAGGGGCTTATTATGATTTGCTATGAGAAAAACTTTCGCATACAATTTCTTGGCTTCAACCACCTCAAACAGTCAGAAGCTGTTTTGAATTTATCGTGCGATGATTTGGGATGAGTTTTTGAGCCGTTTTCGCCACTGTGATGAGGAAGATAGCGGGCTATCTGACGAAGAGCAGGAGCGGAAAAGGCCAAAGAATCGCCCAAAGCGCGCACGAAAACGGATAACGTCAAGCTAAGAAAAACTTTTTGTAGAAATCCAAAACAGCTTCTCAATAACAGGCAACGTTTCTCCATATAAAAATGTTCTGTTTTTAAGATTTCCCCTTTGAAATATGCCGTTCAAAACCTTCTGTTTTTGTGTGACGTATGCAAAAAAGCGCATAAATATGCAGTTTTTGACTTAATGTTGCATATTTATGCGGTCCGTATGCGCTTTTCCGGCCGCAGGAAAGGGCTTTTGCTCGCGAGCGCGGCTC
The DNA here is from genome assembly GCA_949285075.1 of uncultured Bacteroides sp. Lineage (GTDB taxonomy): Bacteria > Bacteroidota > Bacteroidia > Bacteroidales > Bacteroidaceae > Bacteroides. The sequence goes on along the minus strand of CASDXF010000039.1, from coordinate 11,011 downwards.
ATGAGCCGTCGCCCTTCCGCTTATGGCCGTCGGCCGTTTCCTGAGTTTTCGGGAGGCTTTTGACGCTTTTTCATCGCTAACTGGAGATTTTTTGAGTTCAGATTTAATGTGTCAATACCACGCCATACCGGGCATAAATGTGATAAAAAGACAACCTATACGTGGATGTAATGACAGGAAAGAACGTATGTGTCAATTCTGCAAACTATTTGAATTTCCCTAACGCCTCTAGAATGCGTTCTTTCCGTCCAAGACAGACTACGGTCTGAAAAATCGCATTCTGGAACGTATAAACTGTTCTATTTTTCAGAATGGTCTTTTTTTAAGGTCTTATCAAAAAGCCGAATATAATTGAACAGACTTCTAACAAACAGAAGAACATTAATAAAAAAGACGTTCCTTATTTCCCGTCGTTTGAATAAAATATCGTATTTTTGACCCCGACAGAAAACAACGTGTCAAGCAAAAAAAGAAAGGAATAGATATGAAATTAAAAACTCTTTTATCAGTCGTACTCATCGCAATCGTATTCTGCAATTGCCAAAGCCATGAGCCAACCCGCTTTACCGTAGCTTCCTACAACCTGAGACAAGCCAACAAGGGAGACTCGGTCAAAGGTAACGGATGGGGAAAGCGCTACCCCGTCATCGCGCGGATGGTACAGTTTCACGGCTTCGACATCTTCGGAACGCAAGAGTGCTTTCTCCATCAACTCCAAGACATGAAAAAGGAACTTCCGGGCTATGAGTACATCGGCGTGGGACGTGACGACGGAAAAGAGAAAGGAGAACATTCAGCCATCTTCTACCGCACCGACAAGTTTGAAGTGATAGAGAAAGGAGATTTCTGGCTGTCGGAGACTCCCGACAAACCAAGCAAGGGATGGGACGCCGTATTGCCGCGCGTTTGCAGTTGGGGACATTTCAAGTGCAAGGACACGGGATTCGAGTTCCTCTTCTTCAACCTCCACATGGACCACGTGGGCAAGCAGGCGAGAGTGGAAAGCGCATACCTTGTGCAACAGAAGATGCAGGAATTAGGCGCCAACCTTCCCGCCATCTTGACCGGAGACTTCAACGTAGACCAGACGCACCAGTCATACAAGGCTTTAGTCGAGAAGGGAGTCCTTTGCGACGCTTACGAGAAGTGCGACTTGCGCTACGCCACCAACGGCACGTTCAACAGTTTCAACGCAGACAATTTCACGGAAAGCCGCATCGACCACGTATTCGTCTCGCCCGGTTTCCACGTAAAGAAGTACGGCGTGCTGACCGACACGTATCGCAGCGCAGAGGAGAACAAGGCGGCGGACGTGAAAGACGCTCCGGAGGAGATTACCGTCAAGAGCTACAAGGCCCGTATCCCTTCTGACCACTTCCCGGTAATGGTAGAACTGGAGTTTGAACAACGTCAGTAGAACATTCATAAATTTTATAAACCATACATTTTAATCACTGTTATGAATAATATAACAAAAGCTCTTTACTTATGCGCAGCACTCTCTGGAGGCGTTGCAAGCGCACAGGCAATGGAGGCCTGCGAATTCATTATTCAGCAAGACAACACAAAAGTCAGCGACTACACGACCAATCGTCCTGAACCGTCAAAAAGGCTGTTCGTCTCTCAGGCGGTAGAAGACCAAATCGCCTACATCAAGAAGGTATTGACCAACGCTAAACTGGCGTGGATGTTCGAGAACTGCTTCCCGAACACATTGGATACGACGGTGCATTTCGACGGCAAGGACGACACGTTCGTCTATACGGGCGACATTCATGCGATGTGGCTCCGCGATTCAGGCGCTCAGGTTTGGCCTTACGTGCAACTGGCCAACAAAGACCCGAAGCTGAAGCAGATGTTGGCGGGAGTCATCAACCGCCAGTTCAAGTGCATCAACATCGACCCGTACGCGAACGCATTCAATATGGGCCCTACCGGCGGGGAGTGGATGACCGACCTGACGGACATGAAACCCGAGCTGCACGAGCGTAAATGGGAAATTGACTCGCTCTGCTATCCTATCCGTCTGGCTTATCACTATTGGAAGACGACGGGAGATACTAGCGTATTCTCGGACGAATGGCTGAACGCCATCGCCAACGTGCTGAAGACCTTTAAGGAGCAACAGCGCAAGGACGACCCGAAAGGCCCCTACAAGTTCCAACGGAAGACGGAGCGCGCCCTCGACACGATGACGAATGACGGATGGGGAAATCCCGTAAAACCCGTCGGACTGATAGCCTCGGCTTTCCGTCCCTCTGACGACGCGACGACTTTCCAGTTCCTTGTTCCCTCCAACTTCTTCGCTGTTTCCTCGCTGCGGAAGGCCGCCGAGATTCTGGAAGAAGTGAACAACAAGCCGGAATTGGCTAAGGAGTGCAAGGCATTGGCCGACGAAGTGGAAACCGCATTGAAGAAATACGCCGTCTACAACCATCCCAAGTACGGTAAGATTTACGCGTTTGAGGTTGACGGCTTCGGCAATCAGCTGCTGATGGACGACGCTAACGTTCCGAGCCTCATCGGTATGCCCTATCTGGGAGACGTGGACGTAAAGGATAAAATCTACCAGAACACCCGCAAGTTCGTATGGAGCGAGGACAATCCTTACTTCTTCAAAGGCACGGCGGGCGAAGGCATCGGCGGTCCGCACATCGGCTACGACATGATTTGGCCGATGAGTATCATGATGAAAGCTTTCACCAGTCAAGATGACGAAGAGATAAAGACCTGTATCAAGATGTTAATGGATACGGATGCGGATACCGGCTTCATGCACGAGTCCTTCAACAAGAATAACCCGAAGAAGTTCACCCGCGCATGGTTCGCATGGCAGAACACGCTGTTCGGCGAATTAATCCTGAAGTTGGTTAACGAAGGGAAGGTTGACCTCCTAAACAGCATTCAATAACGTTATAACAAAAGCCTCCCCCATTTCCTCGTGAAAATGGGGGAGGCTCTTTTTTGTCCCGCTCTCCGCTTATGTTCAACGGCGGTCCTTCTCTATCAAGTCCAACAGTTTCTCTACCGCCTCTTCCTCCGGAATATTCTTCTCTATACAGACCTTGCCTTTATAAAGGCTTATCTTTCCACGTCCTGCTCCGACATAGCCGTAATCAGCGTCGGCCATCTCTCCGGGCCCGTTTACGATACATCCCATGATGCCAATCTTCAATCCCTTCAGGTGAGAGGTCGCCGCCTTGATACGGGCGATGGTACTCTCCAAGTCATAAAGCGTACGCCCGCATCCCGGACAAGAGATATACTCGGTCTTGGATGTCCGGACACGTCCCGCCTGCAAAATGGCGAAAGCGGTAGAGTCAACGACCGTATGGTCCAGACCTCCTCCCTGATTGAACAGAAAGATTCCATCACAGAAACCGTCGAAGATTAAGGCTCCCATATCCGCCGCCGACTTAATCTGCAAGTCCTCCGCGTTGTTTTCTGCATAATGCTGAAAGAACACGACCGGATTCCGCAGCCCTTCCGCCATCAGCTGATGCACCAACGCCCGATGCTCTCCTAAACGGTTCAGATGATTGCTTTGCGAGATGACCACCATCTCCGGATGCGCCTTCAGGCAGGCGATTACCTCTTCCGTCTGTGCCATATAAGGCATGAACAGAAACTTCAGCTCCGCCCCGCACCCGCCAATCAACGGCAGCTGTTCGTAATTGTAGGCCGGCCATGTGCCCGCTTCTCCCTTCCAGACATCAGCGTCAAGAATGTATTCCACTCCCGGCTCCCGGCTTTCAGGCAAGGCCCTTCCTGCATAGATATAGTCAGGAACGAACTGCGGATTCACTCCGGATTCCCCATTCAAACGGGCTGCAATAACTACCGGCGGATTCTCTCCGCCTATATTACGCACGGCACACGTCTTACGGCGTGAAGGAGAGAGGTAATTGAAATCCTCCGCCTCCATTCCCGGAATAAAAGGATGCTCCCGCCTTTCCAGTATATAGTCTACCAGTTTACGGGCGACGGGAATCTCCACCTCCGGCGCTTCGCTCAGGGAGACACGGATAGTGTCCCCCAACCCGTCACTCAGCAAGGCACCGATACCCAAAGCGGATTTGACACGTCCGTCCTCACCATCGCCCGCCTCGGTCACTCCAAGATGTAAGGGGAAGGACATCCCCTCACGCTCCATCACGGCCGCCAACAGACGGACGGTCTTGACCATCACCACTGTATTGGATGCCTTAATGGAAATGACGACATCCGTAAACCGTTCGTCCACACAGATGCGCAGGAACTCCATGCACGACTCAACCATGCCCTCGGGCGTGTCGCCGTAACGGGACATGATGCGGTCTGACAACGAGCCGTGGTTCACTCCGATGCGAATGGCCGTATGATTCTCCTTACAAATATTGAGGAAAGGCAAGAAGCGTTCCCGAATCTTTAGCAGCTCCTTCGCATACTCCTCGTCCGTATACTCCAGTTTCTTGAACGTACGGGCGGCATCGACGTAGTTGCCGGGGTTAATGCGTACCTTTTCCGCATACAGCGCCGCAACCTCGGCGACCTTCGGATTGAAGTGCACGTCCGCAATCAGCGGAACCATATAGCCGTCGGTACGCAAACCGATGTTTATGTTCATCAGGTTCTCCGCCTCCTTCACCCCCTGCGTCGTCAGGCGCACATATTCGCCTCCGGCATCTACGATACGCTTAGCCTGCGCTATGCAGGCCTCCGTATCTCTCGTAGGCGTATTCGTCATGCTCTGTATCCGGATTGGGTTATCCCCTCCCAAAGGAGTACCTCCGACATGCACGACCGACGTTTCACGGCGGGAATAGTTAAACAAATCCACGGCTATAATCAGTTCGTCTTATATTCGTACTTGACCTCCTTCAGGTCCTCATTGGCTTTCACTATCTTCTTCTTCAGCCCTTCCTTGTACGCAGCAAAAGATTCCGCCAACGAAGCATCACTCAGGGCCAAGATTTGCACCGCCAAGATAGCGGCGTTCATCGCGCCGTTGATTGCCACCGTAGCCACAGGGATTCCGGGAGGCATCTGAATGATAGAGTAAAGCGCATCTACCCCGTCAAGCACCGACCCTTTCACCGGCACGCCGATTACTGGAAGCGTCGTGTTAGCCGCAATCACTCCGGGAAGAGCCGCAGCCATACCTGCGGCGGCTATGATAATCTTTATTCCCCGTGAACGGGCGTTCTTCGCAAACTCTTCCACCGCTTCCGGAGTACGATGAGCGGACAACGCATTCATCTCAAACGGCACGCGCATGTCATTCAGCAGTTGGGCCGCCTTCTCCATAACGGGAAGGTCAGATGTACTGCCCATAATAATACTTACAACAGGAGTCATAAATCTAATCTATTTTAAAGTTACTGTTTACTATTCGCAAGCGAGCTATCCCGTCGGCGTTTCCGTCAGCGGGATGGCTCACCGTTCTCATCATTCATTTATCAAGGCCCTATATGCTTCAGCGCTCAACAGTCCTTCCGCTTCTTTAACGTCCGAGGGCTTTATTTTAATAAGCCATCCTTCCCCGTAAGGGTCCGTATTTACCAGTTCCGGCTTTTCTTCCAGAGCGACGTTTTGCTCAATCACCTCCCCGCCTATCGGTAAGAACAGGTCAGAAATGGTTTTCACCACCTCAATCGTGCCGAACGTTTCTCCGGCTTCCAACGTTTCTCCTACTGTAGGAATATCTACAAATACAATATCTCCTAACTGTTGCTGCGCATAATCCGTTATGCCTACATAGGCCACGTCACCATCCAAGCGAATCCACTCATGCTCGCTCGTGTACTTTAACTCTTGAGGAATGTTCATGATAACCAGTCGTTTAACTATTATACCTTTAAAATTTAGAATGTTTCCTTTTATCTGAAGAGTATCGCCATTTAAAACAGCAATAACCTGAACATCAAAATGCTGCTCAACGGGTGAAGTATCAACAGCGTACAGACGAAACCGACCGCGAAGCCTGCCAAGACCTCACCTAGCGTATGATGCCCGAGCATAATGCGCGCCGTTCCCAACACTCCCGCTACCAAGATGAAGCCACATAGCCACCCCACGGGATTGTAGCTGAACAGTTCACCGAAAGCGACTATTCCTCCTATGACACCGCCCATGCCCGCCATGTGCTCGCTAAGTTTCCATTTCAAGTTAACGATAATGCACACGACAGCCACCACCAAAGCGGAGAAAATAATGCCTACCATATAAAGAGGAAGATTCAGGCGACGCATCATCAGCCAACAGCACACATAAGAGAGAATGGTAAGCAAAATTGGAACATATCTCTTTTCGCGCTGAACTAATTCCTTACGGGAAAATCCGTTCATCTTGCGGAACAGAAATATCGTTACCGTAGGCATCAATATGGTAAAGCAATAGACGATTCCCAATACATATATCTTATATGAAATCGGCAACACGCGTAGGTACGAAAACAAAAACAGTACCAACAATGAAAGGAACGGTATGGAAAACGGAGTAAACACCATCGAAATAACCTGCGCTATACGCAGCATGGTGATATCCGCAACGATATGCTCTTTTTCCATCTTTTGAATCTTAAGTTTTGAGTTTATAAGTCATTTCCGAAGCCGGGCCACGGGGATGTTCAACTGTTGGCGGTACTTGGCCACCGTGCGTCTGGCGATGGGATAGCCCTTTCCTTTAAGAATCTCGGCCAACTCGTCATCCGTCAGAGGCTTTTTCTTATCTTCACCATCAATGCAATCCCTTAATATCTTCTTGATTTCACGAACCGACATCTCCTCACCGTCTTCCGTCTTATATCCGTCGTTAAAGAAAAACTTCAACGGGTAAATACCAAAGTTGGTCTGCACGTATTTACTATTACTCACGCGGGAAACCGTAGAAATATCCAACCCCGCACGCTCGGCCACGTCTTTCAGTATCATCGGCTTCAGCAGAGACTCGTCACCTTCAACGAAAAACGGGCGCTGCAAGTCAATTATCGCCCGCATCGTAGCCATCAGCGTATTCTGACGCTGCTTCACCGCGTCAATGAATCCTTGAGCGGCATCTATCTTCTGCTTCAGAAACATCATCGCCTCCCTTGACTTCTTCGATTGATTGGCCTTGTTCTTCGTATGTTCCTCTACCATTTCCGTGAACTCCCGGTTCAGCCTAAGTTCCGGAACGTTACGGTTGTTAAGGCTCACGCTGACCGTACCGTCGTCATAAGTCTCTACAATGAAGTCCGGAACTATCTGATGGAAATTGCGTCCGATAGTTTCTCCCAGTGAGGCTCCCGGACGAGGATTCAACTTGGTGATTTCCGCAATGGCTTCTCCGAACACCTTTTCGTCTATATCGAGTTTCTTCATTATTTTCTCCCAGTGCTTACGGGTAAATTCCTCGTAACACTCTGAAATGATGCGCTCCTCCACGTCCAACAGCTTTCCTTGAGGGTTATCCTCCTTCTTTCTGCGTATCTGTATCAACAAACATTCTTGTAGCGTGCGCGCTCCTATCCCGGCCGGGTCAAAATCTTGCAGCACGGCGAGCGCTTCTTCCAGTTCTTTTTCCGTTGTCTCTACGCCCGCATATATCGCCAACTCATCGCCGATGCTTTCCAAAGACTTGCGCAGCAGTCCGTCATCATCCAACGAGCCTATCAGATACTCCACCAACTCACTCTGATGCTCTGTCAGGTTACGCTCGCCGAGCTGCTCCTTCAGCGTTTCATAAAAAGAGGTAGAGTCGGAGAAAGGTATATCCTCAGCCCGCTCGTCCTTCGAGCGGTTGTTCTCCTGTAACTTATAGTCCGGAATGTCGTCTTCCGTCAAGTAATCGCCCAACGAATCGTACTCATTAGCCCCCTCGTCTTCTTCGCCGTCTTCCGAAGCGGAAGCGTCGGCCTCATTATCCGTAAGGCTGTCTTCTTTTCCTTCCTCAAGCGCCGGATTCTCAAGAAGCTCAGCGTGAACGCGGTCTTCCAATTCCACCGCCGGAAGCTCCAATAGCTTCACGACCAGAATTTGCTGAGGAGAAAGCGTCTGTACCTGCTGCTGCGCCTGCGACTGTATTTGATGAGACCCTTGTGCCATAAATTTATCCTATCTGTTTTCTCGCTACAAAAATAGCCTTTTAACGACAGATTACATACTCCGCACGGATTTATTTTTCAAACCGCCTCCAGTTTACCGGCCTATTCATGCGCCGAACCGTTATCCGTTCTACCATCCCTCCCACATGAAAAATTGACCATTCTGAAAAACGGGATATTTTATGCGCTCAGAAACGCGATAAATCCAACCGGGGTACGGCCCGGACGAAAAGAACGCGGCATAGAGGCGTTAGCGATATTCAAATAGTTCCCGGAATCGACATATACGTCTTTTTCTGTCATCATATCTACAGATAAGCTGTCGCCGACGGCCATAAGCGGAAGGGCGACGGCTCATGAGCCGCAGGGCAGCGGCTCGCGTGAAACAGCCCTTCCGCTCGCGAGCAAAAGCCCTTTCCTGCGACCGGAAAAGCGCATACGGACCGCATAAATATGCAATACTAAGTCGAAAACTGCATATTTATGCGCTTTTTTGCATACGCCACACAAAAAACAGAAGGTTTTGAACGATGTGTTCCGAAGGCGGAATCTTAAAAATAGAACATTTTGAGAAAGCCGTACAGGAGAGATTTTCCTCTAACGCCGAACACCGCAGAAAGAAAAACGTTATATTTGCGTACATTATTTATGTTTCAAAAACAAAACGACAAAGAGTATGAAAGCGAGATTGCTGCTACTGACGATGGCCATGCTTGCAACCCTCTTCACGCAAGCCCAAGACAACGAACGGTACATCGAGGTGACCGGAACGTCCGAGATTGAAATCGTGCCGGACAAAATACACTACATCATCGAAATCCGTGAATACTTCGAGGAAGAGTTTGACGGGAAGTCGAAGCCCGAGGAGTACCGCACCAAAGTCCTGCTGCCCCAGATAGAACAGGGAGTGCGGGAAGCCCTCTCCAAAGCGGGAATCGCGCAAGACGCTATCCGCACGCAAGAGGTAGGCGACTATTGGCGGCAGCAAGGACAAGACTTCTTAGTGTCCAAGACGTTCGACATCACGCTGACCGACTTCGAGCAGATAGACGAGATAGTGAAAAACATCGACACCAAAGGCGTTAACACCATGCGCATCGGGGAGTTGGAGAACAAGGACATATTGGCCTATCACCAAAAGGGTAAAATCGAGGCGCTGAAAGCGGCGCAACGGAAAGCGGCCTATCTGGTAGAGGCGTTGGGAAAGAAACTGGGCGGCGTACTGCGCATCGTGGAAGAGCAGAGCCCTAACGGCTTTCCTGTGATTCAAAACAGCGTCCTCTCCTCCGATGCCGCCTCGTTCGACAGCTTCCGCACCATAAAAAAGAACTATTCCATGCTCGTGCGATTCGAGATTGTAGATTAATTTGCGTAATTTTGCGCATCAACTAAAAAAACGAAGCCAATATGTTCGCAAAAGAGACATACATGCAGCGCAGAGCCTCGCTGAAGAAAAAATTAGGCTCGGGAACGTTACTGTTTTTAGGTAACGACGAATGCGGGCTTAACTACGAAAGCAACACTTTCCGCTACCGCCAAGACTCAACCTTTCTTTACTATTTCGGCCTTTCGTGCGCCGGACTGTCCGCCATAATCGACATAGACGAGGACAAGGAGGTGATATTCGGAGACGAGTTAACCATAGACGACATCGTATGGATGGGGCCTCAGCCGACCTTGCGCGAGAAATGCGAGCGGGTGGGGATAAAGGAGACCATGCCCTCGGCCCGGATAGCGGACTACCTGCGCAACTGCCTCCTGAAAGGAAAGACGGTTCACTACCTGCCGCCCTACCGTCCGGAGCATAAACTGAAGCTGATGGACTGGTTAGGCTTGTCGCCCGACAGTCAAAAGGGTTCCGTCCCTTTCATCCGCGCCGTAGTAGCGCAGCGGAATCACAAGTCGACGGAGGAGATAGCGGAGATAGAAAAGGCGTGCGACGTCACCGCCGATATGCACATCACCGCCATGAAGGTGCTCCGCTCCGGAATGTACGAATACGAGGTGGTGGCGGAGATGAACAGAGTGGCCGAGTCGAACAACTGCGAACTCTCCTTCGCCACCATCGCCACCATCAACGGGCAGACGCTTCACAATCATTACTATGGCAATAAGGTAAAGCCGGGCGACCTGTTCCTCATCGACGCGGGAGCGGAAGTGGAATCCGGCTATGCGGGCGATATGTCGTCCACCATTCCGGCCGACAAGACGTTCACCACCCGCCAACGGGAGGTGTACGAGATACAGAACGCCATGCACTTGGAGTCGGTGAAGGCGTTGCGTCCGGGCATCCCCTACATGGACGTGTACGACCTTTCGGCCCGTGTCATGGTGGACGGCCTGAAAGCGCTCGGACTGATGAAAGGCAACACGGATGACGCCGTACGGGAAGGAGCGCACGCCTTGTTCTACCCTCACGGTTTGGGTCACATGATGGGGCTTGACGTGCACGACATGGAGAACTTGGGCGAGATATGGGTAGGATATGACGGACAGCCGAAGAGCACGCAGTTCGGACGCAAGTCGCAACGCCTCGCCATCCCGCTCGAACCGGGCTTCGTGCACACCGTAGAGCCGGGCATCTACTTCATCCCTCAACTGATTGATATGTGGAAGGCGGAAAAGAAGTTCGCCGACTTCATCAATTACGATAAGGTGGAGACTTACAAGGACTTCGGAGGCATACGCAACGAGGAGGACTACCTGATTACGGAAACGGGGGCCCGCCGCTTGGGAAAAAGGATTCCGCTGACTCCCGAGGAGGTCGAGGCCTTGCGATAAGGCGATTAGGCTGAAAACAGAAAAAGAGGGAGTGTCGTAATGCACGATGCACCTTCTTTTTTTTCGTTATGTCTAGTCCTGAAATAGCGTTACAACAAAAAAAGTAACATTATGGAAAAGACAGAGACAAAGTACGTTAAGCGGACACAAAAAGATTACAGTATGTCC
>CASDXF010000038.1 GCA_949285075.1 uncultured Bacteroides sp. | reverse complement strand
CCATTTGACTGATAAAACGATTGGTTTGATGGACAAATCTACGAATTTTAAACCATATGAATACTTCTCTTCATAATGTAACGCGTCAGCCCTGTAACGATAGTTAGCCGATCGGCTAATTACCGTTAGCTTATCGGCTAACGTCCGTTAGCCCCTTATCAAGTCCAAGACAAAAGTACAGCTAAACGGCGAGAAAACCTAATCCGAAGGCGGATTAATCTTCCTCTTCCCGGTGAAAACACTTTTTTTAACGGCGTATGGGGAGGATAGTCGGGTATCTCGCGTATTTTTGTATTCGGTTTACTCTTAATCGCTTAGGTTATGGAAGTCGTTATACAGCTTTTCATCGTCTTTCTTTTTTCCGGCATCTTGTATCTGTGCGCTTTCTTGGCGAGGCAAGACCCTACCGTGATTGCCGGATTCAAGTGGGGAGGTACCCCCGAGGAAATAGAGCGGGACAAGCGGTGGCTTGGGTTGTTCGACAGGCTGATGACCCTCTCGGCCAAAGTCGCGTTGGCGGGAGGTGTCTTGTCCGTTATACTGGGAAGCGGGGCGCTGCTATTGGTGTTCCTCTTCGTTCCGTTCCTTGCGCCGGTCTATTGCGCGGTGGTGGTTCCCAAGAAGAACTCCTCGTCCGGTAGCCGCAAGTTGGCGAAGCTATTTGCGCTTGTCGGTATAGGGATATTCCTGCTTGTGGGCGGGGCGACGGTCTACCATTACGTGAAAGACCTTGACGTGTCGCTTGAGGACGACCGCTTGGAGATAAAGGGCGCTTACGGAGTCACGATAGCCTATAAGGACATACAGCGTGTGGAGGAACGCCCCTCCTTGCCCGCCATCTCCCTACGCGTCAACGGGTTCAGCGTGGGCGATACTAATTTGGGACGTTTCCGAACGGAAGCGGGGAGAGAAGTCACGCTCTTCACGCACTCCGACTCCTGCCTCATCTTCATTGAGGACCGCGGGCGTAACCATTACTACCTGAGCAAGGAGCGGGCGAGCGATACGAAAAAGCTCTATGACGGCATCTTGGGGAGGTTGGCGGGAAAGTAAAGCCCCTGCGCCCTCATTCATCCGGCGGTGAATCTGGGGGCAGGGGCTTGCGTTGTGGCCTCTTATTTCTTGGTTCCTATCCAAGTCCATTTGTGCCAGATAAACTCCAGTGGCCCTTGCTTGTGCTTGGACAGCCACCATTTGCAGAACCGAACTTGCAGCGTGAAGGTAAAAAGCCCGATGAGCAGGCTGACCGTATATCCGCAGTAAGGAGCGAGGTACAGCCCGATGGGGAAGTAGATGATGGCCCCTATTACGGATTGGGTCAGGTAGTTCGTAAGGCTCATCTTGCCGTAGAAGCGCAGGTTGCCGACCCTCGCGCTGAAAATCTCTTGTTCTGGTAGAGCAGGATGAAGGACGACACCAAGACTAAGGTGAAGGCCAACTTCTGCCACATGTCGAATACCGTTCCTGCCGACTGCTGCACGATGGCCGCCTCGCTCTGCATGATAAGCTCCTTCAGCGTGTACAGGGGGGCGAACGCGATGGCGGCGACAATCAGTATCTTCACCCAGAGGCGGAGGTTATTTTCTGAGGAGACGAAGAGCTGCTTTCTGCCGATGTAGAAGCCGAGCAGGAACAGTCCCGCCGTCTGGAAGAAGCGTCCGGCGTTTACGGCCCACAGCAGACTGGCCTTCTGTCCTAACGTGATGTTGCCCAAGAGAAACTCGCCGAGGTTTCCGGCTTTCGTGTATTCCGCCACTTCCGCGTACATCTCGCCGACTTTGAGGTCGGGCAACTGATGCGCAGGATTGATGAGGCCGGCTATGTAGTGGTACCACTCCATTGGCTGCAACAGAAAGAATATGGCGGTTAGCAGAATCGCCTTATCGCTCCAGTTGCGCGTGAAGAACAGCACCAGACTGACCACCGCGAACAGCAGCAATACGTCTCCCGCCGGGAAAAAGGCGGCGTTGATGGTGGCGAAGACCACTAACAGTACCATGCGCCACAGAAAGCGGTAGCCGAAGTCCTTGCCCTGTCTCTTTTGGTTATTCGTCTGAATATAGAAGGTGAATCCAAACAGTAGCGCGAAGATGGCGTACGCCTTTCCCGCGAAGAGGGTGAAGACCGCGTTCAGCACTCCCTCGTCTAAGGCGTTCAGCCAACCCGGTGGGTCCGTCGGGTAGACGGGAAAGATGAAGTGTTCCAGATTGTGAACCAGAATGATGGCCATTACCGCGAATCCCCGCAAGGCGTCCACTACCTCGATACGGGGGCTTTTGTTGATGTGTTGCTCCATTGTTTAATGTTTGTTTAATAGTGATTTAATCGTCCTATTCATCGGCTTTTCGAAATAACGGTAAGAAAGAAGGCTTAACAATACGATGACGCAGAACAACGCCGGTACGGAGACGTACCAGACGATATGCGCCCCCGCTTCTTTCTGCCACTCGGCGTAGGACAAGAGGACAAAGAGATGTATCAGATAGAAACTGTAACTGATTTCTCCTCCCGTGACCAAGAGCCGATTGGACAGTAGACGGGAGATGACGCCTCTTTGCAGCGAGAAGCTCATGATTATCGCCGCTACAGGCAGCCAGTAGTAGCAGGAGTATCTGTAAACTTTCGGGATGTCGGAGGCGTAGAGATAGAAAGCGAGAAACATGGCGACGGCCCCGATTTCCATGAGATTGCCTTGCGGTGGATTAATATGCTTGTCTTTTACTTTCTCGTATAGTTGAAACAGCAGCATTCCGACAACGAAGTCGGGAAAGCGAGTGATGGGATTGACGTACCAGTATCCCTTAATGTCTTCCTCCGGCGTGAAGTACATGCCCGCAAGGAGTAGCGTAGCGGCGACTCCCCAGACGCAAAGCAACCGTTTACGGTTTTTGGCCAATGCTACAAGGAAGGGAAAGCAGAAGTAGAACAGCTGTTCGCAGCACAGACTCCACGAAGGACTGTTGAAAGAGAAGAAGTAGTCCACCTTCGGGATATAGGCGTTCGTGAGGGTGAGGGATGCCAGAAAATGTTTGAGCCAGTCCACCATTCCCGATGCGGTGACGTAGTTGCCCAACATGGCGGCGACGAGCAGCGTCAGCCAATGCAGGGGATAGATGCGGGCTACGCGAGCCACCCAGAAAGTACGCTTGGAGACGCTTCCTTCTTGCATCTTCCTCTGGTAATTATAGGAAATGATGAATCCGCTCAATACGAAAAAGAAGCTGACCCCGACAAATCCTTCCTTGAAGAAGTGAGCGTCGAAAAAATTGTCTATTACATAACAGTGCGCCCCGAAGACCATTAAAGCGAATACGAATCTTAGCGATGTTAGGGTATCAATCATGTTTGTGTGTCTGTTTTGCTTTAAATGGTAAGGGAGTCTGCCCGCTCTTTAGTTCTGGCTTTCCGCCGCATTCAGGCGACGGCTTTCCTCAATCAGTCGTTCGTTCTCTTTCGCTCTGGAAAGGAACTCTTTCACAAGGATATTGTTCTTAAACGAATAGGGGGCGTCCTTTACGATGTCGTCTATCTCTGGAGTCATGATGGGGTAGGGCAGCGAGCTGCACAGCATGATGAATACACTTGGGCCTAACGCATTTTCGTAGTTGTCGCTGATGAACGTTTTAACGTATCGTTTCATCTCGTCCTCCAACGAGTCTTTCTCTGCGTCCAGTCCAACCTTCACCGCCTCGTAGTCCAGTCCGTCCAGTACGGCTTTCGCCTTTCTCCGCGATACCTCCCTGATGCTGACCTCCATGTCGTTTCGCTTATGTATAAACTCGTACAAGGCGTCGTTCAGCCTCGTGCCGCTCACGTCGACGCTCATGTTGCTTACGCTAATCTTAATCTTTCCGTCTTCCAATACGATAGGCAGTATGCTTTCCTCGTCCATGTAGAGAGTCGCCATCTCTACCGAATCCACTTTCCCCTTCATGGAGAAAAGCCCGTGCACTACCTCTGCAGAGTCAATCTTCACCATCTGACCGTTGCGCATTACCTTCAGATACAGGAGCTTCCCGTCCAGAATATTTACTGACGAGTTGCCTTCAATCCGATATCCTCGGTCGCATGAGGTAAGGAGAGGGATTAGAAACAAAAAAGTCAAAATCTTATTCACCGCCATCTAACTTATTTAACGCTTAACAGATAATTGTACAACTTTTGCCGACAAAAGTACGATTCTCACCGAAGGACTGGAAACATTTTATCAATATTTATAGTTTGTAAGACAAATATAGTCAGGGCTTAGAAGACAAGATTTAATAATGTTTTAAAGGGACTTGGATAGCCTCTCCGTTTCGCTAAAATTATTTAACTTCGCGGTCATGGAAAATATGACTTACGCACCTTTCGCCAAACCGCTTTACGTCATGCTGAAGCCCGCAGGGGCGATATGCAATCTGGCGTGCGACTACTGTTACTATCTGGAGAAGGCGAATCTTTATAGGGACGACCCTAAGCACGTGATGAGTGACGAGCTGCTTGAACGCTTCGTCGAACAATATATCAATTCGCAGACCATGCCGCAGGTGCTCTTCACGTGGCATGGCGGGGAGACGCTGATGCGCCCCTTATCCTTTTACCGCCGGGCCGTGGAGTTGCAACGGAAATACGCCCGGGGACGCACGATAGAAAACTGCATCCAGACTAACGGGACGATGCTCACCGACGAGTGGTGCGAGTTCTTCCGAGAGAATCATTGGCTGGTAGGCGTTTCCATAGACGGCCCGCAGGAGTTTCACGACGAGTACCGCAAGAACAAGCAGGGGCGGCCCTCCTTCGTCAAGGTGATGAAGGGCATCGAATTGCTGAAGAAGCACGGGGTGGAGTGGAACGCCATGGCGGTGGTGAATGACTACAACGCCGACTACCCGCTCGACTTTTACCGTTTCTTTAAGGAGATAGATTGTCATTACATACAGTTTGCCCCCATCGTGGAGCGGATACTTCCGCACGGTGACGGGAGGCATCTCGCCTCGCCGATGGATGCGGGGAAGGGAGAGCTTGCCGACTTCTCCGTCACTCCCCGCCAATGGGGGGATTTCCTCTGTGCGCTGTTCGACGAGTGGGTGCGCAACGACGTGGGGCAATACTACATACAGCTCTTCGACTCCACCCTCGCCAACTGGGCGGGCGAGCAGCCCGGGGTATGTACGTTGGCCAAGACCTGCGGGCACGCCGGAGTGATGGAGTTCAACGGCGACGTGTACTCGTGCGACCACTTCGTCTTCCCCGAGTACAAGCTCGGCAATATCCGTTCACGGACGTTGGTCGAGATGATGTACAGCGAACGGCAGAATCGGTTCGGAGCCATGAAGCGCGACTCGCTCCCTACACGGTGCAAGGAGTGCGAGTTCCTCTTCGCCTGTAACGGGGAGTGTCCGAAGAACCGCTTCTGCCTTACGCCCGAGGGAGAGCCGGGACTCAACTATCTCTGCGAGGGATACTACCGCTTCTTCAGGCACGTGGCTCCCTATATGGATTTCATGAAGAACGAGCTGACGCACCGCCGTCCGCCCGCCAACGTGATGGAGGCCATCAGGAGGGGAGAGATTAAGACCGAATAACAATTCAATAACACAATAAGTAAGTATGAACAGATTTAGACTTTACGGGATGGCGCTCGTGGCGCTCATCTCGCTTTCCGTCAAGGCGGACGAGGGCATGTGGTTATTGCAGCTCATGAAGCAGCAACATTCCATAGACATGATGAAGAAACAAGGCTTGCTCCTCGAAGCCGAAGACTTATACAATCCGAACGGGGTCTCGCTGAAGGATGCGGTAGGCATATTCGGCGGGGGATGTACGGGAGAGATTATCTCGCCCGAGGGACTCATCCTGACTAACCATCACTGCGGGTACGCCTCCATACAGCAGCACAGTAGCGTGGAGCATGACTACCTGACCGACGGCTTCTGGGCCATGAGCAGGGAAGAGGAGCTGCCTACCCCGGGGCTGAAGTTTACTTTCATCGAGCGTATCGAGGACATCACGGACATCGTCAACGCCAAGATAGCCGCTAAGGAGATTACCGAGGCGGAGTCGTTCACCGGAACGTTCCTGACCAGACTGGCCAAAGAGCTTCACGCCAAGAGCGACCTTAAAAACAAGAAGGGCATCGTGCCGAAGGCGCTCCCGTTCTATGCCGGGAACAAGTTCTACCTTTTCTACCAGAAGGTGTACGAGGACGTGCGCATGGTGGCCGCCCCGCCCTCGTCGGTAGGCAAGTTCGGAGGCGAGACGGACAACTGGATGTGGCCCCGCCACACGTGCGACTTCTCCATGTTCCGCATCTATGCCGACGCTAATGGAGACCCCGCGTCTTACAGCGCCTTCAACGTTCCCCTGAAGACGAAGAAGCACCTGACCATATCCATCAGAGGATTGGAGGAAGGCGATTACGCCATGATTATGGGTTTCCCCGGAAGCACCAGCCGATACCTCACGGTGGCCGAGGTGAAGGAACGCATGGAGTCGGTCAACGAGCCGCGCATCCGCATCAGGGGAGTGCGTCAGGACGTGCTGAAGGAGCTGATGAACGCCAGCGACAAGATACGCATCCAGTACGCCAACAAGTACGCCGGGTCGAGCAACTACTGGAAGAACTCCATCGGCATGAACAAGGCCATCGTGGACAATGACGTACTGGGAACGAAGGCCGAGCAGGAGGCCAAGTTCGCCGCCTTCGCCGAGGAAAAGGGGAACGCCGACTACGCCTCCGTGGTAGGCGAGATTGAGGAGGCCGTGGCCAAGACCGCCCCCCTCAACTACCGCATGACCTGTCTGACGGAGACCTTCTTCTCGGGCATTGAGTTCGGGCGCGTTCGCCTGACCAAGCTGCGCGCGGCCCTTGAGGAAAAGAACGACTCACTGGCGCAGGCCATACTGAAGGACTTTGAGCAGGTTTACGAGCAAATACACAACAAGGACTACGACCACGAGGTGGACCGCAAGGTGGCTAAGGCACTCTTCCCCCTCTACGCCGAGATGGTGCCGGCGGAGCAGCGCCCATATATATATAATGTAATAGCGGACAAGTACAAGGGCGACTACGATAAGTTCGTGGACGACATGTACGACAAGTCCATCTTCGCCAACCGTGAGAACCTTGACAAGTTCATGAAGAAACCCACCGTGAAGGCTATAGACCGCGACTTGGCGGCCCAGTACGCTGACGCGACGTGGGAGGCGTACGAGGCGTTGACCGACAGCCTGAAGAGCCTGCAAGGGGAACTGAACCTGCTGCACAAGACATACATCAGGGGACTCGGGGAGATGAAGCTGCCCCAACCGTCGTACCCTGACGCTAACTTCACCCTGCGACTGACGTACGGCAACGTGAAGTCCTACAACCCGAGGGACGGTATACATTATAAATACTATACCACCACGAAGGGCGTACTGGAGAAGGAAGACCCGAACAACCGCGAGTTCATCGTGCCCGCCAAGCTGAAGGAGCTGATAGAGAAGAAGGACTTCGGACGATACGCTATGCCCAACGGAGAGATGCCTACCTGCTTCCTCTCGACCAACGACATTACCGGGGGCAACTCGGGGAGCCCCGTGCTCAACGGGAGAGGCGAGCTGATTGGCGCGGCCTTCGACGGTAACTGGGAGTCACTGAGCGGAGACATCAACTTCGACGACGGACTGCAACGCTGCATCAATGTCGACATACGCTACATCCTCTTCATACTGGAGAAGCTGGGCAATTGCAAGCATCTGATAGACGAAATGACCATAGTAGAGTAAGGGGAGGCTTGACCGATGAGAAAACGATTGCTATTCCCTCTGCTGATGCTCGCCGCAATGGGGGCGAGGGCCGACGAGGGCATGTGGATGCTGACCGACCTGAAGGAACAGAACGCCGCCGTCATGAGGGAGATGGGACTGGAGATTCCCATCGAGGAGGTGTACAGTGACGGAGGAGTCTCGCTGAAGGACGCTGTGGTACACTTCGGCTCGGGCTGCACCGGCGAGGTCATCTCCTCGCAGGGACTGATACTGACGAACCATCACTGCGGCTACGGGGCGATACAGCAGCACAGCAGTGTGGAGCACGACTACCTGACCGACGGCTTCTGGGCGATGAACCTCGAAGCCGAGCTTCCCACCCCGGGACTGACCGTGACCTTCATCGACCGCATACTGGACGTGACGGACTACGTGAACGAATGTCTCAAGCGGGACGACGACCCCAACGGCACCAACTACCTCTCGCCCTCGTACCTCGCGAAGGTGGCCCAACGCTTCGCCCAAGAGCAGAAGGTGGAGGTGACCCCCGCCACGAAGTTGGAGCTGAAGGCCTTCTACGGAGGCAACAAGTATTACCTGTTCGTCAAGACCGTGTACAGCGACATACGCATGGTGGGCGCGCCGCCATCGTCCATCGGCAAGTTCGGGGCGGACACGGACAACTGGACGTGGCCCCGCCACACGGGAGACTTCTCTCTCTTCCGCGTCTACGCCGACCGCGACGGCCGTCCGGCCCCGTACTCGAAGGACAACGTCCCCCTTCAGGTCAAGAAGCACCTTACCATCAGTGTGGCCGGGGTGAAGGAGGGAGACTTCACCTTCGTCATGGGATTCCCCGGGCGCAACTGGCGGTACATGATATCCGACGAGGTAGAGGAGAGGATGCAGACCACTAACTTCATGCGCCACCACGTGCGCGAGGCCCGGCAGAAGATACTCATGGAGGAGATGATGAAGGACCCCGCCGTGCGTATCCACTACGCGAGCAAGTACGCCTCCTCCGCCAACTACTGGAAGAACGCCATCGGCATGAACGAGGGACTGACCCGCCTGAAGGTGCTCGACACCAAGCGCCAACAGCAGGAGGAGCTGCTGGCCTACGGCGACGCGAGGGGCGACGACGCCTACCGGAAGGCCTTCGACGAGATACGCTCCACGGTGCAGCGGAGGCGCGACGCTGTCTACCACCAGCAGGCCATCAACGAGGCGTTGGTCACGGCCCTCGACTTCATGCGGCTGCCGTCGACCACCGAACTGGTGACCGCGCTCAAGGCGAAGGACAAGAAGGCTACCGCCGAGGCCGTAGAGCGGCTCAGGGAGGAGGGCGAGAAGTACTTCGCCTCCGTGCCTTTCCCCGAGGTGGAGCGCAGGGTGGCTAAGGAGATGCTGCGCGTCTACGCCCAATACATCCCCGCCGAGCAGCGGGTCAACATCTTCGAGGTCATCGACTCACGCTTCAAGGGAGACACGGACGCCTTCGTCGACGAGTGCTTCAAAAGCTCCATCTTCGGCAACAGGGAGAACTTCGAGAAGTTCCTCAAGAAGCCGACCCTCTATAAGGTGGCCCACGACTGGATGGTGCTGTTCAAGTATTCCGTCACCGACGGCCTGCTGCGCACCGCCATCGCCATGAAGGAGGCCAACGAGAACTATGACCGGGCGCACAAGACGTGGGTCAAGGGCATGATGGACTTGCGCCGGTCGAAGGGCCTGCCGCTGTATCCCGACGCCAACTCCACGCTGCGACTGACCTACGGACGGGCCCTCTCCTACGAGCCGAAGGACGGCGCGCGCTACGAGGCGCGCACCACGCTGCGGGGCGTGATGGAGAAGGAGGACCCGGACAACTGGGAGTTCGTCGTACCCCAACGCCTCAAGGAGTTGTACCGGGCGAAGGACTACGGGCCCTACGGCGAGAACGGCGAGATGCCCGTATGCTTCGTCGTGGACACCGACAATACGGGAGGCAACTCCGGAAGCCCCGTCTTCAACGGTAAGGGGCAGCTTGTGGGCACCGCCTTCGACCGCAACTATGAGGGGTTGACGGGCGACATCGCCTTCCGTCCCTCGTCGCAACGGGCCATCTGCGTCGACATCCGTTACGTACTGTTCATCATCGACAAGTTCGCCGGAGCCTCTCGGCTTATCGACGAACTCACCATAGCGGACTAACGTCCGTCTTTTCCATAGCTTTAGGGCGCGCCATGACGGCGCGCCTTTTTCGTCCCCGCCCCCCACTCACGAGGGTCACGACCGGCGCCTTTCCTCGCGCGCGTATATATAATATAATGTGTATCCGCCGAAGAGCGCGCTCTCCCTTCTCCGCGCGCACCTCGCTATTCATCGCCGCCGCACGTTTTTCCGGGCCGGATATTTTGAAATCTGTCCAAGAAAGAATATATTTGTACATGAATGGTGACAGACGACACTCACCGACGGGTAGTCACGGAAGTGTATGGCATGGTAATACGTCTTTACACAACAGTGACTGTCGATAGTAGGTGGCAGACAGTGTCGAAAGTGTCTGCCAGACACTATCGATAGTGTCTCCCCCCACACTTTCGAAAGTGTCCCCCCCCACACTATCGATAGTGTCCATCGGACACTTTCGATAGTGTCTACTGGGTAGCCTCGAAAGTCCCCGGAAGGGAGTCTCTAAAGTCACCGACCGTATTATTTAATAACCTAAAAACTAATTAGTTATGCCAGTTCAATACAAATTGCAGAAAAAGAGGAATCCGGCTCGCCGTGATGACCCGGCGAAGTGGTACGCCGTACCCAAGACGGGTACGCCGATGAAGGAAAAAGTTATGACACGTATGGCCACCGAGTCCACTACCGTAGAGGACGTGGAGCTTGTGGCTTCGGCCAAGCTCATCAGTAAGCAGATATACAATCAGCTCATACAGGGGAAGCGGGTGAAGATTCCCTACTTGGGGACGTTCCGAATCTCGTTCGGCAGCGACGGCGTGGAAGACATACGCGACTTCCATACCGGCCTGATACGTAACGTGAAGATGGTCTTTACCCCCGACCCTGACCTGAGGGCCAGCGTGATGAAGGACATACAGTTCGAGAACGCCGGAGTGGACGACGATGGCGTGTACTACGGCTCGTTGGAGAACTACAAGCAGGTGAAGGGCATCACCGACAAGCCGGGAGGGGGCACCACCACTCCGGGCGGAGGCGAAGAGGAAGAGAGTCCCGACCCGATAGTCTGACGGTCGGCCGACTGGGGGGATAAACGCTCGGGGGCGGGTCCGGATGTCCGGACTCGCCCCCGTCGTATGTTGACCCGCGGCGCGGGTGACTCGCGTCTTACCTCGCCACCTTCTCCAGACGCTTCATGACGGAGAAGATGAACAGCGCGGCGAGCAGGCAGAGCACCATCAGCACGCCCCACACTACCCACAGCTGGATGTCGCCCCACAGCCAAGCCGCGATAGCCGTCAGATAGTTGCCGATGGCCGTAGCCACGAACCATCCGCCCATCATCATACCCTTGTACTTGGGGGGAGCCACCTTAGACACGAACGATATGCCCATAGGCGACAGCAGCAACTCGCCGAACGTCAGCACGAGGTAGGTCGAGATAAGCCAGTCGGGAGAGACGAACGTCGCCGTTCCCGCTTCGCGGGCCGCCGCCTGAGCGTCGGGCGTCAGCAGGCCTATCGAGGCGAGCGTCATCAGCAGGTAGCCGCAGGCGGCCACTAGCATGCCTAGCCCAATCTTGCGGGGGGCGGAAGGCTCCTTACCCTTGCGGGCCAGCGAGCCGAAGATGGCCATCGACACCGGAGTGAGCGCCACCACGAAGAACGGGTTGAACTGCTGGAAGATGGGCGCGTCTACCGGAGTCTCGCCCGGCAGCGCGGTGTACTGATAGCCGAGGAACGCCAGCGCCGCCACGATAACGAGCGCGGAGATGGCCTTCGCCTTTCCCGTCTTCGACTGGAAGAGCGAGAAGAGCGCGTAGACGATAAAGATGACGGCCACGAGGTTCCATACGCTGAACATCATACTCTCGACCCCCGTCGAGCTCTTCGCCGTAAACTCGTCGGCGAAGTAGGTCAGCGTCAGCCCGTTCTGATGGAAGGCCATCCAGAAGAAGATGACTACGGCGAAGACGAGGCAGAGAGCCACGATGCGCTCCTTCGTCTCCTTGACCGACAGCTCCTCCGTGGCGGCCGTCGCCTTAGCCCCTTCCGTCTTCACGCTGCCCTCCACGTGCCTGAAGGTGCGGCGGCATCCGTAGTAGATGGCCATCGATATCACCAGTGACACGCAGGCCACGGCGAAGGCGAAGTGGTACGACTCGTTGACGCTGACGCCCCACGTCTTCTGCGCGTACTCCATGGCGGCCACCGCCGCGGTGGGGGCGAACAGCGCGCCTATGTTGATGGCCATGTAGAAGATGCTGAACGCCGAGTCGCGCTTGGCGCTGTAGGCCGGATTGTCGTAGAGGTTGCCCACCATCACCTGCAGGTTCCCCTTGAACAGTCCCGTGCCGCTGCTGATGACAAGCAGGGCGGCGAACATGGAGACGAGGCCCATCGTGCCTCCGCCCAGAGGCAGAGCCAGCAGCACGTATCCCGCGAACATGGCGATGATGCCCACGGTGACCATCTTGCCGTATCCGAACTTATCGGCGAGGATACCTCCCACGAAGGGCAGGAAGTAGACGAGCGCTAAGAAAGTGGAGTAGATAGTGCCTGCCACGGCGGGTGACAGGCCGAAGTTGGCCTTCAGGAATAGTACGAAGATGGCCAACATGGTGTAGTAGCCGAACCGCTCACCCGTGTTGGCGAGCGCGAGGGCGTATAGCCCTTTAGGTTGTCCTTCAAACATGATTCTTTAGTGTATTATGATTAATGAATTAGTTTTCTACCGACAAAGGTATCACTTTTCCTCTAATAATTCTGTATAGAGGTCACAAACTTCGGCCCCCGTCTCCCTGATTAGGTCCCGCGGGGCCACCTTCAGCTGCAATCCCCGCGTCCCCGCGCTGACGTAGACGAAGGGGAAGTCGAGGCACGTCCGGTGGATGTAGGTGGGCAGCCGCTTCTTCATTCCTATGGGCGAGCACCCTCCCCTGATATAGCCCGTCAGGGGCAGGAGTTCCTTCATGGGGATGAGGTCGCACTTCTTGTTGCCGGACACCTTCGCCGCCAGTTTCAGGTCCACTTCGTGCTCTCCGGGCACCACGCAGACGAAGTGTCCACTCCGGTCACCGTGCAGCACGAGCGTCTTGAACACCTGCTCCACGGGCTCGCCCAGACTGGCGGCCACGTGCGTCGCGCTGAGGTCACTCTCGTCCACCTCGTAGGGTATCAGTTCGTATGCCACCTTCGCCTTGTCCAGCAGGCGGGCGGCGTTCGTCTTGTTTATCTTCATTGTCTTTCCTTTCTGTTATCGGTTCGTAGTTTCGGGTCGCTTCCCCTCGGGGTCACAGCCCCAGTTCCTCGCGGAGAAACCGCGGGGTGTATCCTTTCTCGCTCATGGCCACCTCCTCGGGCGTTCCGCGGGAGAGCAGCGTTCCGCCCCCCTTTCCGCCCTCGGGCCCCATGTCGATAATGTAGTCGGCCATCTTGATGACGTCCAGATTGTGCTCGATGACTATCACCGTGTTTCCCTTGTCGACCAGCCTGTTCAGCACCGACAGCAACACCCGTATGTCCTCGAAGTGGAGTCCCGTGGTAGGCTCGTCCAGAATGTAGAGCGTCTTTCCCGTGTCCCGCTTGGCCAGTTCCGTGGCCAGTTTCACCCGTTGGCTCTCCCCTCCGGATAGGGTGGTTGACGACTGCCCCAGTCTGACGTACCCCAGTCCCACGTCCTGAAGCATCTTGATTTTGCCCAGAATCTGCGGCACGTTCTCGAAGAACTCCACGGCCCGGTTGATGGTCATGTCCAGCACGTCGGCTATGGACTTCCCCTTGAAGCGCACCTCCAGTGTCTCGCGGTTGTACCGCTTGCCGTGGCACACCTCGCACGGCACGTACACGTCCGGCAGGAAGTTCATCTCGATAGTCTTGTATCCGTTGCCTCCGCAGGCTTCGCACCGCCCTCCGGCCACGTTGAACGAGAACCTCCCCGCCTTGTACCCCCTCATCTTGGCCTCCGGCAGTGTGGCGAACAGGTTGCGTATGTCCGAGAACACCCCCGTGTAGGTGGCCGGGTTGGAGCGTGGCGTCCGTCCTATGGGCGACTGGTCCACGTTCACTACCTTGTCTATGTGCTCTATGCCTTCGATGGAGTCGTAGGCCAGCGGGCCTTGCAGCGAGCGGTAGAAGTGCTGCGACAGGATGGGTTGCAGCGTCTCGTTAATCAACGTTGACTTGCCGCTCCCCGACACACCCGTGACGCAAATCAGCTTCCCTAGCGGGAACTCCACGTCCACGTTCTTCAGGTTGTTCCCTTTGGCTCCCCGCAGCCAGAGCGACTTGCCGTTCCCCTCTCTCCGCCGGGGAGGTACCGCTATCCGCATCTTCCCGTTCAGGTACTGCGAGGTCAGGGTGTCGGTCGTCAGCATCTCTTTCGGCGTTCCCTCGAACACCACCTCTCCGCCGAGCCTTCCCGCCTTCGGGCCCATGTCGATGACGTAGTCGGCCGCGAGCATCATGTCCTTGTCGTGCTCCACGACGATGACCGTGTTGCCTAAGTCTCTCAGTTCCTTCAGCGAGTGAATCAGGCGGAGGTTATCCCGTTGGTGCAGCCCGATGCTTGGTTCGTCCAAGATGTAGAGCACGTTGATGAGCTGCGAGCCTATCTGGGTGGCCAACCGTATGCGCTGGCTCTCTCCGCCCGACAGACTGGCCGAGCTCCGGTCCAGTGACAGATAGTCCAAGCCCACGTCCAGTAAGAACTTCAGCCTCGTGCGTATCTCCTTCAGGATTTCCGTCGCTATCCTCCTCTGCCTGTCCGACAGATGCTCGTCCACGTGGCTTACCCATTCGTACAGCTCGCTGATGTCCATCTTGGCCAAGTCGTCGATGTTCTTATCGTGAATGCGGAAGTGAAGCGCCTCCTTGTTCAGCCGCGCCCCCTTACACTCTGGGCAGACGGTTGTCCTCGCGAACTGCTCGGCCCACTTCTGCGCCGTGGCCGATGCGTCCTTCTCCTGCAACATCTGGATGTACTTTACTACCCCCTCGAACGTGACGAAGTAGTCGGAAGAGGTGCCTATAAGGGAGCTTCTTATCTTTATTCGCTCGTCCGCCCCGTACAGCACCTCATTGACCGCGTCCTCCGGCAGCTCCTTGACGGGAGTCTTCAGCGTAGCCTCGTACTTGTCGAGCAAGGCCTCGATTTGCCAGAATATCATGCTGTTCTTGTACTTCCCTAACGGCACGATGGCCCCGTCGTGGATGGAGAGGTCTTTGTTCGGGATTACCTTGTCCACGTCAATCTGACTGATGACTCCCAAGCCCTTACACTTCGGGCAGGCCCCCTGCGGGGAGTTGAAGGAGAAGTTGTGCGGAGCCGGCTCCTTGTACGACAGTCCGGTGACGGGGCACATCAGCCGCTTGCTGTAATGCCTGACGCTCTCCGTCTGCGCGTCCAGTACCATCAGCAGCCCGTTCCCCTGACGCATGGCGGTCTCTACGCTCTGCTTCAGTCTCTTGTCGTCCTTGTCCGCGACCACGAGCTTGTCTATCACGACCTCAATGTCGTGGTTCTTGTATCGGTCGAGCTTCATGCCCTGCCTCACCTCCTGCACGTCTCCGTCAGTCCGCACGTACAGGTATCCCTTTTTGCGTATGTTCTCGAACAGCTCCTTATAGTGTCCCTTCCGGTTGTGTACTAAAGGGGCGAGCAGATATATTCTTTTCCCTTTGTAGTCTTTCAGTATCAGGTCCAGAATCTGCTCCTCGGTGTACTTTACCATTTTCTCTCCGGAAAGGTAGGAGTAAGCCTCTCCCGCCCGGGCGTATAGCAGACGTAGGTAATCGTATATTTCGGTTGTAGTTCCTACGGTTGAGCGGGGGTTCTTGTTGGTGGTCTTTTGCTCGATGGAGATGACCGGACTCAGTCCCGTAATCTTATCTATGTCCGGTCGTTCCAAGTTCCCCAAGAAATTGCGGGCGTATGCGGAGAACGTCTCTATATAGCGTCGTTGTCCTTCCGCGAAGATTGTATCGAACGCTAAGGAAGACTTTCCGCTGCCGCTCAGCCCGGTGATTACGGTTAAGCTGTCGCGGGGTATCTTGACGTCGATATTCTTCAGATTGTGTACGCGTGCTCCATATACGTTTATATATTCAGTCTCTTGCATATTCTCTTCCTTGCATAAATGACGCAAAATTAATGTTTCCGTCCGAAATATACCCCTACAAAAAGGGACAATATTATTTTCTTAACTGAAATCTTAGGAAGATATTGGCCTTTATTTGTACCTTTGTTCCTCGATTTCAAGAACCAACGTTATAATTTGATGAAACATACATATCGGATACTTATCTTCCTATTGCTGATAAGCGCTTCGTACACACTCGGTATGGCGCAAGAAAACCAATCTTATTTCTTACACACTATAGAAAAGGGGCAGAGCCTGTACTCCATCTCTATCATGTATAATGTAACGACGGAGGACATTATTCGCCTGAATCCCGGGTGTGAGGAGAAGATATACGCCGGCCAGACGCTGAAGATTCCTAAAATGCAGGATAAGAAGAAAGAAACCTTTCATACCATTCAAGCCGGGGAGACCCTATATAAGCTAAGTGTCTTATATAAGGTAAGCGTTAAGGCGATTTGCGAGGCGAATCCCGGACTGAGCGCGGAGAATTTCCGTATCGGACAGGTGATTCTCATTCCGCAAGAGGAGGGGAAGGCGGAATCTAAGGCGAAAGAAAAGCCGAAGAAAGACACGGTAACGGCCATACAGGGTCCGGTAAGGTCCCGATGCCGGGAGATGCACAAGGTGAAGCGCCGCGAGACCATCTTCAGCGTAAGCCGTAAGTACGGCATCAGCGAGCAGGAACTCATCGACGCGAACCCTGAGTTGAAAAAGGGAATGAAGAGGGGGCAGCTGCTGTGCATTCCTTATCCCGTCGTCGCGGAGCCGTCCTCTCCGGTGAAGGGAAAAGACGAGGTTATTCCGCCGAGCGACAGCGAGCTGTTCGAGAAGAACAGGGAAACGCCCGAGAAGATTGCGACGGTGAAGGCGGCGCTGCTGCTGCCGTTCCACGAGGACAGGCGCATGGTGGAATATTACGAGGGCTTCCTGATGGCGGTGGATAGCCTGAAGCGTACGGGCACGTCCATCGACTTATACGTATACGACTCGGGCAAGGACGTGGCGTCGCTGAACGCCATTTTAGAGAAGAAGGAGCTGAAGCGGATGAACATCATCTTCGGCCCTATGCACCAAGCGCAGATAAAGCCGCTCTCCGAGTTCGCGAAGAAGAACGATATCCGGCTCGTGATACCTTTCTCCCAAAGAGGAAAGGAGGTATTCAACAATCCCAATATTTATCAGATTAATACGCCGCAGTCTTACCTGTACTCCGAAGTGTACGACCATTTTACGAGGCAGTTCCCTAACGCCCATGTCATTTTCATCGAGCCGTCGACCCCCGATAAGGGCAAGGCGGAATTCATTAAGGGGCTGAAGCAGGACCTGAAGAGCAAGGGCGTGCCTATGCGGACGGTGAGCGAGAGCGCGGACAAGGAGAAACTGAAGGCGGCTCTTCGCGAGGACAAGCAGAACGTCTTCGTGCCTACGTCAGGAAGCAACGTGCTGCTGATAAAGGCCTTGCCTCAACTGGTGCTTCTGGCCCGGGACTCCCTGTCGCAGGATATGCACCTGTTCGGTTATCCCGAATGGCAGACCTACACCCGCGACCATCTGGAGAGCTTCTTCGAGCTAGATACCTATTTCTATTCCTCCTTCTATACCAATACGCTGTTCCCCGCCGCCGTGAGGTTCACCAACGCGTACCACAAGTGGTACTCGAAGGACCTGAGCAGCAAATACCCCAACTACGCCATGCTCGGGTTCGACACCGGGTTCTTCTTCCTGAAGGGGCTCTCGCGGTACGGCTCGGCGCTTGAGAGTAACCTGAGCAAGATGAGCCTGACCCCGATACAGACGGGATTCATGTTTGAGCGGGTGAACAATTGGGGAGGATTCATCAATAAGAAAGTGTTCTTCATCCACTTCACCCCGAGGTTTGAGTTGGAGAAGTTGGAGTTCGAATAATCCGGAGACGCCGCTATGAGGATAAGGAAAAAATTGATTGCCATATTGTGCTGTGCGGGCCTTACGCTGCCCGTCAGCGCGCAAATCGAGGAGATGAGGCAGAACTTCGCCGTGGGAGTCAGCGGGGGAGTCAACCTGAACAGTGTGTCATTCTCGCCCACCATCAACCAGAACAGCCAGATGGGGATAACCGGAGGCCTCACGGCGAGGTACATCTCGGAGAAGTACTTCGCGATGATATGCGGGGCGCAGGTGGAGCTGAACATTTCGCAGAGGGGATGGACCGAGCGGTTCGAGTACATCGACGAGCAAGGGAATACCGTAGAGGACACCAGTCTGGGATATAGCCGGAAGATGACCTACATCGACATCCCCTTCTTGGCGCATCTGGCCTTCGGAAAGGATTACGGGGCGCAGTTCTTCCTTAACTTGGGCCCCCAAATCAGCTTCCTGATAGGGGAGTCGGAGGAGATGAGGAACATAGACATGAACTCGCTGACCGACACGCAGAAGGAGGTCTACGGAAACAAGATACCCAACAAGTTCGACTACGGAATCACCGGAGGGGCGGGTCTTGAGCTGAGAACCAAGAAGGCCGGGAGCTTCATCGTGGAGGGAAGGTATTACTTCGCGCTGTCGGATTTCTACAGCACCACGAAGAAGGACTACTTCGCGAGGGCGGCCCACGGGACGATTAGCGTAAAGCTCACCTACCTGTTCGACCTGAAGAAATAGACCGCCGGGCCTCCGGGCCGGCGGAGACGCTCCGCTATCAATTCGCGAAGGCTATGCGCGCGCTCCACATCTTCAATCCTGAACACGACATGGCGTTGGCCAACGGAGAGGCCAACTACATGGCTCCCGCCTCGGCGCGCCGGATGGCCGCTGAGCTGGCCTCGCTGCCTGCGTGGTACGCTGAGCCGGGCGACGCCGTACTGGCCCCGTCGGCCTATCATCTGGACTTCCTGCGGGCCGCGGAGGAGCGTTTCGGCCACGGCGTGTCGCTGCTCACCGAGCCCGAGCTTGGCGGACTGGACGGGCGGACGCGGCTGTCGCCGTGGGGATGGAATCCCGCCCTGAAGCGGAGGCTCGCCGACGCGGGGGTCGACCCGGGGAAGCTCCCTTCCGACCATCTCCTCGCCCGGCTGAGGGAAGGCGCCCATCGCCTGAGTGCCGTCGAGCTGCTGCCGCGGCTGCGCTTGGACGAGCGCTTCTGCGGCCGCTCCGTCTACCTGAGGACGGCGGACGAGTGCGGGGCGTTTGTGGAGCGCGGCGGTCCCTGCCTCCTGAAGGCTCCCCTCTCGGGCAGCGGAAAGGGGCTGAACTGGTGCGCGGGAGGATTCACGCCGCCCGTCGCCGGATGGTGCGCCCGGGTGTGCGCCGAGCAAGGCGGGGTAGTGGGCGAGCCTATATATAATAATGTGCAGGACTTCGCCATGGAGTTCCGCGTCGGCGGGCGGGGCGAGGTGGCCTTCGCCGGATACTCCCTCTTCCGTACCAGCGGTAGCGGAATGTACGCGGGCAACGCCCTGATGAGCGACGGGCGGATACTGAGCCTCCTCTCCGCCCTCGTCCCCGCCGAGGCGATTGAGCGGCTGCGCGCCGTCCTGACGGACGCCATCGAGGAGACGTTCGGCGGCTACTACCGGGGATACCTCGGGGTAGACATGATGGTGTGCCGCTTTCCCGGCGCGTCGCCCGAATACCGCGTGCACCCCTGCGTGGAGATAAACCTGCGGATGAACATGGGCGTGGTGGCCCGGCGCGTGGCCGACCGCTGGCTGGCTCCCGGGGCGGAGGGGGAGTTCAGGGTGACCTACAGCCCGAAGCCCGGCGAGGCGATGGAGGAGCACCGCCGCATGGAGCGCGAGCGTCCCTTGCTGACGGAGGGAGGGCGCGTCCGCTCCGGATACATGCCCCTCGTTCCGGTGACTCCGGACACCCGCTACCGGGCGTTCGTCCTCGTCGCCCGCTGACCTTTTTTCACCCCGCGGCCGAATTTATTTTCCTATTCGCTTTGATATTCCGCGGATTACTGTAACTTTGCGCACGATTAACCCCCGGTTAATCCTAATTAATCATTTTAAAACTAATGCCTATGGCTACAAAATCGGAAGTAATCACGCTGAACGTAGACTTGTACGAGAACGTGATAACAGGAAAGAAGGGCGACTATTCAGGACGGGCCCGCGTGACGGGAACCCTGCACAACGCCGAAATCGCCGCCCGTATTGTGGCGGAACGCACGGAGTATCGTCAGGAGACGATAGAGAATATCCTCACGATGGCCGACCAAGCAAAGGTTGAGGCCATAGCCGAGGGAAAGAGCGTGGTGGACGGAGTAGGGCAGTACCTCGTCACCGTACGCGGGTCGTTCATTGGACAAGACGCGCAGTTCGACAGCGAGCAACACTCGCTGAGCGTGGCCTACACGCCCGGAGCGCTGCTGCGTCGCACGCTGAAAGAGGTAAGGGTGGTATGTCACGGCACGGCCACGACCGGGCCGGTCATCAACTCCATCACCGACTCTACCACGAAGAGCGTCAACGGTCTGCTGACCGCCGGAGGCCCCGCCGTGATAGAGGGAAGCTTATTGAAGATAACGGGAGACGACCCGTCGGTGGGCGTTTACTTCACGCCCGACGAGCCGGACGCGCAACCGCTTAAAGTGTCGGTCTTCATAGAGAACATGCCATCGAAGCTCATCGTGATGCTTCCCGCCCTTGACGACGAGAAGCTCTATACGCTGAGCGTGGTGACGCAATATTCAAAGAGTGGAACCGTGCTGAAGGCCCCGCGGACTTATACGTTCCCCTTCCTCTTGGGAGAGGAGAACACCGGCGGCGGGGATGACCAAGAAGCTCCAGACCCAGTTCTTCCGGGAGGTGACGACGATGACGAGGAGTCACCAGACCCAATAGTATAGGTGAAAGGAAATATGGAGGGGTGTCACAGCCTCTTGGGTCACGCTTCCCGAGCCTCTTGGGTCACGCTTCCCGAGCCTCTTGGGTCACGTCTCCCGAGCCTAGTAGGGAGAGCCTCCATATTAAAAAGGATATTAATTTGTACTGCACAGCATATATGGAAGTATTAAGGTAAATTGATAGTTCTTTTTGGCGGCGGGGTATGTGAATATCCCTAAGCCCACAGATTATTAGAAGCTATAGAAGTATTTTTTGTGTGAATGGGTATGTGAATATCCTTAAGCAGTAATAGGTATTTAAGTTTCGGCCGGAGGGTATGCGAATATCCTCCGGCCTTTCACGAATTAGCAAGGATACGAGGGTATCCTTTTTTCAAGGTATTAGG
Source organism: uncultured Bacteroides sp. (assembly GCA_949285075.1). Lineage (GTDB taxonomy): Bacteria > Bacteroidota > Bacteroidia > Bacteroidales > Bacteroidaceae > Bacteroides. The sequence goes on along the minus strand of CASDXF010000038.1, from coordinate 26,786 downwards.
TATTGATATTATCAGAAAGTGTAAGGGTATGTGAATACCCGAGCTTTTGCGTGTTTTTCATTTTGATTTCATAACTATTGCTGGGCGGAGGGTATGTGAATATCCGAAGTCTGGTTTTACTTGCTGAATTTCATTCTGGGGACAATGAACCCTTTGACGTGAAGTTCTTTGTTTTTTTCATGTAAAATTAAGGTTAAACATGGGTACGGCCGGGCGTCGCGAGACAGCCCGGCCGTCTTTTTTTTCGTCCCTTCGTTGTCCGTTCTCCGCGGGCCTTTCCGCGCGGGGTCAGCCCTTCGCCTCCTGATAGAGGAAGCGCTTGATGGACTTCTTGGCCGTCTTCTCGAACTCCTCGTAGTGTATCTTGACTTTCGCTATCTGGCTGTAGGCGGGGAGCTGCGCGTTCAGCTCGGCGCGGTTGTTCTCCATCACCTTCATGATGTCGTCCGGCTGCAGCCCGTTGGCGAAGGCCTCGTCGAAGTCGGGGTAGATGAGCGCCACGATGCGGCCCTGTTGCAGCACGACGAGCGACTCCGAGACGTAGGGCATGTTGTTCAGCTTGCTCTCTATCTCCTCCGGATAGATGTTCTGCCCGCTGGAGGTGAGCAGCATGTTCTTGCTCCGTCCCTTGACGGTGATGTATCCCTCGTCGTCTATGGTGGCGAGGTCTCCGGTGTGCAGCCACCCCCGCTCGTCGATAATCTGGGCCGTGGCCTCGGGGTTCTTGTAGTAGCCTAGCATCATGTTCGTCCCCCTGCAGACGATTTCTCCGGCTTGGCTATGGGGGTCGGGCGATTCCACGCGCACCTCCATCCGGCTCGCCGCCTTTCCGCAGGAGGCCAGCTTCAGCGTCTCCCACCGGCTTGAGCAGATGATGGGGCCGCACTCGGTCATGCCGTAGGCTATGGTGTAGGGGAAGCCAATCTTCTTGAGGAAGGCCTCCACCTCGGCGTTGAACGGCGCCCCTCCGATGATTATCTCGTCGAACTCGCCGCCGAAGATTTCCATCACCGCCTGCCGCGCGGCGGCCTTAATCTTGTCGTTGATGATGGGTACCCTCAGCAGCAGCTTGCCTATGGTGCTGTCCACCCTCGGCAGGATGTCCTTCTTTACTATCTTCTCCACCACTAGGGGCACGCTCGCGATGACCTTCGGCTTGATTTCGGAGAAGGACTGCTTGATGATTTTCGGCGAGGGCATCCGCGTGAGGAAGTAGATGTGCGCTCCGGCCGAGAACCCGTAGAGGAAGTCGTAGACCATGCCGAACACGTGTCCCATGGGGAGCATGGAGACGATGCGGTCTCCGGGCTTCACGCGGAGCATCTCGTGGCAGTAGGCCACGTTGGACCACAGGCTGCGGTAGGGCAGCATCACGCCCTTCGAGTATCCTGTCGTCCCCGACGTGTAGTTGATGACGGCCAGCTCCTCGGGCTCGTCCTTGCGGTAGTGTATGTGTTCGGGCCGGAAGTTCTTGGGGTATCGCTCGCCGTAGATGGCGTTGCGGTGGTCGAAGGCGTAGCTCAGCCTCTCGTTCCTCGACACCAGCGGCTCGAAGTCGTTCAGCAGGGCGATGCCTTCGAGCAGGGGCATGCGCTCCTCGTTCAGGTTCTCCCACATCTGGTCGCCCACGAAGAGCAGCTTCGCCTCCGAGTGGTTCACGATGTTGTGTATGTTGTCCGCCTTGAACTCGTGCAGGATGGGTACGATGACTGCCCCGTAGGTAATGGTGGCGAGGAAGGTCACCGCCCAGTGGGCGCTGTTGCGTCCGCATACCGCTATCTTGTCTCCGGGCTTGATGCCCGCAGTTTCAAGTACGATGTGGAACTTGGCTATCTTGCGCGCCACGTCCTTGTATTGCAGGGTAATCCCCTTGTAGTCCGTCAGGGCGTTCCTGTCCCAGTTCTTCACGATGCTTTGCTCGACATAGTCGATAAACCGTTGCTCTTGCTCCATTGCTTGTGGTCTTTTGCACATTTAGTTTAAATTCGTGCAAATGTAATGTATCGTTAACATAGAGCTTGACTGCGCGGGCGAGTTTTACGTTAAATTAACTGGCCGCTTTCCCTCTCGCCCGTTCCTTTCCGAGATAAGCAGCAGTTTGTCGCCCGCCTTGAGCTTCAGCGTGCCGTTCGGTATGAGGAACTCGTCGCCCCGCTTCACTATCATGACTAGCGTCCCCCGGGGCAGGTTCATGTCCTTCAGCGTGTCCGCCTCGCTCAGCATTTCCGGCGTGACGGTCATGTCGCTCAGGTCGCTGTCTATCTCTTCGGGCAGCTCCACTCCGAACGCGTTGCCCGTCTTCGGGAGGGGAGCCGACAGTCCCAGCAGGCGCGCCGCCGCCGATACGGTAGTTCCCTGTATCACCAGAGAGAGGATGGTGATGAAGAACACGATGTTGAAGATAAGGTTAGACCCCTCCACGCCCGCCACCACGGGATAGGTGGCGAAGATGATGGGAACCGCCCCGCGGAGCCCCACCCACGAGACGAAGAGGCGCGACTTCGTCGTGACGCCGCGGAAGGGCAGCAGGCTGAGGAACACGCTTAGCGGCCGTCCCACCAGAATCATGAAGACTCCGATGAGCAGCGCTACGACGGCCACCTCAATCATCTCGTGCGGATTGACGAGCAGTCCGAGGCAGAGGAACATGATGATTTGGAAGAGCCACGTCAGCCCGTCCATGAAGGTGTGTATCTGCCTGCGGTGCATTATCTTGTTGTTGCCCACCATGATGCCCGCTATATAGACGGCGAGGTAGCCGTTGCCCTTCAGCAGATTGGTGAAGGAGAAGGTGAAGAACACGAAGGCGAGCAGCAGGATGGGGTAGAGGGACTGATTGTCGATGTTCAGCTTGTTGAGCATCCAGATGGCCAACTTGCCGAGGACGTATCCTCCCGCCGCTCCGATGGCGAACTGCACGAGGAAGGACAGCGCGATGGAGCCGGCCCCCATGCCTTCTGACTGGATAAACTGTATCAGCACGATGGTCAGCATGTAGGCCATCGGGTCGTTGCTTCCGCTCTCCAGTTCGAGCATCGGGCGGAGGTTGTGCTTCAGGTTCATCCTCTGCGACCGCAGTATGGCGAAGACGGAGGCCGAGTCGGTGGACGACATGGTGGCGGCGAGCAGCAGCGAGGTGGTGAATGGCAGGCAGATGTTGGTCCAGCTCATCCCCGAAATCCACCAGATGAATACCCCCGTGAAGAAGGCCGTCAGCAGTACCCCTGCGGTGGAGAGCGCGATGCCCGGAGCCAGAACCGGCCTAATCTCTCTGAACTTCGTGTCCATTCCTCCGGAGAAGAGGATGACGCTCAGCGCCACCATGCCGATGAACTGCGCCTCGTCGGCGTTGTGGAACTGGAAGCCGAGGCCGTCGCTGCCGAACAGCATGCCTACCACAAGGAAGAGCAGCAGCGCGGGCACGCCGAAGCGGTAGCCGGTCTTGCCCGCCACGATGCTGACGAAAAGTAGTACGGATCCCACGAGGAGGATGTTTTCTGCCGTGAAAGTCATAATTCGCTAAGTTAAGTAATATCCATGAAGTAATGATACCGTTGCTTAAGCCCTAAGGCCGCTTGCCCCGTGGAAGGGCGGCGGCGAAGGGCGGGAGCCCTCCTTAGTGCTTATCCGCGAAAGTAGTGATTTATCCGGGATGCGGGAAAGATTGTCCGGACGAAATTCGCTTTACGTCCCGAATCGTGGCGCTGAGAGGGGCGGGCCTTCCCCTCTGTCACACTTCTCCTGCAAGCTGTGTTCTCCCCGTCACAGCCATTGAAACTTCAGCCCGAACGAGAGGCTCATGTAGTCGCGGGGACGGAGATACCGGTTCGTGATGGCGCTGATGAGGAACAGGTCGCAGGTGCTGAGCTCGTAGAAAAAGGTTACGGCTCTTGCCCCGAGCCTGAATCTCGGGGGAATCTCGTATCCGACCCGTTGCCCCAGATAGACGTGTATCCGTACCTTACTGGAGAACCCGTAATATCCTTTGGGATAGCGTTCCGGCTCGTTTACCCAGAACTGGTCGCCGAATACCGTATTCAGATAGAGGCCGCAGGCCAGTGGCTCTACGCTGAATCCCTTGCCTAGCGGAACGTTCCACGGCATGTAGTTCTGTTTCAGCGTCATTGTGGCCTTAGCTTTCTTCGACGAGTATTTGGGCACGAACCCGAAGTACAGGTCTGTCTCCCACTGGTTACGCTTCCCGTAGTCCCATCCCGTGCCGAAGGAGAGCAGTCCCATATTGCCCGCGTACTGAATCTTTCCGTACGATGGAGTAAGTCGCTCCCAGTTCTTGCGCATCCGGTGCGCATGCTTTTCATAACGGGTAGGCTTGACGGCGGACGCGCTGTCTTTGACGGTGGAGTCCGTCGGGCAGGAAACGGACGCGTGGAGGGGAATAGCCGATGACACGACTATGGCCACGACCGGGACGACGCGTTTAATACTTGACCAACTCATATTCATAGCCCTCCTCGTTGATGGTGAATAATAAATAGGTGCGGCTCTTCATGCAGTCGCTCACGATGTAGTGCATCCCGTCATCGAACAGTTCCTCGTCGGAAAAGCCGTGGTTATGAGCCGCCGTACAGAATTGAATACCCGGATATTGAAGGACATAGTACTCGAATATGTTCGCCACGTTATTATTAAATACCGACGAAAAGGGCTGTACGTGCATGCATACCACGGTCTTGTCGAATTCCTCGCGGCGGCTTGACTGTTCCTGCTCCATGAAGGTAAAGTCCGGCACGGGCTCCGAGTAGTCATACTCTAAGGCATTGGTATTAAGGCAGACGAACTTTACGTTTCCCGCGATGAATGAGAAGTTCGTCATTCCGAATACCGCCTTGAATGTCTCTTCGCCCGTACCTAAGCAGTCATGATTTCCTATCAGGACTACATAGGGAACATTCAGCCTGTTCATGATGTCACGTTGCATGAGGAACTCGTCCGTCAGCCCGAAGTCACTCATGTCTCCACCGTGAATGACGAAGTCGATATCCTCCCGCTTGTTAATCTCGTTCACGAAATCTTCCGTTTCGTCATACCATCGTTGCGAGTCGCCCATTGTGACAAAACGCAGCGTGGTCTTTCCTTGACAGCTTTCTTCTATGCGGGTGATGTTGCGGGCGTTTATATCCGTCTCTCCGCTAATGCGCACATCATAGGGATGATAGTCTATCATGTCGCATCCCATTAGTAAGGCGCATGACAAAAGGGTACATATATTTCTTCTAAGCATGGTGAATCCCTTGTGGAAAACTCGATGCGAAGATATAGTTTTCTTTGTGAAGCGTAAAAATCCCCCGCTTTCGTTTTCCTTATAAAGACACAATCGAAGAGGTTTAGGATATTGAAAAGATTATGCGGGACGCTGTTTAGATACGCTCCGAATGTAGAACGTTAAGCTGATTACCGCCGTGGCGAACGCTAACGCGTCTGACACGGGCATACTAATCCATACGCCGTTTACTCCCCACCAATGAGGAAAAAGCAGCAGGCAGGGAAGCAGATAAAGCAACTGTCTGGTTAGCGAAAGAAAGATACTGACTTTCGCTTTGCCTATGCTTTGGAAGAAGTTGCTGATTACGATTTGCGCTCCTACGAGAGGGAACATCATGACGGCTATGCGGAGTCCATCGGCCGCCAGTCCGATAAGTTCATTGTTATCGGTGAATATGGCCGATACTCCATGAGGGAAAATCTCGCAGATAAGGAAACCGCTACTGGTGATGATTACTCCGGAAATAATGCCTAACCGTAGCGTCCTCTTTACGCGTTCAAAATTCATGGCACCGAAATTATATCCAACGATGGGCTGCATGCCTAGATTCAGTCCGAGCACGACCATCACGTAGAGCGTCAGTAACCGGTTGATGATGCCATAGGCTCCGATGGCCATGTCTCCGCCATATTTCTGTAGGCTATTGTTCAGGATAATGACGATAACGCATGCGCATACGTTCATTAGGAACGGAGACATGCCGATAGCGAAAATGCTTCCGACAATTCTTTTTTTGAGTTTCCAGATGCTTCCTTCAAGATGTACGGTACTTTCCTTATTAAGGAAGTGACTTACTACCCATATCATACCGATAAATTGCGAAGTGACTGTTGCTATGGCGGCTCCCCGCATACCCCATTCGAACTGGAATATAAAAATGGGAGCGAGAATGATGTTTACGACCACTGTTACCATTGATGTGAGCATTGCCTTCCGGGGATACCCCGTGGAACGCATTACATTGTTTAGGCCAATCATAGTGTACGTGGCGGGAGTTCCCAATAGAATGACTTGCATAAAGTCCCGAGCATATGGCAGTGTGTCGGGACTTGCTCCGAAGAAGACAAGTATTTTGTCCAAGAACAGAATAGATAATCCACCGAAAAATATGGAGTTGGTGAGACAAAGCGCAAATGTGTGCGATAGGACTTCTCTAGCTCCTTTCATATCCTTTTGTCCTAAACGGATGGATGCGATAGCGGAACCTCCGGCCGAGACCAACGTACAGAAAGCGACAACAAGATTCATCAACGGAAAACTGACTGCTAATCCGGCAATAGCCATAGCTCCTACGCCATGACCGATGAAAATGCTGTCTATGATGTTGTAAATAGAGGTGATAGTCATTCCAATAATAGCTGGAATAGAATATTGAAGCAGCAATTTTCCTATCCGTTCTTTGCCTAATGTATGCGGATCATTCTTACTCATGTATTGTGCGCTTTTGTGGCAAAGTTACGAATAATTTGTTTGATTCGTCATTTATTCGGAACTTTGCGGTGTTTGGTAAATGCTTAAAGATGGATAGAAAAAGAAAATTAGCTTTGGCTTTGTTTGATTTTGACGGAGTGATTTGTGACACAGAATCGCAGTATACCCGCTTTTGGAACAGGAAAGGAAAAGAGTATTTAGGAGATGGAAACTTTGGAATGCGAATCAAGGGACAGACTCTGACAGATATTTATGCTAAGTATTTTTCGGATAATTTGGATATACAAAAACGAATTACGGAAGAATTGAATTTATTGGAAAAGACCATGACTTATGATTACGTGCCCGGAGTTGTGGGCTTTATGACCGATTTACGTCTTCATGGGGTAAAGATGGCTATTGTTACCAGTTCTAATAAGGAGAAAATGCGGAATGTGTATAACGCTCATCCGGAATTGGAAGAAATGGTGGACCGTATTCTTACCGGGGAGATGTTTCGACGGTCGAAGCCGGCTCCGGATTGTTTTTTATTAGGAATGGAGATTTTTGGAGTAACTCCGGATGAGACTTTTGTTTTTGAAGATTCTTTTCATGGTTTACAGGCGGGCATGGATTCAGGAGCTATAGTGTTTGGAGTAGCTACGACAAATTCTCGCGAGGCTATCGGGAAGAAGGCTCATCAGGTTATTGACAACTTCATGGGGTTGACTTATGATAAATTGCAGAATATGGTATAAAAGCAAATAAAGCTACTTGCCACCATGATGCGGATTACGCTCATGTATTATGTCGATTTACAGTCAGTTTAATCATCCGGAGAAAGGTCGGAAAACGCTATTAAACGTAGAGCAGAAAGAAGATTACCAATTATCTATCTTTTGAGGAGGCTTGGAATTACAAAATAGGACTCGACCACTGAATAACAATGGTCGAGCGCTACATTTTTATATTTAATCGAGTTTATCGGACAGCAATAATTAGGTATCAAGCAGACAAATTCCCCTGCTTCCCGTAGGAAGTGGGTGGGGAATAATATTTTCTATTAAAGTTTAAATGAAAGAACCGTGTGAGGAAGGGTTAATCGATAAGTAGAGTAGATGGACTTTGCCGATAAATTTTAGAATAGGTGCTAAAGTTTTTTTCTATTATATTTTCTTATTCGGAATTCGTTATTAATAAGGAAATGTTTACTTTTGCATTGGTTTTTAATTCACTAACAATAAAAATTAAACAAAATGGTAAATTACAAGGATTTAGGCTTGGTAAACACAAGAGATATGTTTGCAAGAGCCATTAAGGGTGGATATGCTATTCCGGCTTTTAATTTCAACAATATGGAACAGCTGCAGGCTATCATTAAGGCTGCGGTAGAAACAAAATCTCCGGTTATTCTTCAGGTCTCTAAGGGTGCGCGTAATTACGCTAACCAAACATTGCTTCGTTATATGGCTGAAGGTGCTGTTGAGTATGCGAAGGAATTGGGGTGTGCTCATCCTGAAATTGTACTTCATTTAGATCACGGTGACAGCTTTGAACTTTGTAAGTCATGTATCGATATGGGATTTTCTTCTGTAATGATTGATGGATCTCATCTCCCTTATGAAGAAAATGTTGCATTGACAAAGAAGGTTGTTGATTATGCTCACCAGTTTGATGTAACTGTAGAGGGTGAACTAGGTGTATTAGCGGGTGTGGAGGATGAAGTTTCAGCGGAACATCATACTTATACAAATCCGGAAGAGGTTATCGATTTTGCTACTCGTACGGGTTGCGATTCTTTGGCTATTTCTATAGGTACTTCTCATGGCGCTTATAAATTTAAGCCAGAACAATGTCATGTTGACCCGAAGACTGGTCGTTTAGTTCCTCCTCCATTGGAATTTTCTGTATTGGACGCTGTTATGGAGAAACTTCCGGGATTCCCTATTGTCCTTCATGGCTCGTCTTCAGTTCCTCAAGAGGAAGTGGATACAATTAATAAATATGGCGGTAAATTGGAAGCGGCTATTGGTATTCCTGAAGAAGAACTGCGCAAAGCTGCTAAGTCTGCTGTTTGCAAGATTAATATTGACTCCGACTCTCGCTTAGCTATGACGGCGGCTATTCGTAAGGTCTTCGCTGAAAAGCCTGCAGAGTTTGATCCGCGTAAGTATCTGGGACCGGCTCGTGATAATATGGAGAAACTGTATAAGCACAAGATTATCAATGTACTTGGTTCTGATAATAAGTTGGCCGAGTAATACTTACCATAGGATAGTATGAGTGGACGGGGGTGTCAAGAAACGGCATTCCCCGTTTTTTTTGCATTATAAAAAGAAGTCGAAGTGAGACGGAAGTTGAAATAAGGGATCAAGAGACTCGTAGAAATAGGAGTAAGTATCGTTACTTGATGTTACTTGATAAAGTGGAAAGGGAAGGAATTTAAGTAATGTTGAACAGTAAGGCAGAGAATAATCGTTTTTTTGTATTTTTGCGGCCGATTTTAAAATTTGTTATATGAATACAGATGAATCTTTGTTTTCTATCGGAAAGTTTATTGCGGAATATTCAGCCCATTTGATGGGGGCTGGTGTCCATACGTCGAGAGTCGTGCGCAACACCAAGCGAATCGGAGAGGCTTTTGACGTGAACGTTAAGCTAAGTGTATTTCATAAGAACATTATCTTGACCATTGTAGATAAGAAGAACAATGAGTCGTGCAATGAGGTCATTGACATTCCGTCGCTTCCTATAAGCTTTATAAGATAGTGAGCGCTCCCAGAATACATCCTTTGTTTGTCCTGATTCTGGTGGGGTGTGCCAACGCTTCGTTCTGCAAGCTTTTCGGAGGAGACCTTTGTTCGATGGGAATTGTCTTTTCCGCCACTCTTGTGGGATTCTTTTTAAAGCAGCTGATGCAGGAGAGGAAGATCAATCACTACATTATCTTTATTGTGTCGGCTTTTGTCGCTTCCATGTGCGCCTCTATCGCGCTGATATTTGACACGACATCTGAAATTGCGATAGCGACCAGTGTGCTGTACTTGGTGCCGGGCGTACCTTTGATTAACGGAGTGATTGACGTAGTAGAGGGATACGTGCTGACGGGGTTCGCGCGGCTCGTGCAGGCTTCGCTGTTGATTGTCAGCATTGCCATTGGGCTTTCGTTTACATTATTAATGGTAAAAAACAGTTTGATTTGATATGATAGCGCTTGATATTCTGACTGACGGTTTGTTTGCGGCGATAGCGGGTATTGGTTTCGGAGCGATATCCGACCCTCCCTTGCGCGCCTTTAAGATGATCGCGATACTGGCGGCGATAGGACACGCTTGTCGTTTCTGCCTGATGACCTATTTAGGGGTGGACATCGCTACCTCCTCCTTGTTCGGGGCTTTGGTGATAGGCTTCGGCAGCTTGTGGTTGGGCAAGGGTATCCATTGCCCGATGACCGTGATGTATATTCCGGCATTGCTTCCGATGGTTCCGGGGAAGTTCGCCTACAATATGGTGTTCTCGCTGATCATGTGCTTGCAGACTGTGGACGAGCCGGACCAGTTCGGCAAGTACATGGAGATGTTCTTCTCCAATTCGTTGATAGCGAGTACGGTGATATTTATGTTGGCGGTAGGGGCTACGTTCCCCATGTTCCTGTTCCCGGGGAGGGCTTTCTCCCTGACGAGACACTAAGGCTTAATCGGTTGCGTATATGGAGACATTCTGGAATACAATAGGACATTACAATTCGCTCACGTGGCTCTATCAGGTAGCCATTGTTCTTATCGGCATAGTGCTGACCGTGACGCTCATCCGGAAGCCATGCTCAGCGACGATGTTGGCCATGAAATGCTACATGATAGGGCTGTACGTGTGGATTTCGGTGGTTTATTACTGTATCTGCTGCGATGCCCGCAGTTACAACGGCATAATGGCTCTGTTCTGGGGAACGATGGCCGCCATTTGGGTGTGGGACGTGATTACGGGGTATACTTCCTTTGAGCGTACCTATAAGTACGACACCCTCTCGTATGTGCTGTTGGCCATGCCGTTCGTGTATCCCCTTGTGTCACTGGCGAGAGGATTGTCCTTTCCCGAGATGACCTTCTTCGTGATGCCTTGCTCGGTGGCCATCTTCACGATAGGAGTGCTGCTGCTGTTCACCCGGAAGGTGAACATCTTCTTGGTGCTTTTCCTCTGCCACTGGGCGTTGGTCGGCCTGTCCAAGACTTATTTCTTCCGGATACCGGAGGACTTTCTGTTGGCCAGCGCATCCGTGCCGGGGCTGTATCTGTTCTTCAGGGAATACTTCCTGAGAGACCTGCACGTGGACACGAAGCCGAAGGCGAGATACATCAACTGGCTGTTGATACTGCTTTGCCTCGGGGTAGCGGCCTTACTGGTGACCACCATGTTTCTGGAACTGGTATCACAACGATAGTTCACTGTTTAATCATACATTAATATGAAAGCGTTATTTATAGGCGGAACGGGCACGATTAGCGCCGACTCGGTGGCGTTGGCCCGGGCGAGAGGGTGGGACATTACCCTGCTGAACCGCGGAAGCAAGAGAGCGCCCGAAGGGGTGAAGTGTATCGTGGCGGACATTCACGACGAGGAGGCGGTGGCGAAGGCCGTCGCCGGAGAGAGCTATGATGTCGTGGCCCAGTTTATCGCCTACACCGCCGAGGAAGTGCGGCGCGACATCCGGCTCTTCCGGGGGCGGACAAGGCAGTATGTCTTCATCAGCAGCGCCTCGGCCTACCAGAAGCCGCTGACCGACTATCGCGTCACGGAAAGCACGCCGCTGCTCAATCCCTACTGGCAATACTCGCGCGACAAAATCGCGGCGGAAAGGGTCTTGATGGAGGCTTACCGTGAGGAGGGCTTTCCCGTGACCGTGGTGCGGCCGAGCCATACCTACAACGGGGTGAAGCCGCCGGTGTGCGTGCATGGAAGCAAGGGAAACTGGCAGATAGTCAAGCGAATGTTGGAGGGGAAGCCGGTCATTATTCCGGGGGACGGAACGTCGCTGTGGACGCTGACCCACTCCTCGGACTTCGCAAAGGGGTTCGTGGGGCTGATGGGGAACCCGCACGCCATAGGGCACGCCTTCCACATTACGAGCGACGAGAGCATGACTTGGAACCAGATATACGAGACAGTGGCCGAAGCCGCCGGCAGGCCCCTGCTCGCGCTGCACGTGGCCTCGGACTTCTTGGCAAGGCACGGAGAGGGGTATGACTTCGCCGGAGAGTTACTGGGGGACAAGGCGAACACGGTGGTGTTCGACAATACGAAGATTAAGCGGCTGGTGCCCGACTTCGTGTGCACCGTGTCGATGGCCGAAGGGCTGAGGCAGTCGGTGAGGTATATGCTGACCCATCCGGAGGCGCAGGTGTCCGACCCGGAGTTCGACGCTTGGTGCGACCGCATTGTGGCGGCTCAGCGGGCGGCCGACAGAGCCTTTGAAGCCTCGCGCAAGGCGTAAGCGGGCGGAGGGCTTACTCGTCCTCCGCATCGTCCATCGGTAGAATCTTGCGGCTCTCCTCCTGCGGGAGTCGCTCTACCTGACGGAGCTTGCGCTCGATGGCGCGGGTGCGCTTGCCCATCACCTCCTCCAGTTGGTCGCCGGCGCTTTGGAGGTTCTTCTGTACCTTCGCGAGCAGTCCGCCGAACTTGCCGAACTCCGTCTTTACTGCGCCCAGTATGGCCCATACCTCCCCCGTACGCTTCTGTATGGCGAGGGTGCGGAATCCCATCTGAAGGCTGTTCAGTATGGCCCCGAGCGTGGTGGGGCCGGTCACTACTATCTTGTACTCCCGCTGAAGAGTCTCTACCAGACTGGTGCGGCGGATGACCTCGGCGTAGATGCTCTCGAAGGGGAGGAACATGATGGCGAAGTCGGTGGTGAAGGGCGGGTCGACGTATTTGTCGTGGATGTCCCGGGCCATCTTCTTCACCGTAGCCTCAAGCTGCCTGCCCGTCGCCTCTGTCCGCTCGGGGTCGCCCGCCTCGAATGCGTCGCAGTACTGCTCGTACACGTCTTTGGGGAACTTGGCGTCGATGGGGAGATAGACCACGGTGTCCGCGTCGCCCTTACCGGGCAGCTTGATGGCGAACTCGACGAACTCTGACGCGCCCCGCTTGGTCTTGACGTTGGCCTCGTACTGCTCGGGGCTCATCATCTGTTCCAAGAGGGCGGCGAGCTGTACCTCGCCGAAGGTGCCCCGAGTCTTGACGTTGGTCAGCACCCTTTTCAGTCCGCCCACGTCTTGGGCCAACGACTTCATCTCGCCCAGACCCCGCTGAACGTTCTCCAGTTGCGAGCGTACCATCTCGAACGACTGTCCTATGCGCTCGTTGAGCGTCTTCTGCAACTTCTCCTCGACCATGAGCCTCATGTCGTCGAGCCGTTTCTCGGTGGAGCGCACCAGTGACTCCTGCTGACGGGCCATCGCGTCGAGCCGCTCCCGCTGAAGGTCTCCCGCCGAGGCGAGTCCCTGCCTCAGCGTGTCCTGAAGCTGCCTGAGGTGCCTGTCGAGGCCCTGCATCAGCTCGCCGTTCACCGCGCGCATGGCACGGCTCAGCTCGTCTCGGTTGTCGCGCATCTGCCGCTGCAACTCCTGCCTGAGGCGGTCGGCCTCCTCGCGGTCGCGGCTCTTTGACATCAGCGTGAGGGCGGCCACCACGAGCGTGGCTCCCGAGAGCAGTATCAGTACAATGTCCATCAGTAAGTCAGTATCTCGTTGCCGGTCTCGGTAATCAGTATCATGTTCTCCCACTGGGCCGAGGGCATCCCGTCGGCCGTACGGACGGTCCACCCGTCCCGCTTGTCGAAGGTGACGTTGCGCAGTCCCATGTTAATCATAGGCTCTATGGTAAAGGTCATGCCGGGCACGATGAGCATCCCCGTTCCCCTGCGTCCGTAGTGGTCCACGTCGGGGTCCTCATGGAAGCGCACACCCACGCCGTGTCCGCACAGCTCGCGCACCACGCTGTACCCGTTACTCTCGGCCATCTCCTGAATGGCCGCACCCACGTCGCCGAGGCGGTTCCACGGCTGAGCGGCGGCGATACCCGCCTCCATGCACTGGCGGGTGACGCGCACAAGCCGCCGGGCTTCGGGGCTGACGTCGCCGATGAGGAACATCCTCGACGCGTCGGAGAAATAGCCTTTGTAGATGGTAGACACGTCAACGTTGACGATGTCTCCGCTACGGAGTATCTGGGTGGGACTGGGGATGCCGTGGCACACTACCTCGTTGACGCTGACGCAGACGCTCTTGGGATAGCCCTCGTAGTTGAGGGGAGCGGGCGTGGCTCCGTGACGTGTGGTGAACTCGTACACCATGCGGTCTATCTCCTCGGTAGACACGCCCTCGCGTATGTGCTCGGTCAGATAGTCCAGCAGGGCGGTGTTAATCCTCGCGCTCTCGCGTATGCCCGCCAGTTGCTCGGGCGTTCGCAGCAGTCGTCGCGAGGGCAGCTTGTATCCCCGCTTCTTATACTGTTGTATCTTCTCTTCTATCTCGTCCGGATAGTTGGATGGGGTGAACCGGAACCCCTTAATGAACCTGTTCATGAGTCTGAAGCCTTTTCTTTAGTCGTTGAGCGGCAAAGGTACGCGAATATGCGTTAAGTCGGTTCACCGGAGGGGATAAAAATGGGGGCGGGGAACGCTTTCGGGACACTCACATAAGCGCCGCCCGAGGACATACGTAAGTGTCACCCCGAGACTATCGAAAGTGTCCGCCCGACACTATCGAAAGTGTCCGCCCGACACTATCGAAAGTGTCTACCCCCACACTATCGAAAGTGTCCCCCCCCACACTATCGAAAGTGTCCCCCCCCACACTATCGAAAGTGTCCCCCCCATACTATCGAAAGTGTCCCCCCCACACTATCGAAAGTGTCCCCCCCACACTATCGATAGTGTCTACCATACACTTTCGACAGTGTCCATTCGATACATACGTAAGTGTCCGGTGGTGACTGTCGACAGTGTCCGCCACCTACCCTTGAGGGTAGACGCGACACACCCCCGCGGGCGACCGGATGACGCTTGCGGGGGTGTCCGATATATACTATATATATTAATGTATAGGAAGCCTCGGGGGAGGCGTCCGTCGGGAGAGGCTAAGGGGTGACGGCCTTGAACGCCGGGGTGGGGCGTTGGGTGTCGGTCTCGAAGCCGAACCACAGCCCGCCCTCTCCGTCGCCCTCGGGCAGGAAGCAGAGGCGCATCCGCTCGTCGTAGCTGCCATAGACCACCGTCCATCGCGGGGGAGGAGAGAGCCGCTTGGTGCGGACGTTTTCCGCCGGAGCCTTCTTGAGTGACATACCCGCCTCTATCCACGCCTCACTGACGCGGGCGAGGCGGTGGGGGTAATGTGTCTTGCAGAAGTCGTAGAGCATCAGCCCCCGCCTCTCCATGCTCAGCGGGGTGTCTATCACGCCCGCCCCCGTCAGGTAGTCCAGTAGCTGACGGAGGAAAAGGGGCGACTCTACGATGAGCCGTCTCACGACCTTCCTCCACGGCTTCGCGTTATAGAACCCGTCGAGCAGCCTCGACAGTCGGGCGGCCGTTTGCAGCTCGGCGGCGGTGGTCTCCCTCGTCTCCAACACCTCGTAAGGGGGTAGGGGAGCGTAGCTCACTCCCCACTCTTCGGCCCGCCGCCTCATGTCCGTGCCCGGCAGCACCTTGAGCGTCTCCAGCTGAATCTCCGCCGCCCCGTAGCCGGCCAGTGTGCGTGCGTCGTCGAATATCTCGTCCAAGCGATAGAGGGGCAGACCCGCTATGAGGTCGGCGTGCGTCTCCATATTGGGCAGGGAGCAGAGGAAGCGCAGGCCGTCCATCGACTCACGGATGCCTCCCGTGCGGCCGCACCGCTCCAGTACGCTCCCCCTCAGGCTCTGGATGCCCGCCTCCAGATGCAGCAGTCCGGGGGGCATCTCCGCGAGTTCCCGCCTCAGTCCGTCGCTCATCAGTGCGGGGTGTATCTCAAGGTGGAAGCGGGTGTCGGGGTATCGCCGGAAGAGGTCGAGCAGTTCCTTCGCCCTTCGCCCGTTGTAGTTGAAGGTGCGGTCGAGCACCCTGACGTCGCGCACGCCGTGCCCGTGTATGTCGCGGAGACGCCGCTCGACGGCCTCTATGGGCAAGGCCCTGACCGGCTTCTCCCCGCCGCTGACGCAGAAGGCGCAGGTATTGAAACACCCCCGGGTAGTCTCCAGTTGCACGAAGGGCTTGTCCCACCGGAAGAAGCGGCTACTCTCGGGCGGGGCCAAGCGGTCGAAGCGGCCGATGCGGGCCGTGCCGTTGTCCCTGTACGCCCCCCGCTCATCGAGGTAGCAAAGCCCCTCTATCCCGTCCCACCGGTGGCGGGGGCCGTCCCACACCTTCAGCCACCGCGGGAAGACCTCCTCGCCCTCGCCCCTCAGCACCGCGGTGACGAAGCGGTGGGCGCGGAGGAACTCCTCGTTATCTCCCAAGAACTCGGGCCCGCCCATCAGGACGACGCACCGGGGCGCGACGGCCTTCACCCTCGCCACGATGTGCAGCAGCCTCTCGCGGTTGAACAGCCAGCAGGTAGCCGCCACTGCGTCGGGCCGAAGCTCACTGGCCCGGGCCACGACCTCGGCCATAGGCTCGCCCACCGTGGCCGAAAGGACGTGCCACTCCACGCCGCCCTCGTCGCCCGCCTGAGCGTGCAGCGCCGGCAGCGCGAGCGAGGAGTGGGCGTAGGAGCTGTTTAAGTCTATCCATAAAAGTTTCATGCGAAATCCTCCGTTAGCGGCGCGAAGGTATAAAAAAACGTCTCCCGTCCTGCGCCCGCTGTGGAATAAATGCTACCTTCGCGTTACTCAACGTAACATAACGCAGACGAATCATGAAGACCTTCATCAGACAGTTACGCTTGTGGGCGGCGGTGCTGCTGCTCGCGGGCTTTACCTCTTGCGAGGACGACAACTACGACTTGGAACATGAGTTGTTCGGCCGCACTTGGGTGGGCGACATCGGGATGAACGCGGAGTTCGGCGAGCGCCTTTACAGTGAGTTCCACTTCGACCCCGACGGCTTCGGGGAGGAGTATCAGTACTACTGGAATGGCGACTTCTATCAACGCTACCGCTTCCAGTGGTATTGGGAATCGCCCTACTCCAACAATATGGTGCTCGACTACGGCTCGCTCGGGGTGTCCTATATGGACGACGTGTATGTGGGCCGGGGACGCATGACCGGGGTGTTCTACCTCGACGACTACTCGGAGGGCTTCCCCTTCGTGCTTGAGATGTGGTGAGCGGAGACGCTCGCCTCTGGCCTTCCCCGTAACGGAACGAGGCGGACACCCGACAGTGTCCGCCTCGCTTTATTTCTTCAGTACCAGTCTCTTGAACTCGGGAGGGTAGGGGGTCTCGAAGGCCATCTGCTCCCCCGTCACCGGATGCTCGAAGCATAGCTTGAAGGCGTGCAGGGCCAAGCGTCCTATGGGGTTCGGCCCGTCCTCCCTTCCATATCTGCCGTCGCCCACCACGGGATGTTTCAGGTCCTGCATGTGCACGCGGATTTGGTTCCTCCGTCCGGTCTCCAGTTTCAGCTCCATCAGCGAATAGCCGTTGGCCCTCTTGATGGTCTTGTAGTGGGTGATGGCCACCTCTCCGCCGTCGTCGTACGGACTGGAGCTGACGTACAGCTTGTGGTCGGTGAGCCATGACACCACAGTGCCCTCGTCCTTCTCCATATCCCCGTCCACTACGGCCACGTACCGTCGGTCGGTCACTATGCCGTGCCAGTTGCTCCTCAGTTTCTGCTGTGTCATCTCGTCTTTGGCGAACATCATCAGTCCCGACGTGTCCCTGTCCAATCGGTGGACGATGTAGACTCTCCGTTGCTTTCCCGAGCGTTGCACGTACTCGTTCAGTATGGTGTACGCGGTCCTCTCCTTCTGCCTTTCGGTGTTGACAGACAGTAGTCCCGTCTTCTTCTCGATTACGATGAGGTATCGGTCCTCGTACACGATGTCCATCAGTCTGTTGCGGAACTCCCTCTTTCCCCTTTCCTTGCTTATCTGCACCTTCATGCCCGGTGTCAGGGGGAAGTTGTATTGCGTGGTAATCTTCTTGTCTACGAATACGACTCGTTTGGTCAGTAGCGATTTCAGTTTGGTCCGGCTCGCATCCGGCATCTTGGAGGCTAAGAACTCCATAAGCCCCATTGGCTCCTTTACCATGTAGTCAGTGTACTTTGCTTTCTCTCTCTCGGCGGGTGACTTTCTCTGCTTGTTTCCCATTCGTTTGCGCTTTATATAATAATTAAAGGTATGGATTATCTCTTTACCATCAGAACGACGTTCTCCACGTGGTGAGTGTGTGGGAACATATCCACCGGCTGCACGGCGGTTACCTTATACTTGCCGTCCATCAGCTGCAAGTCCCGTGCCTGCGTAGCGGGGTTACAGCTCACGTAAACCACCCGTTCGGGCTCGGCGAACAGTATAGCCTCTATCACGTCGGGGTGCATGCCTGCCCTCGGCGGGTCGGTGATAATGACGTCCGGCCTTCCGTGCTTGTTGATGAAGTCTTGGGTCAATATGTCCTTCATGTCTCCCGCATAGAACAGCGTGTTGTGTATGCCGTTGATTTCGGAGTTGACCTTAGCGTCCTCGATGGCCTCCGGCACGTACTCGATGCCGATTACCTCACGCACTTGCCGTGAGACGAAGTTGGCTATCGTCCCCGTTCCGGTATAGAGGTCGTACACCCGTTCGCCCCCGGTCAGTCCGGCGAACTCCCTCACAATCTTGTAGAGGTTATACGCCTGTTCCGAGTTCGTCTGATAGAATGACTTAGGCCCTATCTTGAAGCGTAGCCCCTCCATCTCCTCTAAGATGTGGTCCTTCCCCTTGAAGACGTGTACGTCAAGGTCGTTAATCGTATCGTTGCACTTATTATTAATAATGTATAAGAGTGAGGTTATCTCAGGGAAAGAGTCGGCGACGAACTGCAACAGTTGCCTGAACAGTGACATTTCGCTTTCCTCTGTAATCTTGCAGATGATGATGACCATTAACTCGCCTGTCGTGGAAGTGCGCACTATCATGTTGCGCAGCATTCCCTCCTGAGTGCGCAGATTGATGAAAGAGTAGTTGTGTTCGTATGCGTAGTCGCGTATGGCGTTACGGATTCGGTTGGATATATCGTCTTGCAGCCAACATTTCTCGATAGCCAGTACCTTGTCGAACGCTCCCGGAATGTGAAACCCTACCGCATTCATCTGCTCGTACTTCACGTCCTGCTTTACCTCTTTCGCGGTAAGCCAACGCTTATTGGAGAATGTGAACTCTAACTTGTTCCGATAGAACATGGTCTTTGCCGACCCTAAAATAGGAGATATGTCGGGGAGTTCAATCTTTCCGATTCGCTTCAGGTTATCCTCCACTTGCTTCTGCTTATATTTAACCTGTTCAGGGTAGGGAAGTATTTGCCATTTGCATCCGCCGCATACCCCGTAATGTTGGCAAAAGGGAGTAGCCCGATTGGGGGATAGCTCATGAAACCTTACCGCTTCGGCCTCGGCGTATTTGTTTTTCTTTCGTTTAATCTGTAAGTCTACAACGTCACCCGGGACAACATAAGGAATGAAAATCACAAGATCGTCCACTTTGGCGATAGCTTTTCCTTCGGCGGCTACATCTGTGATTGTTACCTTTTCTAATAAAGGAAGTTCTTTCTTCTTTCTTGTCACTTCTACACCATTTTAATAATTTGATGCAAAAATAGTTCTTTTTTTGTATAAAAAACTTTGTCTTATCGAAAATAATTGAGCTGTTATTATAGAAATGACGTTACAATAAAAAAGTTTTCTTTGAAAAAGTTTTTTTGTTTATGATATTTTCTTAGTTTTGCGACAAATGAATGTCATAATTAACTTTAAACGCAATATTATGGACAAAAAAAGAGTTTATACTTTTGGTAATGGTCAGGCTGAAGGAAGGGCTGACATGAGGGAACTTTTAGGTGGAAAAGGTGCTAATCTTGCTGAAATGAATCTTATTGGTATTCCTGTGCCTCCGGGATTTACAATTACTACGGATGTTTGCTCGGAATATTATACGTTGGGGAAAGAGCAGGTCGTTTCTCTTTTAAAAAATGAGGTTGAGAAAGCGATTTCCAATGTTGAATCTTTAATGAAATCTAAATTTGGTGATGTAGATAACCCGCTATTGGTTTCTGTCCGTTCAGGAGCAAGGGCCTCAATGCCGGGTATGATGGATACCATTTTAAATTTAGGCTTGAATGACGACGTGGTGGAGGGATTGGCCCGTAAAACGGGTAACGCTCGTTTTGCGTGGGATTCTTATCGGCGTTTTGTTCAAATGTACGGTGATGTGGTGTTGGGAATGAAACCGGTAAATAAGGAAGATGTAGATCCTTTTGAGGCTATCATTGAAGAATTGAAGCGGAAAAAAGGTGTCCAACTTGACAATGAACTTGAAGTCAATGATTTAAAAGAGTTGGTTAAACGTTTTAAGAGTGCTGTGAAAGAACGTACGGGAAGCGATTTTCCGGTGTGTGCTTATGAACAACTTTGGGGAGCAATTTGTGCTGTATTTAATTCGTGGATGAATGAACGTGCTATTTTATATCGTAAAATGGAAGGCATTCCAGATGAATGGGGTACAGCTGTTAGTGTACAAGCGATGGTATTTGGAAATATGGGAAATACTTCTGCTACTGGTGTTTGTTTTTCCCGTGATGCTGCAACGGGAGAAGATTTATTTAATGGTGAATATTTGATTAATGCTCAAGGAGAGGATGTTGTTGCGGGTATACGTACTCCTCAGCAAATCACGAAAGTTGGTTCTCAACGTTGGGCGAAGTTGGTTGGTATCGGTGAGGAGGAGCGTATTGCTAAATACCCTTCAATGGAAGAGGCTATGCCGGAGATCTACAAAGAATTGGATGCGTTGCAAATGAAATTAGAAATGCATTATAGGGATATGCAAGATATGGAGTTTACTGTACAGGAAGGTAAGCTTTGGTTTTTACAGACGCGTAATGGAAAGCGTACAGGGGCAGCTATGGTGAAAATTGCAATGGATTTACTCAGGCAGGGTATGATTGATGAGAAAATGGCTATAATGCGTTGTGAGCCTAATAAACTAGATGAATTGCTACATCCGGTATTTGATAAAGAATCTCTAAAGAGAGCTAAAGTGCTGACATGTGGACTTCCCGCTTCACCCGGTGCGGCTACGGGACAAATCGTTTTTTTTGCAGAGGATGCTGCAGAATGGCATGCGGCAGGTAAACGAGTGGTAATGGTTCGTATTGAGACTTCTCCGGAAGATTTGGCTGGAATGGCTGTGGCTGAAGGTATTCTTACGGCTCGTGGAGGAATGACTTCTCATGCTGCTGTTGTGGCTCGTGGTATGGGAAAGTGCTGTGTGTCAGGTGCAGGAGCGCTTAATATCGATTATAAGGCTCGTACGGTAGAAATCGATGGTATTGTATTGAAAGAAGGGGATTTTATATCTTTGAATGGTAGCACAGGTGAAGTGTATCAGGGAAAGGTAGAGACGAAAGCTGCCGAGCTTTCGGGGGATTTTGCTGAATTGATGAGATTGGCTGATAAATATACCCGTTTGCAAGTACGTACGAATGCTGATACTCCTCATGATGCGCAGGTAGCTCGTGATTTTGGCGCAGTTGGCATTGGGCTTTGTCGTACGGAACATATGTTTTTTGAGGGAGAAAAAATCAAAGCTATGCGTGAGATGATTTTGGCAGAGAATGCAGATGGACGTCGCAAGGCATTGGCTAAAATCTTACCTTATCAGCAGGCTGATTTTAAGGGCATTTTTAAAGTGATGGCAGGCTATCCGGTAACAGTGCGTTTGCTTGATCCTCCGTTGCATGAATTTGTTCCCCATGATTTAAAAGGGCAACAAGAAATGGCAGAAGCGATGGGAGTGAGTTTGCAATATATACAACAACGGGTTGAATCATTATGTGAACATAATCCAATGTTAGGTCATCGTGGGTGTCGTTTAGGAAATACTTATCCGGAAATAACCCAAATGCAAACTCGAGCAATTTTGGGAGCGGCGTTAGACTTGAAGAAAGAGAAGATAGAAGTATATCCTGAAATTATGGTTCCGTTAACGGGTATTTTGTATGAATTTAGGGAACAAGAAAAGGTGATTCGTGCGGAAGCTGATAAGTTGTTTGAAGAAGTCGGGGATAGAGTTGATTTCAAGATTGGTACAATGATTGAAATTCCACGTGCGGCTTTGACTGCGGATCGTATAGCTTCTTCTGCTGAATTCTTTTCGTTTGGAACAAATGATTTGACACAGATGACTTTTGGCTATTCTAGAGATGATATAGCTTCTTTCCTTCCTGTATATTTAGAGAAAAAAATTCTAAAGGTGGATCCTTTTCAAGTGCTTGATCAGAATGGTGTCGGGCAATTGATTCGTATGGCTACAGAAAAAGGGCGTGCGGTTCGGCCAGAACTTAAATGTGGCATTTGTGGTGAACACGGTGGAGAACCTTCTTCTGTGAAATTCTGCCATAAAGTTGGACTAAATTACGTCAGTTGTTCACCTTTTCGTGTTCCTATAGCGCGTCTTGCTGCCGCCCAGGCTGCAATTGAGGAAAGTAATAGATAAGGAGGAGGGATTAAAATAAACTGGATTAAGAAGGTTAAATGCAAGGATTAAATAGGATTGCAATATACGTTAATAAGTTTGGATATTGTTTGGGATGTTTATAGTTTCAAATTCGTCATTAAGAATTCCGATTGTATTCATTTTCGTATTTTTATATGTATTTGCATCTATTTTTCTGAGTTTTTTCACCTTATTTATCTTTTTACTGTATATTTGTCGCATGACTACGAATGGACATACAAATATGGAACATATATTTGCTAAATAATGCCAAACTTAAAACACCAGTAATTTCGTTTAGATTGAACGGTTACGGTTTATTACGCAAGCCACAGTTTAAATAATCAACGATAAACATTAATTTAAAGAACGATTTTTTATGTCAACAATTTCACGAAGAGACTTTCTGAAGACCGGGGCCGCCGCCTTGGCGGGCCTGACGATCGCTCCGAGCTCCATATTGGGCCGGAGCCACGGGCACGTATCGCCCACCGACAAGATGAACATCGCCGCCGTAGGAATCGGCGGCATGGGTCACGCCAACATCAACGCCGTCAAGGGCACTGAGAACATCGTGGCCCTCTGCGACGTTGACTGGAAGTACGCCAAGGGCGTGTTCGACGAGTTTCCGGGGGCGAAGAAGTACTGGGACTACCGCAAGATGTACGACGAGATGGGAAGCTCCATCGACGGGGTCATCGTCGCCACTGCCGACCACACCCACGCCATCATCACGGCCGAGGCGATGACGATGGGCAAGCATGTGTATTGCCAGAAGCCGCTGACTCACTCGGTCTACGAGTCCCGTCTGCTGACTAAGCTCGCGGCCTCCACGGGTGTGGTTACCCAGATGGGCAATCAGGGCTCCTCCGGCGAGGGCACGGACTTGGTCTGCGAGTGGATCTGGAACGGCGAGATCGGCGAGGTCACGAAGGTCGAGTGCGCCACCGACCGCCCCATCTGGCCTCAGGGGCTGAACGCTCCGGAGAAGGAGGAGCGCGTCCCGAAGACCCTCGACTGGGACCTGTTCACGGGTCCGGCCCGGCTCAATCCCTATAACTCCATCTACCACCCGTGGAACTGGCGCGGATGGTGGGACTACGGGACGGGCGCTCTGGGCGACATGGCCTGCCACATCCTCCATCAGCCGTTCAAGGCGCTGAAGCTCGGCTACCCGACTAAGGTGGAGGGCTCCTCGACGCTTCTCCTTAACGCCTGCGCCCCTCAGGCCCAGCACGTTAAGCTGACCTTCCCGGCCCGCGACAATATGCCTAAGGTGGCCATGCCAGAGGTTGAGATCCACTGGTACGACGGCGGTCTGATGCCCGAGCGTCCGGCCGGCTTCCCTCAGGGCAAGCAGCTGATGGGCGACGGCGGCGGTTTGACCATCTTCCACGGAACAAAGGACACGCTGATCTGCAACTGCTACGGCAACAACCCGTGGCTTCTTTCCGGGCGTAAGCCCAACGCCCCGAAGGTTTGCCGCCGCGTGACGACGAGCCACGAGATGGACTGGGTCCGCGCCTGCAAGGAGTCTCCCTCCAGCCGGGTGATGCCGAAGTCCTCGTTCGCCGAGGCCGGCCCGTTCAACGAGATGGTCGTTATGGGCGTGCTGGCTATCCGCCTTCAGGGACTGAACAAGACTCTGGAGTGGGACGGCGAGAACATGCGCTTCACCAACATCGGCGAGAACGAGACGATCCGCACCTGCGTTAAGGACGGCTTCAAGATCCACGACGGTCACCCGACTTTCGACAAGACTTGGACCGATCCGGTGAACGCCCGCGAGTTCGCCGCCGAGCTTGTCCGCCACACTTACCGCGAGGGCTGGAAACTTCCCGACATGCCGAAATGAGCCTGAATAGGGAAGAAGGGACAAGACGATAAACGTAATATTAAACTATAGACATTAACATTAAAAAAAACGATAGAAAAATGAGAAAGTTATTTTTTACCTTAGCCTGCTTCGGCGTAGCGGGCGCTCTGGTCTCCTGCGGGGGCCAGAAGAAGGCGGGCTCCTCAGAGTCTTCCGCCGATGCCGCCGCTTCCTCCTCCACGGTTGCGGTGTCCTATTCCAAGTCCCTGAAGGCTGCCGAGAGCGACACGCTCCAGCTTCCGGTTGACTCCGAGGGCTACATCACCATATTTGACGGTAAGACGTTCAACGGTTGGCGCGGCTACGGCAAGGACCGCGTTCCCTCCAAGTGGGTTATTGAGGACGGCTGCATCAAGTTCAACGGCACCGGCGGCGGGGAGGCCCAGACCGCCGAGGGCGGTGATCTGATCTTCGCCCACAAGTTCAAGAACTTCGAGCTCTCCTTCGAGTACAAGATCTCCAAGGGCGGCAATTCGGGCGTGCTCTACCTCGCTCAGGAGGTTACCTCCAAGAACGACAAGGGCGAGGAGGTTGTCGAGCCGATCTACATCTCGGCTCCGGAGTATCAGGTTCTGGACAACGCCAACCATCCCGACGCGAAGCTCGGCAAGGACAACAACCGCCAGTCCGCTTCCTCCCCAGTGGACGGAGATGCTTCAGGCGAGCAAGTTCAGCGAGGAGAAGTGGCCCTTGGCTTTCAGCCTTCTGAACAACTGTGGCGGCGACAACCACGAAGGTTTCATCGGTTTCCAAGATCACGGTGACGACGTGTGGTTCAGGAATATCAGGGTGAAAGTGATGGACTAACCTGATTTTTATTCATTCACAATATTTACTCCATTGAAGGAAAATTTTCCTCCAATGGAGTAATGTTATTTACATGTCTTTTATAATATGAATTTCAGATATTTATTTATTGCATTATTTGCATTTCTTTTTACTTTGCCACAATCTGTAGACGCAAAGAAAAAAAAGGAGGTTTGTATTCAACTTTATTCAGTAAGGGATCTAATAGGTAAAGAAGACTTTAATGAATTGTTGAAAAAACTTGCCAAAATGGGATATACGAGTGTAGAGGCTGCCAATTATGATAATGGTAAGTTCTATGGTTTAACTCCCGAAGAATTTAAGGCTGCTGTTGAGGAAGCGGGAATGAACGTTCTTTCTTCGCACTGTTCAAAAGGACTATCTGATAAAGAATTGGCTTCTGGGGATTTTTCGGAGTCTTTGAAGTGGTGGGACAAGTGTATAGAGGCTCATAAGACTGCTGGTATGAAGTATATTGTGACTCCTTGGTTAGGCGTTCCCAAAACATTGAAAGACTTGAAGACCTATTGTGACTATTATAATGAAATAGGAAAGAGGTGCAAACAAAATGGATTGTCTTATGGCTATCATAATCATGCGCATGAGTTTCAGAAAGTAGAAAATAAAGAACTTATGTATGATTATATGCTTGCGAATACCAATCCGGAATATGTGTTTTTTCAGATGGATTTATATTGGGTCGTGAGAGGGCAACACAGCCCGGTAGAGTATTTTAAAAAGTATCCCGGACGCTTTAAGATGTTTCACTGCAAGGATGATCGCGAGATAGGTCAGAGCGGTATGGTAGGCTTCGATGCGATTTTTAAGAATGCGGATATTGCAGGTGTTCAGGATATAGTAGCTGAGATAGAGGGGTATACCATGCCCATAGAAGAAAGTGTTAAAGTGAGTCTTGAGTATTTATTGGAAGCTCCTTTTGTTAAATCTTCCTACGCTAAGTAGTTATCCCTTAAAAAATATATGCTAGCGAGACATTTTTCCAATAGAGTGTCTCGCTGATTTTTTCGATAAGTGCCCAAAGAAGCCTCATGGTTCTTTTGAAGTTGTATGCCGCCGCAGCCAGAAGAACATTCACGGCGTCTCCGAACACCCCCTTTATAGAGTTGCGTCCTAAACTGAAGCCTGATTTCATGTGTGCGATAGTAGGTTCGATTCCCGTACGCTTGCAGAATAGTCTGTGTTTCTTTTTTTCGTGTGCGGTAACTGCCCTTTTTATTGGGAGCGTCCGGTATCAGTATTTGCGTCCCGTTGACTTCTTTCCTTTCTCGGTATCCCCTGTCTCCAGCCATCCTCCTGACCTTTTTCCCGGTAATGCGTTCTACCTGTAAAAGCGACTCTTCAATGGTATGCCCGTCATATTCGTTCCGGAAGGACTTGGCTCTCATGACTATTCCGGTGATTGAGCGGATGATTGAGACCTTGTTCCCGAACTCACGTAAAAGAAAAGGATAATGCCTATTTCAAACTGGGATTGAGATACTGTTCCAAAAAGTGTGTCTGAAATTATTGCTGTCCGATAAAAATTTTGCAAACGAATAAAAATAGGGGTCAGTAGATTTTCAGAGGGGATAAATTTGTAATCTAATCGAATAGTTCTTTACTTTACAGTATGGAAAATGATTATTTGAGCATGTTGGCCAGTATTGTACTGCCCACACAGATATTGGATTACTTCTCCATAGTCGGTATATCGCAGACTTCTACGGAAATCCACATC
>CASDXF010000037.1 GCA_949285075.1 uncultured Bacteroides sp. | reverse complement strand
GCATTTACGGTGCCTTTTGTGGATTCTCACTGCCGTATCTTCTGTTGGCGGTCTTCATCGTGGCGTTGCTTGCCGACATGTTCGCCGTGCGCAGAATCGTCCGGGTGCTTGTGTGGCTGCTATTCGCGGTGGCCTCCACGCTGATTACGCATGCGATAGCGGGAGGTTAACGTCTCCTCGTAAGATAGGTAAAAAGAGAGTCTTCTTTATGATTGCCACCTTTGCCTTATTCATGCTATTGCTTCACCTCTTTCGTTTAGAGTTCTGTTAATCAAAATAGTGTATACTTATGCTTTTTCGTAATCCTTTTAAGAATGGTTTGAGCGTTGTCGATATGGGAGTGATATTGGCCTGCTCCGTCGCTCTGACCGTAATGGCCTGCCACAATACGGGTCAATGGTTCCCGTTGGTACTCCTTTGCCCCATTCTGGGCAGTCTGGGAGGAATGTTCATCGCGAGCAAGGCGCTGAGAGTTTCTTATGCGGTCGTATTGCTCGCGCTTATTGTTGTCGTGGTCTGTCATGACTTCTGTATATAAGCTTTAATGATTGAGAAAGAATCGGAGAACAATGGATATAATTACGACTGTAGGCGTTTTTTACGCTTGGGACTTTTTGATGCTTGCCATCGTCACGCTGTGCTATTGGTGGTGTCCGGCTAAAGTTATAGACAAGAAGGAAGAGTATGTCAAGTATTTCTTGGCCTCTTTCAGCGTGTATTTTCTGCTGTTTCTTATTGTGAGAAACGTAAGCGCTTCCGATGATTTCACGTATTGGTTATGGTGGGTTCTGTTATGCCCCTATCTGTTTATCACGCATCTTTTCTATCCATTCAAGGAAAGGCGCCGGAATCGGCATTTGAACTTCTTTTTGTTCTTCGCCTCGCTCTATGCGTTGGGCGTGAACGCGTTGACACTTATCGGATTTATGCTTAGCGATATGTGATATATCTATAGTTAGGATAGGCCGTCTTAGGGAGATGTACTTTATGGTATATCTCCCTTTTCTTATGTATGCGCTTATTTGTCAGCTGATTAATCTTTATTGTTTCGTTCGGCCGGGTTTAACGTTTTTCTTAATAAAAATAAATATTTGTGGCGTACAGAACATTCTGCTGACATTTTTTGTCTTATGGGACAAGAAGAAAAAGAGAAGATTTAATTAAACTGTGGTACGACATGAAGAAAATTGTTTTTAGCGCTTTATTGGGAAGTTTGCTTTTGGTAGCTTGCAGTAAAGAAGAGTGGGGAGACTCCCCGGGCGCGGAAATGCCGAGTGCCGTTTTTAAGTTGTATAGCGCCGGGTATGACGGCGGGCCGACCCGTTCGTTGACTTGGGAAAAGTCGGCTTATGACAAAGTTTTCTATTACCTTGTGGATGAAGATGGTAATCTGGTGGAGGACATTAAGTCCGCTTATAATCCCTCCTCTTCGGAGATTTACGTGGAAGGGCTACACGCCGGGTCTTATCGCTTACTGGTGTTAGGCGTTAAGGGGGACGAGAGTAAAGACCGGGCGACGATTCACTCGTTGACGAACGCTTCGGACCGGTGGCTGACTTTTCCCGCCGACTTGCGGAAGCCGTTGGAGGCGGAGTACTTTTATTCTCAGACGCCGTTCACGGTGGAGCGAAGGCAAACCGCCGGCGGAAGTCAGGAGGTGGCTTCATTGACCGAGGAAGTCAGGCAGGAGCGCATAATGGGTAGAATCGAGTTTGACTTTGGGTTCAATAATCCTTATGTGCGAAACGCGGTCGTGTCGAAGACGCTTTCGTTGAATGAGGCGCGTTTCGCGACTACGCTTTCGGGCGACGGAAACTTCGGCGGTGAGAGCGACGGGGTGATAAACGACCTGAGTCTGGACAGGCTTGCCGCGCTGAACTTTATGCCGGTAGTGGGCGAAGCTCCTTTAAGCGGGACGGTTTCCCTTTTAACCCGGAACTATCGGGGAGAGAGCGTGGAGCAGTCATATACGTTTAGCTACGGTGACCTTAGGCCAAACTACATGGGGCGTGTGGTGACGCGGGTAAGCCATCCGGAAGACCGCTCGGGAGTGATGTTCCTTACGGGGAAAGCCTACGCCGAGGGCAAGCATGGGAAGATTTTACAGGATGGAGAACCGAAGGAGGTTTATACGGACCCCGGACAGCGCAAATTCAATACGTCTGAGCCTCTTCAGTTGAGCCTGACCGACGACGGGCGCCTGCACGCTCGTTTCTACTCTCCCCGCGACTTGGGAGATGTGCTGATAAGGGTACGTGTACCGGCTCTTGGCGACGAGTATTTCGATATGGCTTATTTTGACACGATTCCCGCTTTCGCCGATTTCTACGGAGAGCTTCCGATACTTCAGCGCGACGCCGTGCTCCGGACAGAGACGGGGCGTAATGTTGAGGTCGGCAAGATGGATGTATCCGGCTTGTCGGGTGCGGCTTTTAAAGTGGTATCTGGCGATGATTACTGGGCGAAGTTGCAGAAGATAGAACACGGATGGGACGTCTATTGGGGGCTGTATGGCGGCAATCCTGACCTCCCTGACGGAGGGCCTTCGGGCAACTGGATGGGCATCCGGCCGGTGCATTGCCGCGAGTCTGTGGCTTTCTTCATCAACTTTACTTATATGATTGATATACCCGAGCACGAAGAGATATTAAGGGAAAATGAAGACATCTTATACGGCAACGGCGGAGTGGACGATAAAGTGACGGCCGAGAACGTATTGCGGCAGATGAGGCAGAAACGAACGTTGCAGGTCGGTTTGGTCTATCCGGGTAACGGGGTGCTTGGCTTGGGGGGAGGAAGCGTTTTCGGCGCATATCAGCAGGCTTGGTTACGCCACTATGACGATTATTACGCTTGTGAGATAATGTTTCATGAGTTAGGCCACGTGATGGGGTATTCTCATAGCAGTTCATTCACTTACGGGCCGTGGGCGCAAGAATTGATGAATCACTTTTATGTGGACAATCTTAATCTGTTTCCGGTAGATTCTTCAGATTATTTGCATAGCCCGGGCAATCCGAATCTGTATAACCCCTAATTTGGGTCATTAAGGAATTTCATGTTTAAAATGTAAGAGCCTGTAGTTTAAATTTTGCTCGGGTTTTATTTAGAGAGGCCTTTTCGGGTATGTTCTTTCGCTTCCGCGGGGAGTAAGATTCACGTCAGCCCTTCGCCGTTTGTCAGCTCGCCCTACGGCTCGCGACAGACAGCCCTACGGCTCGTGAGAGATAGGGCGGCGGCTCGCGAGAGATAGGGCTGTTTCTCAAATGAATAGTAAGGCGTTGATAATAAGATGTTTCGTGCGTGTAGCGTTGTGGCGGTGTGTTTGTTCTTATCAAACAAATATTCTAAAGGCCGATTTGGAATAAATTAAAGTATAAAAGATAATTATGGTTAGATTGAAAGATATAGCGTTAGCGAGTATGTTAGCCTGTGCATTTGCGGGATGCGAGTCAGAAGAACAGGCTTTGGATAGGAGGCCGGAGGGCGCGGTAGCCGTTCGGATTGCGCCTCAGGGTTTATCGGACGGGGCCGCTTCAGACGGAGAGAACGCGATAAATACGTTGAGGGGGTTCCGCTTCGATGGTGGCGTGTTGGAAGAAATCCTTGAAGGGCTGTCTCTGGACGGGGAAGGTGTATGCCATATCTTGCCCGCTCAACGGACCGGAACCGTTTATTTTTGGACAAACGCTTCCGAGGCGGTGAAAGGCGCGGGCTTGAAAGAGGGGGTTACTACTGAAGATGAGTTTCTGAATCTGCGGGCGACATCGGAAGCGATGACTGCGGAGGGGCTTTTGATGACGGGCCGGGTAGAGCTCTCGGAAGCCCTTGCGTCACCGTTGACGGCCAACTTGAAACGTAGCGTGGCGCGCGTTGATTTGGAATCCTTGTTCGAGAACGTAGAGGTACACGCTGTGAGTATAAAGAATATCGCCGACAGTGGCTATGTGAACATCAGGGAGCTTTACTCCGTAGAGGATACCGGAAAAGGGAAAGATTGGCGAAAGGACTTTGGAGAGCAGGCGTTCCGGAACGGGAAAGAAACGCTGCTTTATCTGTGCGAGCAAGGAGAAGAAAGACATGCGGTGGAGGTGCTCGTCAGTGTGAATGGAGCTTGGAGACGGCTGACAACCGAATTGCCGGCGATAAGGCGGAATACGGTTTATACGCTGGCGGTATACGGTAACGGAGCGGACGCCCGAGTGGAGGTGGTGAGCGGTGAGTGGATGAGCGGGCCTTCGGTCGATTCCGGGTTGGAACGTAAGGGGTGGATTGACAGGGAAGCGTCGCAGCTCTCCGATGGGGTGACGCTAAGCGAGAGAGGCGATACCGTATTTGTCCCCCATTGGGAAAGTAATTTCCGCTTGGCTTTGTTGGCTGAAACGGGGATGACGGTCGTCGTTAACGGGCGGGCGAGCGGAACGTCGGTTACGCTTCAGGATAATAGAAGTAGGTCGATGGCGAAAGTGGCGACAGTCGATGTGGCGAGCGCAAGGAAGATACCCGGCAACCTTCATACGGAATATGTCTATCTGGACTTGTGCAGAGAGACGGTTCGTGCCGGCCGGATAGTATTGGCGTTCGCTCCCAGTCCGATACGGATAACAGGACTTGTGAGGTTTGACGAAAACGGCGTTTGCGACTTTGAAAGGTACGTGGACGGGCGACTGGCTGAAATCGCGCTTCCGGAAGGGATGAAGGCCGTTTTAGAGGCGGAGAGCGGAGACGTTCAATGGGCGAAGCTGTATGAGGGAGAGAACGTCGGCGTTTATACGTTGGAAGGTGGATGGAGGCCTAATGACCCTGAAGCCGACGGCCGTCCTCAGACAATAAAGCTGATTATATCCGGCGATGACGGCGCTCATGCGGAGACTTATGTGATAAAACGGCGGAATTGGGGGCTTCCGGTGGTGAATGTCAACGGAACGTGGTGGTGCAAATACAACCTGCGAGGGAACGCGAGGCGTTTTGAAGACCAGATTCTCGTGAAGAACGAGCCTGTGGCGGGAGACGATGGCTTGGCGGAGTACCTGAGGACTTGCACGGACAAGGAACTGTTGGCTATTCTGGGCGACCAGTATCAGGGCGGAAATGCCGACGGACTGAAGCTCGCGTATGACGGAGCGAACTTTTACTATGAGGGATTCAAGCCGGAAGCGGAGGACTTCGGGACGATAGCTCCCGCCGAGATGGCCCCCGATGGCTATGAGATTCCGGATTATGATGACTTCCGTTTCTTTGCATGGGGAAACGATTGCGCGTTGGGACACGGCTCGAACTCTTTTAACAATCAGCTTGGACAACGGTTGACGTATACCATTACCAATCGCAATCTTACGTTTGAAGGGGCGGATTACGGCTCTGTCAATGTCTATGACTTTGACTATGAGGGAAGTCATTGGGTGATGGCCTCGTTGGGGCATCAATGGAAAGAGAGAGAGGCGGGGACGGTTTCCGTATCGAAGATGTTCTTTCTGATGGCTACTAGCGGCCGTGCGGGAAAGACATGGGCGATTGAAGGCTATCTGGCCGGTTCGGCTCAAGGACAGTCAAGTTGGATAAAGTATGCGGACCACAATAAGGTAAAAACCCGTACCATCCGATGTGTGAAGACACCGGTGAAGTACATATATTGAGTAAATATTAATAGTTAGAAACCACAAAAAGAAGAAGTATGAAAATGAAAAGACTTGGATTAGTTGCAGTAGTGTCGTTAGGTTTAGTGTTTCATTCATGTTCAGAGAGCTCCGACAATGGATTCCCGGGTAATGAGGTCTATCCTCCTGTGGTGACCGCCCGTTTGGCGGCTTTTGAAGGAGAAGGGCAGTCTGTTGAGGGTGAGAATGAGGTTGATGATATGCAGGCTTGCCTTTTCGAGGATGGAGTGATGACTAAAGTATATAAGAATTTGGAACTCTCGGGTGGAGAGTATGACTTGAGGTTAGACCGTTATAAAGGCAACCTTTATATGTTGGCGAATACGGCGGGCGCGATAGATTTGGACAGGCTGAAGGAAAGCGGAATTTCTGAGAGCGAATGGCTGAAGACGGTTTTCGCTCCGGGTGGAGACGTTACTACCCATTTCTTCACAGGTGTCCTTGCCATCGCTCCTCAGTCGCGGGCGTCGGTGGCGCAGACGGTGTCCTTACGGCGCGGGGTGGCCCGTTTCGACCTTGTGATTGATGTGGCCGGTTCAGTGGCCGTCAATAAGTTCTCCCTGAACGGGGTAGCCCGCTCGGCCTATCTTTTCCCGCAGGAGGACGGCGCGAAGTCTCCGGCGGATGTGGTCCGGACGGATGAGACGGTGACTTTCGCCGATGCGCTGACTCAGAGCCGTCCTGCGGTGCTTTATGTATATGAACAGGAGAGTGCAGGGATGGAGGTGACAGTAGAGGCTAGCTTCGACGGACAGCCGGCGAGAACCTTGACCAAGACGCTTCCCACGCAGTTGAAGCGGAATACGATTTATACGGTCACCGTGCGTAAGAACGACATCGATATAACGGTTAAGCCTAAGTTCGAGGACTGGGAGCAAGGCGCCGATACGGAACTTACGCCTTCCGGACTGCATAAGATAGAGGCGAGCCTGAAGCATTGGGAACAAGGCGCCGATACGGAGTTCGTTTCCGCCCGGTCGCGATAAGTTTTTTTGAACGGTTAATAGAAGGATTGTATGTATATGAAACGATATTTGTGGCTTTGGGCCGTTTTGCTCTCAATCGCGCTCGGTTCCTCGTGTACCGAGCGGTTGGAGGATGACTTGCGAGGTGGAGAGTCCATTCCGTTAGTGAGAGCCACATTCGCCAAGATGGGCGCGGATGAGGCCGGCCGGCTTCCGGAGCGAATAGGCAATGTTGAGGCTTGCCTGTTTGAGGGCGGCGTGATGACGGAGACGTACGACGGCTTGGAAGAAACGGGCGGAGGATATGTCTTGCGGCTTGAGCGCTTGTCGGGTACGCTTTATATGCTTGCCAACGCCGAAGGGTTGGTCAATCTGAAACAAATGCAGGAGGAGGGAATAACCGAGAGCGAATGGCGGGAGACTGTTGTCGCATCCCGAGATGGCAGGGCGGTTTCGTTCTTCTCCGGAAAGTTGGATTTGGACGCTTCGTCGGGCGGGCGGACGGAATTGCCCTTGACTTTAGAGCGGGGAGTCGTGAGGTTTGACTTGTTGGTTAGAGGAAGTGAGGTCGCCGTAGGCGGCGTCACTTTCAGAAACGTGATGCAAGAGGGCTATTTATTGTCCCGGGGCGAGCCGGAGTCTCCGGCCGAATCGGAAAGGGGAGACTTGGCCGTCAGCTTTACGGAGGCGCTGAGCGGGGACTCATTAGGGATAGCTTATGTTTATGAACAGTTGAATCCGGATTTGGAAGTGCGCGTGGAGGCCGTTATAGGCGGGAGGAGCTATACGTTGGAAGGAAGGCTTCCGGAGCGTCTGAAGCGGAACACCGTTTATACGCTGACCGTACGCCGGGACGAAACGACCGAGGCGGTCAGCCTGCAAGTGGAGGAATGGGCGGATGGAGGAGAGTCTGCCTTGACGCCCGATTTGGACGGGCGGCTCACCGTGGACCGGACGGATTCCCGATTGCCCGACGGCGCGAGGCTCAACGAGGCGGGCGACGAGCTTTCGCTTTCCTGCGCGGCGGCCGACTTCACGTTGGCGGTCAGTTGCGCCGAGGAGCTTGAGTTCGTCCCCGATGCCGGTCTGCCAGTGAGTGTGGAACCTGTTCCGGACGCCGGGCGGGGCAAGAACCTGTTCCGTGTCAGCAAGAAGCTTTTGCCTCCGGGTTATCCGGCGGAAAAGGTGACGTTACGCTTCCGGCGCAAGGGGTTGCAGGGAACTTATGATGACGACCGCCTGACCCTTGTGCTGCGTGAGAACCCTATCCGCGTAGAAGGGGGACTGACCTTTGGCAAGGAAGACTATACCTGCGACTTTGCCCGATATATAGATAATGAGTTAGGACGGTTCGTCATGCCCGAGGGCATGGAGCTTGAAGTCCGCTTTGAGGACGGTGAAGACCCGTGGGTCAAGGTAGAGCGGGTGGAAGGAAGCGAGGAGACTTATCGCGTGTTGGGCGGATGGAAGCCCAATGATCCGAAAGCTGACGGACGGGCGCAGGCGGCCAAGCTGGTGGTGCGCCGCGCGAGTGACGGGGTGGAGACGGAAGTGTATACGGTGAAGCGCCGCAACTACGGTATGCCCGTCACGTTGATGAACGGGATATGGTGGTGCAAGTATAACGCCGTGGGCGACCTGAGGAGCTTCGACGACCAGATACTCGTCCCTCAAGACCCGGCCGCCAATGCGGGAAAGACCGTGTTCGAGTACCTCAGCGACTGTACCCCGGAAGAGTATATGCGCCTTTACGACCGTTCGAGCTATATAGGCGACGGTGGCGTAGGCATGGCGGTGTTCAACGACGGAGGGACACTGAAACTGAAAGGCTACGTGAATCCGCCAGTCAGCATGAGCCATGTAGACCCGAAAGCCTTGTCGCCTGACGGCTACGAGATGCCCGCGGTGGCCGACTACGACCGCGTATTCGACGGCAGTTGGTACATGCGCTTCGACGTCAGTGGAGGACCGTACGCCGTCCACTCTCCGTGGGAAGGCAACAGGGAGGTATTCGTCCTTTCGGGCTCGCGCTCCGATTTGGTCGCGGATGGCCTGCAGCTCCCTGTCATCTACCACGCCGAGGTCTACGACAAGATAGGCGGGGTGAAAAAGGAGAGCGTCACCTTTTACGGGCCGGGCGCTCAGTGGGGAGGCGGCGGAGTGAACCACAACAAGATTGTGTTCGCCGCCTACTCGAAGGAAAACGCCGGATGGTTCCACGCCTTTGGCGGTTGGGGGCTAAGGAGGCAGACCAACGGCAAGGAGAACAGCCGTGTCGTCAGGCTCATCAAGTCCCCCGTAGAGTACATGTACGGACTGTAAGGGCGATGATTTCGCCTTGCTTTAAATGAACCACCCGGGTGGTTCGTATGGACCACTAACGTGGTTCGTACGGCCCACTCTGGTGGTTCACTCGTTTCACTCTGGTGGTTCGTTGCGCGTGCGGGCCATGCGTGGACGAATAGTCCCGTTGGTCGGTTCCGGTACGCGGTCCGTCGAAAGGCGAGGGAGCTTTACGGGGCGAATCCGCTTGCCCGCTTCGAATCCGTAACACGTATGTAGCATTATCCCTCTCTTTCTTCCGCCCGCGTGTCGTGAGGTTTCTTCAATCTTCGCCCTCCCTTTTCGGATATGATAATGTCACGTTTCCGTAACTGTTTTGAAACGCCGCCCCGATTTCTTCGCGCTCGGAAAGTATTCCTTAACCAATTTAATTAAAAACTAAGCGAAGAAATGAAAAGTAAGTTGTTTTTCTTGAGCGTGGCTCTCTGTGGAGTATGTATGGAGGCCGCGGTAGCGCAAGAATCATTGTTGAAGTTTTCAGGAAAGGTAATTGACGAGGCCGGCAAGGGTGTGTCCGGCGTGGTGGTGAACGATGGCGTACACTTTACGCGGACTGATTCGAAAGGCGTATGGACATTGACGTCCGACACCGCGGTCAGCAAGTTCGTCAGCATATCCACGCCCGCCGCGTATCAGTTGCCGGAGCGTGAAGGATTGGCCGACGGCTTTTACGTTCCGGTAGGGAAGCTCGCTAAGGAAGGAGGCAAGCACGACTTTACGCTGAAGAAGCGCGGAAGCCAGTCCGACAAATTCTATTATATCGCCGTGTCCGACCCGCAAGTGCGCAACGCGTCCGACATGAAGCGGTGGCGGCAGGAAGCCGTGCCCGACATTAAGGAGACGGTAGACTCGCTGAAGCAAACCCGCGAGGTGGTGGGAATGACGTTGGGCGACCTCGTGTTCGACAATATGACGCTTTACGACGAGTACAAGGCCTCGGTAAAGCAGACCGGAGCCGTCTTCTTCCAGTGCATCGGCAACCACGACTTCGACTTGAGGTATCAGGACCTGCACAATATGGCCGCCGGCACTCCCGTCTACGGAGAGATGAAGTATAACAGCTATTTCGGCCCGACAGACTATTCCTTTAATATAGGAAAGGCGCACATCGTAACGATGAAGAACCTGAACTATGTGGGCAACAAGAAATACATCGAGTGCATGACCGGGGCGCAGATAGCGTGGCTGAAGAAAGACCTGAGCTATGTGCCCAAAGGCAGTCTGGTGATTCTGAACATGCACGCCGCCGCTTGGAACAAGGTAGAGGCCGGAGGAAATATCCGCAACGCGGCCGAGCTGAAGGAAGCGCTGAAGGACTATAACGTGCACGTGTTCTGCGGCCATACGCACTTCTGCCAGAACAACGAGGTGGCCGATAACCTCTACGAGCACAACATCGGCGCGGCCTGCGGAGCGTGGTGGGCCGGATGGGTCAACCAGTGCGGAGCGCCCAACGGATACATGGTGGTCGACGTAGACGGCGATAGCCTGAAATGGCATTATAAGGGAACCCGCCGCGACTTCAGCTACCAGTTCCGTCTGTACGGCAAGGGAGAGTTCCTGTCGCAAAGCAGTTTTGTGGTGGCCAACGTATGGGATTGGGACAGCGCGTGCAGCGTGGTATGGTATCAGGACGGAAAGCCGATGGGCGACATGGAGCAGTTTACGGATTCGGACGAGGAGAGGGCCCTGCAGATAAAGGACCGCGCTAAGGCTCCGAAGACGGGCCATTTGTTCCGCGCCATGCCGACCGACGGGGCGAAGGAAATCCGCGTGGAGTTTACCAACCGGTTCGGTGAGAAATACGCGCAAATCATCCGGTTGTAGCATAAGCTAAATACATCTTTTCAATAGGTTCAGCTAAGGGACTCGTTTCTTGTGAAGTGATTGGAAATCAATCATGAATCAAGAAACGGAGCTCTTGGTCGGGCGGAGCTTGCGCCTAATCGCATACGTTCCGCGGTATAAAGAAGGACGAAATCTTTATTTACGTATGAATAAATTTCTATAAGGTTAGTTATGAAAACAAAGGCAGAAAGATTTTTAGGAAAACTTATCGCTTGCCGACGAACGGCGCTCGTCTTATTGTTGAGCTGCTCCGTCGGAAGCGCGTGGGCCGCTACGTTAGTTCCCTTGAAAGGACTGGTGAAAGACAAGAACGGTCAGCCGCTGACGGGAGTGACCGTGCGGGTCAAGGGAGAGAACGACGGCGTAGTGACGGATGCCACCGGACAGTTCAACCTGAACGTGGAGAAGGGAAAGACGTTGGTGCTGAGCTATATCGGATTCACCGACCAAGAGGTGGAGGTGACCAACGACCAGTCCATGCAGATTGTGCTGAAGGAGAACGACCAGTTGTTGCAGGAGGTTGTCGTAGTGGGATACGGTACGGCCAAGAAGGCGAACCTCGTGGGAGCCGTAGACCAGATAGACAGCAAGAAGATAGCCGAGAGGGCCAACCCGAACATCTCGCGCTCCTTGCAAGGCATGATACCGGGACTGAACGTCACGTTCTCGGACGGTAAGCCTTCGCGCAGCGCTACTATCAACCTTCGCGGTCAGGGCAGTATCGGCGCGGGAGGTAGCGCCCTTATCCTGATTGACGGCGTGGAAGGCGACCTCAACTCGGTGAATCCCGCCGATGTGGAGAGTATCTCTGTATTGAAAGACGCCTCTTCCGCGGCGATATATGGAGCGCGGGGAGCTTTCGGAGTGATATTGGTGACGACCAAGAAAGCCACGTCGGGAAAGCCGAAGGTGAACTATAACGGTAGCGTATCGCTCCACCGCCGTACGGTGAAGACCGAAGACGGAATCGTTTCCAACGGCCTTCAGTGGACGGATGGTTGGTATCTGGCCTATACGCAAGGGCAGAATACAGTGCCGAATGCCATTAACAATGTCTTTATGTATACGACCGACTGGTATAATGAGCTGGTTCGTCGGGACGCCGACCCCTCGCTTCCTAAAGTGCGGGTGAACGACGACGGAAAGTATGAGTATTTTGGAAATACCAACTGGCTGGATATCATTTATAAGGACTTCAACTACTCGACGGAGCACAATGTAAGCGTAACCGGCGGTAGCGACCGCGCCAAATACTACGTTTCCGCCCGCTACTTCAATCAAGACGGAATCTATAGCGAGGGAGACGAGAAGTATACGCAGTATAACTTCCGTTCGCGCGGCGAGATAAAGGTATCGGATAAGGTAACGTTGGAGAATAGTACGGACTTTACCCGCTTCACTTCGCATCAACCGATGGTGATGTACGACCGTCAGCTTATCTTACGTCAGATGCAGCATCAGGGATACCCGATGACGATGCCAAAGAACCCGGACGGCACGTGGACCGAAACCGCTGTATATGTCGGTTGGGCGGGTTTTGTGGAAGGTACCTCATGGCAAAAGAACGGGAAAACCATTCTGCGCAACACTACGGCTCTTACTTACGAGCCCATTAAGGACCAACTCTTCTTTAAAGGAGACTTTACATGGTCGAAGAACATGTCCGACCGTCGTCGCGCCGAGAACCAGTATGACTTTTATACCGGTCCGGAGATTATGGGAACCCGGAATACGTATAGCTCTTTAGAGAATGTCGATTACGATACGGAATATATCTCGAGTAACATTACGGGTAACTATATTCCCAAGTTTGACAATACCGATCACTATCTCAACGTCCTGTTGGGTTGGAACTTGGAACATCAGACATACAAGACGTTGACTACTTACCGCCGCGGGCTGCTCTATCCTAGCCAACCGAGCTTTGCCCTTATGGACGGTACTTATTATACAGTTAATCAAGGAGGCAATGAGTGGGCCTATGTAGGCTTCCTCTATCGTATAGATTATAACTGGAAGAACCGTTATTTAGCCCAATTCAGCGGACGTTACGACGGCTCTTCCAAATTCCCGTCCGACCAACAATGGGGATTCTTCCCTTCGGGTTCGTTGGCTTGGCGTGTATCCGAGGAGGCGTTTATGGAGTCTACCCGCGACTGGTTGGATAACCTGAAGATTCGCGGCTCTATCGGTAGTCTGGGTAACGGAAATGTAAGCCCTTATCTTTTCCTTTCCACCGTACCTATCAGCCGTAGCTCGGTGATTATCGACGGCGAATTGCAGGCTTACGCCTCAACTCCAAGCATTGTACCTAGCAGCCTGACGTGGGAACGTTCTACGACCTATGATATCGGGGTAGACCTCGCTTTCTTGAGAAACCGCCTTTCCGCTACGTTCGATTACTATCGCCGGAATACGACGGACATGTATACCGTAGGACCGACACTGCCTGCCGTATTAGGTGCCTCTACTCCGAAAGGTAACAACGCGGAGATGAAAACTAAAGGTTGGGAACTCTCTATCCAGTGGCAAGACCAGTTCATGTTGGCGGGGAAACCCTTTAACTATAGTATAAAAGGTATGCTGTGGGACAACCGTACGTGGGTGACGAAGTTCTACAACCCGACAAACTCGCTTTCTACTTATTACGAAGGCCAAGAGTTGGGTGAGATTTGGGGATATCACGTAGAGGGACTCTTCAGGGACCAAGCGGAGATAGACGCTCATGCCGACCAGTCATTCCTTCGCGTTTCTACCGATAACGTGTTGCAGCCGGGTGACTTGAAGTTCGCCGACCTTGACGGTGACAAAGAGGTGGATAATGGCCAAAACACGCTTGACGATCCGGGTGACTTGAGAATCATCGGTAACACCACGCCGCGCTATCAGTTTGGCTTCAACTTGGCGGCTAACTGGAACGGATTCGGCATCAGCGCCTTCATTCAAGGAGTGGGCAAGCGCGACTGGTATCCGCACCGCGAGTCTGCCTTCTTCTGGGGACAATATAGCCGGCCGTATAGCTACATGCTGAAGGAGCACACCGGCGGTGACGTATGGACAGAGGAGAATCAGAACTATAACGCTTACTGGCCCCGCTACCGCGGTTATCTGAACAACTCCGACCGCGCTATGGGACGTGACGAGAACGACCGTTACTTGCAGAACGCGGCCTATGTGCGTCTGAAGAACCTGCAGATAGATTACAGCTTTAACAAGAAGATATGTGACGCGCTGCACGTGGCGAACCTGAAGCTTTATATCGCCGGAGAGAACTTGTTGACTTGGACGCCGCTTCATAAACACGCAAGCATGTTCGACCCCGAAGGTATCAGCGCGGGTGACGCGGACTTCCGTTCTACGGCCAATAGCGATGGCGACGGGTATGGATATCCTGTGATGAGTAGCTATACGTTTGGTATTAATGTAACATTCTAATTCGAAAATGATGAAAATAAGAAAAATGATAGTGATAGGTTTGTGTGCGATGGCTATTACCTCGTGCGAGGACTTCCTGAACACGCAGCCTGAAAACGAGGTCGGATCTGAAGGATTCTTAACCTCGGAGAATGACTTGAAGCTGTATGCTAATGGCTTTTTGCAAGCTTTCTTGCCCGCAATGTCTGATATCGCTTGGGGAGGGGACGAGTATTCTGATTTGTGCGCCCGGCGTACCTCTTCCACCTTCCTTATGGGTGACACGTGGGACGCTAGCCAACAAGGAGGATGGACGTGGACCGACTTGCGTCAGGTGAACTACTTCCTCGATAACCTGCCTAATGCCCGGAATGCGGTTGACGACGCCACTTACAATCATTATGAAGGCGTAGGACGTTTCTGGCGCGCTTACTTCTATTATAACATGGTGAAGACGTTTGGCGACGTGCCGTGGTATGACCATGCGCTTGACGTGGATGAGTCGGACGAGCTGTATAAGGGCCGCGACAGTCGTGAAACCGTAATGCAGCATGTGCTTGAAGACTTGACCTTCGCTTCTACTCACTGTTCTACCGATGCGGCGGAGGTTAACAGCAGTACGATGATAAACCGTTGGGTAGCGTTGGCTTTCAAGTCGAGGGTCTGTCTGTTTGAGGGGACGTATCGCAAGTATCATGATGAATTGGGGTTGCAATCTACAGCCAATGAGTTTCTGGATGAGGCTGTAGCGGCGGCCGAGGAACTCATGAACGACGGTCCCTACTCGTTGGTAAGCACTCAGGGCAATGAGGAAACTCAGTACCGTTCGCTTTTCAATGAGCAAGACCTGAAAACCCAAGAAGTGATTTGGGGAATAGCTTATGAGACGGATGTGCGTATGCACAACGCTACATGGTTACTCTTTTCGGGGTCGGCCGGTTCGAGCTGGTCTATGGTGCGTCCCTTTATCAATATGTATCTGATGCGTGACGGCAGCCGTTTCACCGACCAACCCGGTTATGAGACGATGACCTATGACGAGGAGTTTACGAATCGGGACTGCCGCTTGGCGCAGACGGTAATCGGCCCCGACTACCAACGCCGGCAAGGAGGCGTAGAGGGACCTTTCGCGCCTAACTTCGCGGTAACGTTGACCGGGTATATGCCTATCAAGTGGGCGATAGACGATGACACTCACGACGCTACTTCCACGTCCTACAACTCGATACCCATCTTGCGCTACGCGGAGGTGCTGTTGAACTACGCCGAAGCTAAGGCCGAACTGGGAGAGTTTGACGACGAGGTATGGAACGCCACTATCAAGTTGTTGCGCGAACGCGCCGGCGTAGACGGTAGCATACCCGATGCGTACGACCCCTACGTGGCCGAATACTTTAATAACCAGACTACCGACAAGTGGATTCTGGAGGTACGTCGCGAGCGCGGTTGCGAGTTGGCTTTTGAGGCCCTGCGTTACGATGACCTTATGCGTTGGAAGTTGGGCGAACTGATAGAACGTACATGGCAAGGCATTTATGTACCTCAAGAAGGCGTTGTGTATGACCTGAACAATGACGGTACGGAGGATGTGTGCTTCGTGTTCGAGGAGCCTGCCGCTGAGGATAGGGTAGCCGGAGTAGATTACGTGGTAGTGGATAACGTGAACCGCAGCTTTTCTGAAGGAGACCACGGTTACATCCAATATGGATTGTCGCAAAACCGTTTGTGGCTCGACAAGAAGTATCTGCGCCCCATTCCGCTGTCGGCGACTCAAATCAACCCGAACTTGCTGCCCAATAATCCGGGATGGGATTAAGAAATTGTTTTGAATTTCTCCAAGAAGTTTTTCTTAGCTTGATGCATCCGTTTTCGTGTGCGCTTTGGGCGATTTTTTGGTTCTTTTCACTTCTGTTCTTCGTCAGATAGCCCGCTATCTTCCTCATCACGGAAGCGAAAACAACTCAAAAACTCATCCCAAATCATCACACGATAAATTCAAAACAATTTCTAAGGGAAGATACGGTTAATCGGTAATATCTGAATAATTTCTCAGGGTGTCTGGACGACGAGGTTCAGATACCCTGATTTTTTTTTGTGGGCGTCATTCTATAGATTCCGCGGCGCTTCAAGGAAGACTTGCCCCTTCTTCTGCGCTCTCCTCACGCTTTTGTTGGGTGGCTAACGGCCGTTAGCCGGGAAGCTAACAATCGTTAGCCGATAAGCTAACAGCTGTTAGCCGAGGAGCTAACTGCCGTTAGCCGCCTAACAAGGTAAGGGATTTGAGGTATCCGGTAGGCGAA
This sequence comes from uncultured Bacteroides sp., assembly GCA_949285075.1. Taxonomy (GTDB): domain Bacteria; phylum Bacteroidota; class Bacteroidia; order Bacteroidales; family Bacteroidaceae; genus Bacteroides. The sequence continues at coordinate 16,122 of CASDXF010000037.1, read as the reverse complement.
GGGCGGTTATATTGCGGCTTGCCTGTTCGCTTCCGGAAAGGGCGCTTGAAACAAGCCGGACAAAATTTGGACGGCAGGCTCTAGCGGGAAAGATGGAACAAACTTTAGGCTATCTGGAAGATAAATGGAGAAGCGAATATTTAACGCTCACTAAACAATGTGTTTTTTCGTCAACAGATTCTGCCGTAAGTTCTTGCATAAGCGAATTGTTTGGTAACTTTATAACGGAATAAAGACTCTGATGAAGAGGACCGTAGGTTTAAGAGCAAATGAAAATGCGCGTCCGCGGTGAAATTCTTGGCCGGTGAAGGACGTTATAGGTTATCGTTATATGAGAGTAGAAACCTTTTTGAAGCGTTGGATAATGATAGGTGTCTTATCCGTAATTCCTGTTTTGCTTTACGGACAGATACCGGAGGCGGTGCTGCGGTTTGGAGATTACCGCGTACAGCCTGAGGAAAAGGGACGGCTGTCGCTTAGGATAGACAATTTAAGCTTTTTCCACGACAATGAGTTTACCGGTCCTGTGATGAAGGGCTATACCTTGCCGGGCTTGTGGCTGCAACCCAAGTTAAGGTATCAGCCGCTGGAGAACGTGCGGTTGGAGCTGGGCCTGCACGCCCTTACCTATCACGGAGCGTCCAAATACCCCAACTACGCCTATCGGGACATCGCCGAGTGGAAAGGCGAGCGTTTCCAGAAAGGACTCCATGTGCTGCCCTACTTCAGGGCGCAGTTGCAGATGAAGCGGCTGAACGTGGTGCTTGGCAACCTTTACGGGGGAAGCTATCACCAACTGATAGAACCCTTGTACACTCCGGAGCTGAACCTTACGGCCGACCCGGAGATGGGGGCGCAAGTGCTGCTCGACCTTCCCCGCTTCCATCTGGACGCGTGGGTCAACTGGGAGAGCTTTATCTTCAGGCAGGACGTGCATAAGGAGGCTTTCACCGTGGGCGTCGCCTCAAAGATACGATACAACGCAGAGGAGTCTAACGTTCACTTGTACACCCCCGTGCAGATTCTCTTCCAACACCGGGGCGGAGAGCTTGACACGATAACCCACCGCAGCATCAGTACGTTGGCGAACGCCGCCGTAGGGTTTGGACTGACGTGGAACGCCGACAGGCGGATACTGAAGCGGGTCAGCGTGGAGGCCGACGCGATGGGCTACCGTCAGGTGAGCGGCTCGCTCTGTCCGGCCGATCAGGGCTACGGCTTTTACGCTCAATCCGGTGTAGGGCTCGGGCGGTATGTCAACGCTAAGGCGGGCTATTTCCGGGGCGAGGACTTCATGTCGCTGTTCGGAGTGCCTTATTTCGGCACGATGTCGACCCGCTATTCAGGAGCCACGCTCGACACGATGAGCACGCTTTATCTTTCCGCCGACTATTCGCGCGAGTTTATGAAGATGTTCGCCATCGGAGCGCAGTTCAGCCTTTACTACTCTTCACCCGGCATCCTGACCTTTCCCGGCGGAGCGACGAGGCCCAAGCAGAACACCGTCAACTATTCGTTCGGGGTCTATTTCCGCGCGAACATGGACTTCCTGCTGAGGTGGCTGTAAATCTGGGAAGTCATGTACGAGAGTTGTTCAACGGTTATACATGAAGCGGATGATTGATGTACAACAATCAGGAGGTTGCTGTACAAGAATAAAAAAAGATGTCCTTTAAACGTAGTTCATATAATTTATAATTGATGAAAATGAGCAAGAAACTTTTAGTAATCCTGATATTGGTATTGGCGCTTCTTGCGCTGTTGAACAGAAGAAGCCTTAGCGATAAGATGGCTGAGGTCGGGATAGAAATGGCGAAAAGACAGGTCAACCGGGCTTCGGTTATCCGTTTCCACTATGGAAAGGTGGATTCCCTCTATAAGGAGAAGGCTTATTCGCATTTCTTGTTCCTGAAAGATAGTGTTGGAGCGGACGATGGGCTGTCGGCGTTCCTTCGTCGTCAGTCGGTTCTGCTAATCGCTTGCTGCGCGATACCTGATTGGCTGAAGGATTCGGGGGCCGATACCTTACGCCTACCCCAGTCTGCTTTTGACTTTTTGGTGGACGAAGATAAAGAGATGCAGGCTTATCAGATAGTGGAGGTAGAGCGTAGAGGGAGTGACAACGCTTATCGGCTGCGCAAGGTTGACTGTTATGAATAAGGAATAGAGGACTCTTGGATGAAGAAGGGCCGCCACAAAACTCTTGTGGCGGCCCTTCTTACGGATTTAAGCCTCGATTGTCTGGTTACGCCTTGTTCGCGCGCTTCCGTTCGGTCTCGTCCAGAATGATTTTGCGCATGCGCATTGCTTTCGGCGTGATTTCCACGTACTCGTCTCCCTTGATGTATTCCAGCGCTTCTTCCAGTGAGAACTGTACGGGAGGAATCAGCCGCGCCTTTTCGTCCGAGCCTGAAGCGCGCATGTTGGTCAACTTTTTCGATTTCGTGACGTTTACCACCAAGTCATTCTCGTGAGAATGCTCGCCTACCACCTGTCCGGCGTAGACTTCCTCTTGCGGGAAGATGAAGAAACGGCCCCTGTCCTGCAACTTATCTATGGCGTAGGCGAAGGCCGTTCCGCTCTCCATCGCTATCATGGAGCCGTTCGTGCGGCGCTCTATTTCTCCCTTGTAGGGTTGGTACTCCTTGAAGCGGTGGGCCATGATAGCCTCTCCCGCGGAAGCCGTCAGCACGTTGGTGCGCAGTCCAATGATGCCTCTCGATGGCATGTCGAACTCAAGATTGACTCGCTCGCCCGTATTCTCCATCTTGGTCATCTCACCCTTGCGGCGGGTCACCATATCGATAATCTTGCTCGAAAACTCTTCCGGCACGTTGATGGTGAGTTCTTCTATCGGTTCGCACTTTACGCCGTCTATTTCCTTATAGATAACTTGCGGTTGGCCTACTTGCAACTCATATCCTTCTCGGCGCATGGTCTCAATCAGCACGGAGAGGTGTAGCACGCCGCGTCCCGATACAATCCATTTACCGTCCTCTTCACTTTTGGTTACGCGGAGGGCGAGGTTTTTGTCCAGTTCTTTCATCAAGCGGTCGTGAATATGGCGTGAGGTCACGAATTTTCCTTCCCGGCCGAAGAATGGGGAATCGTTGATGGTAAACAGCATACTCATCGTAGGCTCGTCAATGGCGATAGGAGGCAGCGGTTCCGGATTCTCGTAGTCGCAGATGGTGTCGCCTATCTCGAATCCCTCGATGCCTATTAAGGCGCAGATATCTCCCGAAGAAACCTCGCTTGTTTTTGTCCTACCTAAGCCCTCGAACACATGCAGTTCTTTGATTTTAGTCTTTATCATGTTTCCGTTACGCTTGGCAAGTGTAACGTTCATGCCTTCCCTCAATGTGCCTCGATGTACGCGGCCTATTGCGATACGGCCCGTGTAAGATGAATAGTCGAGTGACGTGACTAGCATCTGCGGCGTTCCTTCCAGTTGTTCCGGAGCAGGGATATGCTCCACAATGCAGTCTAGTAGCGGCGTGATGTTGTCGGTCGGTTTCCGCCAGTCGTCGCTCATCCAGTTATTCTTGGCTGAGCCATAAATGACGGGGAAGTCCAGTTGATCCTCTGTAGCGTTGAGGCTGAACATCAGGTCGAACACCATCTCGTACACTTCTTCCGGGCGGCAGTTGGGCTTATCCACCTTGTTTACTACCACGATGGGTTTCAGCCCGATTTCCAACGCCTTTTGCAGCACGAACCTCGTTTGCGGCATCGGCCCCTCGAAAGCGTCTACCAATAGGATGCATCCGTCGGCCATGTTCAGCACGCGCTCCACCTCTCCTCCAAAGTCGCTGTGTCCCGGAGTATCTATGATGTTGATTTTTGTACCCTTGTAATTGATGGATACGTTCTTGGAAAGAATGGTTATTCCTCTTTCACGTTCCAAGTCGTTGTTATCCAGAATCAGTTCACCACTATTTTGATTGCTTCGGAATAGGTTACCTGCTAGCAACATCTTGTCAACTAACGTCGTTTTCCCGTGGTCGACGTGGGCGATAATCGCAATGTTTCGGATATTTTGCATATTCAAAATTTTGGGTTTCTTGGTCCTTAGGTTTTAAGTCTTCGGGTTCTTAATAAGCTAAAGGACTTAGCGGGTCAACGTATGAAAGAACTCGCAAACTTAACGGTTCAGGACTTATAATTTTGACGCGAAGGTACGAAAATTGGCTTATAAAAGTCAGTAGGGAGAATACATTTTCTTGTAAAACGTTGTGAGATATAAAGATAATATCTATCTTTGCGCCCCTGAAAGGACATTTTTTCATAATAAAATAATAAAAGTTATGTATTTAGACGCAGCTAAAAAGCAAGAAATCTTCGAGAAGTACGGAAAGTCTAACACTGATACTGGATCGGCAGAGTCGCAGATAGCTTTGTTTTCTTACCGTATTTCTCACTTGACCGAACATTTGAAGGTCAACAAGAAAGATTATACTACAGAAAGAGCCTTAACGATTTTGGTAAGTAAGCGTCGTCGCTTGCTCAATTATCTGAAGGACTGCGATATCGAAAGATACCGTAGCATTGTTAAAGCTCTTGGCTTACGTAAGTAAGTTTTGCTTAGCGAAAGATTGAGAGGGCCGCTTCTCCGGGAAGGAGGAGCGGCCTTTGTTGTATATCGCGGATGCGTTCTTAAGTATAAATATGAATATGTGCGCTTTCAGGGGAGCTACACGTTTGTAGGAGTAATACGTGTTGAGTGTGGATTGAGGCCTATTGCCAAGCTGTTTGCGTTTTTCTATATTCGTTAGGCGATAGTCCTGCGATTTTCTTGAATGTCCTGTTGAAGTGCTGCGGATATTGGAATCCTAATTCGTAAGCTATTTGGCCAACGGCCTTTTCCGTACTGGCCAACATCTCTTTGGCAAGGTCTATAATTTTGTTTTGAATGTATTCTTGAGCCGTTTTTCCGGTTTCTTTTTTGATAAGGTCGCCGAAGTAATTTGGCGATAGGCAGACTTTGTCGGCGAAATATCTTACGGAAGGCAGTCCCTCCGCTTCCGGCTTGATATTGTTTTGGTAATATTCGTCGAGCAAAGCCTCAAATTTAGTCAGTACGTCTTTATTTGATTTGGAGCGGGTGACGAATTGTCGGTTATAGAAACGCATGCAATAATCTAATAGTAGCTGAATGTTTCGGGCTATCAGTCGTTTGCTCATCTTGTCTATAGGATGAGTCAATTCCATTTTTATTTTGTTCAGACAATCAAGAAGGATACCTTTTTCTTCTTCCGACAAATGTAATGCTTCCGTTGAACTATAAGAAAAGAATGAATATGACTTGATTTCCTGCCCTAGTGATGTGCCTTTTATCAAGTCTGGATGAAAGAGGATGCCTCGGGCGGCGGGTTTTATGTCGCCTAGCATCTCTGTCTCCGCCACTTGTCCGGGTGCGAAGCTGACAACCGTGCCCTCTTGGTAATCGTATTTTTGTCTGCCATAGCGAATGTCCCCGCATTTGATATCCTTTAAAAAGATAGCGTAAACGCCATAGTTTATCGTGAATCGCTTGGGGAATCGGGTCGCTTTCGTTAAATCGACAATGCTTACCAATGGGTGAAGGGTTTCTAATCCGAACAGAGCATTGTATTTGTCTACAGTGTCCAGTTTTATTAATTCTTCCATAACGCTGATATGTTTATTGATTGGGAACAAAAATAGCGATTTTAATAATAAGGTGGTTATCAGGACTGTTTAAATCCGTAAATACGTTACAATCATCCGTAATATGTGTACTGTCACGCTAATGAGTTGCGGCTAATTTTGCCGTGGAAATAAAGATTACGTTATGAATAATAAGAAGAAAATAAGCCGAAGGGACTTTCTCCGGAGTTCAGTTGTCGTGGGTGGCGTATTACTTGCGCAGTCGACTGTGCCGGGGCGGGCCATGACCTTATCGTCAGTGCGGAGCGGGGAAAAGAGCGGATCGCTTGAGGATGACGGTCTGCTGAAAGATGTATGTGACATTCATCTGCATTGCCTGCCTGATTCGAGGGAGCGCTCGATTGACGAGTACCGCTTCATGCGGGATGCGATGAAAATGGGATACCGTGCCGTAATGTTTAAGTCCAACGATTTCAGTTGCCACGACCGGGCGTACCTTATCCGTCAGGCGCTGCCGGGAGCGGAATGTTTCGGCAGTTTCTGCATGAATCGGGTACACGGCGACAAGGTCAACGCCTACGCCGCACGGAAAGCGGTGGAGACGAGCGGAGGGTTGTGCCGCTGCATTTGGATGCCTACGCTTGACGCCGCTTATCAATACCGGAGCGAAGGACGGAAGGAGAAAGGCATTCCCGTTTTGGATGATAGCGGGAAGGTATTGCCCGAGGTGGTAGAGGTGATGGAGATTTGCGCGGAGGCGAATATCATCTTCGCCACCGGACACGCCTCTCCCGACGAGAGCCTGACACTCGCCCGCAAGGCGAGGGAGGTGGGTGTGAGGAAGTTTGTCGTGACCCACGCCAATTCGCACATCTGGACGATGACGGCGGAACAAATCAAACGGTGCGTCGACCTCGGCGCGTACATCGAGTTCTGCTATCTGCCTTGCTTGTGGGGAGAGGGTACGGAGATGCCGCAGTACGAGCGGCAAAGCATTGAGACCTTCGCCGACTTTGTACGCATCAGTCCCGAAAGGAGTTTCATCACCACCGACTTGGGTCAGGCGGTCATGCCGCATCCCATTGAGGGCATGAGGGACTGCCTCGTGAAGTTGCAAGCTGCGGGTATCTCGCAAAGTGACATTGATTTGTTGGTGCGTCGCAATCCGGCGGAACTGGTCGGGTTAAAGTAATTCTTGATTCTTAATTTTTAATTTAAAACGGTATGGACAGACGAGATTTCATTAAAAGCGGTCTGTTGACCGCTGCGGGAGCGATAGCGGGCTCTAAAACCTTCGCTAGGGAGACTGGGAAGCAGGAGGTAAAGGAACGGGTGGCGAAAGATATTTTGAATTATAATCCCGATATGCGATACCGGCCGATGGGACGGACGGGCGTGCAGGTCTCGGCTTTGGGTTTCGGTATGTTGCGCCTGCCTATGAAGAACGGGCACGTGGACTTCGACCAGACCACGCCGATGGTGCGCCGGGCCATCGAGGGCGGCGTGAACTACATCGACACGGGACGGGTCTACATGGGCGGCGAGAGCGAGCAGGCGGTGGGCAAGGCGCTTGCCGGAGGATGGCGAGACCGCGTGTACGTCACCTCCAAGATGCCGTGGTGGGAGATGCGGAGCGCGGACGACTTCGAGAAGTTCTTCGACCAGTCTCGCCGGGCGATAGGTACGGACGTGATAGACTTCTACCACATTCACATGATTATGCACCGGGCGTGGAAGGACTACGTGCTGCCGTACAGACTCATAGAGAAGATGGAGAAGCTGAAGGCCGACGGGAAGATACGCTTCATGGGTTTCTCCTTTCACGACAGCCTGCAACTCTTTAAAAAGGTGGTGAAGTATACCCCGGCATGGGACTTCTGCCTCATTCAGCATAACTATCTCGACTACGAGTACGAGGCGGGGGTGCTCGGCCCCAAGTACGCCGCCGCCAACGGCATGGGACTGGCGGTGATGAAGCCCGTCCGCACCGGACTGCTGGCCAATCTGCCGCAGGGCATGAGGGACGCGCTCGCCTCCACCGGGGTGGTGAAGCCCGACGCGGAGTGGGCGCTCGACTACTTGTGGGACATTCCCGAGGTGAGCGTGGCCGTCAGCGGCATGGGCTCGATGGAGGACGTGGAGGAGAACCTGAAGTACGCCGCCAAAGCCCGTCCCGATATGCTGACCCCTGACGAGCGGGAAGCGTTGGGAGCGGCTATCCGGGCTTTCAGGAATATACCGGGACATATCGATTGTACGGGCTGTTATCAGTGCATTCCCTGTCCGCGGAACGTAGCCATCGGGTACATCTTCGCCTACGTGTACAATAACTATCTGGCCCACCGCGACAAGGAGCGTGCTATGGCCGACTATACCGTGTCGATGTCGCCCGTGCAGCGCGGCGATCCCGCCTCGTCGTGCGTCGGCTGCGGCGCTTGCCTGCCGAAGTGCCCGCAGGGTCTGGATATTCCCAACCTGTTGGCGAAGGTGAAGGAGACGATGGGCAAATAGCCTTTTCCGCCTTCCGGCCGTGCCGGTTTCCCGTCAAGGGTGGCGAGGAACCGCGCTCAGCCTCATGCGCAGTATCGGGAAGGGATTGCCTTCCCCGCGACACAATCTGTAATTTGGTTTATATCCTCCGTAAATCGGGTACGCTTTTATCTTTTTCTGTATCATACCTTTGCGGCAGAATAGTAAAGAGAGAACAATATGGAAGACATTTTCAAGAAAGACCTGTCTGGGGCGATGGTATCGCCTGACGAACCCGGTTACGACCAACTGATAAACGCTATCTTCGACACCATGAAGTTGGCGTACGAACTGAACGAAGGCTATCACACGCCGGACGAGGTGCGCGGCTACCTCTCGCGCATCACGGGACGGGAGATAGACCCGTCGGTCACGCTGCTGCCTCCCTTTTACGTGGATTTCGGCAAGAACACACGCATTGGCAAACGGTGTTGGATTCAGCAGGGGTGCACCTTCTTCGACCGTGGCGGCATCACTATCGGAAACGACGTGTTTATCGCCCCTAAAGTGAACCTCATTACCATTAACCATGACCCCGACCCGGATAACCGGAGCGCCACGTATGGCCGACCCATTGTCATCGAAGATAAGGTATGGATAGGCATCGGCTCTACGGTGTTGCCCGGCGTGCGGATAGGCTACGGGGCGATAGTGGGGGCCAACAGCGTGGTGACGCGCGACGTTCCGCCTATGACCGTTGTCGGCGGAAATCCGGCGAAGGTCATCAAGAAGATAGAGACAAACAAGTAAGAGTTTAAATAGAAAAGAAGTAAAAGAGTATGGAAACGAATTTAAATTACGACATGTATATCCCTACCCGGGTAATGTTCGGGGCGGGGATGCTGAACAAGCTGAGTGAACAACCGATGCCGGGCAAGCGCGCCCTTATCGTCATCTCCAACGGAAAGTCGACACGGGCCAACGGTTATCTGGCCCGCACCGAGGAGCAACTGAAGAAGGCGGGGGTGGAGACCCGCGTTTTCGACGGCGTGATGCCTAACCCCACCGTGGCCAACGTAAACGCCGGAGCGAAGGCGGTGCGCGACAACAAGTGCGACTTCCTCGTGGCACTCGGCGGCGGTAGCGTGATGGACTGTGCGAAGGCCATCGCGGTGATGGCCACCAACGAAGGCGAACTGTGGGACTACGTGTTCGTGGGTTCCGGCAAGGGTCATCCCATCGCCGTGAAGCCGCTGCCCATCGTCGCCATCACCACGACGGCGGGCACGGGCTCGGAGACGGACAACTCTGGCGTGATAACGAAAGAGGACACCTTCGAGAAGGCTTTCGTAGGCGACGCTTCCCTCTTCCCTGTCCTCTCCATTGTCGACGCGGAGCTGATGAAGAGCGTGCCGCCTGCGTTCACGGCCTATCAGGGCTTCGACGCGCTGTTCCACAGCACCGAGGGATACATCGCGAAAGGGGCTAACCTGATGAGCGATATGTACGCCCTCGAAGCCATCCGCAACATCGCCGAGAATCTGCCCCGCGCCGTGAAGGACGGCAACGACCTTGAGGCCCGTACCCGTGTGGCCTTCGGCAACACCTTGTCCGGCGGCGTGATGTGCCTGACGCTCATCACCAGTGAGCACGCGTTGGAGCACGCCCTCTCCGCCTACCATCCCAACCTGCCCCACGGCGCGGGACTGATTATGGTGAGCCGGGCCTACTACAAATACTTCATCGAGCGTCACGCCTGCGACGACCGCTTTGTCCGCATGGCGCAGGTGATGGGAATGCCCGAAGCCACGAAGCCCGAGGACTTCCTCACCGCGCTGACCCGGCTGCAAGAGGCCTGCGGAGTGGCCGACCTGAAGATGTCCGACTACGGCATCACGCCCGACGAGTTCGAGACGCTGATGCGCAACACCCGCGAGGTGATGGGCGTAATGTTTACCAGCGACCGCGTGCAGATGTCGGACGAGGACATCATCGAGGTCTACCGTCAATCGTATAAATAGAATAAATAAGAGAGACAGTCCGAATATTAAAAACAGACCATTCTGAAAAACGGAACATCTTGATGCCTCTACAGCGCGATAATTCCGGCCGGAGTACGGCTTGGACGAAAAGAACGCGCTGTAGGGGCATTAGTGTAATTCAGCGTGTCGTCGGATTGGACCGTTTGGCGACTTTTTTCTTTCCGCAGGACGTGTTCGGCTTCTTGTTGCGCTCCTGTCAGCGGTTAGGGTAGCATTTAGACGTTTTTCTCCGCTTCGGAATTTTCCTTCAACGGGAAGCGGAAAAGCCTAAAAATCCCCTCCGATTCGCCGGAAAGCAGCTTCTTCATTATTCATTCTCCATTTTTCACCTTTCGATTGGGGCTACGGCTCCCGAGAAATAGGGCTACGGCTCGTGAGCCGTGGGGCTTCGTCGTGCGAGCGATAGCCCCGACCGACCGCCTCCGGAGCGTGCGTTTGCGTGTTTTTGTCCCCGAAACGGGCGGTTTTCGCCCGCTTTTTACGCGTCTTGGCCGCCTGAAATGAAGATTCTCGCGGAACTCTCCGGAAGGAAAATCTTAAAAATGGAACATTTTTCCGGCGGGGTGACGGTGAAGAATTCGAGTAACCCGTTGGGGGTTGCGTACGTTATCTGGCCGGGAGTGGGCATCGTGATGGTCATAAACTTGTTCTCTCACTCGGCGGGGCATTGACGGACATTGCCTGTTTCCACAGCGCTGTCCACGTCCACATGGTAGTTCGAAGGATTGTTCCTGTCTATATAGACTCGTATTTTCTTTTAAATAGGAAATCCTTATTTTTGCGTTTAGAATAAATTACTCAATCACAACGGAAATGAAAAGAATCGTGCTCTTTAGCCTGCCCTCCCTCCGTATGTTCGCTTGGGGGACGCTCCTTTGTATGATGGTTGCCTGCAATGCGGTCAGAGTGGCGGGCGATACGGACAAAGCCGGATGCTTGATTATCTTTTATCAGCCGGAAACGGGCAAGGCACCGCTGCTTGAAGCGGCAAGGGATTATGGCTCGGAGGTGCTGTATCAGTATCAAAACTTCAACTGCGTCGCCGTTACTGTTCCCGGAAACAAAACGGTGGCGAAAGCTATTCGGTACTATAAAAAGGTGAGGGGAGTTCTGGAGGTGACGGAAGATAAGGCGCAACAGTTGCACCGGATACCGTAAATCAGGTAAGAACATCCGTAATTCGTTTAATGCCGTGTGGAGAGATACGGCTTATCTTTGTCGTGTCATTAAAAGAACGAACAACCGATGATAAGGATATTATTTCTCATTCAATTGCTGCTGCTGACCGCGTTCTCGGCGGCGGCTCAGACAAACAACAATAATCATAAAAGTATGGAGTCAAACAGAATCAAACTGACAATCGAGGGCGGTAAGACGTTTACCGCTACGTTGGCGGACAACTCGTCCGCCGAGGCGTTGAAGGAGCTGCTCGCCAAAGGCGACGTCACCATCCGCATGGAGGATTACGCCAATATGGAGAAGGTGGGGCCGATAGGCGTGAGCCTGCCGAGGAACGACAAGCAGACCACGACCGGCCCCGGCGACCTGATACTGTATCAGGGCAAGTATTTCGTCATTTACTACGACAAGAACGCGTGGAACTTCACCCGCTTGGGCAAGATAGAGGGCGTGACGGGGAAGGAGTTGCTCGCCGCATTGGGCAAGGGCGACGTAACTGTAACCCTATCCGTAGGTTCGGACGATGAGTAAGCGCGCTAAGCGGAGACGGACGATGCTTCTCGGTGTCATAGGAATCGTGATTATCCTGCTTGCGGGTGGCGTATGGGGCTTTCTCCATCAGCCGTCCTTCGGGCGTTTGCCTTCCGGCGAGCGGTTGGAGCGAATCAGACGCTCGCCCAACTACCGTGAAGGGGAGTTCAAGAACCTAAGTCCCACTCCGCTGATGACTGGGGAGGTGAACCGTTGGAAGGCGATGTGGGACTTTGTCTTTTCCAGTAAGGACAGCCTCTATCCCGACCGGCCGCTTCCCGTCGTCAAGACCGACCTGAAGCGTCTGCCCGCGGACGAGAATGTGATGGTATGGTTCGGCCACTCTTCCTATCTGCTTCAGGTGGACGGGAAGCGTGTGTTGGTCGACCCCGTTTTCCGTGCGGCCTCTCCCGTCCCGTTCGTCAACAGATCTTTCAAGGGGACGGACGTTTACGAGCCGGAGGATATGCCGGACGTGGACTTCCTCATCATCTCGCACGACCATTGGGACCATTTGGACTACGAGACGGTCAGGGAGCTGAGGCCGAGGGTAGGCAAGGTCATCTGTCCGCTCGGGGTAGGAGCGCACTTCGAGCGTTGGGGGTACGACGAGGACGACTTGGTAGAGTTGGATTGGAGGGAGGACGCCGTGTTGGGCGAGGGCTTTGCAGTTCATTGCCTTCCGGCCCGCCACTTCTCCGGCCGGGGACTGACCGCCAATCAGTCGCTGTGGGCCTCCTTCCTGCTTGAAACGCCCTCGCTGAAAATCTTTATCGGGGGCGACGGCGGATATGACACGCACTTCAAGGAGATAGGCGACCGCTTTCCGGACATTGACTGGGCCATTCTGGAGAACGGGCAGTACAGTGAGAACTGGAAATACATCCATACCCTACCTCAGCAGTTGAAGCGGGTAATTGAGGACTTGCGTCCGAGGCGGGTTGTGACAGTTCACCACTCCAAGTATGCGTTGGCGAGACACCGATGGGACGCTCCCTTGCGGAATGCGGAGGCGTTGAGAGAGAAAGACTCGCTGAACGTGGCGACTCCCGCCATTGGCGAGGTGCTGCCGCTGTGACCCTTTATTCCTCTTGTCGGTAATATATGTAGGCCGGGCCGCATGACGGCCGCAGCCTTATGCGTTTGTTCGGGTGCTTTGTGTCAATCGCTCGTAAAGCTCAAGAATCCGTTCAGTTACCTCCTTTTCGGACAACGACAAGGAAAAGCCATAAGCCTGCATTACGGCGCAGTCGTTTTGCCTGTGAGCCTGCCGAAGTTCGGCGGGCATGGTAGTGTCGTCATACAAGTCGGCTAGCGAACTGTCCGGATAGCGCTCGCGGGCATCGAGAATGTTCCGTGCCACCTGCTCTATCTTCCGCCGTTGCGCCTCCGTAGGCGAAGGCCACGGAAAGTTGTTGTACACGATGTCTTTACTGTACCGATAATCGCTTTTGAGCCTTCCGCATACCATCCGCGTCCACGCCATGTGGACGGAACTGGTCAGTATGCCAAAGTGGTAGAGAGTGGCGTAGGGGACAATCTGCACGGCATCGCTGGCGATATTTCCCGCCGGCATAAATCCGATGGGAATATAGAAGCGGCGTTCGGAGGAAACGCGAGGGATAAGCATGCAATCCGCGTCGTCCGGTTGAGTAATCTGCGCGAACAAGTGCGGCACTTTGGCGTATCCGTTAGTCGTTTTGGCCGTAGATGCTAACCGAAACTCTCGGACCGCGTTCACCCTGCAGTATAGCGTCTTGTCCTTCCTGATGTCGGCGGGAGTCGCTCCTTTCAGCCACAGGCACCATCGTTCCTTACCTTTGATGAACTCTTCCGCTCCGATATACGGGCGTAGCCATCGGGCCGTCTCGGGCGAAGAAGCGAGGATAGCTTCCCGTTCCTCGGCGCTGACGATGAAAGAGCCGCCGTCGCGCGGTTGGTTGCCGAAACTCATTTTAGGCACGTCGCAGAGCGGGTGGTTGCGTGCGGTAACAAGCGTGTCCGCCCCCGCCGTAAGGTAAGGACTGATATTGGAGACTTCTTGACTCTCTCCGCCATCCTTGAAGAGGACTTTCTTTGTCCGTTCCGTCTCCGAGAAGCCTACGATGACGCAATGTACGGCGGCTTTCTCGACTGCCTCGCTGTTCCACTTAAACGTCTGATAGGCGAAGTTGATATGTACGTGGTAATCCTTGAGCAAGATGTTCCACAGGATAGGCGCTTGCGAACCCTGACAAATGGAATTGGTCGACACGAACGCCGCTTCTATCTTCGTGCCCCGCATATATTCCGCCGCTTTCTTATACCAACCGCAGACATATTCCAAGTCTTGCACGTCCTTGATTTTCCCGAACAGTTCTTGTATCTCTTTCTTTTGCTCGCCGCCCTGCTTCATCATCCTTGCTCCGACGAATGGCGGGTTGCCCATGACGAATCGCATTTCGCCGCGCGGGCAGAGCGTGTCCCAATCCATCCGCAAGGCGTTCCCTTCCACGATATTCGGGTACGACTTGAGCGGCAGATAAGCGAGGTCTCTGCCTACGATGTTCTCCGTCTCTTGCGTCATTTGCGCCTCGGCTATCCATAGGGCAGTGCGCGCTACGGCTACGGCGAAGTCATTTATCTCGATGCCATAGAATTGGCCGATAGAGACCTTGATGGGGCTAAGGTCTCCTCCTAACATGATTTGCCCGTCGGTTCTTAGCAGACGCAGGCACTCGTTCTCCATACGGCGAAGAGAAAGGTAGGTTTCCGTCAGGAAGTTGCCGCTTCCGCATGCCGGGTCGAGGAAGCGGAGCGAGGCGAGGCGCTGACGAAACTCCTCTATCCGGAGTCGCTTTACGCGCTCGGCTTTCAAGCGCTTGAGGGCATTCAGCTCCTCGCGCAGGCCATCGAGAAATAGCGGGTCGATGACCTTGTGAATGTTTTCTACACTGGTATAGTGCATGCCCTCCTTGCGGCGAGTGTCCGGATTGAGGGTACTCTCGAACAAGGCTCCGAAGATGGTGGGCGAGATGTGAGTCCAGTCGAACCCTTCGCTAGCGTCCACCAACAGTAAGTCCGCTATCTCTTTTTTGAAGCGTGGAATCACGATGTTGTTGTCGGAAGCGAACAGTCCGCCGTTGACATAAGGGAAAGCGGATAGCTCGGGGTCCATGTAGCGGTCGCGTCGCTCATAAGGAGTATTGAGCGTGTCGAACAGTCTGATGAGCGCCTCGCGCATCTGTTCCGGGGTATACTGGGCGAGGTAGTCGTGAAACATGCCGTGTCTCCCGAAGATTCCCGCGTCTTCCGCATAGAGGCAGAAGACTAACCTGACGCATAGGATGTTCAGGCTGCGCAACGTCTCGGGTGATTCCGGGTTGTAGTATTGCTTGAGTATCGTGTCGTATAGCCGACCGACAATTTCGCCCGCTTGGAGAGAAACCGCTATCTCCTGCTTAACGTGTTGATTGCGGTCGTCTACCAAGAATTGTAGGCGCCAGTACTCGCTCGGCAGATTCTCCAGAAGAATCTCTTCCGGTTCGCCCGTAGGCTGTTCCATATCGTAGACAAGGAATGAACGAAAGTTGCACGTGACTACCCAACGGGGACGAAGCGAGTAAGGCAATTCGGCGGAATAGCGTTTGGCTTGCTCGAAAGGAGTAAGATACACGTTCCGGGTCTGCCGGATAGGTTTGCGTAAGTCTTTGTCGATGCTCTTCTGTTCGATGAGCACTTTCGTCGACTCTATGTAGGCGTCGATGAAACTGGTGTGGTCGATGTGCACCTTATCTTCAAAGGTTATCGCCTTTTCAGGTTGCTCCACGCCAAATACGTCATGCAGCAATGACAGCCAAAACGGTTGGCAGTCCCCCTTCTCATATCCGCGGCCTTTCCACTCATCGACGAATTGCCGGGCGGCTCGCCGTTGCATGTTCTCTTTCATACGATACTCGTGCTGATTGTTGCTTTCGCGAATATACGCTTTTCACGGTTATGGCGCATCCCACTTCCGTAAATACGTTTGTTTTATCCGTAAATAAGTTACGGCTTGTCTCGCTCAATCCTTCTACCTTTGTCTGCGGAAATAAAGGAATCATTAAGAGCCTTCAAGTGTCAATGCACGACATTTCAAGGTAGAATCAGCCTTTATTCTACGCTCTTTTCACGCTTCTGTTAGGTGGCTAACGGCCGCAGGGCTGACGCGTTACATTATGAAGAGAAGTATTCATATGGTTTAAAATTCGTAGATTTGTCCATCAAACCAATCGTTTTATCAGTCAAATGGAAG
>CASDXF010000036.1 GCA_949285075.1 uncultured Bacteroides sp. | reverse complement strand
CTTCAGCTTGATTTAACTGTGCATTGCTTAATTCTTGCCATAACTACGGCACATTTTGCGCAAAAAGAAAGCTGAATTTTCTAATGACCGATTTGGGTTTAACGCAAACCTGAATTCTTCTTAACAGCATACAGCTTACCACGGAACATAAAAATATAGAAGGCGGAGAACAACTTGTTAGGCTTTGTTCTCCACCCTTTACTTTTGCGATTTTATCGCCTTACTTATTCTTTTCCTTCGGCAAACCGCTTCACTTGCTCCGCAATCAGTTCCGTATCGTCGAAGTAGTTTATCTTCATCGCCTTTTTCACGTCGGCCAGCGTGTCGGCTGCCGTGGCTCTCGCCACTTCACACCCTTTCCGCAGCATTTCGTAGACGGCGGGTATGTCCTTGCTGAACTCCTTGCGGCGGTTGCGTATAGGCTCCAGTATCTCCTGCATAATGGCGTTCAGGAAGCGTTTTACCTTTACGTCACCCAATCCGCCCCGTTGGTAGTGCGCCTTCAGTTCGTCCAAGTTCGGGTAGTCGGGCAGGTAACGTTCGAAATGTTCCGGCCGGCAGAAAGCGTCCAGATAAGTGAACACGGTGTTGCCTTCAATCTTTCCCGGGTCTTGCACACGGATATGTCCCGGGTCGGTGTACATACTCATAATTTTCTTCTGAATCTCATCCGCCTCTTCCGAAAGGTAGATGCAGTTGCCCAACGACTTGCTCATCTTGGCCTTGCCGTCCGTTCCCGGAAGCCGCAGGCAGGCAGCGTTGTCCGGCAGCAGGATTTCAGGCTCCACCAACGTTTCGCCGTAGATGTAGTTGAATCGGCGTACAATCTCGCGGGCTTGTTCCAACATCGGCTCTTGGTCTTCTCCTACGGGGACGGTCGTCGCGCGGAAAGCCGTGATGTCGGCCGCCTGACTGATGGGGTAGGTGAAGAACCCTACCGGGATGCTCGTCTCGAAGTTGCGCATCTGGATTTCCGTCTTTACAGTCGGGTTACGTTGCAGGCGCGACACCGTAACGAGGTCCATGTAGTAGAACGTCAGTTCGCACAGTTCGGGAATCTGCGACTGGATAAAGATAGTCGCCTTTTCCGGGTCGAGCCCGCAGGCCAAGTAGTCGAGCGCCACCTCAATGACGTTCTGTCTTACCTTCTCGGGGTTGTCTATGTTGTCGGTCAACGCCTGTGCGTCGGCTATGAATACGAACATCTTGTTATAGCCTCCGGCTTCTTGCAGCTCTACCCTGCGTTTCAGCGAGCCTACGTAGTGGCCTATGTGAAGCCGTCCAGTGGGACGGTCGCCCGTCAATATGATTTTCTCTTTTCCCATGTGTTATATTATATATATGTATTATACGTTGTTTTTTGGGTGGGGCAAAGATACGACAATAAATCGAGGGCTAGTTAGGAAAGCGACGATAATTCATCAATACGCTTTACGTCGCAGTGTCCGCAGGGGTATTTTATGACTTCTTATCGTAGAGCGTCAGCTTTTCTGCGGCTTCCCAGTCAATTTCCGGTCGGGGAATAAAGACGGCGTGTCCGTTGTCCTTATCGAAAATCTTTCCTAACACGTTCGAGTTCTGCCTCCATGTCTGCCCGTCTTCGGTCGTGGCGTACACGGCATCCTTCCCGCTGTCGAAGCGGTAGAGCGCCATCTCTCCGGGCAGCTTCTTCAGCTCTTTGGTCTCTGTCCACCCCATGATGTCCTTATGGGCGTTGGGCGTGCCTAAGAAGATGCTAAGATCTTCCACGACATAGAGAAACGTCTTGGGATAGTCGATGCCGCGCGGAAAGGTGATGGCGAACTTCGATTGCTCCAGTCGCCAGAGCTGCATGGAGTTGCTGCCGTCCGGATTGATATAGTTGACGCAGTTCTCTTTGATAACCTTATCGAGCTTCTCTAAGGAAACGCCCTGAACGATAATCAGCTTCTTGGAGTCTGTGTCCTTCTTTCGTATTCCTCCCTTCTCCTCCTCTAACTCCAGAGAGCCGCCGTTCCGGATATGCTTATGGCGGATAGACGAATGGGCGTATAGGCACACTCCGGTCAGCAGATATATCAGCGAGTCCTCCATTGGGGAGGTCGCCGAGTTTATGAGCAAGATAGGAGTGAACAGTACGCCAAGCATGGCGCAGTATAGCGTAACTTTCTCAAGAACAAGTGTCTTAGCGCCGTTATTCTTGGCTTTGCCACCGGGAAGAGTAAGGTACACAAAGAAGGCACCGAGCAGGCTAAGCGAACAGGCCAGTTTAATCAGGGATTCGTTCTCCGGCGTAAGTAACCCGGTATCCGATATGAACCATTCGGCGGCGTAGCAGACCACGACGAATATCAGGTAGGCAAGTAGCGGTTTCCCGATTCGCGTTCCCGCTACCGCACGTTGTTTGCAATCGTTCTCCATAACGCTTATTTGGGTTATTGATAACTTTATAGCCTCTTATCGTAGAGCGTCAGTTTCTCGGCGTTCTTCCAGTTGATTTCCGGTCGGGGGATGAAGGTGGCCCGTCCGTTGTCCTTCTTGAAGATGTTTCCTGACAAGTCCGTATTTTGTATCCATGTCTGTCCGTCTTCAGTCGTGGCGTACACCTCCTTGTTATTAGTACTATAACGGTAGAGCACAATATTTCCGGGCAGTTCTAAGTCTTCCGTCTCCGTCCACCCCATGATTTCATGGGCGTTAGGCGTTTCTATGAAGGCGCTCAGGTCTTCCACGATGTTGACGAAGTTTTGGGAATGGTCAACGCCATAGGGGAAGGTGATGGCGAACCTCGATTCCTCCAGTCGCCACAGCTGCATGGAGTTGCTTCTGTCCGTATTGATATAGTTGGTGTTTTCTCTGATGTCCTTATCGATTTCCTCTAAGGAGACCCCTTGAGCGATAATCAGTTTCTTGGAGTGGGCGGCCTTCTCCCACCTTTTCTCTAACTCCTGAAAGTATTCCTGTATGTTCTTGTCTCTGACGGACAGATAGAGGCATAGGCACGCCGCAATCAATAGGATAATCAGCAAGTCCTCCACGGAAGAGGTTCTCGGGCTGTAGGGCAATATAGGGGTAAATGCCGGGCCAAGCGCGGCGCCGTACAAGGTGATGTCCTCGAGAATGGATGTTTTTCTCTCCTTAATCTTTTCTCCGTCACGAAGGAAGAGGCGGTATATGGTGAACCACCCGATTACGCAAAGCGTGAGGACCGTTATGGTCAGATAAAGCGGTTCCGATTCGGTTATCGGGTTGGGGAACTCGATGCCCGCAGCGTAGCACACGGCCCATTCGATGAGGTAGGTGGCCAAGACGAATATCAGGTACGTGAACAGGGCCTTCTTGATTCGTGTTTCTCTTTTCATTTGTTCATTGTAATCGTTTTCCATAATAGCTAGTGTTTATTTGTTAATGAATAGTTTTCTATTGAAGAAGTCATATAGCCGATGCATCTCGTAGCTTCCTCCCAAATTGTGGTTCTTCCCGGGGAGGTAAAGCTGCTCAAACATCTTGTCCGCTTTCATCAGGGCGGCCACCACTTGCAGCGTCGAGGCCGGGTCTACGTTATCGTCCAGCTCGCCATTTATCAGCAGCAGGTCTCCTTTGAGCAGGTGCGCGTTGTCCACGTTTGACGACCGGCTGTAAGACTCGTCCACGGGATAGCCCATCCAAAGCTCGTTCCACCAGAGTTTGTCTATTCTGTTGTCGTGGCATCCGCAGAGGGCCACCGCCGCCTTATAGAAGTCGTTGTGGAACAGCAGCGCCGCCAACGCGTTCTGTCCGCCCGCCGACCATCCGTAGATGCCCACCCTCTCCGTATCCATATACTTGTATTTGCGCGCGGCCGCTTGTATCCATCTTATCCGGTCGGGGAATCCCGCGTCCTTCAGGTTCTTCCAACAGACATCGTGAAACTTCTTGGAGCGGTTGTTGGTTCCCATGCCGTCTATCTTCACTACGATGAATCCCAGTCCGGTCAGCGACGAGATGCACCACGGCACGGGGTTAAAGTCCTTAGGCACGTGCGAGTCGTGCGGCCCCGCATAGATATCCTCTATGACGGGATAGGACTTGGAAGGGTCGAAGTTGAGCGGACGATAGATGGTTCCCCAGATGTCCGTCTCGCCGTCCCGTCCCTTCGCGTGGAACACTTCGGGAGCCTGCCATCCCGCTTTCAGCAGTTCCGACACGTCACACCGCTCAAGCGTCGCGACGGCCTTTCTTTCTCCCGTTTTTCTCAGCAGGCTTACGGGCGGCAGGTCCGGACGTGAGTACACGTCAACGAAATACTTTCTGTCTCTCGATAGGGTTATCTTGTGGTTTCCGTTCTCCGGAGTCAGGTCCGTCATCCCGCTTCCGTCCAGTCCCACCCGGCAGAAGTGTTGATTGTAGGGGTCTTCCTTCGCATGGAGCCCCGAGGCCATGAAGTACACCGTCCGCTCCTCCTCGTCGACGAACATGACCTTGCGGACAACCCATTCTCCGCTTGTCACTTGGTTCTTCACCTCTCCCGTCGCTCCGTCTATCCGGTACAGGTGACGCCATCCGTCCCTCTCCGATACCCACAGCAGCTCCGCCCCGTCGTTCAGGTCGTACCGGTAGTTGTTGATGTAAGAGATGAACGTGTCCGACCTCTCGTCTATCAGGTGCCTTATCTCCCCGCTTTCGGCATTGACCTCCCCTACGACGTACCGCTGGTGCCCCCGTTGGTTGAACTCGAAGGTGAACGCCCGGCTGTCTTTTCGCCATCCGGTCAGGGTCAGGCTGAACTGCCGTCTGTACGCTTCCGTGTCCAGTGGAATCTGCTTTCGCCGCTCCACGTCGAACAGAACGGGCAGCGAGACGGGAATCTCGTCCCCCGGCTTGGCGTAGTCCCTCCATTGCAGGATGGGCTGCAACTGGCTTTTTGGGGCCGACTCAATCAGCGGGATGCGGCGGCAGTCGGCTTGTCTGGTCTTTAGCGTCGCTATCTTTCTGGAGTCCGGCGACCATTCCAACCGCGGACCGTAAGCGTGCTCGAACGTCCCGTCCATGCTCAGGGCTATCTCCCGTCCCTCCTCCGCGCCGTTAGGGGCGATGTATACGTTGTAGTCCTTGACATACGCCGTCCATTTCCCGTCCGGTGACTTCACCTTTCCGTCCGGGGCGTTGCGGTGGGCGGGGGTCTTCTCTTCGCTTGCCGTCCATAGCTCCGGGCTTTGCCCCTTCAGCTCGTCCAAGCTGTTGAATCCCCGCTTTTCTCCGTTTTCGGCGTTGACGAGGTAGAACACCGTTCCGCCTTTTTCCCGGTTGCTGTACCAGAAGTGGTGCGTGTCTCCTATCCAGTTCGCGTTGACTTCCGGAGAGTAGGTCTTGTTGGCTAACTTATATATCGTGTCTATCCGCAGGTAGTCGACAGGCTCCTGCGCCGTGACGCTTATCCCCGTGTAGAGGGAGAGGAGCGTCAGGAAAGCGATGCGGCGGGATATTATGGCCTTATTTCCCTTTCGCTGGCCGTTTATGTATTCCATGATGCCTTGTTTTCATCTGTTGATTTATGGCGTAAAGATAGAAAAGAACATTGGAAATCCGTACAGATTTCCCTTGAAAAGTAAAAACGTGATTAAACTTTTATGATTCTTGTTGGCGCATACATACATGAAGAACGGTTAAGGGAAAAATGTTCTATTTTTAATATTTTCCTTCTAAACAGGCTTGGCAGAATTTTCCTTTTTAGACGGAAAAACCGCAAAAAGCGCGTAAAATCCGCACATTTCAAGAGCAAATCCGCATAAATACGCACACAAAAAGCGGTTAGAAGAGGGAAATCGACTTGAGCGGAAGCCCTATTTCTCGCGAGGCGCTGCCCTTCCGCTCGCGAGGCGCAGCCCTGATTGGGGAATGAGAAACGAAGGATTAGCAATGGAAGCCGCCCGATTCAGGGAATCAAACAGAGATTTTACGTGTTCCAACTTCTAATTGCTCTCGTTTTCCGAACAAGATAAAAGTGTCTATATTATAGCAAACGCATTGATTAAAGCGCAATAAGAAACGAATCATCCATTAAAAGGATAAAAATATCGCATTCTTTCCGGATTTGCCGACATCCTGAATTTCGCTAACGCCTCTACGCCGCGTTCTTTTCGTCCGGACCGTACCTCGGCCGGAATTATCGCGTTTTTAGAAGAACAGAATGTTCCGTTTTTCAGAATGGTCTATTCTTAAGATTTTGTCCGGATTCCTCATCGAAAGTCTGCAATAAAGATTTTTTCTTGATTTAAATCAGAAAGCCACAATTTGAAAAAGTACAACACTTCACTGATTATCAACACATTTACCTCGACAACCTAAGCCATATAGCTTAAAATCGCCCACACCCTTATCGGTTATATGAAAAATTCATAGTATCTTTGCACGCTCTAAAGAGAAAGACAGTAAAACTCTAATATTTATCTTTATTTTATCTATGGAATTGAACAAGGTATTCAAAGACGGTCTTTGGAGCAGTGAAATCAACGTAAGGGATTTCGTTAAGCACAACATTACTCCCTATTATGGAGACGCCTCTTTCTTGGAAGGGCCTACCGAACGGACAAAAGCGGTGTGGAACCGCTGCCTGAAAGCGTTGGAAGAAGAAAGAGCCAACAATGGCATCCGCTCTTTAGACAGCAAGACTGTATCTACCATCACTTCACATAAAGCCGGATATATCGACAAGGAAAACGAGCTTATCGTCGGCCTACAGACCGATGAACTCCTGAAACGGGCCATCAAGCCGTTCGGAGGAATCAACGTGGTCAACAAGGCGTGCCGAGAAAACGGCGCGGAAGTGGACGAGCGGGTAAAGGACATCTTTACTCACTACCGCAAGACACACAACGACGGAGTATTCGATGTATATACCGAAGAAATCCGTTCGTTCCGCTCGCTCGGATTCCTGACCGGACTTCCCGACAACTACGCCCGCGGACGCATCATCGGCGACTACCGCCGCATGGCGCTTTACGGTATCGACCGGTTGATTGAGGCTAAGCAGAACGACCTGCGCAGTCTGACCGGCCCGATGACAGACCAACGCATTCGCCTGCGCGAGGAGGTAGCCGAGCAGATAAAGGCGTTGAAAGACATGAAGATAATGGGAGAATACTACGGACTGGACTTGAGCCGTCCGGCGTACACCGCCCAAGAAGCCGTACAGTGGGTGTACATGGCTTATCTGGCGGCCGTGAAGGAGCAAGACGGCGCGGCGATGTCGCTCGGCAACGTTTCTTCTTTCCTCGACATCTACATCGAATACGAACTGAACAAGGGCAGCATCACAGAGTCATTCGCTCAGGAGCTTATCGACCAGTTTGTCATTAAGCTGCGCATGGTGCGCCATCTGCGCATGCAGTCCTATAACGACATATTCGCCGGAGACCCCACATGGGTGACCGAATCACTGGGAGGACGCTTCAACGACGGACGGACGAAGGTAACGAAGACTTCCTTCCGCTTCCTGCAAACCCTGTACAACCTCGGCCCGTCGCCGGAGCCCAACCTGACCGTGCTCTGGAGCCCCGAGCTGCCGGAAGGCTTCAAGGAATTCTGCGCGAAGGTTTCCATCGACACCTCGTCTATCCAGTACGAGAACGACGACCTGATGCGCGAAGTGCGCCAGTCGGACGACTACGGCATCGCCTGCTGCGTCTCTTATCAGGAGATAGGCAAGCAAATCCAGTTCTTCGGCGCGCGCTGTAACTTGGCTAAGGCGCTCCTGCTCGCCATCAACGGCGGCCGTTGCGAGAACACCGGTACGGTAATGGTGAAGGATATTCCCGTGCTGACCAACGACGTGCTGAACTTCGAGGAGGTGATGAGCAACTACAAGAAGGTGCTCAAGGAAATCGCCCGCGTGTACAACGAGGCGATGAACATCATCCACTATATGCACGACAAGTATTACTACGAGAAGGCGCAGATGGCGCTCATCGATACCAACCCGCACATCAACCTCGCCTATGGCGTGGCCGGACTGTCCATCGCGCTCGACTCTCTGTCGGCCATCAAGTACGCTAAGGTAACGGCGCGCCGCAACGACATCGGCCTGACGGAAGGATTCGACATCGAGGGAGAGTTCCCCTGCTTCGGAAACGACGACGACCGGGTAGACCACTTGGGCGTGGACTTGGTGTACTACTTCAGCGAGGAGCTGAAGAAGCTGCCGGTTTACAAGAACGCCCGTCCTACCCTCTCGCTGCTGACCATCACGTCCAACGTGATGTACGGTAAGAAGACGGGAGCCACTCCCGACGGACGGGCTAAAGGCGTCGCTTTCGCTCCGGGAGCCAACCCGATGCACGGACGCGACAAGAAGGGTGCGATCGCCTCGCTGAGCTCCGTAGCCAAGCTGCGCTACCGTGACTCTCAGGACGGAATCAGCAACACGTTCTCCATTATTCCCAAGTCATTGGGAGCCACTCTGGAGGACCAGATAGAGAATCTGGTAACGATGATGGACGGCTACTTCACGAAAGGCGCCCATCACCTGAACGTGAACGTGCTGAACCGCGAGACATTGTACGACGCAATGGAACATCCGGAGAAGTATCCGCAGCTGACCATCCGCGTATCCGGATATGCGGTGAACTTCGTGAAGCTCAGCCGCGAGCATCAGTTGGAGGTCATCAGCCGCAGTTTCCACGAACACATGTAATCTCATTGAATAATGATAAACGTACATTCATACGAAAGTATGGGGACATTCGACGGGCCGGGCTTACGGCTCGTCGTTTTCCTTCAAGGGTGTAACTTTCGCTGCCTCTATTGCGCCAATCCGGACACGATAGCCGGTAAGGGAGGAACGCCGACCGCCCCTGAAGAGATTGTCCGCATGGCGATGAGCCAAAAGCCATTCTTCGGCAAACGGGGCGGAGTCACCTTTTCCGGCGGCGAGCCTACCTTTCAGGCAAAGGCGTTAATCCCGTTGGTCAAGGCGCTGAAAGAGCAAGGCATACACGTCTGCTTGGACAGCAACGGAGGCGTATGGAACAAGGAAGTGGAGGAATTACTGAGACTGACGGACTTGGTACTGTTGGACGTAAAAGAGTTCAACCCGCAACGCCACCAAGCACTGACGGGACGGAGCAACGAACAGACCCTACGCACCGCCGCTTGGCTGAACGAGAACGGCAAACCTTTCTGGCTTCGCTACGTACTGGTCCCCGGATACAGTGACTTCGAGGAAGACATCCGGCAATTGGGACAGTCGTTAGGAGGATATGAGATGATTCAACGGGTAGAGATACTCCCCTACCACACCTTAGGCGTACACAAGTATGCGGCGATGGGACAAGAGTACCAGTTAAAAGAGGTAAAGGAAAACACTCCCGAACAGCTCGAAAAAGCTTCGCTACTGTTCAAGGAATACTTCACGAACGTCGTAATCAACTAAACTTAATAAGTCAACCGTAGGCCCGCTTGCATATTGAAGTTAAGCGGGCTTTCTTTACGTATCGTCTGCACGTCCGAACCGTCATTGAAGAAATAGGCGATACCGGGCTCAGCGTAAATGCCTATTCGCCGGGTCAGATTCAATTGAGCGCCCACCGCTCCCGACACGGAAAACTGTAATGGCTTCACCGTTTCTTTCTCTGACCCAAACTTACCATATACACACTTTTCTACCATCCCTCCGCCTGAGACATAAAGTGTAAGCAACTTACGTTCAAAGAAGTTCCAGTTAGCCCGCAAAGGAATGCCAATATAATGCAACTTCTGCTCTACATTGCGTTCCACCCCCGGGAGTTTCGCATCAGAAGAAAGCAAAGTATAAGTAACTCCTGTCTCTACGGAGAATCCCCGCTTCAAATCACGGCGTACAGAAACCCCAAACGATATAGGCTGATGATGTTTCATCTCAACAGCATCGTTCGACTGGCGTAAGTAAGGAACTCCCTCCTCAAACACTAAAGTCTGCCCCTCAGGTATTTCCATCAAGTCATTGGCTATCGTCATCATATTTACACGAGACATGTGAACTGGTATACCTCCTATCCCGATTTCTTCTGAAGCTCCTCCGGAATTACCGAAAGAAAATCCCGTAGACCATTTTCCTTTTTTAGAGGGTTTCCTCGTGAAAATAGGTGATGGCTTTTCAATAGAAGAGTATTTAGCGCCACCTTCACTTACACGCTCACGATGATTGGCCTCAGTATTTTTATTCGATTTGTCTTCTATTGCCGTAGTCTGCTCAGCGATGTCCGGAGTTTTTCCGTGCAGAACGTCTTCCTCTTCCGGAATCTCCTTCTCCTCTCCCGTTTCTATCCAATGGGAATCACTTTGAAGCGTCTCTATCTTTTCACGATTCTCCGCCAATAACTCTTTTTGAACACGAGAAGCTTGCGTTATCTTTTCCCCCTGTCGTTCCGGAACATTCTGCTTAGGTAAATAGTCGGGAGAAACAGCCGACAAAGAGGCTTGCGTATGACGAATCTCATCCGCCATCGGAGAATCTAAGAAATAAAGACCTATCGAAGAGACTACCAACAGCAAAATGACAGCCGCAACAGCTGCCCACCTATAAGTGCGCAACGGTATAATCCGCTTCTCTCCGGGAAGACGCATAAGTTCCTTTTCCAAGCGTTCCCAACTGGAAATTGGAGCGGATTCGGAAAAATCTTCAAGTTTTTCCTTTAGCCTACTTATCCACAAATCTTTTTGTTTCATTTCTATTCGCTAATCTATCCGTTATTCTTTAACCAATCTTTTATTTTTTTCGCCAAAGAAGTTTTCGCCCTAAACAATTGAGAAGCCGAAGACTTCTCGTTAATTCCCAACAGTTGGGCAATTTCCTTATGCGATTTATTTTCAAAAGTATAGAGATTAAATACCGTACGATATCCGACCGGCAATTCTTTAATAAAGCGCATCAATACATTTTGAGGAATGGCATCAACCTCAGATGGTTCTGGCTCCTCATACACTTCTGGAACCTCATCCAACGGAGAAGCTACACTCATGACATCACTTTTACGAAGATACTGCAAGGCCATATTCACCATAATTCTTTCTATCCATGCCCGTAAAGAACCCTCTCCGCGCCAACTAAACTTATCGAAAGAACCAAATATCTTCAAAAATCCATCATGAAGCAAGTCTTGAGCCGTATCACGGTCACTGATATAACGAAGACAAACAGCGAACATACGTCCCGCATACCGCTCATACAGTTCCTTGCGGGCTTGATTGTCGCCGTGCCTGCACCGATCAGCCAACTCCTGTTCTTCCATCCTCTTGCACACCTGTTTATTTCGAAAATGCGACAAAGATAGAAATACTGCACAGAGCAAGCAACTCTTTCAACACTTTTGTTTCTTTAACACAAGAATATGCAATATTCTTTCTGTTTTCACATTATCCATATACAGTTATACAATAACATAGAACCATAGTCCAATTAATTAGATAAGGTATGAAAAGAAAATCCACACTTACAATACCAGTCCTTTTCGTTTTCATAATG
This sequence comes from uncultured Bacteroides sp., assembly GCA_949285075.1. Classification (GTDB taxonomy): domain Bacteria; phylum Bacteroidota; class Bacteroidia; order Bacteroidales; family Bacteroidaceae; genus Bacteroides. The sequence goes on along the minus strand of CASDXF010000036.1, from coordinate 22,282 downwards.
ACAATGGCTATCTTGTCTTGCGATAACGATGATTCTTCTGATGAAGCATATGATTCTCAAAATGAATTATTCGTCATTAGCACCATCAATACCTTCCCTGATAAAACGAACTTTTACTTTACATTAGATAACGGAAAAACAATGTTTCCGGGAGACAAACAAGAAATAGATAATAAAAAATATGAAGATGGACAAAGGGCTTTTGTCGTATTTAATATGCTAAAGACTCCTGCAGAGGGATATGACTATAACATACGAGTCAAACAAATCCGGGAAATTCCGACTAAAGAAACCTTATTAATAGATAAGGACGGTGTCATAGAGGAAATAGGAGACGCCCCGGTTAACGCCACTTACATGTGGATTACACAAGACAAGAAATATCTAACGGTAGAGTATCAATATTACAACTCTCAAAACAGTAATGAAGCGCATTCCCTAAACTTAGTGACCTTCTCGGGTGCAAACGCATCGCCCCAAGTGAACGAAAACGACGAATATATGTACTTAGAGTTTCGGCATAAAGCCTATCAAAAAAACTCCGATCTGTTGGAAGAAGGCTATGTATCTTTCAAATTAGAGAACATCAAAGATTTGTTAGAAGGGAAAAAAGGACTAAGAATACGAGTCAATACAATCTACGAAGGACCTCGATTTTATAATATAGATTTTCCAGAAGTTAAATAGCGAATCTTTTTCGTTTCTATTATATAAATTTACAAAGAGAATAAGACTCAAGTAGAAATTAAACGTATCTTTGTTGCGGATACAAGGAATAAAACTATTTATTATCTATATGAGTGAGGACATCATAAAATGGGGATTTATCGGTTGCGGTGAAGTAACTAAGACCAAAAGCGGACCGGCATTTCAAAAAGTTGAACATTCGAAGGTCGTAGCGATCATGAGTCGAGATAAAACCAAAGCTCAAACATATGCTCAAGCGCGAGGCATAAAAAAATGGTATGACGACGCTCAAGAATTGATAGACGACCCTGAAGTCAACGCCATCTATATAGCGACTCCTCCTTCTTCGCATGCGACTTACGCTATTATGGCAATGAAAGCCGGCAAACCCGCTTACATAGAAAAGCCTATGGCTCAAACGTATGAAGAGTGCACCCGTATCAATCGTATTTCCAAAGAAACAGGTGTCCCATGTTTTGTAGCTTACTATCGCCGATACCTTCCTTATTTTCAGAAAGTAAAAGAACTCGTGGAAAACAACGCCATAGGCAATGTAATTAATGTACAAATACGCTTCGCCCAACCACCGCGCGACTTGGACTATAATCGAGAAAATCTTCCGTGGCGTGTGCAAGCAGACATTGCGGGAGGAGGATATTTTTACGATTTAGCTCCCCATCAAATAGACCTGTTACAAGATATGTTCGGATGCATACTTGAAGCAAGCGGATATAAAAGTAATCGAGGAGGACTCTATCAAGCAGAGGATACACTAAGCGCCTGCTTCCAGTTCGATAACGGATTGGTAGGAAGTGGTTCATGGTGTTTCGTGGCACACGATTCAGCCAGAGAAGACCGTATCGAGATTATTGGAGATAAAGGCATGATATGTTTTTCTGTCTTCACGTATGAACCTATAGCCCTACATACGGAACAAGGACGAAAAGAGTTTCATATAGCTAATCCTCCCCATGTACAACAACCGCTTATCCAAGCTGTGGTAGATCATCTACGCGGCATCTCCGTTTGTCCTTGTGATGGAGAAAGCGCTACCCTGACCAATTGGGTTATGGATAAAATTCTTGGAAAACTTTAAGCGTCTTTTTGCTGTACCTATCCGCTGAAAAGCGTAAAGGCATCAACGGTTTAGAGCCCGTCTTTGATTTTTTCGTTTAAGTGACCTCAGTCAGTTTGTTTCTCTGACTTCGATAGCCAGAGACAGTTCGTTATCTCCCTCCGAATAGTGAGGGAACCGCCTTCCCGCACAGGCGAAAATGCAATCCGCTTTCTCTATTCCCGCTAGCTTGTTCTTTTTAAGTTCCTAACGGTCATTAAATAGTTTAACGATGTAAAATCCTATCGTATAATCTGTCCGGGGTTATTTTGAATGGCCTTTCCGACTATGTTTTTTCACTCCCGCAATGGAAAAAATTCACATTAATCCTTTTCCACTTGTTAGACCGCCCTGCGGCTCGTGAGAAACTGCCCTACGGCTCGCGAGAAACAGGGCAACGGCTCACGAGAAACGGGGCTGTTTCTCAAGCAGGAGATAAAGCTCTGATAATAAGATAATTTACGCATAACTGCCTGAAAAAATATTTTATTTCTACGACCTATCCGCAATATCACACGTAAACAGAAGCGAGTTTGCACGTAAGTAACCGAAAGTTTATCTCTATTTACGTACAAGACAGCAGATATATATAAACCTCCCTTATCAGACTTAAAGTTCGTTTATGTTTCGTATTTAAGTGGTTTAGGAGAGGGTCTAAAGCACCCATGAGGCGAAGTTTCGCCCACACACATAACTAATTGATAATACGAAACTTGAACTAAACGGTCCATAAATATGGAAATGTTCATCTCGAACAAATACGCTAAATATTTCGAAGGTTCATGATAAAACAGTATCTTTGTAGTGCTTTTATTGCAATACAGATAAAATTATAAAAATATGATAGTTAAAATAGAAGAGCTTCTAAAAGAGGTGGAAGGTCTTCAAGCTTCCGATATGAAGGAAGTGGAGGCACTCCGCATTAAGTTTTTGGGCAAGAAGGGAGCTGTGAACGAATTAATGGCGAACTTTCGCAATGTGCCTTCCGAGCAGAAAAAAGAGGTGGGCATGAAGCTAAATGAGTTGAAGACAAAAGCGCAAAATAAGATTAACGCCCTTAAAGAGCAGTTTGAAAGTCAAGAAGAAGACTTTGACGAACTGGACTTAACACGTTCGGCCTACCCTATAAAACTTGGAACCCGCCATCCTTTATCAATCGTACGGAATGAAATAATCGATATTTTCTCTCGTTTGGGGTTCTGCATCGCTGAAGGTCCGGAGATTGAAGATGATTGGCACGTATTTTCGGCCTTGAACTTCGCAGAGGACCATCCGGCCCGCGATATGCAGGATACATTTTTTATCGAATCGCATCCGGACATACTGTTGCGTACACATACATCTTCAGTTCAGACCCGCGTGATGGAAGCCGCCCAACCTCCCATCCGTATCATTTGCCCGGGACGCGTGTACCGTAACGAAGCGATTAGCTATCGCGCACATTGTTTTTTCCATCAGGTAGAGGCCCTCTATGTAGATAAGAACGTATCATTTACTGACTTGAAACAAGTTTTGCTGCTGTTCGCAAAAGAAATGTTCGGTGCGGATACGAAGATTCGTCTTCGTCCCTCTTACTTCCCGTTTACCGAACCTAGCGCGGAAATGGACATCAGCTGCAATATCTGTGGCGGCAAAGGCTGTCCATTCTGCAAACATACCGGATGGGTAGAGATATTAGGTTGCGGTATGGTTGACCCGAACGTATTGGACGCGAACGGCATTGACAGTAAGATATACAGCGGTTACGCTCTTGGTATGGGGATTGAACGTGTCACCAATCTTAAGTATCAAGTAAAAGATTTGCGAATGTTCTCCGAAAACGACACTCGTTTCTTAAAAGAATTTGAAGCCGCATATTAATCCGCATTTCTCTATTGAGAAAATTGAACACATTGACCGAAAAGGTTTTACCGTCTTGCCATTTTGAGTATAGGAAAAAATTTAAGTTTACACCTTATTAATGCTTGAAATGGTAAGACGGAATGATTTCTGTTGGAAGTACGCCGCTTAAAATAATGTGGTCAGACTTTATTGACTATGACAAAAGATAAGCTTATTACCCCGAGCTATTGCCTCATTTTAGGAGCTAACTTCTTGTTGTATTTTGGATTTTGGCTTTTGCTCCCCGTCTTGCCGTTTTATCTATCCGAGATTTTCAAGGCAAGCAATTCGACTATCGGCGTTGTACTATCTTGCTACACAGTAGCCGCCCTTTGTATTCGCCCTTTTTCCGGTTATCTGCTTGACACGTTTGCCCGCAAGCCACTCTACCTATTCGCTTACTTCATATTTACACTTGTGTTCGCCGGTTACTTGATAGCAGGTTCCCTTACCTTATTTATTATATTCCGGATTGTACATGGCGTCTCTTTCGGAATGGTAACTGTGGGAGGGAATACGGTCGTGATAGACATTATGCCTTCGTCACGTAGAGGGGAAGGATTAGGTTATTATGGCCTTTCTAACAACATAGCGATGTCTGTCGGACCTATGTTCGGGCTTTTCTTGCATGAAGCGGGGATTCCATTTGTTACAATATTCTGTTATTCACTAGGCTCCTGCCTTTTAGGGCTGATATTCGCGAGCTTTGTAAAGACACCTTATAAGGCACCGGTAAAGAGAGAGCCAATATCTCTGGACAGATTCGTATTGCTGAAAGGAATACCGGCGGGAGTCAGTTTATTGCTTCTCTCCATCCCTTATGGCATGACAACAAACTATGTAGCTATGTACGCTCGCCAAATCGGTATCCACGCACAAACCGGATTTTTCTTTACATTTATGGCCGTCGGCATGGCTATTTCGAGAATATTTTCAGGAAAACTGGTGGACCGGGGAAAAATAACTCAAGTTATTGCAGTTGGACTTTATATTGTAGTCTTTAGTTTCTTTCTGCTTTCCTCTTGCGCCTATCTGATTCAATGTAATGAGACGGTTTGCACCATCATCTTTTTTGGCATAGCTTTATTGTTGGGTATCGGTTTCGGTATTATGTTCCCTGCTTTTAACACGCTGTTCGTCAATCTCGCTCCCAATAATCAGCGAGGGACAGCAACTTCTACATATCTCACCTCATGGGATATAGGTATCGGACTTGGCATGCTTGCAGGAGGGTACATTGCGGAAATCAGTACATTCGGAAAGGCCTACTTTTGGGGGGCTGTCTTAACGATAATATCTACAGCTTACTTTCATTTGAAAGTGGCCCCTCACTATCATAAAAATAAGTTACGATGAGAATAAAAGAGCGTTATCAGCAGGTTATATCTTGGTTTCAGGAGAATGTACCTGTAGCCGAAACGGAATTGCATTACAATAATCCTTATGAGCTGTTAATAGCAGTGATACTTTCTGCTCAGTGTACGGATAAAAGAGTAAATATGATTACTCCTCCACTATATCGGGATTTCCCTACGCCCGAATCTCTTGCAACGACTACTCCTGAAGTTATTTTTGAGTACATTCGTAGCGTCTCTTATCCTAATAATAAAGCGAAGCATTTAGTGGGAATGGCGAAGATGCTTGTAAAGGACTTTAACAGTAAGGTGCCAGACAAGTTGGATGACTTGATTAAACTACCCGGAGTGGGCCGGAAAACGGCGAACGTCATTCAATCCGTTGTATTCAAAAAGGCAGCGATGGCGGTAGATACCCATGTTTTTAGAGTCAGCCACCGTATTGGACTAGTGCCTGATAAATGCACCACTCCGTTAAGCGTAGAAAAAGAACTGGTGAAGCATATTCCCGAAAAGCTAATAGGCATAGCCCACCATTGGCTTATTTTGCATGGACGATACATTTGTCAGGCAAGAACTCCTAAATGCTCCGTTTGCGGGTTGCAGATGATGTGCAAATATTTCTGTAACACTTATAAAGTTACCAAAGACTCATTGAAAAAGCCGTGAATAAAATAGCAGACAAATAGCGAAAATTCAAAATAAATAGTAACTTTGCGGTCAGTCAAAAAAGATAGACTTAAACACTTTTAAATAAGAGTATTATGCAGACAATTGACAAATTCAATTTTGCCGGGAAAAAGGCATTCGTTCGTGTAGATTTTAATGTTCCTTTGGACGAGAACTTTAACATTACAGATGACACTCGCATGCGTGCAGCGCTTCCTACATTGAAAAAGATTCTTGCGGATGGCGGAAGCATTATCATTGGTTCTCACTTGGGACGTCCTAAAGGGGTTTCTGAGAAATTTTCCTTAAAGCATATTTTAAAGCATCTATCTGAATTGCTAGGCGTTGAGGTTCAGTTTGCGAATGACTGCATGGGAGAAGAGGCTGCGGTAAAAGCGGCAGCTTTACAAGCTGGAGAGGTTCTGCTACTTGAAAATCTTCGTTTTTACGCTGAAGAAGAAGGAAAGCCTAGAGGACTGGCGGAAGACGCAACTGACGAGGAAAAGGCAGCCGCAAAGAAGGCTGTAAAAGAAAGCCAGAAAGAATTCACAAAGAAATTGGCGTCCTACGCTGACTGTTATGTAAATGACGCATTCGGAACTGCACACCGTGCTCACGCTTCAACAGCGTTGATCGCTAAATATTTTGACTCCAACAATAAAATGTTTGGCTATCTAATGGAGAAAGAGGTAAAGGCGGTAGATAAAGTATTGAACGACATTCACCGTCCTTTCACAGCCATTATGGGTGGATCTAAGGTTTCTTCTAAGATTGAGATCATTGAAAACTTACTGAATAAAGTAGACAATCTCATCATTGCGGGCGGTATGACTTACACGTTTACTAAAGCAATGGGTGGAAAGGTCGGTCTTTCTATTTGCGAGGATGACAAGCTAGATCTCGCGTTGGATTTAATGAAAAAGGCTAAAGAAAAAGGGGTTAATCTCGTGTTAGCTGTAGACGCTAAGATTGCGGACTCATTCTCTAATGACGCAAATACTCAATTCTGTAACGTGAATGAAATTCCAGACGGATGGGAAGGATTAGACATCGGTCCTAAGACAGAAGAAATATTTGCGAATGTTATTAAGCAATCTAAGACAATACTTTGGAATGGTCCGACAGGAGTATTCGAGTTTGATAACTTTACTCACGGTTCACGTGCAGTAGGTGAAGCTATTGTAGAAGCAACGAAAAATGGAGCGTTTTCACTTGTGGGCGGAGGAGATTCTGTGGCATGTGTAAATAAGTTCGGCTTGGCAAGTGGCGTTTCTTATGTCTCTACCGGCGGTGGAGCGCTGCTTGAAGCGATTGAAGGAAAGATTCTTCCGGGAATCGCCGCAATTCAGGAGTAAAAAGGCTCGTATTTATAAAGAAATACACAGTATTAGAAATGGGAGGCTGTCTCGCAAAAGGGGCAGCCTTTTATGCTTAAAAAACTAAGACCATAAAAGTAATTAGGTATTGGAAGTTATCTATTGTTTCCTTTTTGGCATTCTTTTTGTTTCTATGTAGAGTCGAGAAATGCTGAAACAACCGTAAAAAGCAAGTATACGGAAACGTTTAAAGGGTTGATAAAACAAGATAAACTATGATGAATGAAAAAATAATTAATGAGCAATACAATCATGTATATGACTTGCTCCAAAAGAAAAGACTAAAAGAGGCGTTAAATCAATTAGAAGCCATATTATGGCAATATCCTAATTGGAGCTTAAAAGACCGACTGGAACAACTTCATACTTCATATAAATACATGTTAGAATATATGCGTCAGGGATTAAATGATCCTGAGCGCAAAAAGATTTATAGGAAATTGCTCAGAGACGTATGGGAAGTGGCAGATCAGTCGAGGTTGCTAATCCTCGATAGTATATCCGCAAAATATTATCATGAAATACGACGAACACGCTCTTCTGCGACAGAACATGATAATGCCAACCTGATACACACATTAACGTCATTCAATGAAGATATCGCCCTAAATGATTTACTACCAGAGGATCAAGTGAATGAAGCCTTAAAGAAACATGAGGAGCTCCTGAAACAATTGTTTTTGAGCACATGGACCAACATCGCATGGACATCAGAAGAGGAAGAGAACGCCAGTAAAGCGCTTGCCTCATCATGCCTTTTAGTTGAAGACTTATGTTTATATGTCAGTGCCGTAATGTTAAGTTTAATGGAATGTTTTGATTCTCGTAAAGCCATATGGCTATTGGACGCTTATAAATTTCCGGACGTAAATGTAAGTCAAAGAGCATTGGTCAGCACATTAATCATTCTTCATATCTATAGAGAGCGCATTAAACTTTATCCGGAGTTATCAGAGAAAGTTAAGTGCTTGGCCGAGTCTTCTCCATTCAGTGAAGATACCGCACGTATTTATCATCAAATGCTTCTTTGCCAAGAAACCGAGAAAATAGACAAAAGAATGAGAGAAGAGATTATTCCGGAAATGCTGAAGAGTTCTTCCTCGTACATGCGGAACATTAGACTTGGTTTGGAAGAGAACGAAGAAGAAAACAGTGACAAGAATCCGGATTGGGAAAACATAATTGAACAGTCTGGACTAGGGGAAAAATTACGCGAGATGAATGAACTGCAACTAGAGGGAGCGGATATTTATATGAGCTCATTCGCTGGATTGAAAAGTTATCCTTTTTTTCGTGAGCTACAAAATTGGTTTTATCCGTTCACCAAGCAGCAATCTGAAGTCAATAAGTTATTAAATAAAGGAACAGATGAAACGAATAGTTTATTAACCCTGATTCTTCAATCCGGTTTTTTCAGCAACAGCGACAAATACTCGCTATTTTTTACGATTCAACATTTGCCGAAGATGCAGCAAGATTTAATGTTGAACCAATTCAGAGAACAACAAGCAAACGAGTTATTTGAAGATGTCAATATTGAAAATCTGAAGAAAATCAGTCAAAAACCAAATGTTGTCAGCAATCAATATCTACATGACCTGTATCGTTTCTTCAAGTTAAATATGCGCCGTCAGGAGTTTAGAGACATATTTAAAGAACAACTTGACTTACACCATATTCCTGTTCTTAAAGACATGCTTTATCGTGAAAATGTACTAAATTCAATAGCCGACTTTTATTTAAAAAAGGAACGATGGGAAGAAGCGACCAATACTTATAAAGAATTGATAGAGCTTAAGCATTCAAACAATGGTAACGTAGCTGACTTCTATCAGAAATTAGGTTTTACCTTGCAAAAGAGAAAACGCTATAAAGAATCCATCGACGCGTATCTTAAAGCGGAAATCTTACGACCGGACAATGTATGGAATAATCGCCATTTAGCGACATGCTATCGTTTGACCCGTGATTTCCAATCCGCTTTGACTTACTATAAGAAAGTAGAGGAAGCCATTCCAGAAGATACGAATGTTATCTTTTATATCGGCAGTTGCCTCATTGAGTTGGAAAAATATGAAGAAGCGCTAAATTATTTCTTTAAGCTAGACTTCATGGAAAGTGATTGTATAAAGGCATGGCGAGGAATAGCTTGGTGTTCGTTTATTTGCGCTAAATACAAACAGGCTATGAAGTATTATGAAAAGATTATAGAGCAGAGGCCGTTATCCATCGACTATTTGAATGCAGGACACGTGGCATGGGTTATGGGAGATATCCAAAAAGCCATTGCTCTTTACAGTAAATCGATAACGACGAATGGCAATAGAGAACAGTTTATAGATATCTTTTATAAAGATAAGGAAACTCTTCTTCAGCGGGGTATTTTAGAAGAAGATATACCCTTGATGCTAGACTTAGTAGATGATGAAGTCGGTAAATAGCCTGTATTATGTTATAGAAAAATACGCTATCATGTAATCGGCAATCACTCTTTGTTCACAAAGAGCAGTCTTCCATCGCCGGACAAGGCCTCATCGTATTCGAAACCTTCCCAAGAGAAAGCGGTCAGGTCTTCCGGACGCTCTATCCTATTCTTCAGGATAAACCGGGTCATTTCTCCTCGTGACATTTTCGTGTATATGACAACCGTCGTCGGCCTGCCCTTCTTCCACACGTAAAACTCCGGGGTGAGCACACGAACCTCACGCTCTACCCGTTTCCAGTCAAAGAGGCTTTTCATCTCCTCGCTCGCCAGATTGCACAGTACCCCACCCGCCTTTCTGATGTCTTTTATAAACACATCCGTCAAGCGAGAACGCCAATAGGAAAACACGTTCTGCCCGAAGTCAGGCAGCGTAACGTCGCCTTCCAACCGATACGGCCGGATAGCGTCCAACGGACGTAACAAGCCATAGCAGAAGGAGGTCAACCGCAGATGTTCCTGAGCGTACCCGAAATCTTCCGCCGTGAAGTCCTTCGCGTTCAGCCTCTTGAACACGATTCCGGTATAGGCTAACAAGGCCGGCAGAGCGGGAGTCTCCGCCGCGTGAAACGCCTGATAACGCTTATAGTTTTCAACCGCTATCTTAGGGCTTACACGCAGAAGCCGTTCCAACTCCTCGACCGAGAATCGCGACATCTGCAAGGCTACGGCCGAAGCCTCTTCCTGAAAGCGGGGTGTCGTCACCGCGGGAACTTTTACCCGCGAGGCGCCGCTCATTGTCTTCGCGCAAGATAATAGTATCAGCATCTTTACCTTCCAGTTTTTAGGGTTTGCGCAACAAAAGTAAAAAATTATCGACCGCCACATTGCACACACGTGGAAATATAACTATTTTTAGCCGAGATTTGACTCGCCCTAAAAAGCGAGTCCTTTAGCATCAATTTATTAACTATAAACTTTACCCCTTTATGAAAAAAAGAACGATTCTTTTAAAGGTATTCCTGCCCGCCGCGCTCTGCCTGCTGACCGCGGCTACCGCATGGGCGGATGTTAACCCCAAACCGTTCGTCGTGCCGGAACTCAGGCAATGGACGGGCAAGGAAGGCGTGTTCACGCCGGGAGAGAACGCCAAGATTGTATGCAAGTCGGACGACCCAGAAGTGGCGAGAGTGGCCCAAATGTTCGCTAAAGACTATCAGCTAATGTTCGGCAAGCGACTGGAGGTCACCGAAGGAAAGGCGAAGGATGGCGACTTCGTCCTGTCACTGGCGAAGGACAAGAACCTCGGAACGGAAGGCTACTCGATGAAAATAGCCGACCGGGTGGAGCTGTCGGCCCCCACTCCGACGGGACTCTACTGGAGCACGCGCACCGTGCTGCAACTGAGCGAGCAGAGCGAGGAACGCACGCTGCCCAAAGGCAACGTGCGCGACTATCCGGACTACTCCATCCGGGGATTCATGATTGACTGCGGCCGGAAGTTCATCCCCATGAGCTACCTGAAGGACTTGGTCAAGATTATGGCCTACTACAAGATGAACACGCTTCAGGTTCACCTGAACGACAACGGGTTCAAGCAATACTTCGAGCATGACTGGAGCAAGACGTACGCCGCGTTCCGGTTAGAGTCGACCACCTTCCCGGGACTGACCGCCCGAGACGGCTCGTACACGAAGAAGGAGTTCAAAGACTTCCAAAAAGAGGCGGCGAAAAACTTCGTCGAGATTATCCCCGAGATAGACGTTCCGGCGCACTCGCTAGCCTTCGCCCACTATAAGCCGGAAGTGGGAAGCAAAGAGTACGGCATGGACCATCTGGACATCTCGAAGCAGGAGACCTACGACTTCATCGACGCGGTGTTCAAGGAATACTTGGAGGGAGACGACCCGGTATTCGCGGGCAAGCGGGTACACATCGGGACGGACGAATACTCGAACGCCAAGAAGGAGGTGGTGGAGCAGTTCCGCGCGTTTACCGACCACTATATCCGCCTCGTGGAAAGCTACGGCAAGCAAGCCGTGGTATGGGGAGCGCTGACTCACGCCAAAGGCGACACGCCCGTCAAGTCGGAAAACGTCATCATGAACGCATGGTACAACGGTTACGCCGACCCGGAGACGATGGTCAAAGAGGGCTACAAGCTCATCAGCATTCCGGACGGGCTCGTCTACATCGTCCCGTTGGCGGGATACTACTACAACTACCTGAACGAGCCGTATCTGTATAAGGAATGGACTCCGGCGCACGTGGGCAAGACCGTATTCGACGAGAAGCACCCCTCTATCTTGGGAGGTATGTTCGCCGTATGGAACGACCACGTAGGCAACGGCGTGACTGTGAAGGACATTCATCACCGCATATTCTCCCCGATGCAAACCCTATCCGTCAAGATGTGGGACGGTGCGAATGCGTCGCTTCCCTACGAAACCTTTGACAAGCAACGCAAGTCGCTGAGCGAGGCTCCGGGAGTCAACCAACTGGGACGTGTAGGGAAGGCTCCGGCACTGGTCTACGAGCGCGCCGCGGTGGAATCGGGCAGCGTCTCCGACTATCCCGAGATAGGGTACAACTATACGGTATCCTTTGACATCAAGGGTGCGCCCGAGAGAAAAGGAACGGTACTGTTCCGCTCGCCCAACGCCGTGTTCTACCTGAGCGACCCCATCAGCGGCATGATGGGATTCGCGCGCGACGGATACCTGAACACCTTCCCCTACAAGGTGAATCCGGGCGAGAAGGCCAACATACAGATTGAAGGCGACCACCTCGGCACCACCCTGCGCGTGAACGGCAAGCTGATAGAGCGGATGAACATACAGAAGCGGTTCTACAACGGAGGCAAGGACTCGATGAGCTACTCGCGCACATTAGTGTTCCCGTTGCAGAAGGCGGGACGCTTCAAGAGCGAGGTAACCAACCTGAAGGTCTACAACTACCTCAAAGAGAAATAAGGCCTGTCCGAAAGGACAACCGTTAACGCGAGAGGCCGCCTCCACCAAAACACGGAGACGGTCTCTCGTTTTCTTCCCAGAATAACGGGGCGAACCTTATAAGGAAAGACATCCTCATTAAGTAAGGTGGGGCACATTCATTAGGTAATCACAATATGGATATGCAACTTTGCATCGCAACGTAATGCAATGTTGCATATTAACATCATGCAACGTTGCATATTGGCTCAATGCAATTCTGCATATTAACCACATGCAATGTTGCATTGCAACAGCATCTAACATTACATATTGAGAACATCTAATCTTGGATATTTATTATATGCAACTCTGTATATCTACTTTGATTAGTGAAGGTGGGGAACGCCGTATAGAGTTAGGCAGGAAGGCTGACCTCCTAAGACAACGATAGCTCCCCTCCGAGGCACCGGAGAGGAGCTATCTGAAATACGCTCAAGCCGAGCGGAGATTACTTATATTCCTGCCAACTCTTTATCTGAATGTTGCTTAGCTTCAGGTCACAGAAAGCCTCGATGAAGGCGCTCGCCAAGCGGGCGTTCGTGATGAGCGGGATGTTGTGGTCAATCGCCCCGCGACGGATACGGTATCCGTTCGTCAACTCGCGCTTGGTGTGGTTCTTCGGAATATTGACAATCAAGTCGAACTTGTGCTCGGCTATCATCTTCATCACGTTGTCCTCAGCGTCGGGCTTCTCATCCGGCCAATAAACCGGAGTCACCTCCACGCCGTGCGCGTTGAGAAACGCCGCGGTTCCGGCGGTAGCGTACAACTTATATCCCTTAGCGAACAGCATCCGGCTCGCGTCCAACAAGTCTACCTTCGACTTCATGGCTCCGGAAGAAAGCATAACGCCCTTCTCGGGAATCTTGAATCCGGTAGCTATCATCGCGTTCAGCAGGGCTTCGGAGAAGTCGTCGCCGAGACATCCCACCTCTCCCGTAGACGACATATCCACGCCAAGCACCGGGTCGGCCTTGTGCAGACGGGAGAACGAGAACTGCGAGGCCTTCACGCCTATCCAGTCGATGTCGAACGCCGACTTGTCCGGACGTGAGTACGGCGCATCCAACATGATGCGGGTAGCCGTCTCGATGAAGTTACGCTTCAGCACCTTAGACACGAAGGGGAAGCTACGCGACGCACGGAGGTTACACTCTATGACCTTCACCTCGTTGTTGCGTGCCAAATACTGTATATTGAACGGTCCGGAGATGTTCAGCTCCTTCGCTATCTGGCGGCTGATTTTCTTGATGCGGCGCGCCGTAGCGAAGTAAATCTTCTGCGCCGGGAACACCAACGTGGCGTCGCCCGAGTGAACACCCGCGAACTCGATGTGCTCGGAGATGGCGTACTCTACAATCTCGCCGTTCTGAGCCACCGCGTCGAACTCGATTTCCTTCGTGTTCTCAAGGAACTGCGAAACGACCACCGGATATTCCTTAGAGACCTCGGCAGCCATCTTCAGGAAGTTGGCCAACTCGTCATCGTCATAGCAAACATTCATGGCGGCTCCTGACAGCACGTATGACGGACGCACCAGTACCGGATAGCCTACCTTCGCCACGAATCCCTTCACGTCCTCCAGACTGGTCAGCTCCTGCCAAGCCGGTTGGTCGATGCCCAACTGGTCGAGCATGGCGGAGAACTTGTTGCGGTTCTCGGCACGGTCGATGGAGACGGGCGAGGTTCCTAATACGGGGACGGACTGGCGATAGAGCTTCATCGCCAAGTTGTTCGGAATCTGTCCGCCCACGGAGACGATAACGCCGCGCGGCTGCTCCAAGTCGATAACGTCGAGCACGCGCTCGAACGAAAGCTCGTCGAAGTAGAGGCGGTCGCACATGTCGTAGTCGGTAGATACCGTCTCGGGGTTGTAGTTAATCATAATGGACTTGTATCCCAACTTGCGGGCGGTCTGCACGGCGTTCACCGAGCACCAGTCGAACTCAACCGAGCTACCGATACGGTAAGCGCCCGAGCCCAGCACGACAACCGACTTCTCGTTCTTGTAGTAGTTGATGTCGTAGCCCTCTACGGCGTAAGTCATGTAGAGGTAGTTCGTCAGCTCCGGATGCTCGGAAGCCACGGTATTGATGCGCTTTACCGCGGGCAGTATGCCCAACGCCTTGCGGCGGGCGCGCACCATGAGGTTCTCTTTCTCCATGTTGCCCTTCGGATGCAGCACGAAGCGCGCGATTTGGAAGTCGGAGAATCCCAGTACCTTCGCCTCGCGGAGCACGTCGGCCGGAATATCCTCTATGTTATTATATGTGGAAAGCTTCGCCTTATAGTCCACGATGTTCTTCAGCTTGCCGAGAAACCACGGGTCTATCTTGGTCAGCTCGTAGATGCGGTCGATGGTGTAGCCTTCCTCCAAAGCCTGCGCCAAAGCGAATATGCGAAGGTCAGTAGGGTGAGAAAGCTCGCGGTCGAGGTCGTCGAAGTGCAGGTCGTCGTTGCCCACGAAGCCGTGCATTCCCTGCCCTATCATGCGCAGACCCTTCTGGATAATCTCCTCGAAGGAGCGGCCAATGGACATAATCTCGCCCACCGACTTCATGCTCGACCCGATTTCGCGCGACACGCCGACGAACTTCGTCAGGTCCCAACGCGGTATCTTACAAATCAGGTAGTCCAGCTGCGGGGCCTCGTAAGCCGAGTTGGGCGTGCCCATCTCGCCAATCTGGTCGAGCGAGTATCCCAACGCGATTTTCGCGGCCACGAACGCCAACGGATAGCCGGTAGCCTTAGAAGCCAACGCGGACGAGCGGCTCAGGCGGGCGTTGACCTCAATCACCCGATAGTCGTTGGTCTCGGCGTTGAAAGCGTACTGGATGTTACACTCGCCCACGATGTTCAGGTGACGCACGCACTGGCGTGAAAGCGCCTGCAACATCTCTACCTGCTCATTAGTGAGCGAGCAGGTGGGAGCCACCACGATAGACTCGCCCGTGTGGATGCCCAGCGGGTCGAAGTTCTCCATACTGGCCACGGTGAAGCAGTGGTCCTTAGCATCCCTTATCACCTCGAACTCAATCTCCTTCCATCCCTTCAGGGACTCTTCCACCAAGATTTGCTTAGAGAAGGTAAAGGAGCTTTCCGCCAGTTTCAGGAACTCTTCCTTGTTCTGGCAGATGCCGCTGCCCAGTCCGCCCAACGCGTACGCCGAGCGCACCATGACGGGGAATCCAATCCGTTCGGCCGCGGCGATGGCGTCCTCCATGTTCTCCACCGCCTGACTGATTGGGGTCTTCATCTCTATCTCGTTCAGCTTCTTCACGAAGAGGTCGCGGTCTTCGGTGTACATGATGGCCTCAACCGAAGTGCCCAACACCTTTACGCCGTACTTGTCCAGCACGCCGCTCGTGTACAGCTCCGTTCCGCAGTTCAGCGCCGTCTGTCCTCCAAAGGCCAACAGAATGCCGTTCGGTCTCTCCTTCTTGATAATCTCCTCAACGAAATACGTAGTCACGGGAAGGAAATACACCTTATCGGCGATTCCCTCGGAAGTCTGAATCGTCGCGATGTTCGGATTCACCAATACCGAGCTGATACCCTCTTCTTTCAAAGCCTTCAGCGCTTGCGAACCGGAATAGTCAAACTCTCCGGCCTGTCCGATTTTGAGCGCGCCCGAGCCCAAAACAAGGACTTTCTTGATCTCCTTTTCCATTTTCACTCTATTTATAATAAGTTGTTGTAACTAAGTTTCCGCACAAAAAAAATGCGTTACCCTCTCCGAAGGATTAACGCATTACCAAAGAACTAAAAATATCGTTTTGAAAAGAAAAGAAGCATGCCGACTCCGGATGGAATACATCCGCATGGAAATAACGCCCGTCTTTTATCTTTTGCCACTTCATTCTTCTTGTTCAAAATTTTTGCAAAGTAACGACTTTTTTCCAAAACGTCAAAGCTTTTAAGAAGGAATATTCCAAAAGGCCGTTTAAATTTCGCGCTTTAGCAAAAACCTTAAAAATAGACCATGATGAAAAACGGAACATCCTGAGGCTTCCAGAACACGATAATTCCGACCAGAGTACGACTCAGGCGAAAAGAACGCGGCGTAGAGGCGTTAGCGAAATTCATGATGTCAGTAAACATAGAAACAATATGACATTTCTATCTATCAAGTAAACAATCCGTTTCTTATTGCAATTCAATCGGCGTATTCGCTATAATATGGACACTTTTATTTTATTCGGAAAATGGAAGCAATTAGGAACTGAAAAGCGTGAAAATCCCTTCCGACTCGCCGGAAAGGGTTTCCGCCCGTAAGCGGAAGAGCCACGGCTCACGAGCCATAGGGCTATTTCTCATGAGCCGTAGGGCCTCGCTTCACGCCCGATTTCCCTTTTCGAAGGCTTCCGAAAGGGCATATTACACGACTTTTCCCTCGAAATCCGCGCTTTTTCCACGTTTTTTCCGCATTCCGGCCACCTAAGACGGAAATTTCATCGGGCCTTTTTTAAGGGGAAATCTTAAAAATAGAACATTTTTCAGATTGGTTTTACCCCTTTGCGCATTACTTACCCGGATTGAAGCGCCTGTCGTAGTCTAACAGATTTTTCGCCAATACCGGGTCATTGAAGTCCGCCGCCAACGGTTTTCCACCGTCCAACTGACGAATGGCGTCACGCTCCTCGTCGGTCAGTTCAAAGTCGTCAAGGGCGAGATTACTCACCATCCGCTCCTTGCGTGTAGATTGCGGTATGACAATGACGCCTTCGTCCGTCAGGAACTTCAAGCAAATCTGAGCAATGTCCTTTCCATGCCTATCGGCAACGCTCTTCAGCGTTTCGTTGCTGAACAGGCCGTTCATGCCGCGCGCCAACGGGCTCCACGCCATGACGCACGTGCCGTAAGGCTTCACCAACTCGCGCATCTTCAACTGCTGCGAAAACACGTGCGTCTCCAACTGCACGACGGCGGGCTTCACTTCCATATTCTCCGCAAGGTCAACAAAACGGGCATCATAGAAATTGCTTACGCCGATGGCTCTTGCCTTTCCCGCCTTATACGCCTTTTCCATCGCTCGGTAAATCCCGTAATAATCGCCGAAAGGCTGATGGATAAGCAGCAGGTCAATATAGTCGGTCTGAAGCTTGCGAAGCGATTCGTCAATGCTGCGAGCCGCCCGCTCGTCGCCCGCGTTGGTTATCCATACCTTAGTCGTCAGAAACAGCCGCTCACGGGGAATGCCGCTTTTGCGGATGGCATCGCCCACGCCTTGCTCGTTGTAATACGCCTGCGCCGTGTCAATGGAACGATATCCCGCCCTGAGAGCTTCGGACACATAGCGTTCGCACGTCTCCGGGGATATTTGCCAAACGCCATACCCCACTGTCGGCATTTCAACTCCGTTGTTCAATGTAATGGTCTTCATTGTCAGTCATGTATTTTATGCGTACCTATATACTTCGTTGTAGCCAAATCCATATCGTCATAAATGGGGCTTCGTCCCGTATCCAACTTGGCGATGGCTTGCATCTCTTCATTTGTAAGGGTAAAGTCAAGGATATTAAGATTCTCTATCATACGTTCCTTGCGTACAGTCTTGGGAATGACCACCACATTTCGTTGGTTCAGCCAACGAAGAATGACGTTCCCTACCGTCCTGCCATGCTTGTCCGCTATAGCTTTTAGTATTGGGTTATTCCAGATGTCATTCTGCCCCTCCGCAAACGGCGCCCACGCCTCGTGCTGCACCCCTTCCTGCCTAAGAAAAGTATTGGCGGCCTGTTGCTGGAAGAAAGGATGGGTCTCCAACTGGTTGACGGCGGGCTTCACCTCGTTGTGCAGGAAAAGGTCCTGCAAACGCTCGTTACTGAAACTCGTCACCCCAATGGCGCGGACCCGTCCTTCCTTATAGAGCCGTTCCGCCGCCCTCCATGCGGCGTAATAGTTTCCGTAAGGTTTGTGCAGCAAATAAAGGTCGAGATAATCCAATCCGAGTTTTTGCATCGAAAGGTCAAAGGCGCGCAGGGCGTCATCGTACTCATAATCCTGCACCCACAGCTTGGTAGTCACGAATATTTCTTCACGTTTCAGTCCGCTGCGCCGTAAGGCATTCCCCACTTGCTCCTCGTTGAAATAAGAAGCCGCCGTATCTATCATCCGGTAACCCACCTCCAGAGCGTCGGTCACGATACGCTCCGTCTCACTTACAGGAATCTGGAAGACGCCGAAACCGATGGACGGCATCATCACTCCGTTGTTCAATCTTACTTGCTTCATAAACATATCGTTTTTAAATTACGTCGCAAAATTACAGGACGCGCACGGAAGCATTGATACAAAATACGGTGAGGAATATTCACTTTTCGTGGTTTTCCATATCTTTGCGACATGAACTTTCATTGTATCAGCAGTTGTATGGAAAGACTAGAATGGAATAAGCTATTTTTTCTGGATTCAATTATAAATTATGATGTTACCGAACATGTGGGACATGTCATACACATACTCTGTATGGAGGGAAGCATGAGTTTCTTTCTTCAGGATGTACGTTACAACATCGTGGCGGGTGATTACGTCATACTGACTAATATGTCGTTAACTTCGAACTTCTCCGAGTCCAAAGATTACCATGCCATAATAATGGGAATATCCGAACCATTTGTCACGTCAATGGCCATGCGAAACAATTATGGAGTCATCGGCCATTTAAGTCTGCTTCAGAATCCGGTGATGAAACTCTCTCCGCACGACTTTCAAAAATGTAGCCGTGACATGGAGCGACTCCGTGAAAGATTGGCAGATGAAGCGCATCTTTTCCGCGAAGAAATGCTGAGTCATCTTCTGATGGCGCATATCTTGGATTTATACGACATTCACGCGCATGGACAAGCCTCATATCAAATCTCGGAATATACCGCCCGTTTTTTACGGCAATTCATCGAGCTGCTCTATAGCGGAGAATACATCCGGCACAGAGACCTCTCTTATTACGCCTCCCGTCTATGTATCACGCCTCACTATCTTTCCGAGATATGCAAAAAAGCCTGCGGTAAACCCGCCACTTATTGGATAGAAAGGTTCACACTTCATGAGATAGCGAATCTGCTATGCCAAAAAGAGCTGTCGTTGACAGAGATAGCCAATCGCATGCACTTTTCGTCCGTTTCTTACTTCAGCCGCTATGTACAGAAACGAATAGGCGTTTATCCAACGGAATACAGAAACAACATCGCAAAAAAATAGTCTTGCTCCCGTTCGAAACTCATCCCGGCATGCTCCGCTACAACAACCGCACACAATTGCAAAAACTTCTCTTTTTCCGCTTTCCGTACTGCCCGTTCCATTATTTTTCGCTACCTTTGGAAACAAGAGGCCGTATGTAACGGCTTCACATAATATAAATAATGTACAGCTATGGGAAAGACTTTCTCTTTATGCAAAATGTGGACAGCAGGCGGATTATGCGCCTTGTCATCATGGTCATGCGCAACTGACCAACACCCCAACATCATCTTATTCTTGGTTGACGACATGGGATGGCAAGATACCTCAGTACCCTTCTATTCCTCTACCCAAACGGCGTTGAACAAGCGTTTCCACACTCCTAATATGGAACGGCTAGCAAAAATGGGCGTACAATTTACACAAGCATACGCCTGCGCCGTCTCTACTCCCACTCGTTGCAGCCTGATGTCAGGCATGAACGCCGCACGCCACCGCGTGACCAACTGGACATTACGCTACAACGAAAAAACCGACGCGACCGACGAACAAATGGAGCTTCCCGAATGGAATTATAACGGCATTCAGCCAGATAGCGTAACCTCCGCTCACGACCGTAACCATACTACCCTCATCACCGCGTTGCCCGCTCTCTTGAAACAAAACGGTTATTATACAATTCATTGCGGTAAAGCGCACTTCAGTACCGTTTCCACCGCGGGTGAAAATCCCACAGCGTTCGGGTTCGACGTAAATATTGCAGGAGGAGCCAATGGAGCACCGGGCAGTTACCTAGCCTCTAGAAACTTTGGCGAAGGTACACAATGGGCCGTACAAGGGCTAGAAAAATATTATGGACAAGACCTCTTCCTAACCGAAGCGCTGACACGCGAAGCGCTTTCCGCTCTCGACAAGCCGATTGCCGAAAAGAAACCCTTCTATCTTTACCTGTCACATTATGCGGTACACTCACCTTATGATGAAGACAAACGTTTTTCGGCCAATTATCGCCATCGCTACGACGAGCAACTAAAAGATACGCTCAACGAATGGGAAGTACGCTACGCCGCTTTAGTGGAAGGTATGGACAAAAGTCTGGGAGATGTGTTAGATTATTTGGCCGCACGCCCCGAGGTGGCGGAAAACACTATCCTCCTTTTTATGTCCGACAACGGCGGGCAAGGGTTAAATAACATCAGGCAAGGAAAAGAAAACCGTGACCAGAATTATCCCGCACGCGCAGGCAAAGGCTCGGCATTCATGGGAGGGGTGCGAGAGCCTATGATGGTCTACTGGCCTCACGTTACGCAAGGAGGTACACAAAACTCCAACCCCGTGATGATAGAAGACTTTTTCCCTAGCATACTTGAAATGGCCGGAATAAACGAATACCGCACTACGCAAACTGTAGACGGCGTAAGCTTTGTCCCTCTCTTGCGCCATCCTGAGATGCGCCGCGAACGGCCCATCGTTTGGCATTTTCCTAATCTTTGGGGAGAGACTCAAGACGAGGAGGAGGGTTACGGTGCTTTTTCAGCTTTGCTCCATGGCGATTATCACCTTATCTATCATTGGAAAAGCCGCCGTCTGCGCCTTTACAATATTCACACCGACATCGGCGAACAGCACGATTTAGCCTCCACACATCCCGACATTGTCCGACGCCTGTCGGCCGAGTTGACCGCTGAGTTGCGCCGCATGGACGCCCAACGTCCCGTCTGGCGTTCTACAGGCCAACCGATAGCTTATCCTGACGGGACAGAATGAGATAATAACATGAGAAAGTATCCAACCGTCGTACCCCTCCAAAAGAGACTCGGCCTTTAATGCTTCATAAGGGAAAACTCCCGACTCTACACTAAAGGATGTAAAGTCGGGAGTTTATCTTAAATGTCCTGATATTCAGCATTACTTGCTGTGCGAATGGGACTTTAGCTTACATAATCGAGAAATCTCATAAACTTCATTGAGAAAATATTTAAGGAAAAGAAAAGTTTAAATCACTTCAATGCAAAACATCAATAAAATAATTATTTTTGCATACGGATAGAAACAACTCTTTCCAAGAATAAGAAGAAGCGTTATGCTTATCTTGTACTTGAAAACGTAGGAAATTTTCAAATTGGATACAAGGATAGCATAGTGGTTCTCACGCTATAACATGGGCTGCTATTGTTACATCTGCATCTATGGTTTCCTACGACCTTCAAGTTAAGACGTAGCATAGTTGGCTCACGTTTTCAATATATCATTAACATCTTGATAGGATCAATCGAGAATATAATAATTTGAATAATGAATAAACTTATCACTTCATTTCTGTTCATCACTGCTTTTCTGGTATCTGCTTGCAGTGATGATGAGCCACAAGATTCAGTCAAAGAGATTAGAATGCAGGTTTCAGCAGAAACAGGCGTAATGTATGCATGGGGCGACGACAAAAAGGAGAATCCCATAGAGTGCATGCTCGTCAAGACGGAAGGTGATTCCGAAGAATGGCAACCTCTCGGATTCAACAGCATTGAGGGCTTTACTTACATAAAAGGACACGAATACTATCTATCGGTAAAGCGGACAATTCTCGCCAATCCACCTGCGGATGGTTC
>CASDXF010000035.1 GCA_949285075.1 uncultured Bacteroides sp. | reverse complement strand
TCCCACGTTTGGCGGTTTGCCGGATGGAGAATGCGAGTAAATCCGTATTTTCGCGGCATGATGGAAAAGAACAGACGAGTATTACTGGGCATGAGCGGCGGGACGGACAGCTCGGTGGCCGCCATCAGCCTGCTGGAGGCCGGATACGAGGTGACGGGGGTCACCTTCCGCTTCCACGAGCCGGACGGCTCGGCCGGATATCTGGAAGACGCCCGCGAACTGGCCCGGAGACTGGGTATACGCCACCTGACGCGTGACGCTCGGGAGGCGTTCCGGAAGGAAATCGTGGATTATTTCGCGCGGGAGTACATGGCCGGCCGCACGCCCGTGCCCTGCACGCTGTGCAACACCCGTCTGAAGTGGCCCTTGCTGACCCGGATAGCCGACGAGGAAGGCATCTACCATGTGGCCACGGGACACTACGCCCGCTTGGTGAGCCGGGACGGGCTGCGCTACGTGGCCTCGGCCGCCGACCCCGACAAGGACCAGACCTTCTTCCTGTGGGGGCTAGGTCAGGAGACGCTCCGCCGGGCCTTGCTGCCTATGGGGGAGACGACCAAGCGGGAGGCGCGCCTGAAGGCCGCCGCCCGGGGATTCGGACGGATAGCCGAGAAGCGGGACAGCATAGGCGTGTGCTTCTGCCCCATGGACTACCGCGGCTTCCTGAAGGCGTGGGTGGAGAAGAAGGGCGAGCCGTGGGAGCGGGCTGTGGGCCGAGGGCGGTTCGTCGACGAGGAGGGGCGCTTCCTCGGACGGCACGAGGGCTATCCCTTCTACACCGTGGGGCAGCGGCGGGGACTAGGCGTGTACTTCAACCGCGCGGTCTTCGTCAAGGAGACCCGTCCGGAGCGCAACGAGGTGGTGCTCGCCTCGCTGTCGGCCTTAGCGAAGAGCGAGATGCTGCTGACGGACTGGAACGCGGTGGACCCGGAGCGCCTGATGAACGACCCGGGCGTGACGGTGAAGATACGCTACCGCAAGCAGGAGAATCGCTGCGAGGTGACACTGACGGCGGACGGGCTGCTGCGAGTGGCCCTCGCCGAGCCGCTCACCGCCGTCGCTCCCGGGCAGGCCGCGGCCTTCTACAAGGACGGGCTGCTCTTGGGCGGAGGCATCATCGTGGACTCCCGATGAACCGGCGCCCGCGGCGAACCGTTAATGTTTGAAAAAAAAGCCCGCAGACCCGCGGCGTAAGCCCGTAAACCCTTTATCTTTGTGAAAGAACGATTATTAACTTGAAAAACGATTATCGACATGAAACACTTGAATTTCTTGCGACTCTGTGCGGCGGCGCTGCTCTGCGTGGCGGGGCTTGCCATGAACGCCTGCGGCGATGACGACGAGCCTCAGGGCGGAGGTCTCCAACTGGCTGGAGACGGAACGAAGGAACAGCGCTTCGCGGCTGACCAACTGAACGGAAGCCTCTCTTTCGAGACCGCGGCTCCGTGGTCGGCCTCTATCGTGGAGACGACCGGAAGGAGCGAGCAGATGGCGGCTCCCGACTGGATTTCGCTAGACCGCTACAGCGGCGAGGCGGGACGGCAGACACTGACCATCACGCTGACCCCGAACGATACGGGAGCCGACCGCTCGGCCGACATCGTGATTTCCTCCGGCGGCGAGGAGCTGCGCGTCTCCGTGACGCAGGCGGCCTCCAACGGCGGCGGTGACGACGAGGAGGACATCGTGCCCGACACGGGCGAGTGGGACTGGGTGGACTACGAGACGACTTATGTAATGGACAGCGGCGAGGACTACCATCTGCCCGGCGACCAGTACATCTGGTTCGAGGAGCCGGGATTCTTCCGGGGCGGATGGTCGGACGGAGAGACTAGCGAGCTGATAGACATGGGCGAGATGTCGTGGAAAGAGTTCTCCATCATGGAAAAGCCGGAGTACCCGGACAACAACGCCGATTGGACGGAGGAACTGATTCCTTGCGTGAAGGGGCATGGATACTTTGCCGGATGGAGGTCGACGGGCTATTCTACCCGGATTGTACGCTTCTGGGTAGAGGACTACATCATGCAGGGCGACGAGGTGGTGGGAGCCAAGCTCCGCGTCACGCGGGACGAGTTCCCCAACCTGTTCTTCGCCCGTGAGGACGGAAAATATTATCAGGTAGGTGCGATGGCGTCGGGCGTAATCCAGTTCAAGGCCCCCCATTCGGTGATAGGCAAGTGGACGGGTAATTCTACCAGTACGACGCATAACACTTACATTATGGATGCCGGACCGATGGAGTATGACGACTGGTACAGCATCATGCAGGACGAACAGGAGGACGACGAGACATCGAGTGTGCCGGAATTTAACGAGACCGACTGGCTCTATGACACGGAAGTGCCTTGCGTCAAGGGACACGGATACTATATCCGCCGCATCGGCTTCGACAGGAATACGGGCGAGCTATCCGATGTGGGCCGCGCCTATGGCTTCTACGTGCGCGACTACATCGTAGAGAACGGAGCGATAGTAGGCTTGATAATCCAAAGCGTATATGAACTGAGCGACGTGTCCTGACGGCTATTGAGTCGCTCGGCGCTCACCGCGCCTCGCTTTCGTTGAGCTTCAGCATCTCCTCGATGTACTCGCGCGTGTTGCTCAGGCGGGGCACCTTGTGCTGTCCGCCGAGCTTGCCCTTGCTCGCCAGCCAGTCGTGGAACAGTCCCCTTCGGGCCGCGATGACCTCAAGCGGCTGTAGGGCGATGTCCTTCCACCGCTTCGCCTCGTAGTCGGAGTTGACCTCCTTCAGCGTCTCGTCGAGCACGGCGGCGAACTTCTCCAGTGAGTCGGGCATGCGCGCGAACTCTATCAGCCACTGGTGGCGGCACTTGGCCCGCTCGTCCATGAACACGGGGGCGGCCGAGTAGTCGCTCACCTGTGCTCCCGTCGCCTCGCACGCCTTCGCCAGTCCCTTCTCGGCGTTGTCTACGATAAGCTCCTCGCCGAAGGCGTTGATGAAGTGCTTCGTCCGTCCGGTAATGACGAACTTGTAAGGGTCCTTGCTCGTGAACTTGACGGTGTCGCCTATCATGTACCTCCACAGTCCGCACGATGTGGAGATGACTAGCGCGTAGTTCCGTCCCGTCTCCACCTCTTCGAGGCAGTAGACCTTCGGGTTCTCCTTGCCCACCTCCTCAAGCGGGATGAACTCGTAGAACACGCCGTAGTCTATCATGAGCAGCATGGCCGGGTCGGCCGGGTCGCTTTGCGTGCCGAAGTATCCCTCGGAGGCGTTGTATGTCTCCACATAGTGCATCTTGGGCGAGCGTATGACCTGCCGGTACTGTTCCCGGTATGGCGTGAACGCCACTCCCCCGTGGAAGAATACCTCCAGATTGGGCCATACCTCCTCTAAGGTACGTTTGCCCGTCTTTTCCAATATCCGCTTGATGACTACCAGCATCCATGACGGCACGCCGGAGAGGTTGGTCACGTTGGCCCGCAGGGTGCTGTTGGCTATGGCCTCAATCTTGGATTCCCATTCGCTCATCAGGGCGACGCGCTTCTCTGGAACCCGGATGAGGTTGACCAACGGGTTGATGTTCTCTACCAGTATGGCCGAGAGGTCGCCCACCAGACTGTGGTTGGAGTTGAGGTTCGGGCTGTGGCTTCCGCCCAGTATCAGCCCTTTTCCCGAGAACATGCGGCTGTCCGGGTTGGAGCGGAAGTATAGCGCCACCGCGTCCTGTCCGCCCCGGTAGTGAATGTCCTTCAGCCCCTCCCGGCTGACGGGCAGGAACTTGCTCTTGTCGTTCGTCGTTCCCGACGACTTGGCGAACCACCTTATCTCCGAAGGCCACAGCAGATTGCCCTCTCCCTTTCGCATACGTTCCACGTAAGGCTTTATCTCTTCGTATGTCTGTATGGGCAGGCGGTTGCGGAAGTCCTCGTATCCCCGTATGGTCGAGTAGCCGTACTTTCGTCCCCATTCCGTGTTCTCTGCATCTTTGAGCAGCCGGTTCAGCGCCCGGCTCTGTAGCTCTCCGGCCTTTGTATCGTAAAGCTCTATTTGCTTCAGGCGCGGAACGAACGCTTTGCTTATGAGTCTTGTGATGTTCATTTTCGCTTTCTGTCAAGTTAGTTCTTGGGAAGCGTTCTTGCCTTTTGGCGGACGCCTTCCGCTTCAGTTCGCTTTGTTGGCGCGAAAGTAGCTTTATTTTGTCTTTTTACGCTATCTTTTTGTTGGAAATTATAGTTAAAATGACGTGCGGGCGCGTTCTTTCATTCTTGCGTTTCGTCGCGCTTTGTTATTGTCTTGGCCGCGTCTGGGGGGTATATGGGGTGGCCTGTAGCCTTGCGTCGTATGGTCAGTCTTTTGCCTCTTCCTCCGGTGTTTCCGCGGCGGGCGTCATGGGCTCTACCGGCGTTTGGGCGGCCTCTTCAACTTGTTTCAGGCGTTCCGCTTTCATGTCGTTGACTTTCTGCATGAAGTCCTTGTTCCCGATTTTCCCCGAGGCTTTCTGTGCCGCGTTCTGTTGCGATTCCTTTTTGGAATATCCGGTTCCGCTTCCGGCCGGAATGCCTTCCACGCGCACTTCCGTCTGGAAAACGGGGCTTCCTTCCTTGTCGTTGAATTGCTCGATAAGCTCGAAGGAGAGTTCTATGTGGTTTTTCTGGCTCCATTCGATGAGCTTCGACTTGAAGTTGACCTCCTTTTGCGAAAGTTTTTCGAGGTCTATATACGAGTTGATGATGCGCTTCTCGATGAACTGCTTGCACCGTTCGTATCCCTGATCGAGATATACCGCCCCGACGAACGCCTCGAAAGCGTTTCCGTACAGGTAACTGTTGTGCGACGAGGAGCGTACGCTATACTTGATGAGTTTGTCTATCCCTATTTCCACCGCCAGTTTGTTGAGCGTTTCCCTTTGTACGATTTTAGAGCGGGTATTGGTCAGGAATCCTTCTCTCTTTCCCTCGAATCTGCGATAGACGATGTCTCCTACGATGGCGTCGAGCACGGCGTCGCCCAGAAACTCCATTCGCTCGTTGTTTATGGGTCGTCCTTTCTCCGTGCGTATGGAGTTTGACTTATGCAGGAGTGCCTGTTTGTACAGCTGTATGTTGCGTGGATAGAATCCTAAGATACGGTAGAAACAAAGATAAGACTCTTTATCCTTGCGGAACAGGAGCCTTATCTTGTCTATTTGGTTGCGTAACACGTTATTACTCCGCGTATTTTTTGAAGATGGCGCATGCGTTGTGCCCTCCGAATCCAAACGTGTTGGACAAAGCCACGTTCACCTCCCGTGCTTGGGCTTTGTTGAACGTGAAGTTGAGCGCATAGTCGATGTTCTCGTCGTTGTCGCCTTCTTCGTGGTTGATAGTCGGAGGAACGATGCCGTGCTTGATGGCGAGTATGCTCGCTATCGCCTCTACGGCTCCGGCCGCGCCGAGCAGATGTCCGGTCATGGACTTCGTAGAGCTGATGTTCAGCTTATAGGCGTGTTCGCCGAACACTTCCTTTATGGCTTTCGCCTCGGAGATGTCTCCTACCGGCGTTGACGTTCCGTGTACGTTGATATAGTCTACTTCTTCCGGTTTCATTCCGGCGTCTTCCAGCGCGTTCAGCATCACGAGCTTGGCTCCCAGTCCTTCGGGGTGAGATGCCGTCAGGTGATACGCGTCGGCCGACATGCCTACGCCCGCCAGTTCTGCGTAGATTTTCGCTCCGCGCGCTTTGGCGTGTTCCAGTTCCTCCAGAACCAGACAGCCTCCTCCTTCGCCCATCACGAATCCGTCCCGGCTCGCGCTGAAGGGTCGTGAGGCCCTTGCGGCGTCCTCGTTTCGTGTAGACAAGGCGTGCATGGCGTTGAATCCGCCTACTCCCGCCGGGAATATGGCCGCTTCCGAGCCTCCCGATACGATGACGTTAGCCTTTCCCAGACGAATCAGGTTGAAGGCGTCGGCTATGGCGTTGGTCGAGGTGGCGCAGGCCGAGCACGTGGCGTAGTTCGGGCCGTGGAATCCGTACATGATGGAAATCTGTCCG
Source organism: uncultured Bacteroides sp. (assembly GCA_949285075.1). Lineage (GTDB taxonomy): Bacteria > Bacteroidota > Bacteroidia > Bacteroidales > Bacteroidaceae > Bacteroides. The sequence continues at coordinate 39,595 of CASDXF010000035.1, read as the reverse complement.
GCGGCGATGTCCGAAATCATTTTCGGGATAAAGAAGGGGTTGAACTTTGGTCCCATCTCCTTGCGGGTATAATATCCGCCCACTTCCTCCTCGAAGGTGTGTATGCCTCCGATTCCGGCTCCGAAGATGACGCCTATCCGGTTCAGGTCTTCTTTTTCCGTATCGAGTCCGGAGTCCGCTACCGCTTCTTTGGCTACGGCGATGGCGTACTGCGTATACAGGTCCATCTTCCTCGCCTCCTTGCGGTCCACGTACTTCGTGGCGTCGAAGTCCTTCACTTCGCAGGCGAAGCGGGTCTTGAACAGCGACGCGTCGAAATGCGTAATAGGTCCCGCTCCACTAACTCCGTTCACAAGGTTTTCCCAGAAAGCGGGAACGCCGTTGCCAACGGGAGTAATGGCGCCGAGACCCGTTACTACCACTCTTTTTAATTCCATATTTGATGAGATGGTGATAATTACTTAGCGTGCTCTTCGATGTAAGAAACAGCGTCGCCTACGGTAGCAATCTTTTCTGCTTGGTCATCAGGAATAGAGATACCGAATTCTTTTTCGAACTCCATGATAAGTTCTACAGTGTCGAGAGAATCTGCTCCCAAATCGTTAGTGAAGCTGGCTTCGTTCTTAACTTCAGACTCTTCTACACCCAATTTATCAACGATAATCGCTTTTACTCTTGATGCAATTTCAGACATAACTTCTAAGTTTTTAATTGATTAATTGTATTATTTCTTTAATTTTGCGCTGCAAAGGAATGAATATTTATCATATCGCGCAAATATTTGAATAAATAAATGCTAACTTTTGCACATTTTTTACGGTTGTGTGCATAGAAATAGGAGAGTTATGAAGAAAAACATAGCGATTTTCGCATCGGGAACCGGCACGAACGCCGAGAACATTATCCGTTATTTCCATGACAGTGAGTCGGGTGTCGTGTCGCTGCTGCTGTCTAACAAGGTTGACGCTCCCGCGCTGGAGCGCGCCCGCCGGTTGGGGGTGCCTTGCGCCGCGTTCGGCAAAGAGGAATGGGCTTCGGGCGAGGCGGTGCTCTCCGCCTTGCGAGAGGCGAAGGTCGACTTCATCGTCTTGGCCGGATTCCTGCTCCGTGTGCCTGAGCCGCTGTTGCGGGCCTATCCCGGCCGGATAGTGAATATCCACCCGTCGCTTCTGCCCAAGTTCGGCGGGAAGGGCATGTACGGTGGCCGGGTGCACGAGGCGGTACTCGCGGCCGGAGAGCGGGAATCGGGGATTACTATACATTATATTAATGAGAGGTACGACGAGGGAGGGGTCATTTTCCAAGCCTCCTGCCCGGTATCGCCCGACGACACGCCGGAGACGTTGGCCCGGCGGGTGCATGAACTGGAGTACCGCTACTATCCGGAGGTGATAGAGAAGCTCCTGTCTGAGTGAAGGCCGCGGGCTTTCATCCTTCATTACTCATTAGTCATTAATCATTAATCATTAATCATTAATCATTATCTCGTACCCCTTCTCTTCCCTTCGCAGCGGATAGTTCTCGCGCAGCGCCTCGAACCGCTCAGGGTGAGCCTTCAGGCGGGCGCTGTCCTCCAACGGGTTGTAGATGAGCAGCGAGGCCTCTTCGCAGCTTCGGGCACGGATGAGTTTCACGGCCGGTTCGGGCGGGACGATGTCGTATCGGGCACCGATGCCGAAGAAGCGGCACACCGCGTCGAGCGCCATCCGCGTGGCGTTCGCCTTGCCGTCCGCCGAGTAGCCGGCGATGTGCGGGGTGGCGATGAACGCCCTATGGAGCAGCTCCCGGTCGATGTCCGGCTCACGCTCCCACACGTCGACGATGGCGTCGGCCACCGTTCCCTCCCTCAACGCCGCGAGCAGGGCGGCGGTATCGGCCACCTCGCCGCGTGACGTGTTGATGAAGAGCGGCTTGCGGCGCAGCGAGCGGAAGAACTCCCCGTCGGCCAAGTGGAAGGTCCTGTGCCTCCCCTCGCGGACGAGCGGCGTGTGAAGGCTCACCACGTCGGCGGTCTCGGCCACGTCGCGCAGCGAGGCGAACCCGTCGCTCCCCTCCCGCTCCTCGCGCGGAGGGTCGTTCAGCAGCACCCTCATGCCCAGTTCCCCGGCAGCCTCGGCCACCTTCTGGCCCACGTGCCCCGCTCCCACTATCCCTATCGTCAGCCCGCCTAGCTCCCGTTTCAGGCGGGGACGGACGGCGAGCAGGGCCGAGCGCACGTACTGCGCCACGGACGGGGCGTTGCATCCCGGAGCGTTGGCCCACGCCACGCCCGCCTCCCGGCAGTAGTCCGTGTCGATGTGGTCGAACCCGATGGTGGCCGTGGCCACGAGGCGCACCCGGCTGCCCTCAAGCAAGCGGCGGTCGCAGCGCGTGCGGGTGCGCACGACGAGCGCGTCGGCCTCCCTCACCAGTTCGGGCGTGAAGCCGCGCCCCGGAGCGTACACCACCTTGTCCGCTATCCGCTCGGCCGCCTCGCGGATGTAGGGTATCTTGTCGTCTATGATGAGTCTCATCTCTATCTCGCCTCCTTCCTCGTTACATAATCATGTGCCGGCGTATGGAAAACTTCACGATGCCCATCGCGTTGATGGCGGAGAAGGGGATGTCCATCGGCTCGTGGTGGGGATTGTAGCTGACGAGCTTGACGCAGCCCTCCTTCTCCGAGTGCTTGACGTACTTCACCGACAGGTACTCGTTGCCGTCAAGACAGAACGACACGATGTATATCTCCCCGTAAATCAGGTTGTCGAAGCTGCTCAGCTCCTTGTAGCCCACGATGTCGCCCGACTTCAGTATGGGGTACATGCTGTCGCCGCTCACGTAGATGGCCCCGTCGCAGCGGGGGACGTTGGGAATCTGTATCGTCCCCAGAGCGAACTGCCGCTTGTTGGTGAACAGCGTCTTCAGGTTGGCCGCCGCCGACACGTCGTACAGCGTCACGTTGCGGTCGTCCACGGCGTCCGCCGTCTTCGGGTTGTGCAGAATCTCCACCTCCCCGCTCGCCAGCGGGCTGTCGCAGAACCTCGGCCGGTGCCTCTGCTCTCCCTTGCCCATCAGCAGCCAGTTGTAGTCCACGTCCCTCCCCATCTTTTCGAGCAGCAGGGGGAAGTCGATGCGGTTGCGCGCCACCCAGTTCGACACGGTGGCCCTCGACACGCCCAGATGCTTGGCGAGCTGACTGTCCTTCTCGGCGTTAATCGCTTGCTTGGCCCGTCGCACGATGCCCGCCACGTCCAATAGCGTTGTGTCCATACTGTCCATAGTCGTCTCCGTTCCTTTCGTTTAAAGGGAAATGCTCGGCGGGCTATCCACCCTTCAGGGGGAGATTCTTCCACTCGCCATACGCCATTTCCAACTCATTAAATATGGCAAAGCCTATGTAAGACGCTCTTATAGGGAATCTCGTCCTATAATAGCAGTCCCAATAGCTAATCATTTGACTTTTCGTTCTATCGAAGAACTTCTCATTTTCTCCGATAAAGCGCAGGTAATTCTCAAGGTTACCGTCTATATGCCTTCTCACGTCGCTCAGCATCTCGTACACGTACTCTCCCAACAGCCTAAAGCAGAACGGAGTGACCCAATACTCGGTACGGAGCGCCAGATTCCGCAAATGGCGCTGCCTGACAAAGCCGTCATGATGCCTCGTGAAGAGGCAGTCCATAACGCCCCTCTGCACGTCCGTCAGGTCGGCGAGCGGCGTCCGGTCGTCCGTGTATATCCGTTCAGGAATGGCCAAGTCCACCCCTTCAAGACGGACACGGTAGCACGAGCCGCTCACATCGCTCTCCTTCATTCCAAGCATATCCGATACCTCCCGGACAACCTTTGCAAGGGCCGGAGGAAACGAGCCTAATATTTTATTCTTTCCACGCGGTGACATACAAACTTCTCCGTTATCCGCTCTTTCACAACGTATTGCCCGGGAAGAAGAAAATTTAAAATCTAAAACATATTGTTTTTAAATTGAAAATAATCTATCTTTGTCAGGCTGATATTGTAAACGAGGTTTCGCGGGCTATCTGACGAACGTAATCGGGAAAAGAGACCGGAAAGGGACTCAAAAGAGACCTGACTAAATTACTTAAATGCAAAATGTAAACAGGCTCTTAGGTTGAGAATTGAAAATGGAGGAGCCTTTAATCTTCAATGCCCAATTTTCAACGCGGCGAAAGCCCTACGGCTCGTGAGAAACGGGGCTGTTTCTCGTGAGAAATAGGGCAACGGCTCCTGAGAAACAGGGCCGCGGCTTTATTGTTTATGCGGAATAAGAAACCGGGATATTGGTTATCGGCGACGATTCGACACCCCTTTAGGGCCGTTTCATGGATTACGAGACTAAACTAACAAAACTAACTAAACAAGCTATGGCAAGAATACAAAAACGAGGACTAGACTATTTTCCGGTTAATTCGGATTTCATTCACGACCGTTCCGTCCGCCGCCTGATGAAGCGGGAGGGCGACATCGCGCTGGCCGTGCTGATTGAGGCGTTTTCTTACCTCTACGGGGGCGAGGGCTATTACGTCCGCGCCGACCGCCTTTTCTGCGAGGACATCTCCTTCGGGCTGTTCGACACGGACGTGGAGGACGTGGAGCGGATAATCCGCTCGGCCGTGGAGTGCGGCCTCTTCGACTCCCGCCTGTTCGAGGAGCACGGCGTGCTCACCTCGGCCGACATTCAGCGCCAGTACCTGCTCTGCGTCCGGAAGAGAACCGCGGTACGCATAGAGCCGGCCTACTGCCTGCTGAGCGAGGACGAGCTGCCGGGGCGAAAAGAGGAGAAAACGCGTGAAACGGGAGCGGAAACGGAGGAAAGCGCGGCGTTAATGCCCCAAAACGTGACGTTAATCGCGCAAAGCAAAGAAAAGAAAAGCAAAGAAAAGGCCCCCTCTTTGTCTCCCCCTGAGGGAGCGAAGGAGGAGGAAAGGGACGACGGAGAAGAGAGGGTAGGCAAGGGGAAGAAGCCGGAGGCGAAGGGCGGCAAGGAGTGGACCGCGGAGCGTGTGGAGGCCCTTCAGCCCCCTCGGGACGGCAGGGCGCGCAACCTCTCGGGCCTGCTTGAGAACCTCCGGGCCTACAAGGTTCCGCCCGCCGAGCAGTACGCCATCGTGCGCAAGAGCGACTACGGCGCCATCGGCCACGAGGTGTGGAAGGGCATCGCCCGGCTGCGCTCCTGCGGCGGCAAGATAAAGCTTCCGGGCCGCTATCTGCTGAGCGTGGTGAACGGCGGGGAGGTCCCGTAGCGCCCGGACGCGGGGGCTTGGCGGATGGAATCGCACACAAAGCTTAAAAAAGCTTCAAAAGTCGGCGCCCGCTTGTGCGGAACGGTTTAAAGCCTTATATTTGACGAAAATTATTAACTAACGATAAAAACTTAGTATTACCCCCATGAAGAGACTGTTATTTACATCCTTCTGCTTGACCGCTCTCGGACTGACGGCTGTCCAAGCGCAAAGCTTCAACGAATGGAAAGACCCGGAAATAAACGCCGTCAACCGTGCCGAAATGCACGCGCATTACTTCGCTTACGCTTCCGCGGAGGAGGCTCGGGCGGGCGAGAAGGAACTTTCCGCCAACTTCATGACCCTGAACGGACCGTGGCGGTTCAATTGGGTGAGAAACGCCGACGCCCGTCCGACGGACTTCTACCGGACGGACTTCAACGATAAGGGGTGGGACTTCCTCGACGTGCCCGCCGTGTGGGAACTGAACGGGTACGGAGACCCCATCTACGTCAACGTGGGCTACGCGTGGCGGAGCCAGTTCAAGAACAATCCGCCCGAAGTGCCCGTAGAGAACAACCACGTGGGCTCGTACCGCAGGGAAATCGTCATCCCCGACGGGTGGAAAGGGAAAGAAATCTTCGCCCACTTCGGCTCGGTGACCTCCAACATGTACCTTTGGGTAAACGGAAAGTACGTGGGCTATAGCGAGGACAGCAAGCTGGAGGCCGAGTTCGACCTCACCCGCTACCTGAAGCCGGGAAAGAACCTGATTGCCTTTCAGGTGTTCCGCTGGTGCGACGGAAGCTATCTGGAAGACCAAGACTTTTTCCGCTACTCCGGCGTGGGGCGCGACTGCTATCTCTACGCCCGCGACAAGCGCTATATACGCGACATCAGGCTGACCCCTGACCTCGACGCGGACTATAAGGACGGGACGCTCGACGTGGACCTCGACGTGAAGGGCGGAGGTACCGTGGCGCTCAGCCTGACCGACGCGAAGGGAACTGAGGTGGCCAGCACCGAGGCGAAAGGCTCGGGACGGACGACCTTCCAAGTGGAAAGCCCCGCCAAGTGGACGGCGGAGACGCCCAACCTGTACACGCTTACCGCGACCCTGAAGGACGGGGAGAAGGTGGTAGAGGTGATTCCGCTAAAGGTAGGATTCCGTAAGGTGGAGATGAAGGGAGCGCAGGTACTGGTCAACGGACAGCCGGTGCTCTTCAAGGGAGCCAACAGACACGAGATGGACCCCGACGGGGGCTACGTGGTCTCCTACGAAAGGATGCTGCAGGACGTGAAGATGATGAAGAAGCTCAACATCAACGCCGTTCGCACCTGCCACTATCCGGACGACAACCGTTGGTATGACCTCTGCGACGAGTACGGACTGTACATGGTGGCCGAGGCGAACATCGAGTCGCACGGCATGGGATACGGAGACGAGACGCTGGCCAAAGTGCCGGAATATGGCAAGGCTCACATGGAGCGCAACGTGCGCAACGTGCAGCGCAACTATAACCACCCCTCCATCATCTTCTGGTCGTTGGGCAACGAGGCGGGCATGGGACCGAACTTCGAGGAGTGCTACGCTTGGGTAAAGAACGAGGACAAGACGCGGCCCGTACAGTACGAGCGGGCGGACTACAGCGACTTTACCGACGTGTTCTGCCCCATGTACTACAACTACGCCGAATGCGTGAAGTATTGCGAGGACGACAGCAAGCAGAAGCCGCTGATTCAGTGCGAGTACGCTCACGCTATGGGTAACTCGCAGGGAGGCTTCAAGGAGTACTGGGACCTCGTCCGCAAGTACCCCAAGTATCAGGGCGGATTTATATGGGACTTCGTGGACCAAGCCTGCCACTGGAAGAACAAGGACGGCGTGGACATCTACGGCTACGGAGGCGACTTCAACAAGTACGACGCTTCGGACAATAACTTCAACAATAACGGACTGATTAGCCCCGACCGCGTGCCGAACCCACACGCCTACGAGGTGGCCTACTTCTACCAGAACATCTGGACGACTCCGGCCGACCTCTCGCGAGGGGAAATCAACGTCTACAACGAGAACTTCTTCCGCGACCTCTCCGCATACTATATGGAGTGGACGCTGCTGGCCGATGGCGAGGCGGTGCGCACCGGCGTCGTGTCCGACCTGAACGTGGCCCCGAGGCAGACGGCGAAACTGACCCTGCCCATCGGCGCGGACGGCGCGGGAGCGGGCAAGGAGCTGCTGCTGAACGTGGCCTACAAGCTGAAGGCGGCGGAAAGCCTGCTCAGCGCGGGCGAGACGGTGGCCTACGACCAGCTGACGATTCATCCGTACAAGGCGGCCGAGCTGTCGCTGCCCAACGTGAAGGAGACGAACGTGGCCATCGTGCCGCCGAGCGTCCGCGACAACGACCAGAACTACCTCATCGTGAGCGGCGAGGACTTCACGATAGAGTTCAACAAGCGTAACGGGTATCTATGCCGCTACGACGTGGACGGCAAGCCGATGATGGAGGAGGGAAGCGAGCTGACGCCTAACTTCTGGCGCGCCCCGACGGATAACGACTTCGGAGCGGGGCTTCAGAACAGGTACGCCGTATGGAAGAACCCCGACTTGCGGCTGACCTCGCTGAAATATGACATGGAGGACGAGCAGGCCGTGGTACGGGCGGAATACGACATGAAGGCTACGGGAGCCAAGCTGTTCCTGACTTACCGGATTAACAACGAGGGGGCCGTCAAGGTGACGCAGCGCATGCAGGCCGACAAGGGCCGCGAGGTGTCCGACATGTTCCGCTTCGGCATGAGAATCCGTATGCCGCTTGCCTTCGGTCAGGTAGAGTATTACGGCCGTGGCCCCGGCGAGAATTACGCCGACCGCAACCACGCCGCCCTCTTGGGCCGCTATCGCCAGACGGTGGAGGAGCAGTTCTATCCTTACATCCGTCCGCAGGAGACGGGTAACAAGACCGACATCCGTTGGTGGAGGCTGCTGAACGCCGGAGGAGGCGGGCTTCAGTTCGTGGCCGACGCTCCTTTCTCCGCTTCCGCGCTGAACTACACCATCGAGTCGCTTGACGACGGCGAGGCGAAAGACCAACGCCATTCGCCCGAGATAGCGAAGGCGCCGTTCGTCGAGGTATGCGTGGACAAGGCGCAGGCGGGATTGGGCTGCGTCAACAGTTGGGGAGAGATAGCGCTGGAGAAATACCGCCTTCCTTACGGAGACTACGAGTTCAACTTTGTCATGACTCCCGTGTCTCATAAGTTGAAATAAGAATTTGCGGTTTGGGCGCTTCTCCATACCTTTGTCCTTTCAGTTGCTGTACTGACTTGTAACTTGTACGAGGAATGGAAAAGAAAACGACTGCCGGAAAGATAAAGGTAATTATTGTCCTGACGGAGCATCCCGTATTGGGCCCGTTGCTTATTCCGTATGTGGCGGAAAAGACGGGCGACGGGACGCTGTGCCTGACGGAACAAGCCTTTCACGCCTCTTCCGAGGCGGAGGGACGCATGAGCGATGCGGGGCGGCAGGCCGTCCGCATCGCTCATGCGTATATGGAGAGAAACCTGATGGCGGTCTACTCGAAGGAAAAGACGGTGGCCCGTTTCCTCCACAAGCTTTCCGAAGACCCGGAACGGGTGAGGAAGGTCATACGCCCCTTTATCGAGAAGAAGCTCTTGGAGATGCTCGAACTGATTCGGGCGGGCAAGCTCCCTCTCTATCAGAAGCAGGCGGGAAACAAGACCTTGTACGCCCATCACGCCTATCGGGTTCATCCCGGCTTGGTGAAGACCCGTTTCAGCTTCAAGGTAGAAGGTAATGACTTTCAGTACGGGATTCAGTGCAGCTACGGCGGGCAGCCCCTTTCGCTCACTGACCAGAAACCCGTGACGGCGCTCACCGCTTCGCCCGCCACGTTGCTGTTGGGCATGGACCTTTACTTCTTTTCTCATATCGAGAGCGCCCGCCTGTTGCCTTTCACCAGAAAGAGCCTTATCCGCATAGAGACGGACCAGATAGGCAAATACGTCGATAACATCCTGATTCCTGTTGCCCGCTATCACGAGGCGGATATCAAGGGAATGAACGTGTCGGAGGAGCGGAGGCCTTGCGTGCCGGAGCTTCAGATTGAAGACACCGTCTGCGGAGAGCTGTCGCTGAGATTGAGTTTCCGTTACGGCGACCGTGTCTTCGTTCCGGGAGAGGACGAGGACATGCGGAAGGTGGTCTATCGGGAACCTTCGGGGAGAATTATCCTTTTCCGCAGAGACAGGAAAGCCGAAGAGGAAGCCGTGCGGACACTGACGGAACTGGGGCTGCGCAGGGTGAGCGATGCGCATTTCCATGTGACGGGGGACGGGCCGGAAGCGACCCTCTCCGGATGGCTGAACAAGGAGAGGGAAACGCTGAACGGCTCGTTCCGCATTCTTGGAGGGGCGGACGGCGTTCCCTATTGCATGGATGAGATAAGGGTGGAACGGAGCGTCGACGAGGGGCCCGACTGGTTCGAGCTGCGGGTTACCGTGCTCGTGGGCGGCATGCGCATCCCTTTCTACCGATTCCGCAGGCACATTCTGGAGGGCCGGAGGGAATTTCTTCTGCCCGATGGACGGATGATTCTTCTGCCCGAGGAGTGGTTTAGCCAGTACGCTAACGTATTGGATATAGGGACGAGGACGGGAAAGGGGATACGCGTGAGGCGTTCGCAGGGAGGCGCAATCCCTGAACTGCTCGCAAGACTGCCCCGGGGACGCTTCCCCGACAAGAGCCGGATAGCGGAGACTCCCGTTCCGGAAGGCTTGAAAGCGACGCTTCGCCCCTATCAGCGGAAGGGGTTCTCGTGGATGGAGACGTTGCGGGAGCTGGGCTTCGGCGGATGTCTCGCAGACGACATGGGACTTGGCAAGACCCTCCAGACGTTGGCCTTGCTGCAACGGGTCTACGCTTCCGGGGAAGAGACTCCGGAGACGGAGGAAGCTTCGGCCGAAGCGAAGCCCGCCTGCCCCGCCCCGGAGACGTTAGAGATGGACGAGACGGGACAGCTGAGCCTGTTTCCTCAGGACGGCGACGGGGATTCCGCGCCTCTGTCCGACGAGCCGCGGGAGGTTTCAAGGGTGAGAGCCGTCCGGAAGCCCGCCACGCTTATCGTCGCCCCTACCTCGCTGCTCCACAACTGGCGGAGGGAGGCGAAGCGGTTCACCTCGCTGTCGGTAGCGGAGTACTCCGCCACGATGTCGGTCTCCCCGCAGCATCCGGAACGCTTCTTCGGACGCTATAACCTGATACTTACCAGTTACGGCATCATGCGTAACCGCATCGAGACGCTCCGCGCTTACCGCTTCGAGTACGTGGTGCTCGACGAGAGCCAGTACATCAAGAGCAGCGACTCGCTCACCTTTCAAGCGGCCATACAGTTGCGGTGCGAGCGTCGGCTGACGCTGACGGGAACTCCTGTCGAGAATTCGCTCAAGGACTTGTGGGCGCAGTTCCGGTTCCTTCAGCCCGACTTGTTGGGCGAAGAGAGGGAATTCCAGCGGAAGTTCCTCGCTCCCATACGGACGGGCAACAAGCGGATGGAGGCTCGGCTGAAGCAGCTTATCGCTCCCTTCGTGCTGCGGAGGAGCAAGGAGGAGGTGGCCCCCGAACTTCCTCCGCTGACGGAGGAGACCATCTTTTGCGGCATGACGGGCGAGCAGAAGGAGGTGTACGAGCGGGAGAAGAACAGCTTGCGCAACTTTTTGTTGGGAGGGCAGGCGGACAAGGGCCGTCCGTTCAGTGTGCTGAACGGCATCCTGCGCCTTCGCCAGTTGGCCTGCCACCCCCGCATCGTGTCGCCCGAGTTTACGGGCACTTCCGACAAGACGGAACAAATCGTCGAGACTTTCGCCACGCTCCGCAGCGAGGGACATAAGGTACTGATATTCTCCTCGTTCGTCACGCATCTGGAGATTCTGGCGGAGGCTTTCCGGCAGAGGGGGTGGGAGTACGCCCTGCTGACCGGCTCGACCGACGACCGCCCCGCCGAGATAGCCCGCTTTACGGAGCGGCCCGACGTGCACGCCTTCTTCATCTCGCTGAAGGCCGGAGGCGTGGGGCTTAATCTCACTCAGGCCGACTACGTGTTCATCGTCGACCCGTGGTGGAACCCCGCGGCCGAGGCGCAGGCCATCGCGCGGGCCCACCGCATCGGACAGCAGAAGCGGGTCATCGCCTACCGATTCATTACCCGCGACAGCATCGAGGAGAAAATCCGCTCGTTGCAGGAGGACAAGCGGCTGTTGGCCGACACGCTCGTCAACGACGACGTGCCCGCGTTGAGCTACGACGAGTGGGTGGAGCTGTTGGGATAACGCCTTGCGAACTAAAAGCGGGAGTCCGGCGACACGTGCCGGGCTCCCGCTTTTTTATTTCGTGAAACGCTGACGGACGCGTCATGCGCCTTCGCGCATGGCCCGCGCGACCGTTTCCCGCCGCCCGGAAACGCCGCTTGGACCCGGGACCCGGACGCCGGGAGCCATACGGTTGTGGGAAAGGGCTGCCCTTCATGTGGAATGGGGCTGTTTCTCGTGAGCCGCAGCCCTTCGCCTCGCGAGAAGTGGCCCTTTCCCTCACGGTTCAAGTGCTCCTTAGCCGTAGGCGAATATGCCGGTAATCTTTACTCTACGGTACAAAACGGGGCGTGTTGTGGAAAAAAGTCAATAATTAAACCAATTCTTTCAGATAAAATGTTATCTTTGTGACCTAAACTGCTTGATTTATGAAGTATAGACTTATCGTGCTCGATCTTGACGGCACACTGACCAACCCTCAGAAGGAAATTACCCCGCGCAACCGGGAAGTGCTAATCGCCGCCCAACAGCGGGGGGCGCGCGTGGTACTGGCCTCCGGACGGCCTACTTATGGAGTCGCTCCGCTGGCCGACGAACTGCTCATGGACAAGTACGGCGGCTTTGTTCTTTCGTACAACGGAGCCGCGATTATTAATTGGGAAACGAAGGAGATGATTTACGATAAGGTCTTGCCCGACGAGGTGATTCCCGCGCTCTACGAGCGGGCCCGTGCGCACGGCATGACTATACTGACTTACAACGGGCCGGAGATAGTGACCGAGAACTCGCGCGACCCTTACGTCCAGAAAGCGGCCTTTCTCAACAAGATGACGGTGAGAGAGACCAATGACTTCCTGACCGACGTTATCCTGCCCCTGCCCAAGTGCCTGATTGTGGGCGAGCCGGAAAAGCTGATTCCCATAGAGGCCGAGCTGCGCCTGTTGCTGCAAGGCAGGATTAACGCCTTCCGCTCCGAGCCTTATTTCCTTGAGCTCGTTCCGTTCGGCATCGATAAGGCTCTGTCGATGAGCGTGCTGTTGGAGCATGTCGGCGTGCCCCGTGAGGAGGTGATGGCCATAGGCGACGGCTTCAACGACCTGACGCTCATCAAGCTCGCCGGACTGGGCGTGGCGATGGGCAACGCGCAGGAACCCGTGAAGCAGGCGGCCGACTACGTGACGCTGACCAACGAGGAGGACGGCGTGGCCGAGGCCATCGAGCGGTTCGTGTTGAACGACTGACAGCTATTCTTTTTTAAGGTTTATAAATTGAGAAGGGGCTGTCTCCGTGATGGAGACGCCCCTTCTTCATTAAGTATCCAAATTGATTGACAATAATGTCCTGAGTTGATGTGGGGGACGGCCTACTTGTTCAGCTTCCACTCGAAGCCGTCCTTCGTGTCCTTCACCTCGAATCCGAGGGCGGACAGCGTGTCCCTGATTTCGTCGGAGGTGGCCCAGTCCTTGTTGGCCTTCGCCTTCATGCGTTGGCGCAGCAGCATGTCCACTACCTTGCCGTAGGCGGCCTCCCGCGCGTCCGATGCTCCCCGTTCCTCCTTCAGCCCCATGATGTCGAAGCAGAAGAGGCGGAAGGTTTCCTTCAGGTGGGCGAGGTCGTCGGCGGAGATGGAGGCGTGTCCGGCGATGACGTTGTTGACGGCGTGGGCCGCCTCGAACAGCAGCGCGATAACGACCGGCGTGTTCATGTCGTCGTTCATGGCCTCGTAGCACTTCTCCCTCAGCTCCTTCACGTCAATGCCCCGCGTGGCGGGAGCCGGAGCGACCTTGCCGAGGTTCTCCACCGCTTCCATCAGTCGGGCCAACCCCTTCTCGGAGGCTTGCAGCGCCTCGTTGCTGAAGTCCACCGTGCTGCGGTAGTGCGCCTGCAGGATGAAGAAGCGTATCGTCATGGGCGTGTAGGCTTGCGTCAGCAGGCGGTGCGTCCCGTTGAAGAACTCGTCCAGCGTGATGAAGTTGCCCAGTGACTTGCCCATCTTCGTCCCGTTGATGGTTATCATGTTGTTGTGCATCCAGTAGCGCACCATGTCCTCGCCCTGCGAGGCTACGGACTGCGCTATCTCGCACTCGTGGTGCGGGAAGATGAGGTCCATCCCCCCGCCGTGTATGTCGAACTGCCGGCCGAGATACTTGCGTCCCATAGCCGTACACTCGGCGTGCCATCCGGGGAATCCCTCGCTCCACGGCGACGGCCACCGCATGATGTGCTCCGGCTGCGCCTTTTTCCATAGGGCGAAGTCGGCGGGGTTCCGTTTCTCCTGCTGTCCGTCAAGCTCGCGGGTGGTGTTCAGCACGTCGTCCAGATTGCGTCCGGAGAGCTTGCCGTAGTGATGGTCCTTGTTGTACTTGGCCACGTCGAAGTAGACGGAGCCTTCGCTGACGTAGGCGTATCCCGCGTCGAGTATCTTCTTTACCAGTTCAATCTGCTCGATGATGTGTCCCGAGGCCAGTGGCTCTATGCTCGGCGGCAGCACGTTGAGCGCCTCCATCGCCTTGTGGTAGCGGTTCTCGTAATATTGCGCCACCTCCATCGGCTCCAGTTTCTCAAGGCGGGCCTTCTTGGCTATCTTGTCCTCGCCCTCGTCGGCGTCGTGCTCAAGGTGGCCCACGTCGGTGATGTTGCGCACGTAGCGCACCTTATACCCGAGGTGGGTCAGGTAGCGGAAGAGCACGTCGAACGTGATGGCCGGGCGGGCGTGTCCGAGGTGAGCGTCGCCGTACACCGTCGGCCCGCACACGTACATCCCCACGTGCGGGGCGTGCAGCGGAATGAAGGTCTCCTTCTTCCGGCTCAGCGTATTGTAGATGGTCAGTTGATGTTCCATAACGTCATTGCTGTTTTTTCCTGTTAGCTCCGCGAAGGTAGGATAAATTCCCGAATGGCCGTACGGCTGAGCGAAAAAAACTCGACGGCGTGTCGGCAAGCGCTTCGGGAGGTGAGGGAAAGGGCTGTTTCTCGCGAGAAGTCGCCCTGTCCCTCACGAGCCGTAGGGCGAGCCCTCAAATGAAGGATTCCCGCGCGGCGGAATCCCTAATCCTCGCTTCCTGACTCTCCATGCTCAATTTTCATTTGGATAATTCTCTATTTACGGAAAATTTCGCGTAACTTTGCGGACGAATTGGTTCCGCGCCGCCCGTCCGGGCGGAACGGATTAAAAGGGAATCGGGTGAAAGTCCCGGACAGTCCCGCTGCTGTGAAGCTCCACGTTCAACTTTTCGGAGAATGCTCGTACCACTGATAAAGTCTTATCGGGAAGGTTCCGGAAAGGGAGTCAGTCAGAAGACCTGCCATCATTCATGCGCGCGGTTCCCCCCGAGGTTGGGGGCATCACGACACGTTTTTTTAATAACGATAACGAATTAAGATTTAGGCATGATGCTGAGACACGCTTATCGAGCTGTCGCGGCCGCCTTCGCCTTCCTGTACGGACTCGCTCCGTCCGTGTCGGCTCAGGGTAGGCTCGACAGCCTGCAAAGGTTAGACGAGGTGACGGTCACGGCCAATACCCTGCGCAAGGAGGTCATCCCCGTACAGCGACTCTCCGGCGAGCAGCTGCGGCGGCTCGGCTCGCACAGCGTGGCCGACGCGCTGCGCTACTTCTCCGGCATCCAGATAAAGGACTACGGGGGCATAGGCGGCCTGAAGACCGTCAACATACGGAGCATGGGCACGAACCACGTGGGCGTGTTCTACGACGGCATAGAGTTGGGGAACGCCCAGAACGGGCAGATAGACTTGGGGCGCTTCTCGCTCGACAACATGGAGTCCGTCACCCTCTACAACGGGCAGAAGAGCGCCGTATTCCAGCCCGCCAAAGATTTCGGCTCGGCCGGAAGCGTCTACCTACAAAGCCGCGCCCCCCGCTTCGGCGAGGGCGAGACTCGTCACCTGAAGGCCACCTTCAAGACCGGCTCGTTCGGGGTGGTCAACCCCTCCGTGCTTTGGGAGCAGAAGCTGACGGACCGGATGGACGGCTCGCTCAGCGCGGAGTATATGTACACCACGGGGCGGTACAAGTTCCGCTACCGCGTGCGGGACGGATACGACACCACGGCCGTGAGGCGCAACGGCGACGTGAACGCCCTGCGGGTGGAGGGCGGACTCTTCGGGAAGGTAAGCGGCGGATACTGGCGGGCGAAGGGATACCTCTACCGCTCGGAGAGGGGATATCCGGGGGCCGTGGTGCGCAATAAGTTCTCGCACGAGGACCGGCAGTGGGACACGAGCACCTTCGCGCAAGGCTCGTTCAAGAAAGACTTCTCGCCGGCGTACAGCCTGCTGATTAACGCCAAGTACGCCTACGACTACCTGCACTATCTGGCCGACCCCAACAAGGACGAGTCGCTGATGTACACCAACAACCGCTATTATCAGCACGAGGTCTACCTCTCGGCGGCCAACAAGCTGTCCGTCCTTCCCTTCTGGGACATCTGTCTCTCGACGGACTATCAGTTCAACCTGCTGAACGCCGACCTGACCGACTTCGTCTATCCCCGGCGGCACACCGCGCTGATGGCCGTGGCCACCTCGTTCGACTTCGACCGCGTCAAGCTTCAGGCCAGCCTGCTCGGTACGTTCGTCCACGACCATGTGGCCTCCGACACCGCCTCGGCCTCGAACAAGATGGAGTGGACGCCTACCGTCGTGGCCTCCTACCGCCCCTTCGAGGCGATAGACCTCAACTTCCGCGCCTTCTACAAGCGCGTCTTCCGTATGCCTACGCTGAACGACCTCTACTATACCTTTATAGGCAACACCAACCTGCGTCCGGAATACACCAATCAGTACGACGTGGGAGTCACCTACGCCAAGACCTTCCCGGGCTCGTGGTTCCGGCGGTTGGAGGCGCAGGCCGACGTGTACTATAACGAGGTGGAGGACAAGATTATCGCCACCCCCACCTCCAACTTCTTCCGCTGGACGATGGTCAATCTGGGGAAGGTGGAGATACGGGGCGTTGACGTGGCCCTACAGTCGGAGTTCCAATGGGGCGAAGACTGGCTGCTCATGGCGAGGGCGACCTACACCTATCAGAAGGCGCAGGACTTTACCGACCCCGCCGACGAGTTCTACGGGGGGCAGATACCCTACATCCCGTGGCACAGCGGCTCGGCCGTGCTGAACGCCTCCTATCGCTCGTGGGAAGCCAACTGGAGTTTCATCTATACGGGCGAGCGGTATTCGTCGCAGGCCAATCTGCCGGTCAACTATCAGTTGCCGTGGTACACGAGCGACTTCTCCATAGCCAAGTCGCGACGCTTGGGCAAAGGCGACCTGAAGCTGACGCTAGAGGTAAATAACCTCTTCAATCAGCAGTACGAGGTGGTGGCCTGCTATCCCATGCCGGGAATCAACTTTAAGTTTATAGCGCAATATTCATTTTAACACATTAATAATTTATACAGGGTATGAAGACAGTAAGAATAAACAGGCGAATGATGGTCGGAACGCTTCTCGTCGCGCTCTGCTGCGTGGCGGGAGGATGCCGCGAAGAAGAGCAAGTGACCTCCTCCGAGGAAGAGACGGTAGCTCCCCCCCAAGAAGAAAACACGGTAAAGGGCCTTTTCCTGCTCAACGAGGGAAATATGGGCAGCAACAGCTGTACGCTGGACTACTTCGATTACGCCACGGGCGTGTATAGCCGCAACATCTTCGCCGAGCGCAATCCCGGAGTGGCGATGGAACTGGGCGATGTGGGAAGCGACATCGGCGTTTACGGGGAGAAGCTGTACGCCGTGCTCAACAGCTCGAACCTTGTGGAAGTGATGGACGCGCGGACGGCGCAGCATCTCGGCAGCGTGGACGTGACGAACGGCCGCTACGTCATCTTTCACGGCGGAAAGGCCTACGTCAGTTCCTACGCCGGACCCATTCAGACCGGGTCGAACGTCGCGCTCGGCAAGGTGGTCGAGATAGACACGCTCAGCCTTGAGATTACCCGCGAGGCGGTGGTAGGCTATCAGCCCGAGGAGATGGTGGTGACGGACGGAAAGCTCTACGTGGCCAATTCGGGAGGCTATCTTTATCCCGACTACGACCATACCGTGTCCGTCATCGACTTGGAGACGTTTCAGGTAACCAATACGATAGACGTGGCCATCAACCTGCAACGCATGGAGATAGACCGCTTCGGACGCATCTACGTCAGCTCGCAGGGCAACTATTACGATATAAAGTCCGACGTGTTCGTCATAGACAGCCAGACGGACCAAGTGACGGGCAGCCTCGGGGTGGCGGCCAACGAGATGTGTCTGTGCGGTGACTCGCTCTACATCACGAGCACGGAATGGAGCTACGTGACGGGCGGCAATACGGTGGCTTACACGCTGTACGACGTGCAGAAGCGAGAGGTCGTGTCGGACTGCTTTATAACGGACGGTACGGAGAGCCAAATCACGATGCCCTACGGCGTGGCCGTCAATCCGGACACCCGGGAGATATTCGTGACCGACGCGGGCGATTACGTCACGCCCGGATACCTCTACCGCTTCAGCCCTGAAGGAAAGCTGCAATGGAAGGTTCGCGCGGGCAATGTCCCGGCGCACATGGCTTTCACCACCCAAGCGCTTTATAGCGTAGATTAGCGTAGGGCGCGATGGGTATGGACAGACAAGCAATCGGAGCGGCGCTTCTCGCCCTTTGCCTGATGGCGGGAGGGTGCCGGGGAGAGTTGCCGCTGGTTACCTCCGAAGAGGAAACGGTGGCCCCTCCCCAAGAGGACGGCTCCGGCGGAGCGGAGGAGAGCGTCAAAGGCTTTTTCCTGCTCAACGAGGGCAATATGGGGAGCAACAAGTGCACGCTGGACTACTTCGACTACGCTACGGGCGTGTATAGCCGAAACATCTACGCCGAACGCAATCCCGGAGTGGTGAAGGAGTTGGGTGACGTGGGGAACGACATCGGAATCTACGGCGAGAAGCTGTACGCCGTCGTCAACTGCTCCCATTTCGTGGAGGTGATGGACGTGCGGACGGCGCAGCACCTCGGCAGCGTGGACGTGACCAACTGCCGCTACATCACCTTTCACGGCGGCAAGGCTTACGTCAGCTCCTACGCCGGCCCGGTGCAGATAGACCCGAACGCCCGCCCCGGCAAGGTGGTCGAGATAGACACGCTCAGCCTTGAGGTTACCCGGGAGGTGGTCGTGGGCTATCAGCCCGAGGAGATGGTGGTGACGGACGGAAGGCTCTACGTGGCCAACTCGGGCGGATACCGTTTCCCCAACTACGACCGCACCGTCTCCGTCATCGACTTGGAGACGTTTCAGGTAGTGGACACGATAGACGTGGCCATCAACCTTCACCGGATGGAGATAGACCGCTTCGGGCGCATCTACGTCAGTTCAAGGGGCGACTACTACGGTACGGGCTCCGACGTGTTTGTCGTAGACAGCCGGACGAACGGGGTGACGGGCAGCCTCGGACTGGCGGCCAGTGAGATGTGCCTCTGCGGTGACTCGCTCTACATGACCAGTGTGGAGTGGAGTTACGTCACGGAGAGCAACACCGTCAGCTATGCGCTGTACGACGTGGCCAAGCAAGAGATTGTCTCGCGCAACTTCATTACCGACGGGACGGACTCGCAGATTAAGATTCCCTACGGTGTGGCCGTCAATCCGGATACCCGGGAGATATTCGTGACCGACGCGGGCGATTACGTCACGCCCGGATACCTCTACTGCTTCAGTCCCGAAGGGCGGATGAAGTGGAGGGTTCGCGCGGGAGACATCCCGGCGCACTTCGCGTTCACGACTAAGGCGTTCTATTAAGCCGCTTGTCAGCTCGCCCTGCGGCTCGTGATGGACAGCCCTGCGGCTCACGACAGACAGGGCGGCGGCTCGCGAGAAATGGGGCTATTTCTCGGGTGGATAGCAAGACGTTGATAATAAGGCGTTTCGGGCGTAAGGCGTTATGGCCGTGCGTTTGTCGTCGCCAAACAGGAATGATAGCGTTTTTTCTAATAACCATTTAATCATTAAATATTATTGTAATGAAACAGCAATTTAAACTAAGGGCGAGACTGTGCGCGATGTTTGCCGTCTGCCTGTCTGCGGTGTGCGGATTCGTCGCTTGCAGTGAAGACGACGGTCCTGCGGAAGAGGAACAGTTCCTGAAAGAGGACATCCAAGTGAACGAGCCCGAAGGCGGGTTTACCGCTCAGGTAGACCAACTGTTCAGGGTTACGGTGGAAAGCGCCTACAACGAGGGCGTGGCCTACCGCTGGACGTTGGACGGGGAGGAAGTTTCCGCCTCTAAAGACTTGGAATACATGTTCCCCGAGGCGGGGACGTATGAGCTGACGCTTACGGCGACTATGGGAAGCGTAAGCTATACCTATCCGTTTACCGTCAGCGTGTCGTACGGAGGCGAGGTCGCTCCTCCCGACGAGGGGGCGACCGCCTACATCACTCAGGTGTTCGACTTCATGCCGGCCGTAGGGCAGTTTACCAACCAGCTTCCCGCCTATACGGAAGGCGACACGCGGGAGACGATGAACCAGAAAGTGCTTAGCGCCATAGGCAACAACAACCGGGGAATGATTTCGCTCGGCGGATTCGGCGGCTATGTGGTAGTGGGGTTCGACCACACGATAGAGAACCGGGAAGGCTTGCGGGACTTCCGGGTACTGGCTAACGCCTTCTACTCGGCGGCCAACCCGAACGAGAACGCTCCGGAGGGGGGAAGCTGCGAGCCGGGAGTCATCATGGTGGCCTTTGACGCTAACGGCGACGGGATGCCGAACGACAACGAGTGGTACGAGATAGCGGGAAGCGCGCACGAAGACCCTACCGCAGAGCCGTGGTATGACATGGCCGTAGCCGCGGGCAACGACGTGAATCTCTACCGCGACTACCGGATTACCTATTATCGGCCGGAGACTGAGCCGGAGGGCGCGGCGGACGAGTACATCCGTTGGGAGGACAATCAGGGCAACAGCGGCTATAAGGCGAAGAACTCCTTCCACCGCCAGTCCTACTTCCCCCAGTGGTACGAGGGCGACGCGCTGACCTTTACCGGAACCCGCCTGCCGCAGAACGGCATCGACGAGAGCGGGCAGGGCAATTACTACGTGCTCTACAAGTTTCGCTACGGATACGCCGACAATGAGGTGAATACGGGCGACGAGGCCGCCATCGACATCGACTGGGCCGTCAACTCCAAAGGACAGAAGGTGCATCTTCCGGGCGTGGACTTCATCAAGATTTACTGCGGGGTGAACCAAGAGAACGGATGGGTAGGCGAGTGCTCTACGGAGATAACGGGCGTGGAGGACCTGCACGTCTTGGGAGAGGAGATTCCCACGAGAGAGTGACACGATAATTCCTTTTTTTAAAACTTCAATATAAATACTGACGATATGAATAGAAAGTTTATGTATGGCTTTTGGAGCGCGATAGCGTTCAGCCTTTGTTTTTGCACCGCGGCTTGTAGCGATGACGACGACTTTACTGACGATGGCGATAACGGCAATCAAGTACAGGTTATCCCGGATTCAGACCCCGCGGCTCCCGTAGAGCCTTCGGGATTTTACGTGGTGAACGAGGACTGGTTTGGACACTCTAACGGTACGGTGAACCATTTCAAGGTGGACGGCGACTCGTACGGCATCAGCTATCGAATCTACCGCGCGGCGAATGACGGCGAGGAGTTGGGCGTAACCTCGCAGTTTGCCACGATATGGGGAGACAACGCCTACATTGTATCTAAGCAAGGCAACCGCTTGGTGGTGGCCGATGCGGAGACGATGCAGCGCAAGGCCGTGTTCACCGAGTTGGGCGGAGACGGACGCGCTTTCTTGGGCGTCACCGACACGAAGGGCTACGTGAGTCTGAACGGCGGAATCGTGACCTTCGACATCGCCAACCTCCAACTGGGCGCGCTTATAGAGGGCGTGTCGGGGCAGATTGGGAACATGTGCCTCGCCGGAGGGAAGGTGTTCGCCGTGTCGCAAAGCAACGGCCTTTACGTGATAGACCCCGAGACCGACACCCTGTCGGAGACTATCGAGGGCACTTACTACACGCTGACCGTCAGCAAGGACGGCAACGTCTGGGTGGCCTCGGCCGACGGCTTGGTCAGGATAGACCCCAAGACGATGGAGCGGGAGACGGTGGCTTACGCCGACAACGCCGCCATCGCCAGTTCGTGGGGAGCATGGAACGCGGGAAGCCTTTGCGCCAGTACGCGGCAGAACGTGATTTACTGGGCGGCGGGCGGCTCCATGTTCGGAGGAGCGAGAACCGTGTTCAAGTACGACATCGAGACGGGGAGTATGTCCAGCATATACGAGCTTGGGCTGAGCGATTACGGTACGCAACTGGCCTTCTACGGGGCGGGGTTGCGTGTAGACCCTTATTCGGACGAGCTGATTCTCACGGTGAAGCATAACGGATGGGGAAACGCGGGAGCCTACAATTGGATTTATAAGCTGGACGCGGACGGCGGAGAGATTACCCACTTCGAGGTACTGGGCGACGACGGCTCGGCGGCGAGTTGGGGCGGCAACGCCGAGGACTGGAACGGGAAGTATTTCTGGTTCCCCGCCATGCCTTTCTTCGAGGATGCCAACAAGCCGCAAATCCTGCTCAACCAGATTATGTTGACTCCCGGAGAGACGAAGAAAATCGACCTGAGCGAGAAGATTGTGGACTACGACAATACCTACGCCTCCATGCGGGTAGAGGCGACTTTCGCCGACAACGGTCTGTTGCGGGAAGCCGCGGTAGCGGACGGCGTGCTGACCGTGACGGCGGGCAGCGTGGCGGGCAACGAGACCTGCACCGTCAGCGTCGTTTCCAACGGCGTGCGCGTAGAGAAAGAGATTGCGGTGAACGTCGTGGAGCAATAAGCCCCTTCCGTTCCGGCAACGGAACGCCGCTTTATCGGAAAGAGCGTGTTTAGAGTGAACGAAGCCGCTCCGGTTCCGGATGTCCGGGCCGGGCGGCTTGCTTTTTGGGTTGAATCAGAAATTGCGTATGGGTCTATTGGTTTATCTTTTACCCTTTTGTCGAGGATTTCTTATCGATGTCGGGACTTTCTGTTGAAAGACGGAAATATCCACTTGTTTCATTTGTTGGCGGATATAGTCTAACGTGTCTTCTTTTCGCATGGTTGCTATTGGAGATTTGTAACCGCAAGTCTCTTTCAGAATCTGCGATAGTTCATATACCCAGTAGGTTGCGCTCATTTGTAGAATATGTCCGTCGATATTTTTGGCCATTTCTACAATTCGGCTGTTATCGCCTATTGTATCTACAAGAATGATTGTAGACGTGTAGCTTTTCACTCCACCCCTTTCCATGAATCTTTCAAATCGGCTGACCTTATCTAAACTAATTTCAGTATTTCCTTTACCTATAAATCCAATGTCGAACCGTATGCCTACGCCGGGCTTTATCAATACGGTCGCATCCGCTTCCCGTTTGTCTTCTCTTTCCGATAGCCAAAAGACCTTTTCTGACGATGACGTGTCGTTTATGTCGATATAGCGGAAGCCGGGTAAGGTAAGGACTGAGCCCATTACGAACTTCTCGAACATCTTTCCATATAGGGATTTTTCAGAGCCTCTTGTAGTGAGCGTTTGCGCTCCTACAGCCAATAAACATCTTATCTGGTTGGGCCATCGCATGAAATATTGTCCGCTGTCGGAAGTGACGTTTAATGTTATGTCTCCATAAGTGCTTTTTACTTCTTCTGCTATCTCCGACAAGTTCTCGTCAAATGATTTGAAATAAGCGTCAAATCCTTCGTCGTCTCTAATGACATTTTGAATGCTTTTCCCAGTTATGCCCAAGAACCATAGTAAATATATCCGTTCTTCTTTTGTGAGTTTTTTCTTAAGATTAGCCCTGATGACATCAGTTAGCTGATCGCAATTACCGTATTGTGACATTGCTTTCAGATAGGTCATTATCAGCGAAGAAGACAGTAGAAGAACTCTTCGCTGAGTTAATCCTTCTGTTAGGTTTCTCACATTGTTCCCGGTTAATACGGATGCGACTACATTGCGGATAACCTCTAGTCCCACTCTGTCTATAACTTTATCTTTGCTATACTGCACTAAGTTCAATCCCTCTTTGGGTATAAAATCAGAAAATTCCATTATTGAATAGGTTTAAGGGTTTATTCTCTATGTTCTTCCAGTCAATCTGCAAATCATGCAGGCTGCCGAGAGTCGATTTCATCAGTTCAATGTATGACGGATCCCTTTCGTACAAGACAAATTTTCTTCCTAGCTTGTTTGCGGCTATTCCGGTCGTTCCCGTCCCGGCAAATGGATCTAAAATGACATCTTTCTTGAACGAATAGTACGCTATGACTTTTTCCGCTAATTCAAGAGGGAAGACGGCGGGATGTTTCTTGCTGTGCGCAGGGGTTATCTTCCAGATGTTTGTTACTTCATATCCGTCTCCTATTCTCGATTCGCTGACCGCTTTTTGGTCAGGATGCTTTCTGATGAGCCAGTCAATGAGCTTGTCGGTCTTTTTTCGATAAACTAAAACATATTCGGTAACGGGAACTGGCTTATATTGTAGGGGATGTCTGTCTGCGGCGAACCTTCTTCCTCTTCCCGTGGCCCATCCCGCTCCTTCGGGCTTTACCCAGATAATATCGTCGATAAACTCGAATCCTTCTTCAATGAAAATCCGGTGAAAATCGAAAGGTACGGCGATTCTTTTAGACGCCTCACTTCGTGAGGCTCTTCTCTGAAGGACCGGTGAGACGTTAAGCACGAAAAAGCGTCCTTCGTTTAAGACGCGACCGCATTCGTGAATAATTCTTTGCATTTTATGCAAATAGTCCTGATAAGAGAGGTATTCAGCGTATTCGGGCTTTGCGTTATAGTATGGAGGCGAGGTAAAAACTAAGTCTATGGACTCATTTGGAGTATCTTTCAGTAAGACTTCGGAGTCGCCAAGCGCAATGATATTCCCTAGCATTGAGATTTTCGGGATGTCCTTGTTCCTTTTCTGGGAGGATACGTGGGCTGTTCTACCTAATAGTCGGTCTTCTAATAGTTTGCTGTCGGTACTTTTGGACTCGTCAACTATGGCCGTTATCGCATTAAGTACAATTTCGCCAATCTTATTCTTGTCCGCAGCCAATAAGGGAACTCTCCAAATATCGAATCTGTCATCGATTTCAGGCAATCCGAAGCCGACGACTTTTTCTAAATTGATAAGTTTCAGATAGGCTAATGCGGCACATTTCGCTTGCGCAACTGTATTTATACGATAGTTTTTTTTATTGTTTTTTCTCATCGTTAATGCGTTTGCATATTCAAATAATTCCGATTGTACAAAGTTACATTCTTTTTTATTATTCTCATTTCTTGTTCTGAAGCAAAATGTGCTGTTTTTAAGATTTCGCCCCGAATCCGTCGTGACGAAAACAGCCTTTTTAGCCTCCGTGGTGGGCGGAAATGCGTGTGAAAATGCAGCTTTCTAGGCTTGAAAGCGTCTGTTTACCCGCCCGTCACGCCGGCGGGAGAGATGGCATGTTGGATAGGGCGACGGCTCGTGTGGGAAAGGGCTGTTTCTCGCGAGCCGTAGGGCGTTCTCTCGCGAGCCGTGGGGCTTTCCCTCATGGCCGGGGAGTGGCCTCTCGCGCTTTGGGGAGCCGCTCCGGTTTCGTCGCGGTTTGTCCTCGCCTGTCTTCGTGTTCCTTATCTTTTCTTCGCCTCGGCCCACTCCGCTTGCGTCAGCCGGCTGATGTGCTCGGTGCGGACGGCGTTAATCAGTTCGCAGAACCGGTCTTTCTCGGTGCGTTGATGGCGGAAGCCGCATTTCTCCTGCACCCGTCTCGACCTCTCGTTGCCGTCGAAGTGCCCGCACCATAAGGCCGTCAGGTTCAGCTCCTCGAAGCCGTAGCGTATCACCTCTCTCGCGGCTTCGGTGATAAGCCCCTTTCCCCAGAACGGCACGCCAATCCAGTAGGACAGCTCTCCCTCGTTCTCGCCTATCGGGTAGTTGCTTCTCGCTCCGGTGGTCAGCCCGACGCAGCCGATGGCTTTGCCGTCCCCTTTCAGGGTCACGGCGAATACTCCTTTCTGTGCGAATACCGTCCGGATGATTTCCCGGCTCTCCTCCACGCTCTGGTGGGCGGGCCATCCCGCCGCGAGGCCTACCCGCCCGTCTCTCGCGTACTTGTATAGCTCTTCCGCGTCCGAGTCTCTCCACGGGCGCAGCGTCAGTCTTTCCGTCTCTAAGTTCATGGCCGGTCGTTTATGTGTTGTGGAAGGCTCTCGGGAGGGGCGCTGCCGTTTCTCCATGACGTAGTTCGTGAGGAATACTCCCCGGCGCTCTACCCGCTGCTCCCTCACCGTCCGGTAGCCTCGCTTCTCGAAGAAAGGCCTTGCCGTGATGGAGGCGTGGACGGTAATGCGCTCCGCCCGCGTCCCGCTTTCGAGCCTGTCGCAGATGGCGGTCGCCACGCCCCTTCCCTGAAACTCCTTGTGCACGTACAGCCGGTCTAGATGCCCGTTTTCGTCCATGCCGCCGAACCCCACAACCTGTCCCTCCTCGGTGGCCACGAGAGCGTGGCGTGAGCGCAGCTCGCTGTCCCATCGCGCGGTGTCTATGCTCCCCGCGGCCCACGCGTCCAGTTGCTCAGGGGCGTAGTCCCTTGCGTTGACGCTGTGTACGGTCTCGTAAAACAGCGCCGCTATCTCCTCGATGTCTTCCGTCCGGTACGTTCTTATTTCCATTTTCCACTGCCTTTTCTTGTAACTTTTTGCGCGAAGATAGGGAAGCCTTTCGGGTTTATTGCCCTTCGGCCTTTCCCTTGTATAAAAATAATGCCGTTTTTATGCGGTTTTTTCCTTTAAAGGACTAATTTTGTAAACAAAACGAGAAAAATTATGGTTCGTGTATTCCTGACCGGCTACATGGGAGCCGGAAAGACGACTTTGGGCAAGGCGCTCGCCCGCGAGATGAGCTTGTCGTTCGTCGACCTCGACTGGTATATCGAGGAGCGGTTCCGCAAGACCGTGAGCGAGCTGTTCGCCGAGCGCGGTGAGGACGGCTTCCGCGAGCTGGAGCGGAAGATGCTCCACGAGGTGGCCGCCTTTGAGAATGTGATAGTCTCCACCGGTGGAGGCACTCCCTGCTTCTTCGATAATATGGAGTTTATGAACCGCTCGGGCGACACCGTCTTTCTGGAGGTCAGTACGGACGTGCTGTTCCGCCGCTTGCGCGTGGCCAAGCGGAAGCGCCCCATCCTTCGGGATAAGGAAGACGGCGAGCTGAAGGAGTTTATCGAGCGGGCGTTGGAGAAGAGGCTTCCCTTCTATTCGCGGGCCGTCTATACGTTCAACGCCGACGAGCTGGACGACGCCCGGCAGATAGGCGAAGCCGTGAGCCGGCTGCGCGCGCTGCTGAAGATTTAGCCATATTTCGCATACTATTACTACTTAAAAGCATACTTTAATCAATGGAAAACTTACAAGAAAAGTTCAAAGAACTATCCCGACGGATAAGACAGTCAGGGAAGCCCGCGGCCGAGTGGTTCCCTTTGTATAACTCAACGACTTTGCTAAGCGCTGACAATTGGTGGGAAGCTTTCGCCGTCTGCGAGTACGCGCTCGACACGGGCGCTGACCGTGAGCTGACGGCCCGCTTCTTCGAGCTGATTTTCTCTTCGTACGACTGTAACGTGGAGGTAGACCTTAACGACGAGGAGTACGAGTTCTGGTGGGAAAAGGTCATGACCCTGTGCGACCGCGTGGCCGAGTTCGACGGCGCGGGTTGGGCGGAGAAGGCCGCCCAGTATGCCAACGCCCGCTACGGAAAGCGGGACGAAAGCTACCTGTTTCCCTATTATCAGAAGGCGGCCGAGATGGGACACGCCATAGCGCAGTCCGTCATACCCTATTGGCTCTATCTGGGCCTCTATTGCGAGCGCGACGTGAAGGAGAGCGAGCGCCGCTTCGCCGCCCTCTCTTCGCCCGAGGCCGTCTGGTGGGGAAAGCTCAATCGTTCGTACATAGCGGAGTTCGAGGGTAATAAGGAGGAGGCCTTGCGGATGAGGCGGGAGCTACTGGCCGATATTCCGGCGAGCGGCGAGCGGGAGCTGCGCATGCGCGCTCAAGTATACATCGCTATGGGCGACGCGTTGGACCGCGAGGAAGGCTTCGTGCGGGAAGAGGCCGATTGCTACGAGAAGGCGCGGGAGCTACAGCCGAGCTCGCGGTGGGGAAAGAATCTGGGCACGCTTTACTTCCGCTATCCCGAGCTTGGCAAGCCGAAGGAACTGGCCTTCGAGATGTGGGAGAAGGCTTTCCGCTTCGGAGAATGGTCGGCGGCCAACTTCTTGGGCTATTATTATCAGGAACCGGAGTGGCTGGACATTCCGAAGGCCATAGCGTGGCTGGAGAAGGGAATGCTCTATGGCGAGGCGTACAGCGCTTTCGAGCTCGCGCTGATTTACTTGTATAACGAGGAGTATCGGAACGTGGCTCGGGGAATAGCTTGCCTTGAGCGTTGCGTGGACGCGAAATACGAGGAAGGTTTCCTCGCGCTGTCCGACGTCTACCTGAACGGCGAATGGGTAGAGAAGGATGTGGACAAGGCGATACAGTTGCTCAAGCGCTCGGCGGAGTGCGGGTCGGGGCGGGCGGCCTATCGTCTCGCCTGCCTGTACGAGTCGGGAGTCGAGTCGGGAGAACCCGATTACGCGAAGGCGCTGAAATGGTTCAGGCGCGCGGGCAATCTGGGTTACGCTGAAGGGTATAGCCGCTTTGCTTTCTATGCGGCCGAGGGTCAGCACGTGAAGAGAAACCTGAAGAGAGCGAAAACGTATTATGAGTTGGCGGCCAAGAAGGGTTCCTGCTACGCCAGAGTGGAGTTGGCCTTTCTGTACGAGAACGGCGACGGCGTGGAGCAGAACTTCGAGAAAGCCTTTCAGCTGTTGGACGAGGCCGCCGGCATGGGCTATCCTTACGCCATGTACAGGATAGGGCTATATAAGGAGAGGGGCATAACGGGCGAGCCCGCTCCGGAGGAGGCGTTCGAGTGGTATCGGAAGGCTGCCGACGAAGGAGTAGGAGAGGCCGTCTACGCGTTGGCTCGTTGCTGCCGGACAGGTGTAGGTACGGAAGAGAGTCTGGACAGGGCGATAGCTTATCTTGAACAGGGAGCGGAACAGGAGGAACCTCGCTGCCTGACGGACTTGGGACTGATGTATGAGAACGGAAACGGGGTGGAAGAGGATTCTACCCGCGCGGTGGACTACATGAGGCGGGCGGCAGAGCGGAATTACGGCTATGCGCAGTTTAAGATGGGCGATTATTATCTTTTCGGCTATCAACCCTGTATGGAGGACAATAAGAAGGCTGTGGAGTGGTACGAGAAGGCGGTGGCCAACGGCGTGCCGATGGCGATGCTGCGCATGGGAGACTATTACCTGTACGACTATGACCGGCGGAAGGAACCGGAGAAAGCCTTCGCCTATTATAAGCGGGCCGCGGACAGCGAGTGGTATAACGAAGGGTTGGGCCTTTGCTACGAGTTGGGCATCGGCGTGGAGGATAATGTGACGGAAGCCTTTAAGTATTATATGTTGGCGGCGAAAGCCGACTGTGTGGTGGCCATGTACCGGGTAGGACTGTGCTATTACAATGAAGTGGGCGTGAAGAAGAACCTGACGGAGGCTTACCGGTGGTTTAACGACGCGGCGAATCAGGACAATGTCGCGGCCACTTATTATGTGGGCAAGATGACGCTTTACGGAGAGGGGTGCGCCTCAAATCCGGAAGCCGGAGTCGGTTACCTGAGGAAGGCGGCCGAGCGTGACAATGACAAGGCGCAGTTTGAACTTGGTAACGCTTACCTGATGGGAATGGGAGTGGAAGCGGACGAGGAACAGGCGATGAAATGGTTTGAACGGGCCGCCGAGAACGGAAACGAGCAGGCCCTGAAGATTACCGGAAGACGGACGAAGTAAAGACTTGAAACCGGAAGCCATGAACGAAGACAACTTGTTTCAGGTCAATCTGAAGGGAATGATTTCCTTGCTCTCGGAGCATATCTATAGCGATCCGGGCACGTTCGTGCGCGAGCTTTTGCAAAACTGCGTGGACGCCATCACGGTGCTGCGCGGCATCGACGGGCATTACGAGGGGCGTGTCGACGTACGCCTGCTTGACGACGGGACCGCAGTGTTTCAGGACAACGGCGTGGGACTGAAGAAGGAGGAAGTCTACCGCTTCCTTACCGTCATAGGCGAAAGCTCGAAGCGGAACGTTCCCGAGGCGGACGACTTTATCGGGCAGTTCGGCATAGGCCTTCTTTCCTGCTTCGTGGTGACGGACGAGATTCTGGTGGAGAGCCGTTCGGCTATGGGAGGGAAGCCGGTCTGTTGGCGGGGCAGGGTAAACGGCACTTACGAGTTGACCACCGTAGAGGAGGACGGCTTGCCTGTCGGTTCCCGGGTCTTTCTGCGTCCTAAGAAGGAGTGGACCCATCTCTTCGAATATGAGTCCATCAAGAAAACGCTGATACGTTACGGAGAGATTCTGCCATATCCTATCTATCTGCACTATGGAGGTGAGGAGGAGTTGGTGAATACTCCCAATCCTATTTGGATGAATCCGGAAGCGACGCGGGAGGAACTGCTTGACTGCGGGGCGGAAATCTTCCACTCGTCTTCGTTGGACGCCTTTCGGGTGAGTACCGGGAGCGGTCGGGTGAGTGGAGTGCTCTATATCCTGCCATTCCGCACCCAGTTTTCCGTGCGCAATTCGCATCGGATTTATCTGAAACGCATGCTGCTTAGCGAGGACGACTGCAACCTGCTTCCCTCATGGGCTTTCTTTGTGCGTTGCCTGCTCAACGTGGACGGTCTGCACTCCACCGCCTCGCGTGAGTCCCTCGTGAACGATGGTCTGCTGAAAGACGCTCGGAAGGAAATAGGAGCGGCCATAAAGGATTATCTTCGGAGACTGGTGGAGGAGAACCGGGCGCTGTTCAATAGGATTGTAGAGATACACTACCTTCATATTAAGGCGATAGCCTCGGAGGACGACGAGATGTTCAGGCTGTTTATGCGGCATCTTCCCTTTGAGACCAACTGTGGCGTGCGTTCGTTCAAGCATATTTGCTCGCAGGGCGACGTTGTCTATTACACGTGGAGTCTGGAAGATTTCGCGAAGGTACGGCGTGTGACGAGGACGCAAGGATGGATGGTCATTAACGCCGCCTATACCTTTGACGAAGCGTTGCTGAAGAAATGCGCCCGCATGAATCCGGAGATGAAAATAGAGGAATTCTCCGCTTTACGGCTGTTGGAAGGGTTTGAAAGCGCGGAGGACAGTCCGGAGCACTGTTCATTCAAGGAGCGGGCGGACGGGCTGCTGAGCGCGTTCGGATGCGTGTGCCTGCTGAAGCGTTTCTCTCCCGCCGACATGCCGGTCATCTTCATGGCCGATGATAAGGACACGACGGTTAAGGCGGCTAACAATCCGTTGGCGGGGGTGCTTGACGTTGTGGGAAGGGAGAAACGGATGCCGCCCACGTTGACGTTTAATCTCAACAATCCGATGGTGCAGACTTTGCTTAAGATTCAAGGCGATAACAAGTTGTTCCGCCACGTGGTGCACATCCTGTATGTGCAGTCGTTGTTTCAGGGGAAGTATCCGGTGAGCGGAGAAGAGATGAATCTGTTTAACCAAGCCTTAAGCGAACTGATGACTTCAAAAATGAATGACTTTATTAACTTCTTAAATTAATTGGATTATTATGAAATATACGCTTCAGATACAGAAACTGCTGTTGCAAGGCAGGAATCCGAATCTGCATCCGAGAGAGAAAGCGGGATTGCTGCGCGAGGCGATTCGTATCGCGGACGAGAATGAGGATGTAGAGTGGGCCGTGGAGTTGCGGCTCGACCTGATTGGGGAACTGAACCTTCTCTCGGCTGACGAGGAGGAGATTGCCGTGTTCGCCAAGATACTGGACGATTATGAAAGGCATAAGGAATTGATTGACGAGAGCAGCCTGCTGTGGAAGTATAAATGGATATGGGGCTCTACGTTCGACCTGCCGGACGTTCCTTTGGAACGGATAGAGGCGGTAGGCGAGGATTATAAGGCCCGTATCCTGCGGAACGGCTACTCGTTGCGGACGTTCTATCACCAGTGGTCGGTAGAGTATATCCGGACGAGGCGCTATGACTTGGCGAAGGAGTATATCGACAAGATGCTGGACGAAAAGGTGGACGACCAGTCCTGCGAGGCTTGCGAGCTGAACTTCATGCTAGACTACTATCTGGAGACGGGGCAATTTGACGAAGCCTATAGCCGGGCCCAACCGTTGATAAGCAAGCAGGTGTCCTGCTATGAAGCCAATCTTCGGGCTTACCTGAAACTGGCTTACTACACTCAAAAGGCGGGGATGCCCGATGTCGCCGCCGACCTGTGCGGGCGGGCCGAGGAGGGGTTGGCCGACAGAGAGCGGGACGAGCGCATGGTGCTCTATATGGGACCGTTCATCGCCTATTATATGATGACCAATCCCGACAGGGGGTGGGAGCACGCCGAGCGGTGCATAGATTGGAGCCTGCGTACTAACGCCCAGAAAAAGTTCCGTTTCTCCTGCGACATGGTGGAAGCCCTGAAGTATGAGTCCCGGCCGGAAGTCCGCTTGTCTTTGCCGGAAGAGTTCCCGCTCTATCAGGAGAGCGGAGTATATAAGGTAGACGAGCTGAAGGCTCTTTTTTACAGGCAGGCGGAAGAATTGGCGCGCCGGTATGACGCCCGCAACGGGAACGACGGCTACATGGAACGCCTGCGATTGGCGGCCTTGACCGATAAATAGACGGAGAGACGAGCCGGGAGACGGAATTAAGTAGGAACGGCATGTCGCCGTGTGGACGATAATGGAATAATAATCATTCAACTTTAAAGACATTTAATTTATCATGAACGCGTTAAGACGAAACTTGTTTCAAATGATTTTGTGCTGCGTAGCGCCTTTTGCGTTATGCGCATGTAGCGACAGTGAAGACGGCTTGCCGAAAGACGAGCCGATAGTAGACCCGGACGAACCGACCGTTACGGTTTCGCCGGTCACGAACCTGAAGGTAGAGAGGACATTGAGAGCCCTTGAGTTTTTTGTCAGCTGTACGGCCCCCTCGGAAGCGATTTCCGTAAAAATCTCTTGCGTGCCGAAAGACGGAGACGAGAGCGACGCCGTGACGGAGAGGTGCGTGCTCGGGTCGGAAAGCCGGGACGTCTCCGCTACGATAACGGTAGACGCTTACGGCCCGTACCAGATATCCGCCGTGGCGATGGACAACTACGGAAGACTCTCCGAGCCGGTGACGCTTGAGGCGACTCCGTTGGAGAAGGACGAGAAGCTCTTCCTGCAATGGAGCGACGAGATGATGACCTCGATGCTGAACCTGTACTTCGGCAAGTCGCCCCGTGACTGTTGGAACTCCTCGTACCCTAACGCTACCGGGCCTTATTGGGACGGCGACGCGGTTGTGTGGGGACAAGGAGCGGGCCTTTCCGCTTACGTGGCGCTTCGGGGAGCCTCGGTGGGAGTGGAAGGCTACGAGGAGAAGTATGCGGAGATGACCGACCGCATGTTCAACAGCATCAACCGCTTCATCACTACCGACAACGGACTGAGCGCTTACGCCGTCTACCCGCAGAACGGAAACGACCGTTTCTATGACGATAACGTGTGGATTGGCTTGGACATGGCCGAGCTTTACGGACAGACGAAGGAGCGGCGCTTCCTCGACAAGGCGATTATGGTGTGGGAGTACCTGATGGACGGCTACGACGACACTTGCGGCGGAGGCATTCACTGGAAAGAAATGAATGGGCCCTCTACCACCAAGCACACTTGTTCTACCGCTCCCACCGCGGTGTTGAGCTGCATGCTCTACCGTATTACGGGCGAACAGGTCTATCTGGATACCGCCATCGAACTGTACAACTGGCTGCTGAAGTATATGCAAGACCCCGTCGACCATCTGTTCTGGGACAACATCAATCCGGAAATGAAGGTAGAGAAGAGCAAGTATAGCTACAACTCCGGGCAACCGTTGCTCGCGGCTTGTCTGCTTCGCCGCTTGACGGGCGATGAGTCTTATCTGGACGAGGCCCGCGAGATAGCCCGCTCGGCTTATTACAAGTGGTTCTCTTCCTACGACTCGGACGTGCTTCATCGGAACATCTCGATATTGAACGAGACGCACGCTTGGTTCGCCTCGGTGATGTTCAGGGGATTCGTCGAGCTGTATCGCTTGGACGAAAGCACGAAGCTTTATGTCGACGCTTTCGCCGACACCATGCGTCACGCGTGGCTCTCTTCCTGCCGCAACAAGCAGACTAACTTGCTGAATTATTCTTCCTTCAAGGGCGAAAAGTCGCAAAGCTCGTGGGAAATACTGCAAGAGGGCGGATGTCTGGAGATGCTTGCCCGCTTAGCGAGGTTAGAGAACGAAGGCTTATTAAGTGAATAATTGAGAATTAAGAATTGAGAGTTAAGCGTTTCTTGATATGACGCTTAACTCTCTGTTTTTTTGCCGTTAGCTCCCCGCTTGTCACGCCGCCCTGCGGCTCGTGAGGCGTAGGGCTATTTCTCATGAGCCGTAGCCCTATCTCTCACGAGCCGTAGCGCTTACCAGTCTGAGAGGCGAGAACCTTGTCAAATGGAGAATGGAGAGTTGAGAATGAAAAATGAAGAGTTAAGAATGCCGTGTACGCGGCTCCTAACTCTTCATTTTCAATTAATCGACCCTCAATTGAGCATCTCTCAATTTTTAATTTTCAATTTTCAATTTACTAAAGGCAGTACCTTGATGTTCTTTATGGAGGCGTTTTCCGTCTGGAACGTCAGCTTCTCCACGTTCAGCTTCTCCCGGTAGGAAATCATGGTGCGCTTTCCGGCTATCTCGGTATCTATCAGCGTGCCGTCGAACTTATCCGTAAACTTCACCACCATGCGCACCGTAAACGGCTTGTCCGTGTCTATCAAGTTCTCTATGGCGTAGTCACGGCATTGCTGCGGCGCGCCTCCCTCACGCAGGGAACGTTGCTGCTCGGCCGACGCGCCCCGGACGGCCCTCGCGTATTGCGCCCTCGCCTTTCCGCCGTCTATCCGCCACTCGCATGCGTCCTGCCAGTCCTTGTCCGCCGAGGGCAGCAGGTTGAGGCTCACGAGGTAGTCGGCCGTCTCGGGCGTTACGTCGAACGTCAGCAGGAAAGAGCTTGAAGGAAGGCTCTCTACCGACTCCGCGTTGTCGGCCACCTTCGTTCCCGATTGGGCGGTGACGGGCATCAGCTCCTCCATCCATTTCGTGCCGACACGTCCGTCGGGCATCTGTACCAACTCGTGGATAACCAACGGGCCGCCCCACGCCTTGAGCCACAGCCATCCCGCCATGAGGAAGCGGCCGTCCATGACCTCCGCTATGGTGGGCACGCTCATGCCGTTGTAGAAGTCAAGCCCTTGAGCCACCACGTCCTGATAGGTGGAGTCCGGAGCCGCCGCCCGCTTCGACCACAGCCGGGTGAAGCCTCCGATGATGTAGTCGTAGTCTCCCCAATGGAAGAAGAAGGTGCAGTCGCCGCCCGGCGGGAAGTTCTCGTCGAGGCAACGCCATCCGCCCGCTACCGAGTCGGACGCCCACGTGCCCCTCGCCCCGTAGTTGGCCAGCATCTTCAGCTTGCCTTCCGGGTCGACGTAGATGCTCGGGTTCTCGCAGGGGTGGAGCAGCGTGCCCGTCTTGCGGAAGTGCACGCCGTCGTCGCTCACCGAGTAGGACGAGCCGGCGGCTACCCCCTCAAGCTCGTGGCGGTCGAACGAGCCGGTCCGCCCGTTCCGCTTCAGGTAGTCGTACATCGCGGGCAGGGTCGTCTGCTCGTACGGGTAGATGCGTGTGGTGTGGTAGCCGTAGCTGATGCAGAGTTGGTCGTTCCATACGAAGGGCGTTCCCGTGCCGAACGTCTCCCATTGCTCCTCGATGGGTACGGCGGCCTCGTGCTCCGTCCAGTGGCGGAAGTCCGTCGTCGACAGGTGCTCGAAGTAGTGTCCTCCCTTCCCGAACTTGCTTTGGTGCCCTCTGCGGTCGTAGAGGTAGAAGAGGTGATACCTTCCCTGATGGTAGAGGCTGACCACGTCGCCCACCCACGCGTTGTGCCCCTCGGGTGTCCAGTACTGTATCTGCGGACGGGGAGCGTTCGCCGTGTTTCCTTCCATGCGTTCGGGCTGTATGGCCGGGTAGTACAGCCTTGCCTGCGACACGTACTCGGGGAGAATCTTCCAGTTCTTCATCTTTTCCGTCAGCGGATAGCCGATGGGGAAGTCATTGTCCACCAACTGTCCGTCCACGTACATCGTCCATCGTGCGCCGGAGAAGTTCAGCGTCAGCTCGTGCTCGCCGAAGGGCTGTTCGAGCATCGCCAGCGGCAGTCCTACGGTCATCCGCTCCTCCCGTCCGTCTACGGGAGACTTCAGGGTCAGTCCCGCTTCCAGTACGGGCACGGAGCCGTCCTTCATCCGGTACGCCGGATAGTTCTGCCGGTTCCGGTCTTGCGGGTTATGCTGCTTCAGGCACACGTCCAGTACGTCGGGTATCTCCAGCAGATGCCTGTCGGCCGTGGGTACGGGCAGGCTTACCTTGCAGTGTATGGCGAATCCCTTTTCTATCTCCGTCGGGGCGGGCAGTTCGCCTTCGGCCTTTTCCCCGTTCAGTTCCGCTTGCGGCTGTTCCGGCAGGTTCAGCCTCCACGAGTTGCTCAGCGGTTCCACCCGCGAGCCTTCCGCTTGTCGCTCTTGTTGGCAGGCGGTCACGCTTCCGAGCATGACGGCGCACAGCCCAATGGTCCATACGTATTGTTTCATTTTCTTTCTTGTTTGTATTAAAACGCTTGTTACTTGTTTTCTCTCTCTTTAGGCTTAAGGCAGTTCGTACAAGGCTGCCTTGTCGTCCGACGGGTTCACCATTCGGGTGGAGAGGTCGCCGTACCAGAATAGGGTGGAGGCGTAGTCCACGTCGCCCCCGTCCCAACTGATAAGCTCGAACTCGAACCGCAGGCTTTCGCGGAAGGGCGCGATGTCCAGATTGCGGGTGCGGACGAAGGTGTTATAGCCGTGCGACGACTCGTCGTCCTCCCTCGGCGCTCCTCCGTAGGGGTTGAAGTAGACGTGAATCGGGGCGAAGGTCGTGTTGTAGTAGTCTTCCGTCCCGCAGCCGAAGTGCGAGGGGAAGGTGTCCTTGTCTATCCAGAGGTGCTCGTCGCCCTCGCCGTACCATCGGGGGCCGTGGTTGTAGAGCGAGAGCATGTCGCCCTTGAACACGCCCCGTCCGTTCAGCGTGCCCATGTTGTAGTCGATGCCGCAGTTGGTGGGCAGGCCGTTCTCCTGCCGCCAATCCGCGTGGAAGTAGAGCGTGTTCTTCTCCCACTTCCAGTCGGAGAGGCAGGCCCTCACCTTCAGCGCGGCGGGGATGTCGGTCAGGTTGTCCACCTGAAGCTCCGCCCGCTCGCGGTAGGGCATGACGAACCGCAGCAGCGTCCTTCCCTTGCCGTCCGCCTCCAGATAATAGCAGCGTACGGCCGGAGCACCCATACCCGAGCCGACGAGGTCGCTCAGCGGAACCCGCACCGTCTGCGTCCCGTCGAACGAGAGCCGCACGATGAGGCCCCGCATGAGGCGGGCGTACCGCAGGGAGTCCACGCCTGACACCGTGAGTTCGAGGCTGCGTATCGCCTTCTCGCCGCCCGGAAGCTCCATGCGGAGCGAGCCGCTTCCCGCCAACGCCTCCTCACGCTCCACGGGGTTGTCCGTATAGGTGCGGGGATGCGTCAGTCGGTTACTGACCTGCCACGCCTTCTCCCGCAGCCTGTCGGCCTCCTCCCTTGTGAACGTCGTCACCTTCACGTCCTCCGGATAGGTGCGGCAGGAGGCGTGGAAGAAGTAGTCGCGGTCTACGTTGTCCACCGTTATCTTGCAGCTCCGGGCGTAGGGCAGCGGATAGTAGAAACTGCTGCCCTGTGTCGTGTTGTAGTGCTCGTGGCGGTAGAGCATCCCCTCGGGCACGGCGGCGGGGAACTTGGATATGTCGTAGGCCGGAATCGTGACGCGGGCTTCCTTCTCGCCGTCGAAGTAGATGCGCAGGTTGGTCCCCGCCGCTCCGCCCGTGGTGATGACGCGGGTGATGACGCCCGGCCCCTTCTCGTCGAACAGCACCTTCTCTACCCGCCCGTTGTTGGCCTCGTAGCGCACGAACCCCGTATTGTCCCGGTTGGCGTGCCACGACGGTACGCCGGGAATGACCGAGCGGGGGTCGTGACTGGAGACGTGCTTCGTGGTGAAGAGCGGGTCGGGGAAGCGGGTGTCCGCCTCCGCCGATACCATCTCGTCCAGCAGCGAGCCGAGCGTGACGGTGCGGGTCTCCTCCCTTTCGCTCTGGCAGGAGACCAGTACGGCCAGTATGGTTAGCCGGCCTATCAGTTTTCTTACATGGATTCTCATCGCTTTACGGTTTTGGGTGATTAGTGGTTGGCGGGTTGCCGTTCCGCTTGACGGGTCGCGTACACGCAGGCTCCGAAGGCGGCCTCCTCCTCTACGTCGGACAGCCGGAGCGGGCAGCCGAAGCGTCTCTCCAACGCCGCCCGCAGCAGGGCGTTCTTCTTTATCCCGTTGCCGGAGCCTATCAGGAGCGTCTTGTCTCGCCTGACTTGCTCGGGCAGCAGTCGGTAGAAGTCGTACAGCTCCTGACTGATTCCCTCGGCGAATCCCCGTATCAGGTTCTCGGGGGTCAGGTTGGAGAGGGAAACGCCCGTGACGCTTCCCCGCCTCTCCGGTTGCAGGCGAGTCCCGGCGAACAACGTCTCCACCCGCAGACCGTCTTCCGCGTCGTCGGCGGGGTAGGGGATGCCGCTCATGACGCGGTACAGCTCCTCGTCCGAGGGCCGCTCGCCCGTGAAGAGCGTCACCGCGCGGGCGAAGAAGTCTTTCAGCATGGCGAACGACATCCCTCCGCAGAGCGAGGCCCCCACCAGTATGTATCCCCCTCCGGGCAACGGACGGGTGTCCAGTCCCTCAGCCTCGATGTAGCGGTCGGAGTGTACCGAGATTTGCCCGCTCGTCCCCACGGTGACGTGGATAGACCGTCCGGGGTCGCTCACCGAGCCTAAGAAGGCCGCCTGATTGTCGCCGATGGGCACGTATACGGGCACGCCTTCGCACAGCCCGACGAGGGTGCCCGACGGGACGACCTCGGGCAGCGTTTCCCGGTCTATCCCCGCGGCGTTCAGCGCCCGCTCGTCAAATCGCAACTCTTTCTTGTCGAACAGTCCCATCGCCGCGGCGTTCGAGGCGTCGGTCAGCGGCGAGGCCAATCCGCAGAGCCGCGCCGCCACGTAGTCCATGACGGTGCACAGCTTGTGTGCCGAGGCGGGCACCGCTCTGTTGCGCAGGTTGTAGAAGTGCGTCACCAGTCCGAATCCCGTCGCCGAGGGATAGCGGGTGACGCGCGTCATGAAGTCGGCGTAGCTCTCTCCCTCCGCGTAGGGCAGGTTTCCCCTGCCGTCCTGCCACGTGTAGAGCGGGCTGACCGCCATGCCCCGCCGGTCGACGTACAGTACGCCGTGCATCTGTCCGGAGAGGCCGACGCACCGCACCTCCGTACACCGCTCCCGCAGCTCCCGTATCGTGTCGGTCACTATCTCCAGAATCTTGTCCGCGTCCTGCGCCTTTTCCCACGGGTGGACGGACGGCTGCGCCGTGTCGTTCTCCCTTACGATGGTTATCCGTTCCTTCGTGTCCGGGTCGTAAGCTACCCCGCAGATGGTGCTCGTCCCGATGTCTATTCCTATGCTATACATATCGTTTGGCTTTATCTTGTATGTTTGTTCCGGTTTACGTTCATATTTGTCCCGCCTTAGCTGATGTCTTGTCCGTCCAGGGCTGACGCGTTACTTAGTGATTTGATTTTCAACCTTCTTTCCTTTTTCCGCCATATTCCACTCGGCATCCAACAGTTCCTCAAGGAAACCGATAT
>CASDXF010000034.1 GCA_949285075.1 uncultured Bacteroides sp. | reverse complement strand
AAGGAAAACGGTGGATTGGTTACCACAATATCCGCTTCTTTGAGTAATTCGATACATTCTTTACTGCGGAAATCCCCATCACCTTTCAACGGTTTTACGCCTATCTCTTCGGCATTGGGTATATGGTCGCCGTTCTTGTCGCCTTCGTAAACTAAATAAACGGCTTGCTCGCTCTTGTTCTGGCTAAACAAGTCAATGTTCTGATTTTTATAACAAGTGCAAAGTTATAAGCAAAATAAGTGAAGAAATTGCTTACACGCGGGTCATCGCAATTACACAATACAGTCTTACCGCGAAAATGTTCCCGGTAATGCCGCAGCTCGTTGTTAATATCTTCCAATTGCGTATAGAATTCGTCTTTCTTGGCTTCTTTTGCCTTGTTCAGATTCTTATTAGCCATATCATTTAATCGAATTTACCCTTGTTAATCAAATCCTTTGCATTCACTTCCAGAATTTCCGCTATCTTCATCAGCATTTCCAATGAAGGTTGACTTGTATTGGAACACCAACGTGAGATAGTTGCTTCGTTTTTTCCTAACTGCCCAGCTAACCATTTCCCGGTTTTACCTTGTTCTACTAATACAATTTTTAGTCTGTTTATCTTTTCTGTTCCCATATTCAATTCATATTACAAGTATGCGATAATAGATTGATGCTATTTGCAAAGGTAATGATTAATCTTAAGAAGCAGTAAGAAATGAGTCACAATCTACTTTTATAACAGCATGAAGGACGAATCAATCGCTTTATAAGTCAGTTTCCTGTCGTATTCATTAATAGCTTCTTCGTTGCGGCCGTTGATTGTCCTGCCGTCATTGGCGATGCGCATACACACGAAGGAAACTATCCGCATTTTCTTGATATGTGAAATATTGCAGAAAATAAAAAAACTCCCGATTTCGTTTGGAAATCAGGAGTTTACTACTATTTGCTTTTCTTCAAAGTGGTGCCAACGGGAATCGAACCAGTGACACAAGGATTTTCAGTCCTTTGCTCTACCAACTGAGCTATGGCACCCTTTTCTTCTAAGACGGCGCAAAGGTAATGAAACTTTTTTATCTGGCAAGGAATCCGCAAATAAAAATGAATAATTATCTGGCGAAGGCTCACTTGCGCTTCAGGGGAAGGCGGGGAAACAGCTTACGGAAGCGAATCAGGTGTGTGGTGATGTTGCCGCCCGCGATGACGAACGTCACGGCGACGATAATCAGTACAAGTCCCGCACTTTCTCTGAGGGTGAGCGTCTCGCCAAAGACGACCACGCCGAAGAAGATGGCTGTCAACGGTTCCAATGCGCCGAGTATGGCCGTAGGGGTGGAGCCGATGTACTGAATGGCGCTCGTCGTACAGAGGAACGAGATGGCGGTGGGGAAAATGGCCAAAGCGATAAGGTTGCCCCACAGATACCAGTCGCTCAATGGGGGAACGCGCAGCTCCTCACCGCAGAGGAAGCGGAAGACGAACAATGACAGGCCGAATAGCAGGACGTAGAACGTCACTGTTAAGGTAGCCACGTTCTTCAACGCCGTCTGGTTCACGCCGACAATGTATATGGCGTACGAGAGTGCGGAGGCCAGTACCAACAGGGTTCCTTGCAGGCTAAGGGTTGTCCCGTCGCCGCCCTTATATAGCAATCCGATGCCGCTTAGGGCCAACACAATGCACAAGGTAGTAATCCAACTGAGTTTCTCCTTAAAGATGAAAGTCATTATCAGGGCGACGAGAATAGGGTAGACGAACAGAAGTGTGGAGGCGATGCCCGCTTCCATGTAATTGTAGCTCGCGAACAAGGTCAACGACGAGGCCGACACCATCAGCCCCATCACGATTAGAGTCAGGATTTCTTTACGGTTCACCTTAAAGCTGCGGCCCCTTACTTTAAGCATAATTCCAAGCAAGGGAATGGCGAACAGATATCTGAAAAAAAGAACGGAATCGGGATTCATGCCTACCTTATATAAAGGAAGCGCGAACAATGGATTCATGCCGTAAGTGGCCGCGGCTATGGCGCCTAAACAATAACCTTTCGCTTTTACATTCATACTTTATCTCAACGGTTCTTTATTTTGCGGCGCGAAAGTACAAAAGTGCGCTACAAACTCCAAAAACTATCCGCTTTTTTCTAAACGTGTCCGGGACGGCAATCTTTGGCAGACGGCCCTCAGTTAATAAACTTCTATCAAAATTGAAACGATTGTCTTAATAATTATTACCTTTGCCGCGCTTTATGTAAAAAGATAAAAGGATAACGAGAATGGAAGAAATTGAATTTCACCATACGCTGCCTATACAGCTTCGCTTTAACGACGTGGACAAGTTCGGACACGTCAACAATACCGTTTACTTTTCTTTCTATGACTTGGGGAAAACCGAGTACTTCGCCTCCGTATGTCCGGGAGTGGACTGGGAGAAGACGGGCATTGTCGTGGTGCACATCGAGGCGGACTTCGTGCATCAGATATTCGGCTCCGACCACGTGGCCGTGCAGACCGCCGTCTCCGAGATAGGGACCAAGAGTTTCCATCTGGTGCAGCGGGTCGTCGACACGGAGAACGGTGAGGTGAAGTGCGTCTGCCGCTCGGTGATGGTAACTTTCGACTTGGAAAGGCACGAGTCCATGCCGCTGACTCCCGAGTGGGTAGAGGCCATCTGCCGGTTTGAGGGACGAGACTTGCGAAGGAAGAAAACGCTATGAATGGAGCGCCTTTCCAATTCCGTCCGTCGGGGGGATAGCCGATTCGCCGAGGCCGGGTATCCGCTGGCTTTTCTCCACACGAAAATGTTCTGTTTTTAAGATTTTCCTCAAAAATGGACGCGTTGAAATTTTCATTCTAGATGGAAAGTCCGCGTGAAAACGCATGAAATCTGCGTGTTTTAAGGGGGAAAAACGCGTAAATCCGCGCTCCGGAAGCGATGGAAAAGGAAAATCTGGCGTAAGGGACGGCGCTTCCGCTCGTGAGCCGCAGCCCTATTTCTCGCGAGAGATAGCCTTTCCGCTCGCGAGCGGAAGCCTTATTCTGTGGATTGGGCGGACTTTTCACGTTTTTCAGCTTCCCGTTGGACTGTTTTTCCGTACAGAACGAAAGTGACTATATCACGCCTCAATCTCCTATTCTGTTACGATAAGTGCTGTCTTTTGCGCAAAACAGGCGCGTGGAGTCATGCGATTCTTCTGTTTGGTGACGCGCTGAATTTGCCTGACGCCTCTACGCCGCGTTCTTTTCGTCCGGCCTGTACCCCAGTCCGAATTATCGCGTCCTAGAGGCGTCAGGATGTTCCGTTTTTAAGAATGTTCTGTTTTTAAGATTCGGCCCGAATCCATAGATGGAAGCGAGCGTCCGTCTTGACGATTCCGTGGAGCGGCATAAGCGATAAGGAAAACTTGTACAAGAAACGTCAGATTCTTGTACGACAATCGGATAATTCTTGTACATCATTCACGCAATTATTGTACATGTGCGCGTAGGCGCGCCTACCTTTATATTTCCCGATACCTGCCTGCGCTTTTCTTTTCTCTGAAAACAGGGGACGGGCATGCGTCTCCGCGTCCCGTTTTCCGTCTTGTCTTATATCGCAAAACAGAAGTTTTTCGTTAATGAATATCGTGTTTCCGCTTTTTTTCGTACTTTTACACCTCGTTGGGAAGATTGCCCTTTCCGACCCCGAGAAAGAAAAAGAAAAAACAATATATAATGACTCACAAATGGAATTATCGACCCACAACACCCGAACAGGCAGAGATAAGCCGGACATTGGCTAAGGAATTGAACATCAGTCCGATTCTAGGAAGGCTATTGGCGCAGAGGGGAATCACGAGGGCCGCGGAGGCCAAGAAATTCTTCCGCCCGCAGTTGCCCGACCTACATAACCCGTTTCTCATGAACGACATGGACGTGGCGGTAGAGCGCCTGAACAAGGCGATGGGGAAGAAGGAACGTATATTAATTTATGGAGATTATGACGTAGACGGCACCACAGCCGTGGCGCTAGTCTACAAGTTTATTCAGCAGTTCTATTCTAACATAGACTATTACATCCCCGACCGTTACGACGAGGGGTATGGTATCTCGCAAAAGGGAATAGACTACGCCGCCGAAACGGGGGTCGGCCTGATTATCGTGCTCGACTGCGGAATAAAGGCGGTGGACGAGGTGAGGTACGCCAAAGAGAAAGGCATCGACTTCATCATTTGCGACCATCACGTACCCGACGATGAGTTGCCCGAGGCTGTGGCCATACTCAACGCCAAGCGGCAGGACAACACGTATCCATATACTCACCTTTCCGGATGTGGCGTAGGATTCAAGTTCATGCAGGCGTTCGCCATCAGCAACGGCATCGAGTTTCATCACCTCATCCCCTTGCTCGACTTGGTGGCTGTCAGCATCGCCTCGGACATCGTGCCCATCATGGGGGAGAACCGGATACTGGCCTATCA
The DNA here is from genome assembly GCA_949285075.1 of uncultured Bacteroides sp. Taxonomy (GTDB): domain Bacteria; phylum Bacteroidota; class Bacteroidia; order Bacteroidales; family Bacteroidaceae; genus Bacteroides. The sequence goes on along the minus strand of CASDXF010000034.1, from coordinate 33,127 downwards.
CGGGCTGAAGCAGCTGAACAGCAACCCGAGCGTAGGCATGAAGGCGATTATCGACGTGTGCGGACTGTCGGAGAAGGAAATCAACATCAGCGACATCATATTCAAGATAGGCCCGCGCATCAACGCCTCGGGACGGATACAGAACGGAAAGGAGGCGGTAGACTTGCTGACGGAGAAGGACTTCGTGTCCGCGCTAGAGAAGGCCCGTCAGATTAATCAGTACAACGAAACGAGGAAGGACCTCGACAAGAGCATGACGGAAGAGGCCAACAAGATTGTGTCCCGACTGGAGGAACTACCCAAGCGGCGCAGCATCGTGCTCTATAACGAGGAGTGGCACAAGGGAGTTATCGGCATCGTGGCTTCACGCCTGACCGAGATTTACTATCGTCCGGCCGTAGTGCTGACGCGCACTAACGACTTGGCCACGGGCTCGGCCCGTTCGGTATCGGGGTTCGACGTCTACAAGGCCGTAGAGTATTGCCGGGACTTGTTGGAGAACTTCGGCGGGCATACGTACGCCGCCGGACTGTCGATGAAGGTGGAGAACGTGGAGGCGTTCACCGAACGCTTCGAGGAGTTCGTGGCTCAGCACATTCTGCCGGAGCAGACTAGCGCGGTGATAGACATCGACGCGGAAATCGACTTTAAGGACATCACGCACAAGTTCTGCAACGACCTGAAACGGTTTAACCCTTTCGGACCGGAAAACCCGAAGCCGGTATTCTGTACGCATCATGTATATGACTATGGAACCAGCAAGGTGGTAGGTAGAGAACAGGAGCACATCAAGTTGGAACTGGTGGACAACAAGTCGAACAACGTAATGAACGGCATCGCGTTCGGGCAAAGCTCGCACGTGAGATACATCAAGACCAAGCGGTCGTTCGATATCTGCTACACCATCGAGGAGAATACCCACAAGCGGGGCGAGGTACAGCTCCAGATAGAGGACATAAAACCCATTGAGTAACTATCGGGAAATACTGAAACGCTACTGGGGATACGACTCCTTCCGTCCCTTGCAGGAGGAGATTATCGCCAGTATAGGCGAGGGCAGGGACACGTTGGGGCTGATGCCTACGGGAGGAGGGAAGTCCATCACCTTTCAGGTTCCTGCTCTGGCCCGGGAGGGGCTATGCCTTGTCATTACTCCACTCATCGCCCTGATGAAAGACCAAGTGCAGAACCTCAGGAGACGGGGAATCAAGGCGACGGCGGTCTACTCCGGAATGACGAGGCAGGAGATACTGACCGCGCTTGAGAACTGCATCTTCGGCGACTATAAGTTTCTCTACATCTCCCCCGAGCGGCTCGACACGGACTTGTTCCGGGCCAAGCTGCGCTCCATGAAGGTCTCCATGATTACCGTGGACGAGAGCCACTGCATCTCGCAATGGGGGTACGACTTCCGTCCGGCATACCTGAGAATAGCCGAGATACGCAAGCTGCTGACGGGCGTTCCGGTACTGGCGCTGACGGCCACCGCCACGCCCGAGGTGGTGAAGGACATTCAGCTGCGGCTCGACTTCCGCGAGGAGAACGTGTTCAAGATGAGTTTCGAGCGGGAAAACCTCGCCTACGTTGTCCGGGAGACGGACAATAAAGCGGGGGAGCTGCTGCGCATTCTGCGGCAAGTGCCGGGAAGCGCCATCGTGTACGTACGTAATCGCAGGCGGACGAAAGAGGTAACCGAGCTGTTGACCGGTGAGGGCGTTACGGCCGACTTCTATCACGCCGGATTGGACAACGCCGTGAAAGACTTGCGGCAGAAGCGCTGGCTGGAGGGGACGACGCGGGTCATGGTAGCCACGAACGCGTTCGGTATGGGGATAGACAAGCCCGACGTACGGGTGGTGGTACACCTTGACCTCCCAGACTCTCCGGAAGCTTACTTCCAAGAGGCGGGAAGGGCGGGCAGAGACGGACGGAAGGCTTGCGCCGTCATCCTCTACGCCAAGTCGGACAGGACAATGCTCCATAAGCGAGTGGCCGATACCTTTCCGGAGAAGGAGTACATTCTCGATGTGTACGAGCATCTGCAATACTATTATCAGATGGCGATGGGGGACGGGTACCAGTGTGTCCGTGAGTTCGACCTTGAGGAGTTCTGCCGCACATACAAGTATTTCCCCGTTCCCGTAGACAGCGCGCTGAAGATACTGACGCAGGCGGGCTATCTGGAATATACCGACGAGCAGGACAACGCCTCGCGCGTGTTGTTCCTGCTGCGGCGCGACGAGCTTTATCGGCTGAGGGAAATGGACTCGGAGACGGAAGGGTTGATACAAGCCATCCTCCGTTCTTATACGGGGCTGTTCACCGATTACGCGTACATCAGCGAAGAGTCGCTATCCATCCGCACCGGGCTGACACGGCAACGTGTCTACGATATTCTGCGTGCGCTGACCAAGCGCCGCATACTCGACTACATTCCTCGGAAAAAGACACCCTACATTATATATACGCGCGAACGGTTGGAGCGTCATGAGATATACATCTCTCCCTCGGTGTACGAGGAGCGTAAGGCTCGCTACGAGGCTCGAATCAAGGCGATGGAAGAATACGTTACCACAGATAATGTATGCAGAAGCCGGATGCTGCTCCGGTATTTTGGCGAACGCAATGACCACAATTGCGGACAGTGCGATGTCTGTCTCAGCCACCGAGACGAAAGTGTGTCCGAGGCTTCGTTCGAGGAATTGAAAGTGCGGCTCGTCAGACTCCTCTCCGATACTCCCTTAACTCTTCCCGATGTCGTGACCCGCTTAGACGCTAAACCGGAGGATGTCGAACGGGTGATATGTTATCTATTGGAAGAAGGATTCCTGAAGATGAAGGACGGGAAGATTGCCGGGAACTATAAGTCTAATAGTTAGCCTCTTACTGAAAAGGCGTTTAGCTCGAATCGGTCATCAGGAAAAATCGCTATCATTTTGTTTGATAAATATTTATACTGCAGCTTCAATAACAATAAAATATTCTTTCCGGTAACGATACACGAAACTGTTTATTATCAGCGCTTTATTTATCCGTTTGAGAGATAGCCCTGTTTCTCGCGAGCCGTTGCCCTATCCCTCGTGAGCCGTAGGGCTGTCTCTCGCGAGCCGCAGGGCTGTCTGACAAGTGGAAAAGGATTAATGTGAATTTTCCTCATTGCGGGAGCGAAAAACATATTCGAAAAGGCTTTTCAAAATAAACCCGGGCAGGCTCTTAAACGGCAGGCTTTAACACAATTAAATTCTTTAAAGACCGATTAGGGTTTAATGGTTGGTAGCACGCGTGCTTTTTATAGCTATATATGAATAACAGGATTCGGGTTACGATTCTCCTTGTAACCTGAATCCTGTTCATTATTTACGCGATATTTGTAATAACGCTTTTTGTTCTTTATTTCAGATGCTTTTTATAGGCTTTCTATCATTCGCTTGAGTACTACCGTGGCCGAGATTTCCCGGTTAGCCGCCTCGGGAATGACGATGGACTGCGGGCTTTCGATTACGTCGTCCGTGACAATCATGTTTCTGCGCACGGGCAGGCAGTGCATGAAGTAGGCGTTGTTGGTCACGGCCATCTGACGTTCACTCACCGTCCACGCCCGGTCCTTGTTCAGTATCTGCCCGTAGTTGTCTCCACTGTAGACGGCCCAGTTTTTGGCGTAGACGAAGTCGGCCCCTTCAAAAGCCTTCATCTGGTCATACTCCACCTTCGCCTTTCCGACGAATTGCGGGGCTAGCTCGTATCCTTCCGGGTGAGTAATGACGAATTCGTAATCCGTGGCGTTCATCCATTCGGCGAACGAGTTCGGCACGGCCTGCGGTAGGGGACGAGGATGGGGAGCCCACGTCATGACCACTTTAGGACGGGCCGTTTTCTTATATTCCTCAATCGTAATCAGGTCAGCGAAGCTTTGCAACGGATGGCGGGTAGCGGCCTCCATCGAGAATACCGGTCGGCCGGAATACTTGATGAACTGGTTCAGGATGGTCTCCTCGTAGTCGAACTCCCGGCTCTCGAAGCGGGCGAACGAACGCACGCCGATGATGTCGCAATAGCAGCCCATCACGGGAATCGCCTCCAGCAAGTGCTCTGGCTTGTCTCCATCCATGATGACTCCCCGCTCGGTCTCCAGTCTCCACGCTCCCTGATTGATGTCTAGCACCATGACGTTCATGCCCAAGTTGAAGGCCGCTTTTTGGGTGCTGAGTCGGGTTCGCAGGCTTGAGTTGAAGAATATCATCATCAATGTCTTGTTGCGACCCAATTCCACGTATTTGAAACGGTCTTTTTTAATCTCGAATGCTTCTGCAAGAGCGGACTTCAAGTCGCCGATGTCTTGCACACAGGTAAATTTCTTCATATCGTCTATTTATTGAATTATAATCCTCGACTGGTGAAGCCCGTCACCGCTCAAGGCCTTGTCTGTCCTTCTCCTTCGATTATCCATTTGTAAGAGGTGATTTCCTCCAGTCCCATCGGACCTCTGGCGTGCAGCTTCTGCGTGCTGATGCCTATCTCCGCCCCCAAGCCGAACTGTGCGCCGTCGGTAAAGGCTGTCGATACGTTCGTGTATACGCAGGCTGCGTCCACCAGTTGGGTGAACCGTTCGGCGCGTTCCCTATTCTCGGTCACGATGCACTCGCTGTGTTTTGAGCCGTAGGTCTGGATGTGAGCTAAAGCCTCCTCGAAGTCGCTTGCGGTCTTAACGGCCATCTTGTAGTCCAGAAACTCCGTACCGAAACTCTCGTCGGTAGCGTGTCGCAGCAGCTCTGCGGGATAATGGCCTTCGAGCGCGGCGTAAGCCTTAGGGTCAGCGTAGATAATTACGCTCTTCTCCGCCAACCGCTCGCAAAGGAACGGGAGGTCGGCCAAGCGTCTCTCATGTACGATGGCGCAGTCGAGCGCGTTGCACACGCTAACCCGTCTCGTCTTGGCGTTGCAGATGATGTCCGCCCCCTTCTCCTTGTCGCCGAACTCGTCGAAGTAGGTGTGGCAAATGCCTGCTCCCGTTTCGATGACGGGGACGCTTGCGTTCTCACGCACGAAGTTAATCAGTCCGCTGCTTCCCCGGGGGATGATGAGGTCTATGTATTCCCTTGCGCTCAGTAGCTGGGCGGTAGCCTCTCTGTCTGCGGGCAACAGCTCGACGATGTGCGGATTGACGTTAAACCGATCCAACACCTTGTGGATAACTCCTATGATGGCCCGATTGGAATAGTCGGCATCGCTTCCGCCCTTCAGCACGCAAGCGTTACCGCTCTTCAGGCAGAGGGAAAACACGTCGAAGCTAACGTTAGGCCGCGCCTCGTAGATGATTCCGATGACTCCGAACGGGACACTGACTTTCTTCAGCCTCATTCCGTTGGGGCGTGTAGCCTCTCGCAATACTCTTCCTAACGGAGAGGGGAGCTTCGCCACGTTCCGCATGTCGTCCGCTATGCTTTTCAGCCGCTCCTCGGTCAGCTTCAGACGGTCGTATTTGGGATTCTTCTTGTCCATCCGTTCAAGGTCTTTCCGGTTCTCGGACAAGATGAACGAGGATTCTGATACGGCGGCTTCCGCTACGGCGTTCAGGATACCGTTTATCGTATTGTCGCTCAATAGCGGTATTTCTCTGCTCGCTTTCTGTACAGAGGCGAGCGTCGGCTTTATATCTGTTGTCATTTTAGCTCCTTTCGCGTTAAAAAGTAAGTCGGATTGTCGCTGCAAATATAGTAAGAAACTTTTTTGCCTCCTCGTTCGGAGCCTGTCTAAATTCTGCTCGGGTTTTATTTTAGGAATTCTTTTTCGGGTATGTCTTTCCTGTTTACTCTCCTGCGCCGGGCTTATTCTTTAGTCCAGATTCTGAGGTTTAGATTCAGTTCCTCTACGATTTGTAGCAATTCGCTGATGGTCTGGAACTCTCTCTTCAGATTGCCTCGGCTCAGAGAGAACCAGACGCTCGCCTCGAAGTGGTTTGTCGCGTCGGGGATGGCGATGTGAATGCGTGAGTGGTGGAAACTGACCGTTATTCCGTCTCCCAACCTGTCGTTCATGGCGACAAGGCGCTCCATCATGGAGGGAGAGAGGAGATAGCGGGCCTCTACTGCGTCCGTGGAGAAAACGTCGAAACGGCGTTCGAATTCCTTGTTCTCTAACTTCACCCGCTCTTCTTCGCCAAAACGCAGTTTAATCCACGAATTGCGGTAGAGTATCGTGCGGCCGGAGAAATCCTTGTGGAAATCGGCTATGAAGAGAAAGCCCCTGAAGATGTCCGTCCAATACTCCCGAGTGCCGTTCTTGGTGACTGATACGTGACGTTTTTCCGCATGAGTCTCGGAAAAGCACACCTCCGTCTTTCCTATCCGGCCGGAGATGAAGTCCTCCGCGCTATACCTGTCGGGCGAGGTGAACAGCCCGCACGAGCAGAACGTCTCTTCCGAGATACCCGACGAAGGCTCGTAGTTGGCGTTGGGAAGCAGGTCGTTCAGTATGAGGGGAACGATGTTGCTCTTGTAATAGGCGCACAGCTCGCCCGACTTGTAATTCACGATGGAGAATCCGATAATGACGGCTATTCCGACAATGACCCAGATGAAGGAACCGAGCGACTGAAGGAAGATAAGTCCGATGGCGATAATGGCGCAGCCCGTCACGACCGCTTGTTTGAAGCCTTTTTTCAGTAACGACCGCCGGGTAATCTCGAAAGCCTTGACGCGCGGCGTTAACCGTTCGTATAGCGAATTGAATGAGTCTTTCATGAGAGGAAAGCGTTAAGATTGGAACAGATTCTTCACGCTGACGTTTTGCCTTTCTTCTTCCGGAATGGACAGCACGGGCTTTGAACTGAATCCGAAAATTCCGGCTATCAGGTTAGAGGGGAAGGTCATCACGGCGTTGTTGTAATCCGTTACGCACGCGTTGTACGTCCTGCGCGCCGCCGAGAGTTGTTCCTCTACCTCGTTCAGCGTGCGCTGCAAGTGCATGAAGTTCTCCGACGCTTTCAGCTCCGGATAGTTCTCGGCCACGGCGATGAACTGGCGGCTGACTTGAGTGAACGCCTTGTCGAATTCGGCCTTCTCTTCGTCGCTCAGCTGGCCGTAGCGCTTCGAGCGCATCTCGGTCACTTTGGTGAAGAGGCTCTCCTCGTGCTTTGCGTACTGCTGCACGGTGGCCACGATGTTCGGAATGAGGTCGAACCTTTTTTTCAGCATGGCGTCGATGCTTCCAAAGGCGTTGGTCACGTCATTGCGTTTCTTTACTAAGCTGTTGTAGCCGATGGCGACATACAACAGGCAGACTGCGATAATGATGCCTAAGATTAACATAATATTAATGTGTTTTTGGTGAGTAATGATATTGCTATTCGCTACAAATATAAGGATAATATTTGAATCGCGATGTCGGTTGGGGCTATTCGGACTTGAATTTGTATCGGATGACGAGCCCGTTGAAGCATCCTGCATTTTTCCTGTCCTTGCTGCACGCTTCCTGTTTAGGGCGGAAACCTGTCCTGAACGTCGAACGTGAAAAGTCTCTTTATCTTACGGGAGTCGAGCGGAAATATGTAGTTCCGGCTTACTTTAAAAATAGAACATTCTTAAAAACGGAACATTCTGACGCTTCTAGAACGCGATAATTCCGGCCGGAGTACGGCCCGGACGAAAAGAACGCGTTTTTACGGCGTTAGCGAAATTCAGCGTGTCGGAGGATTCGTTATTCGGACGGCATTCTTATGCGGATGGAAGGATAATCGTTTCTTATTGCTTCCGGATATCGCCGTTTAGTGTGATAATGACATCTCTGTCTTGCTCAGGGAAAGAGAGCGAAGAGGAGTGAAAAAGCGTAAAATTCCCGTTCGATTTGCCGGAAAGGGCTTCCGCTTGCGAGCGAAAGGGCTGCGTCTCGCGAGAAATAGGGCTGCGCCTTGCGAGAAACAGGGCTGCGTTTCACGCCCGGTTCGCCTTTCCGACCCCTTTCAGAGGGTGCGTTGATGCGTATTTTATCCCGAAACGCGCGCTTTTTGAGCGCTTTTTATGCGTTTTGGCCGCCTGAAACGAAAATTTCAACGGGGCTGTTTGGAGAGAGAATCTTAAAAATGGAACATTTTTCCGGGGAAATGGCTTGGGCCGTCCAAGCTTGGAAGAGGGACGGCTCAAGTAGGGGAGGAGGGGAAGACTATTGCTCGATGTAAAGGTAGTCGTAGTGGACTACCGCTTTCTTTCCGTGTTCTCCGAGCGAGGCACGGGCCTGCGTGGAGTCGCAATTGGCCTTTCCCACGCCTACGGCCCTTCCTTCATAGTCGACGATGCGCACGATGTCGTCCTTTTCAAATTCGCCCTCGATGCGCGTGATGCCTACGGGGAGTATGCTGACGGCCCTGTCGGAGCGGAGTACCTGAGTGAATCGCTCGTTGATGTGAACCTCACCCTTCGCGAAACCTTCGCTGTGGGCTATCCACTTCTTTACGCTGGAGACCGGGTTGGTTGAGGGAACGAACCGGGTGCAGAGGGTAGTTTCCGGTCGCCTGATGAGGTCGATAAGGATATTGTCCCGCTTGCCGTTGGCTACGAATACGGTGATTCCCTCGTCGGCTACCTTGCGCGCCACGTTTGTTTTGGTAAGCATTCCGCCCCGTCCGAGGCTTGACTTGCCCGTCTGTATATATCTTGCCAGATTTTCTCCCTGCCCAATCTCGCGGATGACGGTGGCCTGCGGGTCGTCGGGCGCGCCGTTGTAGATTCCGTCTATGTTGCTCAGTATGATGAGCGCCTGCGCGTCCATCATCGAAGCGATGAGCCCCGACAGCTCGTCATTGTCGGTGAACATCAGCTCGCTGACGGATATGGTGTCGTTCTCGTTGACTATGGGGATTACCCCGTTGTCAAGCATCACCGTCATGCAGTTCTTCTGGTTCAGGTAATGCCTTCGGGTGGAAAAGCTTTCTTTGGTGGTCAGCACTTGCCCTACGGGGATGCCGTGCTCGCGGAACAGCTCGTAGTATCGGTTGATGAGCTTGGCCTGTCCCACTGCGGAGAACAGTTGTCTCTGGTCTACGCTGTCGAGCCTTTTCGACGGGTGAATCTCGCTTCTTCCCGAAGCTACGGCCCCCGACGATACGAGGATAATCTCTACTCCGGACTTGTGCAGTTCCGCTATCTGGTCGACGAGGGCCGACATTCTCGTGACGTCTAGCGTCCCGTCCTTGCGGGTCAGCACGTTGCTGCCCACTTTCACGGCGATGCGCTCATAGTTCTGTTTCATGCTGTTATAAGGGTTTTAACGTCGCGAATATAGACGTTTTGGGGTCACTCCGCAACAAATCCCGCCAATTGCTTCCGCTTTGGCGAAGAAAATACGCCCGTACGCTGCGGAGCGTACGGGCGTTAACCGTTGTGTGGAGACGATTTAATCTGCCTTTTGTTCGTTTCGGCTTTGGATAATTTCCTTTGCCGCCTCATACTCGCGGTCTACAACGAGTACGGATACTGCGGGAGCGATGTAGGGAGCCAAAGTGCCAAGTATACCGTCTTTTATGACGCAGCGGATACCATTGTTTTCCAATAGTCCCCTGATGATTTCCGCTTCCCACGGAGAGCCGGAGAATACCTCTACGGACTTGCTGTAATCTTCTTCTTTCATAACTTTAGGCATTAAAGAATGTGCGCTTGGACAAATGTACGAAAAAAGAGAGGGAAAGCAATCTCTTTTCTTATTTATTATGGTTATCCGTCTGTTTTTTTGCGGTGTCAGGACAAAAGAGGCTCGGATGGCTTCTCGTCAGACCGTTCCTAAAGAGATTCGGGTTGCTTTGACCTTTTGCTTCAGGAAGGTGCTTGCCGATTCGGTGAACTTTTCTTCCGCCTCCGTCGTATAGAACAGGCAACTTCCGTTTCGCGTGCATTTCCTGTCCATCTCGGGATGCCTTTTCAGATAATCCTTCAGGCTGTCGGCCACGTACTCACCTTGTGGAACGACGCGTATGTTTTTGGGAACGTATCGCTGTATCTTTGGAAGCAGTATCGGGTAGTGTGTGCATCCCAACAGAATAGTGTCTATCTTCGGGTCTTTTTCCATCAGTTGGTCTATGTATTTCCGAATGAAGTAGTCCGCTCCTTCGCTGTGCGCCTCGTTGTTCTCGACAAGCGGAACCCACATGGGGCACGCCACTCCGCTAACCTTAATGTCGGGAAATAGCTTGTGAATCTCCATCGGATAGGATTCCGACCGTATGGTTCCGGCGGTAGCCAGTATGCCGACGTGTCTGCTGGCCGTAATGTCTCCTATGCGCTCCACGGTGGGACGTATCACGCCCAACACGCGTCTGCTTGCGTCGATGTTGGGCAGATCGTTTATCTGAATGCTTCGCAACGCTTTGGCCGAAGCGGTGTTGCATGCCAGTATAATCAGGTGGCATCCCATTTCGAACAGCTTATTGACGGCTTGCAGGGTAAACTCGTAGACAATCTCGAACGAGCGTGTACCGTACGGGCTGCGCGCGTTGTCTCCTAAATAAATGTAATCGTATTGAGGTAGTTTTTCTCTAATCTTGTTCAGAATGGTCAGTCCGCCATAGCCGGAGTCGAATATGCCGATAGGACCGGGATTCTGGGAAAGAAGTGGTAGTTTCATGAGTGGGGTGTATATTAACTGACACGGGCAACACAGATATTGAAATCTGTGCTGCCCGAGCTTGTTCTTTTTTTATTATATTATAGACCTGTCCGAGGCCCTTACTTAATACCGAGTTGCGTCTTTACCTTAGCGTTCAGGTCGATACTCTTTGTATTATCTATATAAGGTATGCCACCTCTGGAAAGATCGAATATGTAAATCACTCCTTCGGCTTGTCCTACCGCTTTAATTGCGTCATCCAATTTTTTTGCGATAGGGGCCATTGCGTCGTTATTTGCCTTCTCTAATGTTTGCATAGCCTCTTGGCGGAAGTCGTTTTGTCTTTGCATCATGTCTTCCAGTTCCTTTTGCCTTCTTTCTGCTATGTTTGCCGGAAGTGAGTCTTGAGCCTGAATGAACTCTTGGTACTTTTTGTTGAATTCTTCCTGAGTACGTTGCAAATCATCAGTATACTGCTTTTCCAATGCTTTCAAATCGTTCTGAGCTTTTGTATACTCCGGCATTAATGGAATAATCTCTTGTGAGTTGATGTGACCAAACTTTAGGGTTTGCGCGCATACTCCCATAGGGAGTACAAGCAACATTACAAGTGCAATCTTCTTTAGCATAATGTTATAATTAATATGATTGATTTTTATAAGTAAATTCTCGCTGCAAATGTATGAATTTAATTTGAATATCCTAACCTTTTGAGTATCTCGTCGCTTATGTCAATGCGCGGATTGGCGAAAATGACACTTACCGCCGAGGCTCTGTCCACTACCAAGTCGTATCCATGCAGTTGCGAAATTTCCTTGACCGCTTCATAGATTTTATCCTGTATCGGGCCGATTAATTGTTCGCGCATCTTTTCCAGATCCCCTTCAGGACCGAAATATTTACGCCTTAGCTCTGCGGCCTGTTTCTCTTTGGCCACGATCTCGTCCTCCTTCTGAGTCTTTAAATCGGCCGACAAGGTAGCCGCTTTCGCCTGATAGTCTTGATAGAGCTTTTGCGCTTCCTTAACTACAGCTTCTACTTCGTCCTGATATTTTTGAGTAGTTTGTTGCAGTTGTTCGTTAGCGGTCTGATAGTCTGGGATATTCTTGAAGATATATTCCGTATCGATTAGCGCGAACTTTTGTGCGCTTGCGGTCACGCAGACGGCAAGCAACACCATGATAGACAGAACAGATTTCTTCATGACGCTTAATTTTTGAGTTATACATTAAAATTCTTGTCCTAAGATAAAGTGGAACTGGCTGCCGCCGTAGTCCCTCGAACCGTTTATCTTGTCGAAACCGTAACCCCAGTCGATACCCATCATTCCGACCATAGGCAGGAAGATACGCACACCTACACCCGCTGAGCGCTTCAGGTCGAACGGGTTGAAGCGGCTGATGTCGTGCCAAGCGTTACCGGCCTCCAAGAATCCTAACACGTAGATGTTCGTGCTTGTCTCCAGCATCAGCGGATACCTCAGCTCGATGCCGAGTCGGGCATAGGCGTATCCTTCCGAGCCGTAGGGAGTCAGTGAGCTGTTCTCGTAACCACGTAGCGCGATGCTTTCGGTCGCATAGGTTGAATATCCGGTCATACCGTCTCCACCCACGTCGAAGGTACCGAACGGTGACTTCCTGTATTTGTCGTAGTGGCCCAACAGACCGAACTCCGTACGGGTCATCAGGACAAGACATTTCTGGTGCGCCTGATAGTCCATCAACGGGATATAAGTCTTCGCTTTGAATTTCCACTTGTGATATTCAATCCATTTATAGATTTCATCCATGTAATCTTGTGAAAGGACATATCCGTCAGACGAATAATAGCTGCTGAAATCTTTTCCGTCAAACAGCGAGTAGGGTGGAGTAAACTGTACAGACAGTGAGATGTCCGAACCTCTACGCGGGAATATCGGGTTGTCGATAGAATTGCGCGCCAACGTCAGGTTAATGCTCAAGTCATTACACTTACCGTTCTGTACGGGGAAATATTCCCAGTCTTTTAAGATATAGCGTTGGTACGCCAATTCTGCGGTCAGTGTAAAGTAGTCATCAGGCCAGTTCAAGCGTTTACCCCATCCTACGGATAGTCCCCACATCTTGACGGACTTGTCTGGGTCATAGTAGTTCTCGTAGCTGTTATAACCGTTGTAGTTGTACAAGCCATAGCCACCATAGCCGCTCATGTAGTTGTAGTAGTTGTTATACCAACTGTCGTTGTAGTATTGGTCGCTGATATCGGTCTGTACGGAGAAGAACGCCGATACGGAGAATGAGTTTGGCCTTTTACCTCCGAACCACGGGTCGAAGAACGAGATGCTATACGACTGATAATACTTGGCGTTCGTCTGTCCGCTGATGGTCAGCGTCTGTCCGTCTCCTTGCGGCAATATGCCTCGGTAGTTCTCTCCCGGATGCAGAAGATTAGCCATAGAGAAGTTCGTAAACTTCAAGCTCAACTTTCCGATGACACCCGTCTGTCCCCAACCCGCAGAAAACTCCACTTGGTCGTTGGCCTTAGAGGTCAGCGGCAAGCCGATGTCTACCGTACCGTTGATGGGATCAGGTTGAATATCCGGATTAATCTTTTCCGGGTCGAAGTGGCCCATGTTCATGATTTCACGCATGGAACGCATCAAGTCTTCCTTGCTGAAGAGCTGTCCCGGGCGGATACGGAGCTCTCGGCGGATAACGTTTTCGTACAGCCGGTCGTTTCCGCTAATCTTCACCTTGTTGATGGTAGCCTGCCGTCCCTCGGAAATTCTCATTTCGAGGTCTACGGAGTCTTCTACAATATTGACTTCTACCGGGTCGAGGTGATAGAACAGGTAACCGTTGTTGTAATACAGATTGCCTATGGCGTCGTCGTCCTCAATAAGACGCTCGTTCATCAGCTTTTGGTTGTACACGTCGCCCTTCTTCATTTGCAGCAACATGTCAAGCTGTTCCGAGGGGTATAGCGTGTTACCTACCCACGTCACGTTGCGCAGGTAATATTTCTGTCCTTCGTCTACCTTTATATATACGTTGACGGTCTTCTCGTCATACTGCCATACACTGTCCTCCACAATCATGGCGTCGCGGTATCCCAACTCGTTATACTTGTCAATGATGAGCTGCTTGTCGGCCTCGTAGTTTTCCGGAACGAACTTCTTCGTGCGGAACAGATTGCGTATTTTCCCTTTCTCGTTCGTTTTCTTCATCACCCTCTTCAATTTAGAGGCTTTGATGGCCGAGTTGCCGGCGAACTGTATTTCGTGAACCTTTATCTTCGATTTCTTGTCGATATTAATGTCTACGATTACTTGGTTCTCGTTGTTCGGGTCCTCCGTGCGGTTGATGATTACTTCCGCGTTCTTGAAACCCTTGTCGTCAAAATAGCGTTTGATTAGCGTCTCGGCCCGGTTGATGGAGTTTTGTGTAATCTGCATTCCCTTTATCATGCCCAGACTGGTCTCTAAGTCCGTCCGCTCAGACTTTTTCACGCCGTGGTAACGCACGTCCGATATACGTGGATGTTGCGTTAGCAAGATTTTCAGCCATATTTTGTTGTTCTCTATCTTTTCCGCCGTAATCTTCACGTCGGCGAACAAGCCGTGATTCCAGAAGTTCTTGATGGCTTTCGTTATTTCTTCGCCCGGCACGGAGATAACCTGTCCGACAGACAGTCCAGACAAGCCGATGAGCGCATAATCCTCGTAGTTTTTTGCTCCTTCCACCTTGATTTCGGCTATCTCATATTTCTTTGGAGTGCCGGTATACAATATGGTGGGTTTAGATTCTTCATCTGTTGTCGTGCCGGCGTTCTGCGCGAAACTTGCCGCTGTGTAGCAGAACAAGCTGATAAACATTATGAATATAAAGGAAATTCGATTATACATCATTATATTAATACGATAATTTTGTTTCAACTTTTGTTAGCTTATTTGCTCGCTGGTTTTTCCGAACCGGCGTTCTCTTTGCTGATATTCATAGATGGCTTTCCTGAATTCTTCGTTCGTGAAGTCGGGCCAGTAAGTGTCACAGAAATAAAGCTCGCAGTAAGCGCACTGCCAAAGCAGGTAATTGCTCAGTCGGATTTCCCCTCCCGTGCGGATGAGCAGGTCGGGATTCGGCATAAAGTTAGTTGACAGATGGGCCGCGATGTCTTTCTCGGTTATCTGTTCGGGAGCGAGTTTCCCCTCTTTAACTTGCCGCGCTATCTGGCGCACGGCTTCCGTAATCTCCCAATGAGAGGAGTAGCTCAGCGCCAATACCAGACACATCCCCGTGTTGCCGGACGTGCGTTCGATGCAGGAAATCAGGCTTTTTTGTACCTCAATGGGAAGTTTCTGCAAGTCTCCGATGATGCGGAAACGAATGTTGTTCTTCATTAGCGTTTCCTCCTCTATCGAGTTTAAAAGCAAGTCCATGAGGGCCGCCACTTCTGTCGCCGGGCGGCTCCAGTTTTCCGTAGAGAACGTGTATAGCGTTAAGTATTTTATTCCCATCCGGGCGGCTTCTTCCGTTATTTTCTGTACGGTTTCCGCTCCCGCCTGATGCCCGAAGGAACGTTCACGCCCTTGCCGTTTAGCCCATCGGCCGTTACCGTCCATGATGATGGCTACGTGTTGGGGAATTTTGTCCTTGTCTATCTGTTCTATGTAAGACGTCTTGGTCATAAAGTCGTGAACTCTCGTTTATTGGTTGGAGGCGTTAGCTAAATCGAACCACAGTTGGTTCAGGCGGCCTCGCCACGCTTCCGCGCCGTGGTCGTAATCTACTTCCCGAGTGCCGGTCAGGTCGGAGGTTATTTGATAGGTCTCTGTAAAATGCACGCCCGTTTCCGCACTGAATAATATATATATGTATTGCTCTTCCGTATCTTGCACCGCGGCGTAAAGCATTCTCCCTCTGAAGTCCGGGTTCGTTGGAGTCGGGTCGCCCCGTAGCCAGTTGTATTTGGGGAATGTGAACTTGGGCTCCGCTTCAGACCACGCTATGCCGGCTTTTGACACGTAGATGCCCTCGAACTCGGCGCCGAATATGCAGAACTGGTCATTATAGAAGATGATGGAGGGGTGCTCTAGCTTGGGACAGCCTGTGGCGGAATTGTTGGGGCTGAAGTCTATCCACTGGTCTCCCATGTATCCCCACGGAACGGTCGATTCACTCTCGCCCGAAGTCTCGTCTATATCTCCAACCAACATGATTCCCTCTTGGTTCGTGACGGTAGAATAACGCGTGTAGGACAAGTTGCTTATCGGGAAGTTGGCCGGAACCTCTTGCGGATGAGCCGAGGTAAAGTCCGCGTCCTCTTCCGTATGCCGGGTAGAACTGAAATATCTTTTCCCTTCTACTTCGCGGATGAAGGTCACTTCGCTATTCAGAGGGGCTAACAATAGGCTGACGTTACCTTTAAACAGTCCGTCTGCCGAAGCGCTCCATGTTACTCCGTCGCTCGACTCATAGACTGTCCCGTCGCTCGTGGCCGACGTCGCGTACAGCTTTCCTCCATAGGATAACAGCGAGGTTGGAACTTCGCCGTTGAATGCGCCGTTGTCTTCTACCGCGGCGGCGTACCAGTTATCGTCCCCGGTCTCGTTTCCAAAAGCGTTGCGATACACTTTCACCTGCCCGTTTATGGAAGCGAGCGTATATATCGTACGGTTCATTACCGCCGCCCTTTGCGTTCCCGTTATTTCATCGTTGATTTTCCCCATGTATTGCCATTTTAGGGAGTCCGGGTCTTGCTTGTGCACCCTTACGGTGATGTTATACTCTTTAGTTACTAACATGTCCGGGGCGTAAACCTTTATCTTCATGTATTCTCCTTCTTGGGGGGCGTTGATGCAGCTCCGGAAATCCATTGAGTCCTCTAGATTGATGAGCGAGTCGTTTTGTCCGTCCCGGGTTTTCATGGTTACGATTCCGGATGAGGTGACTAGCGTATCAATCAGAATCTTATCGATTATCGTATCGGCGTCTACAGGCAGGGAGTCTTCATTGTAAATGAGCCCTCTCTCCTGATCGATTGTGAATCTGTAAGTTACTCCGTGAATCGTGTCAAGCCAAAAGAGCCTGATTGTCGCGTCCGGACTATAGCTTATCGGGTCGTCACCGCCGAGGCATGACGTTATGATGAATGACATCGTAAGAAAACTCGCAATGATCGATAAAAACTTTTTCCTCATTTCTATGCTATAAATATTACGAGTCGCAAAAATAGGAACATTTTCTTCTCGAATGAAGATTCGAGGTAAGTTTTATATAAAATTATAGATAATAACTCCGTTTTTATCGACTTAAATTCCCTTTAACAGAGGTTCTTATTACAGATTGTAAAAGTGTGCCGGCTCGCCATCCTTCCGTTCCGCGGGGTGGCTTTTTGCGGACTAGCGTCGATTGGGGAGGGTCGGTACGGACGGTTCGGGTAACCCTCGAAAATGTTCCATTTTTAAGATTTCCCCTTAAATTCGGTTTGGCTAAAGTGACTCTTTTAGCCGAAGAAACCGCGTGAAAACCGCGTAAATGTGCCGATTTGGAGGGCAAAAGCGCGTGTTTGCGCGGAGAATATGCCGTCCGGAAGGTGTAGAGAGGGGCTGACCGGCCTGAGCCGTGGCGCTATTTCACGGGAGAGACAGGGCGACGGCTCGTGAGCCGTCGCCCTGTCTGATAAACGCCATGCGCCTATTCCGTGTTTTAGGGAGGAATTTTATAGCTTTCAGCTTCTAATTGAACGGTTTTTTCGGACGAAATAAAAGTGTCTAAATGACGCTGGATGAACGAAAGTGGCGGCGGTATGACGGAAATATTGAGGTAAATGTGGAGGAATGTTTCGATTGCGTGCGAATCGCTAACTTCCTGAATTTCGTTGGCGGCTCTACGGCGCGATAATTCCGGCCGGGGTATGGCTTGGACGGAAAGAACGCGCTGTAGAAGCGTCAGGATGTTCCGTTTTTCAGAATGTTCTGTTTTTAAGATTTCGTTCTAAGGGCCTGACAAAATCATTTAGACGCAAAATGTAAACAGCTTCTAGGTTAAAGCGGATTCTTGACGTAATGGCAGATTGTGCGGTGGAAGCGCTCTTCAGCCTCATCGAAGAGGCTGCCGTGGATAGTGGGGGACGCTACGCCGGAGCCAAGCCGGACGGGGCATCTCTCGACGAATATCTCGTCCCAAAGTCCCGCGTCGATGAACGATTGCAGCAGTTCTCTTCCGCCTTCTACGAGCAGAGACTGTATTTTCCGTTGATACAAGGCGTCCATTATCTGCGGCAGAACGTCTTGCGAGTAGTCGGTCTTGAGGTAGGTCACGTTATTTTTCCCGTTGCGTTCCTCTTCCGTAAACACGAGCGTGGGCACGCTTCCGTCAAACAGGTGTAAGGCCGGGGGGAGGGTGAGCGAGCGGTCTAGCACGATGCGGGTCGGGCTTTTGCCGTACCAATAGCGGACGTTCAGTGAGGGATTGTCCATCAAGGCCGTTCGCCTGCCCACCATGATGGCGTCCGATTCCGCCCTTCTTTTGTGCGCGAGCATGGAGGTAAGGGGAGAGGAGAGCAGGGTGGGACGCCCGTCGGTTCTCTCCCGGTCGATGAAGCCGTCGGCGGACTCGGCCCATTTGAGCGTGATGTACGGACGCTTCAGCGTGTTGAAGACGATAAATTTTTTGTTGAGTTCCCGGCATTCCTGCTCAAGCACCCCGACCGTGACTTCTCGGCCGCTCTCCCGCAGTTTCTTTATTCCCCTTCCGGCTACTTGCGGAAAGGGATCCTCGCAGCCGACTACGATGCGGGGAATTCCCTTTTCTATAATTAAGTCCGCGCAAGGCGGGGTCTTGCCGTAATGGGAGCATGGTTCCAGACTGACATAGATAGTGGAGCGTCTGAGCAGGGCGGCGTCCTTTACGGAGCGTATGGCGTTCACTTCCGCGTGAGCCTCTCCGTAACGCTCGTGATAGCCTTCGCCGATGACGCGCCCGTCGCATACGATAACGGCTCCCACCATAGGGTTGGGGGCCACGTTGCATCGTCCGTTTTGGGCCAGTTCGATGCAGCGTCTCATGTATTTTTCCTTTTCCATTTGGTTGAACTTCGATATATTATTTCTAATTTTGCACTACTAAACAGAGAATATGAACCGCATCGCTGAATCCATCCGCCTGTCGCTCAGGGATATTTATCCGCCTGAAGAGACGAAGGCTCTCGTCATGATGATATGCTGCGACGTGCTGAACATCGATGCGGTTGACGTTTACACGGGCAAAGATACGGCTTTATCCGAAAGTGACCGGAAGAAATTGGAGGACATTGTCTCCCGCCTGCGTAAAAACGAGCCTATACAATATATTCTCGGATACGCGGATTTCTGCGGAAGCAGGTTTCATGTCGCTCCGGGCGTGCTGATACCCCGTCCGGAAACGGCTGAACTGGTTGAACTGGTGGCGAGGGAGGCGCCAGACGCCCGTCGCGTGTTAGACATCGGGACGGGAAGCGGTTGCGTTGCCATTTCCTTGTCCAAGAAACTGCCTTCCGCCACGGTACACGCGTGGGACGTCTCCGAAGAGGCGTTGGCTATCGCCCGGCGCAACGGGGAGGAACTTGCGCCGCGGGTGATTTTTGAAAAGCGAGACGTGCTTCGGGACGAGGTAACCGGATGCGGGCTTTACGACGTGATAGTCAGCAATCCGCCTTATGTAATGGAAGAAGAGCGTGCGTCGATGTCACCCAACGTGCTTGAGTGGGAACCGGAATGCGCTCTGTTCGTTCCCGATAATGACCCGTTGCTGTTTTATCGCCGTATATCGGAAATGGGGAGGCGGCAGCTCGCGCCCGGCGGAAAACTCTATCTGGAGATAAACCAGCGCTTTGGAAGGGAAGTCGCCCGGCTGTTGGAGGATCGCTTTTACGGTGACGTGCGTGTAATAAAGGATTTTTTTGGAAATGATAGAATAGTTACAGCGAATTTAAATGAGTGCACAACTGACTGAAGAGGAAGCCTTGAAACGAGTGGCTTCTTACTGCGCCTCCGCCGAGCATTGCAGGGCGGAGATAAGCGAGAAACTGCAACGATGGGGAATAGCCTACGAGACGATAGCGCGCATCCTTAATCGGTTGGAGGAAGAGAAATACATTGATGAGGAGCGCTTTTGCCGGGCCTTTGTCAACGATAAGTTCCGTTTCGCCAAATGGGGAAAGGCGAAAATCGCTCAGGAACTGTATATGAAGAAAATTCCTTCGGACGTGGCGTGGAGGCATCTGAACGGGATAGACGACGGTGATTACCTCGCGACGCTGAACACGCTGCTGGCCTCGAAGCGCAAGAGCATCCATACGGAGGACGAGAGAGCGCAGGCGCAGAAGTTGGTCCGTTTCGCCATGAGCCGGGGGTTCGGCCTTGAGGACATCCGGCGCTGCATGGAAGTTCCTGACGAAGAGGTATGTGAAGAATAAAAAATAAATGAGGCCGTTTTTTTTATTCTCGTTCTATTTCCTTACTTTTGCGAAAAATAATCAATAGTTGGATTAGTTATGAAAAACTTAGAGAGACTGTTTGCGGAGAAATTACTGAAAATCAAAGCTATCAAACTTCAACCCGCCAATCCTTTTACGTGGGCTTCGGGATGGAAATCACCCTTTTATTGCGACAACCGTAAGACGCTGTCTTATCCTTCTCTTCGTACCTTTGTGAAGGTGGAGATTGCCCGCCTGATATTGGAGCGGTTCGGACAGGTGGACGCTATCGCGGGTGTGGCTACAGGCGCTATACCTCAAGGCGCGTTAGTGGCCGATGCGCTGAACCTTCCTTTCGTGTACGTGCGTTCTACGCCGAAAGACCATGGGTTGGAAAACCTTATCGAAGGAGAGCTGAGGCCGGGAATGAAAGTGGTTGTGGTAGAGGATTTGATTTCTACGGGCGGAAGCAGCTTGAAGGCGGTTGACGCCATTCGCTGCGACGGTTGCGAGGTTATCGGCATGGTGGCCGCTTATACTTACGGCTTCCCTGTGGCGGAGCAGGCGTTTAAGGAGGCTAAGGTGCCTTTAGTAACGCTGACCAACTATGAGGCGGTATTGGATGTGGCCTTGCGCATAGGCTATATTGAAGAGGCGGATATCGAGACGTTGAAGGAGTGGCGTAAGGACCCGGCTCATTGGGAAGCGGGAAAATGAGATTTTTTTTAATAGATATTGATTAATGTTTTGGACTATCCGGAAGAGGATTCTTGGACGGATAGTCTTTTCTTTTTTTTGAATCTAAAGCGGAACACGGAGTGGATAGCCTAGTATAGGAGAGCTTTGTGAATTAAAAATGTGGATTGTATTATGACCAAGTTTGAGAGTAGTGTAAAGGTGATTCCCCATAGTCAGGAACGGGTGTACGGGAAATTGTCGAATCTTAATAATCTGGAAAGTCTTAAGGACCGCTTGCCTCAGGAGCAGATAAAGGACATGACTTTCGATGCTGATACGCTTAGCTTTAGTGTAGCTCCGGTAGGGCAGCTGACGTTGAAGATTATAGAGCGGGAGCCTTGCAAGTGCATTAAGTTTGAGGCGGTCGGTTCCCCGATTCCCTTCAATCTTTGGATTCAACTGGTCGCGATAGGCGATGACGAATGTAAGATAAGGATAACTGCGGGACTGGAGATAAATCCTTTCATGAAGGCGATGGTTCAAAAGCCGCTTCATGACGGGTTAGAGAAGATGGTAGATACCTTGTCTATGATAAATTACGATTAAGATATTCTTTGAAAAAAGGAAAGAGTTATGGTGCAGAAACTTTGGGAGAAATCCGTTCAGGTAAATAAGGAGATTGAGCGTTTTACGGTAGGACGTGACCGCGAGATGGACCTCTATTTGGCTAAGTATGACGTGTTGGGGTCGATGGCCCATATTACGATGTTAGAGAGTATCGGTTTGTTGGAGAAGGACGAGTTGGCAAGCCTCTTGGCGGAATTGAAGAGGATATACGCCTCTGCGGAAAAAGGAGAGTTCGTCATAGAGGAAGGCGTGGAAGACGTGCATTCGCAAGTGGAATTGATGCTTACCCGCCGTTTGGGTGATGTGGGTAAGAAGATTCATAGCGGTCGTTCCCGTAATGACCAAGTGTTGCTTGACTTGAAACTCTTTACCCGTAGCCGGATTAAGGATATTGCGGAGGAGGTGGAAGGGCTTTTCCAAGTGTTGATTCGCCAAAGCGAGCGGTATAAAGAGGTGTTGATGCCGGGATATACCCACTTGCAGGTGGCGATGCCCTCCTCGTTCGGGCTGTGGTTCGGCGCGTACGCCGAGAGTCTGGTGGATGATATGCTCTTCTTGCAGGCGGCGTTCAAGATGTGCAACCGTAACCCGTTGGGGTCTGCGGCCGGATACGGCTCGTCTTTCCCCCTCAACCGTACGATGACGACCCGGCTGTTGGGCTTCGACTCGCTGAACTATAACGTTGTTTACGCTCAGATGGGACGAGGAAAGATGGAGCGTAACGTCGCTTTCGCTTTGGCTACCATAGCCGGAACTCTCTCGAAGTTGGCTTTTGACGCTTGTCTGTTTAACAGTCAGAACTTTGGTTTCGTGAAACTGCCGGACGAATGTACGACGGGGTCTAGCATCATGCCTCATAAAAAGAACCCGGACGTATTTGAGCTGATTCGGGCGAAGTGTAATAAGTTGCAGTCTCTGCCTCAGCAGATAATGATGATTGCGAATAATCTTCCTTCCGGATACTTCCGTGACTTGCAGATTATTAAGGAGGTCTTTCTGCCGGCGTTCCAAGAACTGGAGGACTGCCTGCGCATGACGACTTATATCATGACCGAGATTAGGGTGAACGAGCATATCCTCGACGACGACAGATATACGCTTATGTTCAGCGTGGAGGAGGTGAACCGCTTGGCTCGTGAGGGTATGCCCTTCCGTGACGCTTACAAGAAGGTGGGTTTGGATATTGAAGCCGGTAAGTTCACCCATGCCAAGACGGTGCACCATACGCATGAAGGCAGCATCGGGAATCTTTGCAATGCCGAAATCTCCGCTTTGATGCGTCAGGTGGTAGATGGCTTTAACTTCGGCGGAATGGAAACTGCGGAAAAAGCGTTGTTGGGAAGATAAAAAAGCTTTTGTATTCCATTAATAATGAGGTGTTTATCTTTGTACTTCGTTGTAGGATAGAAAAAATAACCGGAAAACGCTTGCATATATAAGAAATAGTCTCTACCTTTGCACCCGTAAAAATCGCGGAGTGGAGCAGTTGGTAGCTCGTTGGGCTCATAACCCAAAGGTCGTTCGTTCGAGTCGAGCCTCCGCAACTAAGCCGGACAGCAATAAAAAAGGAACCGAAGCATCTTGGTTCCTTTTTTATTGCTGTCTCTCGTGTTTGCTCCTTATCTTATGGGCGGAAAGGAAAAGATAATATTGCTTTTTTTAGGGTCATCCTTTTTAGAATTGAATTAGTTTGTTTTCTCGGCGACCTATTCGTTTTTTTGATAGGTCATTTAGTGAAATTTCGATAATATTAATCTGTATTGTTTTTTATATTGGAAATATTGTTCACTTTTGTGATGAAAAATAGTGTAAGCCATTGTAAAATCAACGTGGAATAAGGAATGAAGCTATTACGTTGAAGTGATTTAAACTATTTCGCCGACTCGGATGGGGAAATGTATAGCGATAAGGAAGCGGGCTTTTCGCCTTTTCATGCGCAAGAGTTATTGGGTTGTTGTACATGAATCAGGAAATTGATGTAGAAGAGTTGATGCGTTGTTATACAAGGAAAAAGAAGTAGCTTCATTGAATGGGGAAAATACAATCCACTACGTTACTGATACGACTATTATTCATAGATATGTAATTGTATAATTTAAACTTTGATTGGTATGAGGAAAGTTTTTGACTTGAGCAAGTGGGCTGTGATGCTTGCTTGTTTGTTTATCTCCTTTTCTGTCTTTTCTGCGTGTGATGATGACGATGAAGAGGGCGGAGACTCTTTAGTGGGTGTATGGCAAGAGACTGAGTATGACGACGAACCCTATGTATTTACTTTCAATGCGGACAAAACGGGCTCGTATTATGACCCGGAGGACGGATACTCTACTGATTTTGAGTGGTCTGTAAATGGAAATGTTCTCAATTGGGATTGGAGCTCCCATGAATGGTATTTCCGTTTAGAGGGAGACATGCTTTATATCTACTATCAGTTAAGCGACTACAATGATAATGATCCGGAATGGATATTAAGAAAACAGAGTTAATAAGGGAGAAATGTTGAGTCTATCATGCGTCTTCATTCTCTGATGATAAACTCGACATACCTTAAACAATCAGTAGGGCAAAGTATCAGTTCAACATCAGGCTCATGTAGGGGCGTAGCGGACGGAGTAGCCTTTCGGTCAGTTCGCCTATTTCCATGCGTATATACTCACCTGACGAAGGTTGTCCGCTTCGTTGGCATACTCCGTGGTGCAGATGGTAGTACCCGTCGTTTTCGGGCAACTGTTTGTCCGTTAACGCGACGCTCATTTCTTTCTCCGGGAAGGCTGAAGCGTATAGGCTTAACGCCTTTCTCGCATGAATAATCCGGGCCATACCTAACGGATGGGAGTCGTTTTCTTCCGGCGGGCGAAGCGCCGACGCATGTTCGTATCCAGTCCACCTTCCGATTGCGAAGAGTAGTCCCGTTTCGGTTTGTTCATCTTCCGTAAGCAATTCGTTAATGGTTAGTGTATCACTTCCTTTATACACGATAGCCACGCCAGTAACGGTCCCGTATCTTTTTGCCGCAAATAGCCAACCGTCGCCAAGTTTCAGGTCCTCTATAATTACTCGAAAGTCTTCCGCCGTATGTTGAACGCAGCAGGGACGTTCGGACAGTTTGCGGTTCAGGTAAGCGTAAACGTCTTCTTGAAAACAGGATACAGGCTCTACGCTTATCTCCGGAAGTCTCGGAGCCTTTTGAGGCAAGGCAAGTTCTTGTACTGAATAACGGAAAACGGAAGCGTAGCCCGCATGCGCATAATAACCGAACAGCCACGGCTCGGCGGGTATCAGCGTAGAGAACACGACCCCCTCTCGGCGCATCGTCTCAAAGGCTTTCGCGAGGAGCCGTCGCATCAGGCCCTTTTCCCGGAAGTCGGGGTGCGTGCAGGCTCCGGACACGTAGGAGGTGGGCACGGTACGGTTGCAGAAAGTCATGGGATAAGGCAACATCTGGAGGGCGGATACGACACGCCCCCCTTCACGGATGGCGATGTTCACCTTCTCCGAATAGCGCATCCGGAAATACAGTTCCGTAAACGCTTCGCTGTCGTCAAAGCAAAGTCTCCACAGTTCTTTTACTTCTTCTTTCATGCGGCTCACCATTTTATCATCTCTATCGGATGGTCTTTCAGGCATGCCATGTGCTTGGCCAGTATGATGGTTGGCTGATAGGAGAGCTTGGCTTTGCGCAGTCCCTCGATGCCCAAGTCCTCTTCCCGGTTGACGTAGGTGTATTGTTCCGGAATATGGTTGGCGAACTCGTAGTTAATCATCGCGTACGCGCCTTCTACGTCCGTGTCCGCTTTCTCCACGTGCACGCCGAATGTGTCGTGGTTGATGGGCATACCGAAGGTGAACGCCACGATTCTGCCGTCGACGTGGAGGATTCCCCCGGTCAGTCCGAGCTCTTGGAAGTGTTGGAGGGCGTACAGCAGCGCCTGCCGCTCGTTGCCCGTTCCCTCTTGTTGGTCGCAGTCGTTTGCCTTGCACCATTTCGCTTCCAGTTCGATGCACTCTTGGACGCGTTCCGGAGTGATGGGCGCGTACTCGTAGTTGGGGTATAGGTTGCGGAACTTGTTGATGTGGTTCCTTTTCGGCTGAAACTTTTTCCCTTTCAGGGTAGCCAAGTCGCTCCGGAGATAAATGTAGTCGGCGTAGTCACGGTCTTCCGTAAAGATGAACCGTCCGGGCAAGACTTCTTCCAGTTCGGAACGCATGTTGCTGCAAACGCCTAACATACAGAATGGCTTCCCTTCGCTCTGCGCGTCTTCCAGTAACGCTCGGAGGACGGCTTTCAGGTCGCCTTCGCCTACGGGCATCATGTAGGCCAGTTCCCCTTCGGCCCAGAACTTGAACAGAAGGAATCCGTCCATGACGGCGAACTGCGTATGGTAGAGGAACCGCCAACTGCACAGGTTCGAGAAGGACAAGTCGCAGTTCCGCCGCTGACTCTTCATCGTGAAGGCGGTGATTGTCTCCTTATCCGCCAGTGTAATGTCTCTAAATGGAATCATAGGATGGTTTCGTTTATATTTTGAAGCGTTACAGAATGCCTAACAGATGAAGGATGGTCGGAGTCAGCAAAGCCGTGAATATCCCGTTGAGCGTGAGACCCAGACTGGCGTAAGCGCCGTACTTGCGGCTGACATCCATAGCCGTTGAGGTGCCCACGGCATGAGCTGCCGTCCCCATCGAGAGTCCCTGCGCTATGGGACTACCCACGTGCATCAGCTTCATCGTCTTGAAGCCGCACACCGCCCCCAACAGCCCTACGGCCACGACTACGGCGGCCGTCAGCGAGGGGATGCCGCCGATGGCCTTAGTCACCTCCATCGCGATGGGCGTGGTGACCGACTTCGGAGCCAGCGACAGAATGACCTCCTGAGAGGCTCCCAACAGCTTGGCTATCAGTACGACGGAGATTACCCCGACGAGGCATCCGGCCAGTTGCGACAGCAGGATGGGGAGCAGTTGCTTCTTTATCATTTCCAACTGGAGGTATAGGGGAACGCCCAACGCCACCACCGCCGGGCGCAGCCAGAACTCGATAAGGTGTCCGCCCTCGTTGTACGTCTCGTAGGACACCCCCGTCGCCTTTAGGAAGACGATGAGGAGGGCGATTGTAATCAGAATGGGGTTCAGTAACAGCAAGCCCGTCTTCTTCTGGAGCAGCTTGGCGAAGAAGAAGACTCCGAAGGTGAGGGCCAGCAGGAAAAATTCGTTCTCAAAGAAACTCATGACGCTTTTGGTTTATCCGTGTTTTTGTCTTGAACTTGTCGCTTGTTGAATCTTCCGCACTATCTGGTGCACCCATCCGGTGACGGAAAGTACCAGTACGGTGCTGACTATCGTCGCTATGACGATGGGCCAGAACTCCGCAGCGATTACGTCGAAGTAGAGCATTAGGGCCACGCCGGGCGGAACGAAGAAGAAGCCGAGGTTGGCTACCAGAAAGTCCGACAGCCCTTGCACCCACTGCAATTTAATCCAACCTAATTTCAGGAAAAGGGTGAGGAGCAACATGCCGATGATACTGGACGGCAGCTTGATGCCCGTAAGATAGACGATTAACTCACCCAAAGCCAAACAGCCAAATAAGATGGCGCACTGACGTATCATATTCACTATTGTTTTGAAAACGGCGCGAAGGTAGGAAAAATAAGAAACCGTTTTGACTCCATCCGATAATTTTGTTCGGGTTGTGCACAGGGCTGTGCATGACACCGTATAGGGCCGAGTGACTTTTCGTGCAGGACGGAGCGAGGGACAGCTCCGCCGCGCAGAGGTTGTCGGCGAGGTCCCGTCAGGCGTTCCGTGAGCCGTTGGACATGATTCGGATCGGCTCTGAAAAGGCCTTGTTAAAACCTCAATTCGCATTAGAAAAAGCTCTGTCATTTTGATTGAAGTGAAACGGCTTATTATCAGTGTCTTATAACCCGTTCGAGAAACAGCCCTTCCTGTCGCGAGCCGCTGCCCTGTTTCTCGCGAGCCGTAGGGCTATCCCTCGCGAGCCGCAGGGCAGGCTGAATCTGAACGTCCTTACATGCCGGATATGAAATTCTCTAATGCGATTTGGGTTAAATATTATAATATTTCAGGCGTGCGGATGAAAAACCGCCGGAATTGTAATATGGATATTGCAAAATTGCGTACTTTCGCGATATGAACCATGCGAATCCCGAAGTTATAAATATACATTATATATATTATGCTTAGACTTATCAACCAAATCGTGGCGCGTGCGAAGGCAGACCGCCAACGTATCGTTCTTCCCGAAGGGACGGAAGAGCGTACACTAAAAGCTGCCAACCAGATATTAACGGATGAAGTGGCTGACCTTATTCTGCTGGGCAAGCCGGAAGAGATTAACGAACTGGCCGTAAAGTGGGGATTAGGCAATATCAACAAGGCCACCATTATCGACCCGGAGACCTCTCCCAAGCACGAGGAATACGCGCAACTGCTGTGCGAGCTTCGCAAGAAGAAGGGCATGACGATTGAGGAGGCTCGTAAACTGACCAACGACCCTCTTTATTTTGGTTGTTTGATGATAAAGAGCGGCGACGCTGACGGCCAGTTGGCCGGAGCCCGCAACACGACGGGCAACGTGCTCCGTCCGGCGTTGCAGATTATAAAGACAGCCCCGGGCATTACCTGTGTCTCCGGAGCGATGCTGCTGCTGACCCACGCTCCCGAGTACGGGAAGAACGGCGTTCTGGTGATGGGCGACGTAGCCGTTACGCCGGTTCCGGACGCTAACCAGTTGGCGCAGATTGCCATCTGCACCGCACAGACCGCTAAGGCCGTGGCGGGAATCGACGTTCCTAAGGTGGCCATGCTGAGCTTCTCGACCAAAGGCTCCGCTTCTCACGAGGTGGTGGACAAGGTGGTTGAGGCTACCAAGATAGCGAAGGAGATGGCTCCTACGCTTGACTTGGACGGAGAGCTTCAGGCCGACGCCGCGTTAGTGCCGGAGGTCGCAGCGGGAAAAGCTCCCGGTTCGGCGGTAGCGGGACGCGCTAACGTACTGGTCGTACCTACGCTGGAGGTAGGCAACATTTCATATAAGTTGGTTCAGCGTCTCGGACACGCCGACGCTATCGGCCCGATTCTTCAGGGAATCGCCCGTCCGGTGAACGACCTTTCCCGCGGATGCTCCATCGAGGACGTGTACCGCATGATAGCCATTACGGCTAATCAGGCTATCGCGGCGAAGAATAACCAATAACTGTAAACCCATAAACGA
This sequence comes from uncultured Bacteroides sp., assembly GCA_949285075.1. Taxonomy (GTDB): domain Bacteria; phylum Bacteroidota; class Bacteroidia; order Bacteroidales; family Bacteroidaceae; genus Bacteroides. Next base: position 4,560 of record CASDXF010000034.1, on the reverse strand, counting down.
CGGAAGACATGAAGATTTTAGTATTGAACTGCGGCAGTTCATCCATCAAATACAAGCTATTCGACATGACCGACAAGCGGGTCATTGCACAGGGAGGAATCGAGAAAATCGGGCTGAAAGGCTCTTTCCTGAAGCTGACCTTGCCCAACGGCGAGAAGAAGATACTCGAAAAGGACATCCCCGAGCATACGGTAGGAGTGGAGTTCATCCTCAACACCCTGATTAGTCCGGAGTACGGAGCCATTAAGTCATTAGATGAAATCAACGCGGTGGGCCACCGTATGGTGCACGGCGGCGAGCGCTTCAGCGAGTCGGTACTGCTGACTAAGGAGGTGCTGGACGCCTTTATCGCCTGCAACGACTTGGCCCCGCTGCACAACCCCGCCAACCTGAAGGGAGTGAACGCGGTGACCGCTATCCTGCCGAACATACCTCAGGTGGGAGTGTTCGACACGGCGTTCCATCAGACCATGCCGGACTACGCTTATATGTACGCCATACCCCATGAGCTGTACGAGAAGTACGGCGTGCGTCGCTATGGCTTCCACGGCACCTCCCACCGCTATGTATCCAAGCGGGTGTGCGAGTTCTTGGGCGTGAATCCCGAAGGACTGAGAATCATCACCTGCCACATCGGTAACGGCGGTTCCATCTCCGCCATCAAGGACGGCAAGTGCATGGACACGACGATGGGACTGACCCCGTTGGAGGGACTGATGATGGGTACGCGTAGCGGAGACATCGACGCCGGAGCGGTTACCTTCATCATGGACAAGGAAGGATTGAACACGACGGGAATCTCCAACCTGCTGAACAAGAAGAGCGGCGTGCTTGGAGTGTCCGGCGTGTCGAGCGATATGCGCGAACTGGATGCCGCTTGCAAGGCGGGAAACCCCAAGGCAATCTTGGCCGAGAAGATGTACTACTACCGCATCAAGAAGTACATCGGCGCCTATATCGCGGCGTTGGGCGGCGTAGACATCGTCCTGTTTACGGGAGGTGTCGGCGAGAACCAGTCACAGTGCCGTGAGGCGGTCTGCGCGAACATGGAGTTCATGGGCATTAAGATTGACAAGGAGGTGAACGACAAGATACACGGCGAGGAGGCGGTTATCTCTACCCCCGACTCGAAGGTGAAGGTAGTCGTTATCCCCACCGACGAGGAGCTGCTCATCGCTTCGGATACGGTGGACATCCTGAACAAGCAATAAGAGACAGTCAATAAGGAAGGCGTGTCAGGACGGGGCGGATAAGGCCGCCTCTTGACGTGCCTTCCTTTTTTATTTACCTAACCCATTTGAAACATTTGCCTTATGCGCTACTCCGTCATAGTCCCCGTATTCAACCGTCCGGATGAGGTGGACGAGCTGCTCCGAAGCCTTGCCGACCAACGCTTCAAGGATTTTGAAGTTATCGTTGTCGAGGACGGCTCTACCGTCCCGTGCGAGGAGACGGTCAGGCGTTACGCCTCCCTGCTTCCCGTCCGTTACTATTTCAAGCCGAACTCGGGGCCGGGGCAGACCCGCAATTACGGGGCGGAGCGGGCGGAAGGGGAGTATCTCGTCATACTGGACTCCGACGTTATCCTTCCGGATTCCTATTTCAACGCCGTGGAGGAGGAGCTTCGGAGGAAGCCCGCCGACGCTTTCGGAGGGCCCGACCGCGCCCATCCCTCATTTACGGATATCCAGAAGGCGATAAACTACTCCATGACCTCTTTCTTTACCACCGGCGGTATCCGTGGAGGGAAAAAGAAGATGGACAAGTTCTACCCCCGCAGCTTCAATATGGGCGTGCGCCGGACGGTGTACAACGCGTTGGGCGGCTTTTCCAAGATGCGCTTCGGCGAGGACATCGACTTCAGCTTGCGCGTCTTTAAGGGCGGGTACGCCTGCCGGCTGTTTCCGGAGGCGTGGGTCTATCACAAGCGTCGCGCCGACTTGAAGAAGTTCTTCAAGCAGGTCTATAATTCCGGAATCGCCCGCGTCAATCTCTATAAGAAGTATCCCGAGTCGCTGAAGGTGGTGCACCTGCTTCCTGCGGCCTTCACGTTGGGCGTGGCGGCGCTGATACTCTGTTCGCCTTTCTGTCCGTACAGCCTCCTCCCCATTCTGTTTTACGCCTTGTTGGTCTGCCTTGACTCCACCGTGCGTAACGGAAGCCTCAAGATAGGGATTTATTCCGTGGCGGCCTCTTTCGTTCAGCTCATCGGTTACGGAACGGGATTCTGGGTCGCTTGGTGGAAGCGTTGCGTATGCGGGAAGGACGAGTTTGAAGCGTTCAGCAAGAATTTCTATAAGTAAGGGAAGATGGAAACGAAATCTAAGTTGTCTATCAACCAGTGGGCGTTGGAGGACCGGCCCCGCGAGAAGATGATGGCGAAGGGAGCCTCGGCCCTGAGCGACGCCGAGCTGCTCGCTATCCTTATCGGCTCCGGCAACACCGAAGAGAGCGCGGTGGAGCTGATGCGGCGCGTGTTGCGGGCTTGCGACAACAACCTGAACACGTTGGCCAAGTGGGACGTGAACGACTACTCGAAATTCAAGGGAATGGGGCCCGCGAAGAGCGTGACGGTTATGGCGGCGTTGGAGCTTGGCAAGCGGAGAAAGCTGCAAAGCGTGCGGGAGCGGCCTCAGGTCTCCTGCTCGACGGACATTTTCCGCATCTTTCAGCCGATAATGTGCGACTTGGACCGGGAGGAGTTTTGGGTACTCCTGCTGAATCAGGCCATGAAGGTTATCGACAAGGTACGCGTCAGTACGGGAGGTATCGACGGAACCTACGCCGATGTCCGCACCATTCTGCGGGAAGCCATCCTGCAACGGGCGACGCAGATAGCCGTGGCGCATAACCATCCTTCGGGGAACGTACGGCCCAGTCAAGAGGACAAGCTGCTGACCGAGCGCATCCGCAAGGCGGCGGACACGATGAATATCCGCCTCATTGACCATCTCGTGGTCTGCGAGGACAATTATTACAGCTTTGCCGACGAAGGGGTGATTTAGGAGGGAGGCCGACCTCTTTTCCCGTGGCAAAATGTTCCATTTTTAAGATTTTCCTTAAAATCGGGTGCGTTGAATTTTCCGTTTTAGGCGGCCTGAACTCGTGAAAAGCGTCTAAAAACCGCTCTTTTCAGAGGTGAAAACGCGTAAATCTCCCCTCCGAAAGCGGTCGGAAAGGGGAATCGGGCGTGAAGCGTCGCCCTACGGCTCACGAGCCGTAGCCCTGTTTCTCGTGAGCCGTAGCCCAGTCTTTCAAGCGAAGAATTAAGACTGAACATACTCTTTCCCCGCTATACTATGTTTGCCAATTGTCACTCATTATTGGTCTTAGGTGTGACAAATTAGGGCTTTTTTGTATAAGTTTTTCTGTCACGCATCTGTCACAGCACTGATTATTAATAATTTATATAAGCGCTACAAGAAAATGCTGTCACAGCCATTTGTTTTTCGTTTTTTTGTTTTTTATCTTTGAAAAAAATATTTTTTATCAAGTAATGTAAAAAAAGGAGGTTATTGGTAAAATAGTGTTTAAAGTTGTAATGTTTTTATGGCTGTTGAAATGATAGATACAGCTAAGAATAGTTTTAATTAATTTAATACAGAATTTAGCATGAATAGTGTTTTACTAAAAAATGGAGCAAAGATATTTAGTATCTTCATGTTCTTCACTTTTATTTTTTGGATAATCGGGTGTCAGTCTGATGACGAATTAGAATCTACAAGCGACAATGCCGCAATAACGAACTCTACAGAGTTAGAAGAGTTTATTATTGCTGCAAGTGATTTACAACAATCATTAATAGTATTTGAAAAAGAGCTTTTAAAAGTAAAGTTGTCTGATGTTGAAACAGAAGTTAATGCGGATGGGAGTAAAGTAATATATCTGCCTGCTGTTATTGGTTCGCTTAATATAGAACAAAAAATATTGTTAGTGAATCAGAAGAAGCAAGCGTTGTATGATAAATATCCACAGCTCGCTTCTATGAGACGTGAAGAGATAGTTAAAATTATAGATTGTTGTGTTAATAATTCCGTGAGGGTGAGTACGTTTTTTGATGAAAAGAATATTAATATTCATTTGCGGACTACTAGATCCTTTTTTAATGAAAGCTATAGTGATATGAATGAATTGATAGGGCATATATATAATTGGACGTTATCTCCTGATTATGTAGAGGTTAATATCCTTGCATTTAGTGATGGTACGTATGCTGTTGTTCAAACTGAAGGAAGTACTGCGCATGAGACTAGTATAGAACTAACGGTTGTCAATAATACGTATTATTATGCAGGAAAACAAGTTGTAGCTATTGCTCATACACACCGTGATAGTTCTAATCCAAGTCAAACAGATCTTGATAGCAGACTTCCGTATTGTGAAAACTATATATATTATAATGGTGCATTTCATTCTTTCTAATATAGAATTCAATGAACAAAAATTTTATTGTATTTGCATTGGTTGTATTGCTTCATGAGAGCGCCTTTTCTCAGAAAGCGGAACATGTAAATGGCGGAGCTTTCACAAAGACGATAGAATACAACGTGGCTATGGCCG
>CASDXF010000033.1 GCA_949285075.1 uncultured Bacteroides sp. | reverse complement strand
GTCGCACGGGATACCCTACCGCTGCCTCACGCCTAAGGGCCTTTCGAACCTGCTCACCGCCGGACGGTGCATCTCCACGGACGAGGAGGCCTTCGGCAGTCTGCGCGTGATGCCTCCTTGCTTGGTGACGGGCGAGGCCGCGGGCATGGCCGCCGTGCACGCCATGAAGCAGTCTGGTTGCGACGCCCACAAGATAGACGTGGCTTTTCTTCGCAAGAGATTGAAGGAAGAAGGACAATATTTTCTCTAGGACTTAATTCTGTTCCGCAAAGAGGATATCGGGCTATTCTGACGGCGTAATCGAGAAAAGAGAAGGTTCTTAAAAGAGACCTGACAAAGTCACTTGAATGCGTAATTTAAACTACACTTTTAATTCTTGAATATGCTTTACAAGGCCATTTGGAGACCTTGTGGAAGGAGTAGGAGAGAAGGGATAACGAAAAACGCTCCACGGAAAAGTCTCGTTTCCGTGGAGCGTTTGGTATAAGGAACTTTTATTGTTCGTCTTGTGGTTTAAACGCAAAATCTAGACAGAGCTTCTTATTTCAAAGCCTCCTCGATTTTGCTCTTCAATTCCTCGCCGTGTAAGCCGCGTGCGATGATGGTTCCCTGCTTGTCTATCAGCACTGTGTGGGGAATGCTATTCACTGCGTACAGTTGTGCTCCCTCACACTTCCAAGACTTGAGGTCCGACATCTGCGGCCACGTCATCTTCATCTTTTCGATGGCTCCCTTCCAAGCCTTCTCGTCTTGGTCTAGAGAAACGCCGACTATCTCTAGCCCTTTGTCTTTGAACTGTGCGTAAGCCTCTATAATGTTGGGCATTTCGCGCATGCATGGTCCACACCAACTTGCCCAGAAATCCACGAGCACCACCTTTCCCTTGCCGGCGTAGTCGGATAGTTTCACGGTTTTTCCTTCGGGCGAGCGCATTTCGAAGTCAGTAAACTTCGTGCCCACATCGGTCAGTTTCCGTTTCTCTGTCAGTTTTTTGATGTCCATTATTTGTGGGTCGTTCTGATAGTTTGCCGGAATCTTAGCCAACAGCTCCTCATTCTCTTTGGCCGAGTTATTATAGTAAGTCTGTTTAAAGAGGAAAATCCCCACTGGATTTCCTATATTCTTGGTCACTCCATTGCGTACAATTTCGCCGTACTCCTTCTCGAACTGTTCGGCCTCTTTCAGTTTAGCCTCCCTCTGCTCATCAGTCAGCGTGCTGTCTCCTATGCTTTCGTATACGGCCTCCGTCTTCTCGTGGAAGGCTATCAGTTCATCCTTGATGGCTTGATAAGCGTCGTTGTTCGGCGTTCCGCTTGCCGAGCTGCGCTCTCCTTCCACTTTAAGCGTGATGTTTCCCGCTTCGAGGAAGAAGTCCACCATAAACGGCTTTTTGTCCGCTACGCCCGTGGCGTAGTAGTAGACCGTAGAGTCCTCTACGCCTTCGAAGGTGAACTTTCCATCCTTAATTACGGTGGTATCCGTCATTTCCATGCCTCTTGTTGTTTGCGTAGCCAGATAGACGGTGTCACCGTCATTCGCTCCCGCCACGGTTCCTGTCACGGTGTAGCCGCCTTTAGAAGCTCCTCCGCAGGCCGCTATGCTCATCGCCGCCGCAGCGACGATGGCAGAGTAAGTAAACTTTTTCATGTTTTTAATGAATATAAATAATGTTCGGCCGCGAAGATAGGCTATTTCCCTTCACGGCTCTGAATTACATCTGTTATATTAGATTAATCGGGGGAAATATGTACCTTTGCAGCCCGAAAATCAGAGAGAAGCAATGAGCCAAGAGATTCCTATCATCGAGATAAGTCGCGTGTCCAAGCGTTTCGGCGACAAGACCGCTTTAGACGACGTGTCGCTTAGCGTGAGGAAGGGCGAGTTCGTCACGATACTCGGCCCCTCGGGATGCGGCAAGACCACGCTGCTCCGCCTCGTGGCCGGCTTTCAGACCGCCTCCGAGGGAGTCATACGCATATCGGGAGAGGACGTTACTCGCACTCCTCCCCACAAGCGTCCGGTAAACACCGTGTTCCAGAAATACGCCCTCTTTCCCCACCTCAACGTCTACGACAACGTGGCCTTCGGGCTCAAGCTGAAGAAAGTCCCCAAGCGCGAGGTGGAGACAAGGGTCAAGGCCGCCCTCAAGATGGTGGGCATGACCGACTATGAATACCGCGACGTGGACTCGCTGTCTGGCGGGCAGCAGCAGCGCGTGGCCATCGCAAGGGCCATAGTCAACGAGCCGGAGGTGCTCCTGCTCGACGAGCCGCTCGCCGCCCTTGACCTCAAAATGCGCAAGGACATGCAGATGGAGCTGAAGGAGATGCACAAGAGGCTCGGCATCACCTTTGTCTACGTCACCCACGACCAAGAGGAGGCCCTGACGCTGAGCGACACCATCGTGGTGATGAGCGAGGGAAGGATTCAGCAGATAGGCACCCCCACCGACATCTACAATGAGCCGGTCAACGCTTTCGTGGCGGACTTCATCGGAGAGAGCAACATCCTCAACGGCACGATGCTGCGCGACAAGGCCGTCCGCTTCTGCGACCGTGACTTCGAGTGCGTAGACGAGGGCTTCGGTGAGAACGTCCCCGTCGACGTGGTCATACGGCCCGAGGACCTCTACATCTTCCCCCTCTCGGACATGGCGCAGCTCTCCGGCGTGGTGCAGACCGCCATCTTCAAGGGCGTTCACTACGAGATGACGGTGCTCTGCGGGCGGTACGAGCTTGTGGTGCAGGACTATCACGCCTTCGAGCCCGGCACCCGCGTGGGCCTTCTGGTCAAGCCCTTTGACATACACATCATGAAGAAGGAGCGCGTGTGCAACGTCTTCGAGGGCCGGATGATAGACGGCGGCCGCGTGGAGTTCTTGGGATGCGTCTTCCCCTGCCCGCACGTCGAGGGCGTGGAGGCCGGAGGCGAGGTGAGGGTAGAGGTAGACTTCGACCGGGTAATCCTGCTCGACAACGAGGAGGACGGTGCGCTGACCGGGGAGGTAAGGTTTATCCTCTACAAGGGCGACCATTATCACCTGACCGTTCTCTCCGACTGGGACGAGGATGTTTTCGTCGACACTGACGATGTTTGGGACGACGGCGACCGGGTAGGCATCGCCATCCCTCCAGACGCTATCCGCCTGATTCCCCGCTAACCCGTTAATCAAGATAAGGAAGTGAAAAGGTTTCTGTTCTTTTTCTCGTCGCGTAAGAGCTGGACTCTCCCTTATGCCATCTTCTCGGTAGTCTTCGTGATTATCCCCCTGCTGCTCATTGCGGTGTACGCCTTCACCGACGAGGCCGGCCGCCTGACTTTAGACAACTTCCGGAAGTTCTTCGAGCATCCGGAGGCCGTCAATACCTTCGTCTATTCGATAGGCATAGCCATCATCACCACCCTGCTCTGCCTTCTGTTGGGCTATCCTGCGGCTTGGATACTGAGCCACAGCGGGCTGAACCGCTCGCGAACGATGGTGGTGCTCTTCATCCTGCCCATGTGGGTCAATATCTTAGTACGCACGTTGGCTACGGTCACCTTGTTCGACTTCCTCAGCATCCCTTTGGGCGAGGGGGCGTTAATATTCGGCATGGTCTACAACTTCATTCCCTTCATGATATATCCTATTTATAATACGTTACGGAAAATGGACCGGAGCTACATCGAAGCCGCTCAGGACTTGGGGGCCAATCCGCTTCAGGTATTCCTGAAAGCCGTGCTTCCCCTCTCCATGCCCGGAGTGATGAGCGGCGTGATGATGGTGTTCATGCCCACCATCTCCACCTTCGCCATCGCCGAGCTGCTGACGATGAACAACATCAAGCTGTTCGGCACGACTATTCAAGAAAACATCAACAACAGTATGTGGAACTACGGGGCGGCTCTCTCCCTGATTATGCTGCTGCTCATCGCGGCCACTTCGCTGTTCGCTTCCGACGATAAGGATAACGCCGACGAAGGAGGGGGCGCGCTATGGTAAAGCGACTCATGGCCCGGGCTTATCTGTGGATATTGCTCCTCTTGCTCTATTCCCCCATCGTGATTATCGTCGTCTATTCGTTTACCGAGGCGAAGGTGCTCGGCAACTGGACAGGCTTCTCTACCAAACTCTACACCTCGCTGTTCGCAGTTGGTTCGCACCACTCCTTGATGAACGCGTTAATCAACACGGTGACCATCGCCTTGCTGTCGGCCACCGTTTCTACCTTGTTGGGCAGCATGGCGGCCATCGGCATCTTCAACCTGAAGGCCCGTTCGCGCAAGGCGATGAATCTGGTCAACAGCATACCCATATTGAACGGGGATATCATCACCGGCATCTCGCTCTTTCTGCTGTTCGTGTCGTTGGGCGTAACGCAGGGCTACGTCACGGTCGTACTGGCGCACATCACTTTTTGTACTCCATACGTCGTGCTCAGCGTCCTGCCCCGCCTCAAGCAGATGAACCCCAACGTTTACGAGGCGGCCCTCGACTTGGGAGCCACTCCTATGCAAGCCCTGTGGAAGGTCATCGTGCCGGAAATCAGGCCGGGGATGATATCGGGATTCATGTTGGCCCTGACCCTCTCCATCGACGACTTTGCTGTTACCGTCTTTACCATCGGCAATCAGGGGCTGGAGACGCTCTCCACCTACATCTACGCCGACGCCCGCAAGGGTGGACTGACTCCCGAGCTTCGTCCCTTGTCGGCCATCATTTTTGTAGTCGTGTTGGCGTTGCTGATAGTGATTAATTATAGGGCCGGCAAGACGAAGAGACAGTCATGAAGTTACGAGCTATGGATATGAAACGGATATTGCCCGTCCTCTTGCTGACGCTGCTGTTGGCGGGCTGTTATAACTCCGGGGAACCCCGTGAGAATGTGCTCAAGATATACAATTGGGCGGATTACATCGGCGAAGGAGTGCTTGAGGACTTTCAGGCCTACTATAAGGAACAGACCGGAGAGGAGTTGCGCATCGTCTATCAGACGTTCGACATTAACGAAATCATGCTGACCAAGATAGAGAGGGGGCATGAGGACTTCGACGTGGTTTGCCCCTCGGAGTACATCATAGAGCGGATGCTGAAGAAAGGCTTGCTGCTGCCCATCGATACGGATTTCGCCCGTTCGCCTAACTATATAAATAATGTGTCCCCTTTCATCCGTCAGCAGATAGACAAGCTGAGTCAGCCGGGCGACGTGGCGAGCCGGTATGCGGTCTGCTATATGTGGGGCACGGCGGGCATCCTTTACAATCGGGCGTTCGTCTCCGACTCGGACGCTCGGTCATGGAGTTGTCTGTGGAGTCCGAAGTTCAGGAATAAAGTGCTGATGAAGGACAGCTACCGCGACGCTTACGGCACGGCGGTCATTTACGCTCACGCCAAAGAGTTGGAGGCGGGTACGCTTACCGTAGAGGACCTGATGAACGACTACTCCCCGCAGGCTATGGCCGTGGCGGAGGAATACCTGAAAGCCTTGAAGCCGAACATCGCCGGATGGGAGGCTGACTTTGGCAAGGAGATGATGACTAAGGGCAAGGCCTGCCTCAACATGACGTGGAGCGGGGATGCGATATGGGCCATAGAGGAGGCGGAGACCGTAGGGGTAGACCTCGACTATGTGGTTCCCGACGAAGGGAGTAACATCTGGTACGACGGTTGGGTCATTCCGAAGTATGCCAAGAATCCGAAGGCGGCCAGTTACTTCATCAACTTCATGTGCCGGCCCGATATCGCCCTGCGGAACATGGACTTTTGCGGATACGTCAGTTCCGTCGCCACGCCTGAGATTATGGAGGCAAAGGTCGACACCACCCTTGACTACCGTTCAGACCTGAGCTATTTCTTTGGCCCCGGGGCGGAAAGCCTTCCGATAGACAAGATTCAGTACCCCGACCGTAAAGTGGTGGAGCGTTGCGCCATGATACGCGATTTCGGCGATAAGACGAAAGAGGTGCTCGACATCTGGTCACGCGTCAAGGGAGATAACTTAGGCGTGGGCATCACCATCCTGATTTTTGTAGTGGTGGCCTTGATGAGCGGATGGATGATTTACAAGAAGTGGCGGCGTTACAAGCGCCGGAAGCTGCAAAGGCGCCGGAAACGGAGAAAGAAACGCTAAAAGCCCTTTGCGCCAGAGCCCTTTCCGCGGAAGGGGAGTTTGTTCCTTGTATAAGAAGAAAAAAGGAGGACGTTTCCTTCGCCCTCCTCCATGTTCTCGATTCGCTTTTCCATTACCACAAGGCGATTTTTTCGCCTATTCCCAAGTCTAGTGAGGCGGAGCCAAATCCCAACGCTTTGAATACTTTGCTCATCGTGGAAAGAGTTATGGAACATTTCCCGCTCTCCAACTTGCAAATTTGGGAGCGTTTAACACCTATTCGCTCGCCTAACTCTTCTTGCGTGAGGTTCTGTTTCAAACGTGCCTTTTTGATGGCTTCGCCGACAAAGTAGGCCTGCGCCTCTTCCTTGAGTTGGGCCTCCATTGCATCCCTTTCGGGAGTTCCTACCTTTCCCCATACTTCGTCTACCAAGTCATCAGCGGGAGTAAAAGTCATCTTTGTCATAGCTATTTATATTTATCGTTGAAATTGTTGGCTTCACTCCGCTCGCCGGATATCTTTCCTTTTCATTCCCCGAATCACCTGTTTCGTCTCCTTGTCTACCCGGAGGGACTCCGTGATTTTCTGTAACGTCTTGTTGTATGTCCAGTTGTCCAGTTGGCTCCGCTTCAGGTACTCCATCGTTTCGGCGGGGAACTTCACGAAGCAGATGGACAGTACCCACGCCATAGCCATCCGTGCGTAATAAGCCTCATGGCTGAAACGGTCGGCGTAGGTCAGAATCTCGCCAATATGTTCCTCGTCGATGTAATGGAAGAGCATGACGATGCCGTAGCGAACCTCAAACTCCTTGTCAGAGCACAGGTAAGGCTGTATGAACTTCCATACCTCCTCTTTTCCCTTCCTAACCAACGTCTTCAGCTCCCCGCAGAAGATGTCGCATACAGCCCAGTTATCAATGTGCGGGATGAACCTCCTCACACGCTCCATGCGTTCGCTGAAATCCATTTTCGCCATGCCGATGACCATTCCTTGCAGCATCCTTTCCTCATAGTAGAGCGTGTCGTCCGCCTCCGCGAAGGCTCGCCAGTCGTCCCGTTTGATGATGCGTTTTGCCATAGCCCGCAGTTGAGGGATACGTACACCCAACACGTTATCTGTGCCGGGTAGGAGAGAGGCGTGAAACTCCCTATACTTGGTGTCCGCCAATGATTCCAACTCATTCCTGATTTCTTCCGATATGTCCATATAAGTCTTGTCAGTCAAATAATCGTGCGAAAATAGAAAAATCTTCCGTTGGAATATTACTTTTACAATGGGAAAATGTTTTTAGTGTCTTCGGTTTTCAGCGAACCATACGGGTGGTTTATATGAATCACCTGAGTGGTTCGATTGAACCACCTGTGTGGGCAGTATGAACCACTCAGGTGATTCATTATTAAGCCGGCGTATAAATTATGTTTTTGATGAAAAGAGTAGTTAGTTTTAGTTATTGTGGCGAATGCTATATCGCCCGCCTGAAAGAAGAAGGCCGTTATTCCACGGCTCATGTTTATCGGAACGCCCTCCGCTCGTTCGCAAGTTTCTGCGGAACCGCTTCCGTCCGTTTCCGGCAAATCACCCGCGAGTGCTTGCGCCGCTATAGCCAGTACCTGTATGGCCGCGGCCTGAAGCCTAACACGGTCTCCACCTATATGCGTATGCTTCGTAGCGTCTACAACCGTGGCGTAGAGTCGCGTGACGCTCCTTACGTTCCTCATCTGTTCCGTGAAGTATATACCGGTGTGGACGTGCGTCAGAAGAAGGCTCTTCCCACGGCCGAGCTGCACAGGCTTCTGTGCGCCGACCCCGGCTCCGAGACCTTGCGCCACACTCAGTCCGTGGCCGCCTTGCTGTTTCAGCTTTGCGGGATGCCTTTTGTCGATTTGGCCTATATGGAGAACTCGGACTTAAAACGTGATGTCCTACGCTATAATCGGGTGAAGACCCGCATTCCCATCAGCGTGGAAGTATTGGATACCGCCCTCGCATTGATAGAGCGGATTCGTGGAGGGCGACCGTCCACTTCAGGAGCGGCCTCGGGTTATTTGCTTCCCATATTGAACGGCGGTTACAAACGTGGGTGCGAGTCTTCCTTCCGCGAGTATCAGTCCGCCTTACGGACATTTAACAATCGTCTGAAGAGCCTTGCTAAAGCGTTGCGCTTAAAAAGTCCGGTCACTTCTTACACCTTGCGCCACTCTTGGGCCACTACTGCCAAGCGCCGCGGCGTTTCCGTAGAGATGATAAGCGAGCTATTAGGGCATAAGTCCATCCGGACCACGCAGATATACTTAAAAAGTTTTGACCTTAGTGAACGGACTAAGGTAAACAGGTTGAACTGTTCTTATGTGATGAATTATAAATCAATCGTATGAAGTAAGCGTGTAAATGGCTGATATGTAGTAGCCTGAGCTTTCCGTTACTTCTTAGGTAACGGAAGAAAATTTGCCGCAAAGATAGAGAAAATAATAAATTGTAGGCAAATAATATTATACTTTTTTCCCTTCAGTAAGCGTGTGAGGCAAAAATGTCCCTAGACATGAAAATTCTCGTTTTTCATGCCTCGTCGTCTTGTTGCCTTATTATCAACAAAATGTATTCTTGGCACTGAAAGCCACCATTGCCTTTGCTCTGTTCAGACCTTCCGTTACCTAAGAAGTAACGGAAGAGGTATGGGGTAAAAAATAGATGAATCTCACCAATAACGATGATTCCATTGTTCTGCCGGCAAATGTGACTGGCAGGAGCGTAGCGCACCCAAAACGTTGGTTAGTCGCTCTCGTACGTGTCTGTCACGAGAAAAAAACGAGCGAGCGCCTTACGAAAATGGGCATCGAAAACTTCCTTCCTATCCAACAGGAATATCATCGGTGGAGCGACCGCGTGAAGAAGATAGACCGTGTGCTGCTTCCCATGATGATATTTGTCCATGTCAATCTTCGCGAACAGAAAGAGGTGTTGACCTTGTCGTCCGTAAGCCGCTATATGGTCTTGCGTGGCGAGAGCGTGCCCACGGTGATTCCCGATGACCAGATGCGGCGCTTCAAGTTCATGCTCGACTATTCGGAGGAGACGATTAGCGTGAGTACTTCTCCGCTCTCTCCGGGCGAAAGGATTCGGGTCATCAAAGGGCCCTTGACCGGACTGGAAGGAGAACTGGTAACCGTCAACGGAAAGTCGAAAGTCGCTGTTCGCTTGACGATGTTGGGTTACGCTTCCGTCGACATGCCCGTGGGCTGTGTCGAGCCGATAGGTAAGTAGTATAACAAATTGTTTTTTTAGTATGGGGAATATGATTTTACAAGAAAAAATCGAGCGTCTGTACGCGTTGGCTGACGGACTGCTCCGCGAGGCCCTTTCAGGCGGCGCGCTTTACGCCGACGGACTGTCCTCGCTGAATCGTGACATCCATCGCCAAATCGAGGAACTTTATCCCTTGCGCGGCGGTACGCCCGAAGAGGAGGCGTCGCTCTGTCTGGCCCTGCTTGCGGGGTACGGTGTCTGCATGTACGCCAACCCGGAGGACGACCGCAAGCGGACGGACGTGCTCTCCCGCTCCCGGCGGCTGCTCGATACCCTTCCTTCCTCACCCCTGCGGGAGCGTCTGTCAGAAGCTTGTTCCTCGTTCTCGTGACTTTCTGCATTATTCAAACCTAAAATCATAAGAGATGAATTATCTGTTTATTGTTTTGGGCTTTGCCATTTCCATAGTCGTGGCCCGGCTCATCATACCGCATATCTTGCTGATTTCGTTCCGCAAGAAGCTATTCGACATGCCCGACGCCCGCAAGGTTCACAAGCGGGCCATTCCCCGCCTCGGGGGAGTGTCCTTTTTCCCTACGGTGCTCCTCTCGTGTTCCGCGGTTATGGCGCTGCGCACGCTGAGCGGCTTTGGCGTTTCTCCGGTTCAGGAGGCCTATGCTGTTCCCGAGTTTCTTTTCCTCATCTGCGGCGTTACGCTTCTCTACCTGACGGGCATCGCCGATGACTTGGTAGGCGTTCCCTACCGTCAGAAGTTCGCCGTTCAGATTCTTTGCGCCTGCCTGTTTCCGCTGTGCGGGCTTTGGATAAACGACCTTTATGGGTTGTTCGGGATTCACTCCCTTCCGGCTTGGATAGGGATGCCGTTTACGGTATTGGCCGTTGTCTTCATTACGAACGCCATCAACCTGATTGACGGTATCGACGGCCTCGCTTCCGGGCTGAGCAGCGTCTCCCTTCTGATGTTCGGTGTGCTGTTCGCCGGGAAAGGACTATGGCTCTACTCTACGTTGGCGTTCAGTATGATAGGTGTACTGATCCCCTTTTTCTACTATAACGTGTTCGGGAGCGCCGAGCGTGCCCGCAAGATTTTCATGGGTGACACGGGCAGCCTGACGCTCGGCTATGTGCTGAGTTTCCTCGCTATCCGCTATAGCCAGAACAGTCCCGCCGTTATGCCTTTTACTGAAGGGGCTCTCGTCATCGCCTTCAGTACGCTGATTGTTCCGGCTTTCGATGTAATCCGCGTGGTTCTCGTCCGTCTTCGTAACGGTCGCAGCCCTTTCGAGCCCGACCGCAACCACATCCATCACAAGTTTCTGGACATGGGGTTCACTCCCCGCCGTGCGATGGTAACTATTCTGCTTATCGCCTGTCTGTTCAGCGCTTCCAATATATTGCTGACACCTTATGTGAACGGTACGGCGATGCTGATTGGTGACATCTTGGTGTGGACTCTCCTGAATGTATGGTGGGACAAGGTGAGGGACAGAAGATTGCAGACCATAAAGTAGTGTTCAGTTTCTAGTTAATTTGTGTTCGGGAAGAAGTTTTAAGGAATTGGCCTCTATATTTCGGTATTCTGCGAAACGAACGCTGTTTTGTTAGGCCTATGAATAAAAAAAGAGATAGCGGGACGTTCGCTTAGGGAGTTTGCGGTATGCGATAAGCATATCGTGCGCATAAATGAGGCTATGCTCGATAATACATTTCTTAAATAAGTTTTCATACATATATAATCTTGGTCGCCGGGCCGCTTTTTGCGGTTCGGCCTCTGTTGCGTACCTTTATTTATTTGAACCATTAGGGATGGTGACACTAGTTCTCTTGTTAGGGTAAGAGGTAGACGAAATAAAAGACAATAATAGTTTATGGGTAAATACCGTCGTTTAGGAAAAAATACCTTTTTGATGTTTTTGGGGAACATAGGCAGCAAGTCACTGTCCTTTTTAATGCTCCCGTTTTATACTTCGTTCCTTTCTGTGGCTGATTATGGTACGGTAGACCTGATTCAGGTATATGTACAGCTATTGGTCGGGGTATGCACTTGTACATTGACGGAGGCCATATTTGTATTTCCTAAAGGAGCTGAGTTTAGCAAGCAACAAACTTATTTTACTTCAGGATTGCTCTTTTCGGCGGCAAGCCTTACCCTTACGGGCGTTCTGTTTGTCATTTTGGTGATTGCGCTTCGTTCGCTTTCTTATGAAGGGATATTTACCCAATATAATCTTTGCATATTTCTGATGCTATGTGTCACTTTCTTCCAGACCTATACCCAACAGTTCGCCCGTAGCATTGATAGAGTGAGCGTATACGTCGTTTCCGGGGTAGTGCTGACCCTTACAACCGTGCTGACCTCTTTAGTCACTTTACCCTTATGGGGTTTGAACGGCTACATCTATTCCATTATTGTATCTTATTTTGTAGCCTCCCTCTATACAGTCATAGCCGCTAAGGAATATGCCTTCTTCTCTTTCAGGCGAATCTCAAAGGTCAGTCTGAAGGAGATGTTGAAATATTCCATCCCGATGATGCCCAACAGCATCATGTGGTGGGTGCTGAGCACAATGAACCGCCCTTTATTGGAGCATTACTCGGGCATAGAGTCTGTGGGCATCTTTGCCGTAGCCAATAAGTTTCCCATGTTGATAAGTATGCTTTATACAGTATTTACTTATTCGTGGCAAATATCCGTATTGGAGGAGTTTAACAAGCCGGATTATAGGCAGTTCTATAATAAGGTGTTTCAAGTGCAGTTTCTTGCCTTCGTCTTATTTGTATTAGGAATTACGTTCTTAAGCCGTCCCCTGATTACGTTAATGACCGCTCCTGAATATTATGAAGCGTGGCAATACGTCCCCCTTTTGTCATTAGCTGTAGTTTTTTCCAATATGGCCGGGTTTGCGGGAACGAATTTCATTGCGACTAAAGAGAGTAAATACTATTTTACTACCAGTTTCTGGGGTGGTGCGGTTTGCGTGTCGCTTAATTTTCTATTGATTCCGTTATGGGGGACATGGGGAGCTGTTATTCCTATCTTGCTGTCTTATATCCTGATATGCATATTGCGGCTGAAAATTACGTGGAAATATGCTCCGGTGTGGAATAAGGCTGTATATATGCAAGTCTTACTGTTAGTTATCGGTTACATTGCTGTTATTTACTATACAGAGGATATCCTAATCAACATGGTTTCCTTATTGGGAGTATTGGCACTAATCGCTCTTTTGAATAAAGATTGCCTTTCCGGTTTTTTCGGCGTGTATAAGAATCTAAAACGCAAGTTATAAAGGACATAGTTAGAAAATTAGAAAAAGATGAAAACAATCTCTCTTCTTACTATCCATTTGGGTGCCAATTTCGGCTCTAACCTTCAGACGATAGCGACGGTGGAGACGTTGAAGAAGCATAATTGTAAGACGACGGTCGTCAACTATATACCTGCCCGTTGTACGTGGAAGCGTTTCTTTGGAAAAGCGTTCAGGTCGCTCTCTTCTATTGTCAGGATACCCGCTACTTTTTTGGTAGCCGTCGTTAACAACCGCATTTACAACTCCTATCTTGCCAAGCAGGTGCCAGTTTCCAAGCCTATCTATCCGGAGGATGATTTTGTGGCGACATGTCCTAAGGCGGATATTTACGTGACCGGCTCAGACCAAGTGTGGAACAGCATTCATAACGAAGGGCTTGACAAACGTTACTATTTCGACGGTTTTCCAACGGGTACGGTGAAGGTAGCCTATTCTTCCTCTATCGGTAGGGAGGAACTTCCGGAGACGGAATACACAGAGGTGAAACGTATGTTGGGCGGTTATAAGGCCCTATCCGTGCGCGAGGCGAGTGCCAAGCGGTTGATAGAAGGTATGGGATACACGGTGACGCATCTGCTCGACCCGACCTTCATGCTTACCAAAGAAGACTGGTCGCATTATATGTCCCGCCGTCTCGTCAAGGAACCTTATCTCATTGTCTATCTGCCTTATAATGTTCACGATAAAGACTTGATTTATAAAACTATACGGAAAATAGCGGACCGGAAGCGTCTGAAGGTAGTATCCTTCTCTTGGCATATATTGCCCGATAAGATGGCTGACAAGACGGTGTTCTTTTCCAGTCCGGGCGATTTTCTCTCCCTGATGTACCATGCCGATTACGTGGTGACCAACTCGTTCCACGGCACGGCGTTCTCCATCAACCTGAACAAGCAGTTCTCCGTTTATCTGCCTTCGGGATTCGATACGCGCGTTATCAGCATATTGGATTTGTGCCATTTGAGAAGCCGTCTGTTAGAGGCAGATGAGGTCATTTCGGATGCTAAGATAAACATACCGGTGGACTACGCCCCGGTGAACACCATTCTGGACGAAGAGCGTGAGAAGGCACATGACTTTTTGGAAAAGGCATTGAACGGTTGATTTATGTACTTTGAAACGTTAGATAAAAAGGAGTGTTGCGGATGCTCCGCTTGCTTGTCAGCCTGCCCCAAGCAATGCATTGAGATGCGGGCTGACGAGGAAGGCTTTCTCTATCCGGTGATAGACAAGGATATCTGCATTGATTGCGGTCTATGCAGGAAGGTTTGTCCCTTCGCTCATCCGGAATATCCGGATGCGGCACCTTTGGTATACGCCACTTATGTAAAAGACGAGTCCCAACGTGCGCAAAGTACCAGTGGCGGCATTTTCTATGCCGTGGCCCGTTGGGTAATAAGTCAAGGGGGCGTTGTATATGGTGCGGCTTTCGACTCCCATTTCAAGCTGCGCCATGTGGGGGTAGACAATATGGAGGAACTTCAACGGCTTCGAGGCTCAAAGTACCTTCAAAGCGATTTGGGAGATGTTTTCAGCGAGATACGCCGTTACCTGAAGGAAGGCCGTTGGGTCTATTTTACGGGTGTAGGCTGCCAAGTGGCCGGACTGAAGTCTTTCCTCCGTAAAGACTATGACACGTTGGTCACGTCGGACTTGGTATGCCACGGCGTTCCCTCCCAACAGATGTTTGACTGGCATTTGGATTATCTTCGCCAGAAAGAACGTGGGGAAATCACCTCCTATTCATTCCGGGACACGGGTGGGTGGGGGGTTTGCGAGACGTACGAGTACGTCTCGCAAACCCGCGGCCGCGGCGTTCGTCGCCAGTGGAGCTACGAGCTTAGTCCTTATCTCTATTCCTTTATGTACGCGTTCAATTACCGTTATAGTTGTTACGATTGCAAGTTCGCCCGTGTACCCCGTCAAGGTGACATAACCCTTGCCGATTATTGGGGCGTTCAGCGTTACTTTCCCGATTTGGACATTCGTAAGGGCGTTTCGCTTGTATTGTTGAATACAGTGAGGGGTAAAATGGTATGGGATGCGGTTAAGGAGACGCTTGTCTACCGTGCGTCAAGGATAG
The DNA here is from genome assembly GCA_949285075.1 of uncultured Bacteroides sp. Classification (GTDB taxonomy): domain Bacteria; phylum Bacteroidota; class Bacteroidia; order Bacteroidales; family Bacteroidaceae; genus Bacteroides. The sequence goes on along the minus strand of CASDXF010000033.1, from coordinate 23,744 downwards.
AGGATGCTTCCGTGGAGAACGCCAATCTGGTACGCCCCACTATGATGCCCGAGATAAGGAAATCTTGTTATGAGATGATACGTCAGCGCGGTTACAAGAGCGTGGCGGAGAATGAATTCAGATCACCTAATTATAATATGGTGAAGCTGAGGGTATTTTTGTCTCAGACCCGACTGTGGAAGTTACTTAGAATAATAAAGCATAAAATCAGATAATAGAACGATGACACGAATCCTGTTAGTCTTCGGGACCCGTCCCGAAGCCATCAAGATGGCTCCTCTGGTGAAGGAGTTCGAGAAACACCCCGAAAGTTTTGAGACGTTGGTCTGCGTGACCGGTCAGCACCGCGAGATGCTTGACCAAGTGCTTCGCATATTCGATATCAAGCCTGACTATGACCTGAACATCATGAAGCAGGGGCAGGACTTGTACGACGTGACGAGCCGCGTGCTGCTAGGTATGCGTGACGTACTGAAGGAAGCCAAGCCCGACGCGGTACTGGTGCACGGCGATACGACCACCTCTACCGCCGCGGCGTTGGCCGCCTTCTACCAACAGATTCCGGTGGGTCATGTGGAGGCCGGATTGCGTACATATAACATATACAGCCCGTGGCCCGAGGAGATGAACCGTCAGCTGACGGGCCGCGTCGCCACCTATCACTTCGCCCCTACGCCGCTGAGTCGGGAGAACCTGCTTAGGGAGAACGTTCCCGCGGAGCGGATTACGGTGACCGGTAACACGGTTATCGACGCGCTCTACTGGGTAGTGGACAAGATAAAGAAGGACGGGGCGTTGGACAAGTCGCTTGAGGGCGTACTGTCCAATTCCGGCTATGACGTTCACCGTCTTGACGGGGGCCGGAGATTGGTGCTTATTACCGGTCATCGCCGCGAGAACTTCGGTGACGGCTTCCTCTCAATGTGCTGCGCCATCAAGTCGTTGACCGAGAAATATCCGGAAGTGGATTTCGTCTACCCGATGCACCTGAACCCGAACGTCCGCAAGCCGATTCACGAGGTGTTCGGTGAGGAGCTGTCCGGGCTTGGAAACATGTTCTTCATCGAGCCTTTGGAGTACCTCTCTTTCGTTTACCTGATGGAGAAGTCCACCATCGTCCTGACGGACAGCGGCGGCATACAGGAGGAGGCTCCCGGTCTGGGCAAGCCCGTATTGGTGATGCGCGACACGACGGAGCGTCCCGAAGCCCTCGAAGCGGGCACGGTGAAACTGGTCGGCACGGACTTCGAGCGGATAGTGACCGAGGTTTCCGCCTTGTTGGACAATCAGGAATATTATGAAAAGATGAGCAAGGCGGTGAACCCCTACGGTGACGGACTGGCTTGCGGACGGATTGTGGAGAGTTTAAAATAAGACTTAAGCATACCGCTTTGCTTGCCGTGAGCATACCTACTTGCTTACCTTAAGCATACCGCTTTGCTTGCCGTGAGCATACCTACTTGCTTACCTTAAGCATACCGCTTTGCTTGCCGTGAGCATACCTACTTGCTTGCCTTAAGCATACCGCTTTGCTTGGCGTGAGTATACCTGCTTGCTTACCTTAAGCATACCGTTATACGGCGTTATAGCAGAAACCAATCTATTTTTTACCACTTAATAAAAACAATTATGGCTGATACAAGTAAAACCGTATGGCTGTTCGACCTGAGGGAGAACACCATAACCAAAGACGTGACAAATGACTATACGGCGAACGTCCGTAAGCTGAAATCGAAAACCGTAAGTGACATCGCCGCCGAAATCGTGAGCGAGCGCACGGAATACCGTCCGGAAACCATCGAGAACATCGTGCGGCTTTATCAAGACAAGGTGATGGATAACCTTTGCGAAGGAAATATCGTGACCGACTCGTTGGGGACTTATACGCCCTCCATCGCAGGTAACTTTATCGGTACAAGCGGCGCTATCGATCCTAAGAAGCACACTTGCACGGTTAATGTAGCCTTGTCGAAGGAATTCCGCGAGCGCATATCCGGCGTTTCTCCCCAGTTCTCCGGTACGGTACAGTCGTTGGGCGGCGCGCGTATCGATTCGGTAGAGGATGTGGAGAGCGGTTCTACCACCGGCACGCTGACTCCCGGCGGTGCATTTAAAGTACGGGGAAAGAAAATCCGCTGCCTCAACGAAGACGGTTCTTCCACGGGCCGTGTACTGTTCATCAACCGTGAGACGGAGACGGAGTATCCCGTTGGGCGTCTGGCAACCAACGACCCCAGTAGCCTGATATTCAATATACCCGCCGACCTTCCCGATGGCGAGTACACGCTTCGTGTAGAGACGTATTACGCATCGAGCAGCTTGTTGCTAAAGTCGCTTCGCACCATTGACTATCCCGAAGCCCTTGTTGTAGGCGCTTCCACTTCCGGTGGTGGCGATGAGGAGGAGGAAGGTGGCGAAAGCCCGGACCCGATAGTATAAGGGGAATGAAATGACGAAGTATGGCTGCTTGTCATCGGGTTTATGCTTGTTGTTAGCAGCCGTACTTTTTTTGAAGTCAATTACAAAAGTTTGATGCGAAAACTTATGTTGGCCTTCTATAATTGTTGAAAGAGATATTAGATATTATATCGAATAAGGTGTTAAGGCGTTGATAGTCAATGCTTTTTTATTCTATATAAACTCTATTGTATATTCAAAATAACTTGGAGTTGTAAATTCTATGCATATGGTTCTTTTGAAGAACTTATAAAAAAAAGAAGTTGATGGGCATTTACATATTTACAATTTCTTTCGTTTTTATATCTTTTCTCTACTTCTACAAACGCCCGAACTATAAGTACTATAATGTAATATTTGCTATTGTAGCTTTTATTATTTGTTTTGGGTACATGTGCGGTAGTGATTGGAGGGCATATGAGGAAATTTATACGTCATATAATAGTCCGAATGGAGTCGATTTTTGGTGGCGTTTTTTATATGTTGAGCCATTTTACTTACTACTCAATGTAATAGGGAATGTATTACATTTAGATTTTTGGATATTTTATATTGCATTAAAGCTGCTGATTTATTATAAGATAGTATATATCTTAAAGAAGTTTTGTCCGGCTAATCTTGTTTTATTGGCTTTTACTTTTTATTTGGGATTTTGGGGAATAATGAATTTTATAGATATTTCATTTAGAAATATGATAGCAGTATACTGTTTCTTATGTAGTATTGAGCATTTATTAAATAAGAACCTATTTAAATATTTACTGTGGGTATTAGTTGCTACTTTGTTTCATTATTCCTCGCTTATTCTTATTGTTTTCTATTTTTTACTTAATCGAACATATTCTACGCGTAATATAGTAGTATGTTTCGTGCTTGCCAATATTGTTTTGTTAAGGACTGATTACATATTTGAATTGATAAATCATGTGTTTTCTTTTGTTCCTGCCATAGTACATAAGGTAGAGAATTATACTACAGGTGAAGAAGCTATGACTACAGGGGCAGGCGAATTGCTGTCATTTGGATATATTCTTCATGTGTTTTTCTTCATATTAATATTATTTTCTCGTCGGCAAATAGAGCGTTTACAATATGGGTCTTTTTTGTTTAATGTATCGATTATTTTTGTTTTCATATTTCGAATAGGGTTAACTACATTGATTTTTTCTCGATTACAATTATTTATATCATACTTTTATGCAATAGTGATAGCTTATTTGATTTATTCATTTGCCAGTAAATTTCGATTGTTATATTCGTTTCTTATATTTTTTATTGCATTGAGTTCAAATGTTAAGCAAATGGCTCGTATATGGATGGTTCCCTATACAAATTATTTATTCTATTGTGGACAAGATATTTCTTTTGAAGACAGATCAATGTATAACTTCATTCATTCACCATATAAATTAGAAGAAAAATGAAACTTTTATATTTAATGCACATTCCATGGCGATGGATTAAGCAACGTCCTCATTTTTTTGCTGAGTCATTGTCAAGCGATTTTGAAGTAGATGTATATTATAAGAAAGCTTTAAAGGCTAAGAAAGCTCATTTTTGTGATGAAGAGAAGCAAGATTTCAAGATCTCTTCATTTATCGTTTTGCCTTTTGAGCGGATACCTATTATAGGAAGATGGGCCGTTGTTGATTACTTTAATTCTTTATTATTGTGGTTGCAATTACCTAAGATTAGGAACTATAATATTATTTGGATGACTAGTATATTGATGTATCACTATTTTTCTCCCTTTATAAGCAGCAAGCAAAAGATTATTTATGATTGTATGGACGATGAGTTGGAGTTTCCTTCAATCAAAAAAAACGCTGTTTTGCGAAATAAGATATTAAGGGCTGAAAAGAAATTGTTGAAGAGAGCGGACTTGGTTTTCTGTTCTGCGTCTTACTTAAAAGATAAAGTGCTAAATCGATCGGGAGGGAATGCGAATAAATTTGTTCTATTGAATAATGCGATACAGATGCCGCAGAAAGAAAATGCAACCATATCAGGACAAATAAAAGAGAAATTAGAAACCGTATCTAATCTCTCAAATGTATTTATGTATATCGGTACAATCGCCGAATGGTTTAATTTCAAATTACTACTATCCATGCTTGCGGATAATCCAACTGCTCACGTTGTATTGATAGGACCCAATGAGGTGGAGATTCCAAGACACGAGCGTGTTCATTATTTAGGTACGATAGATCGCAAGTACATTTTTTCATTCATGGAAAAAGCTAGTTGTTTGATAATGCCTTTCGTGGTCAATGAGTTGATACGTTCGGTTAATCCGGTAAAACTCTATGAGTATATTTATTCAAATAAACCGGTTATAGCACCGGTTTATGAAGAGACCCAACAGTTTGAGCCTTACATATATCTTTACTCTAATGAAAAGGAGTTTAAGGCACTATGCGCTTCTGTTATAGCGTGTCGTTTAGGCCAAAAGAATGAGGACTCTAAGAATATCGAGTTTATCTGTAATAATCTTTGGGAAAAGCGTTATGATGTAATAAAATCAAAAATACAAGGTTTATTTATTGGAGTTCATACAAAATAAGGGAATAATAAAAAACACTTTTTTAGAGTTCTATTTAATGCTTTCAATATTGTCTGAAAATTAGTAAAATTCTGTACTGAGTTTTTGAGAATGACGAGCAAAGATTATATTTATGATTTCAGTTTGTATAGCCACCCATAATGCTGAAAAATATATCGTGGAGCAATTGGATAGTATTCTGTCGCAATTATCAGAAAAAGATGAAGTTGTAATTTCAGACGATGGTTCTACAGATGCTACGATAAGTTTGATACAGTCACTGCACGATAATCGCATTCGTATACTTCAATATGTGCAAAGACTTGATTATGGCAAAAAGTATTTATCCTCCTATTATTATGCTACTGCAAATTTCTATAATGCGTTACGTAATGCGCAAGGTGACATTATTTTCATATCGGATCAAGATGACCGATGGCGAGAAGATAAAGTCAGTATATCGCTATCCTATTTGCGTGAGTATGATATAGTGTGTTCCAACTTTTCTGTTATAGATCAAGATGGGAAGTTGGTACAAGATGTTTTTTGGGAGGAAGGGTATTTTGATGACTTGAATTTACTTCAAATATTAAAATATTTGCCATTTCGTGGATGCTGTTTAGCTTTTAAGAGAAATGTTTTAGAGAATGCCATGCCTTTTCCGGATACCCTTTTTCTGCATGATTGTTGGATTGGACTTAATGCTGTATTTTCTCATTATCGTTATAAGTTTATAGATGAACCATTGCTCCTTTATAGGAGACACGGCAATAATGTAAGTTCGTTGGAATCTCCCAATAGTATTTTCTTCAAAATATCATATCGTTTTAAGCTATTGTCCCAGATCTTGCGGTTAAGATTACGGCGGTTATTCGGGTAGGTGCTTAATTAAATAAATTTGAATGCAAAGAGTTTTATTTATTACCTCTCGTCCAATTTATCCGATAGTAGGAGGTGATCAGATTCGTACAGCTCAACAGTTAGAATTCTTGTTGCAGCGTTATGAGGTGGATGTGCTTTATCAAAGCGAGCAATTTGCAGGGCAGGATTTGGTAAAACAAAATGCGCCATCCGTTCATAAAGTCATTTGTTTCAGGCTTCCAAGATGGAAAAGTTACTTGCAGACATTGTTATTCTTGTTTAACCGTTTGCCTCTGCAAGTCAACTATTATTATGACCGTAGGATAGCACAGTATATAAGGAGACACAAGTCGGAATATGATATTGTATTCTGCAATAATATCCGTACTGCGGAATATGTGCGGAAATTGAATGGAATAAAAAAGGCGATAGATTTCGTGGACGCTATCTCAATGAATTATGAAAAGGCCCAGAAACTGGCTCATGGCATTAAGAAATGGATTTATGCGATAGACCATAAACGTTGTTTACGGTATGAGCGGCAAGTGCTCAACTCATTTGATAGCTGCGCCATAATATCTGAAATTGATAAACAGTATATATTGAAATGTCAGCAAACCTCTATGTCGTAGGGAATAAGGTGAATATTCCTGACGTATCGTTGCTTTCAAGGCATGAGAGTGGCGACTGTATCGTGTTCATCGGTAAGATGAATTACGAGCCTAATGTGGTGGCGGTTACTTATTTTGCGGAGCGTATTTTTCCGAATCTTTTGACACGTTTTCCTCATTTGCGTTTTATAATCGTGGGCGCTCATCCTGACGCTCGGGTTCAGAAACTGACTGAAAGGAAGGAAATAACGGTCACGGGCTATGTGGATTCTTTAGCACCGTATTACCAAAAGGCGACCATTGTTGTGGCTCCCATGTTGACGGGTGCGGGTATACAGAATAAGATTATCCAAGCCATGTCGTACGGTTGTTGTGTTGTGACCACCTCGATAGGTGCGGAGGGACTGGATATTCAGCGTGGGGAAATTGCGATAGCGGATGGAGAAGAAGATATGTCCCGAACGATACTTTCTTTGTTAGGGGACGTGGAGAAACGTCGTGAAATGGGCCAATTGGCGCGTGAATATGTTATCGATAACTTGTCGGAAAAGGTTATAGGTGAGCAGTTTTGGAAATTTATGAATGGTAAAAAATGAATATATGAACGAACAACAACATCAATCCGCTCCTCCGATTGAGGAGCGGGAAATAGACCTCTTGGCTCTTGCCGGTAAGCTGTGGAGAAGGAGGAAAACGCTGTTGAAGGCGTGCGGAGTAGGGGTGGCTGCGGGCCTGATTGTCGCTTTCAGCATTCCAAAGACGTACAGCGTGACGGTGACGCTTTCGCCCGAGGCGGGAAAGTCGGATAAGAGTGGGCTTGCTGATGCGGCCGCTGCGTTCGGTATAGGAAACCTTTTAAGCGAGACGGAGGCTGACGCACTGAATATTACGCTGTTTCCGGACATTCTGTCGTCCAATCCGTTCGCATTGGAGCTTTATTCCATGCCGGTAAAGGTGGAAGAAGACGAAGAGTCGAGGGAGATGCCGCTGAATGAGTATATAGAGGAACAAAGGCTGCCGTGGTGGGGATGGCTGATGAGCCTACCGGGAAAGGCGATTGGGGCCATAGTTTCCTTATTCTCGGAAGAAGAAGAAGAGGGGAAATTCGACCCATTCCGTCTGACAAAGGAGGAGACGAAAAGACTGAAGGCCATCAAGGAATCGATGTCCGCTACGGTGGACAAGAAGACAGGCATCACGACGGTGACCGTAACCATGCAGGATGCGGTGGTAACGGCTACCGTGGCCGACAGTGTAGTCCGCAAGCTACAAGACTACATCACCGCTTACCGGACTAAAAAGGCGACGGAGGATTGCGCTTATTGGGAGAAGCTCTACAAGGAGAGGCAGCGTGAATATTACGAGGCTCAGCAGCGATACGCCGCTTACGCCGACGAAAACAAAAGCCTCTATACGCAAAAGTCGAAGGTGGAAGGGGAGCGCTTGCAGAATGACATGAACCTTGCCTACCAAGTGTATAACCAGATGGCGCAACAGCTTCAGGTGGCGCAAGGGAAGATTCAGGAGGCCAAGCCCGTGTTCGCCGTCGTGAATCCGGCGACGGTTCCCGTAGAAGCGGCCGGACCGCGCAAGGCGATAGTCCTGATAGGCTTAGTGTTCTTGGCGTTCTGCTGCGCGGCCGGATGGATTCTGTTCGGCGAGGATGTGTGGAAGGGTTTGAAAGCGGCGACTAAAGACGGAGTGGCGTAGCCGTATACATTAATATACTAATATTTTAAACTTATTATGAGAGCTAGAGGTGTATTGATAGCGTTTTTGTGTTGCGCTGTCCTTTCCGGAAATCTGTTCGCGCAGTCGGGAATGACAGACCAACAGGTATTAGAGTATGTGAAGGATGGATTGAAGCAGGGCCGCGACCAAAAGCAGATGGCCAGTGAACTGGCGAGGAGGGGAGTTACCCGCGAGCAGGCTGAGCGTGTAAAGGCTTTATATGAACAGCAAAGCGGAACTGACGCGTCGACCATGCAGGGAACGGACATGAACGAGGCCCGACTCCGCGAGGAAACTAAGGACGACGCTTCGGCCATGCTGAGCGAGAGGCCTGATAGCCGGGAGTTGGCTCAGGAGGAAAAGGTCTTCGGGCGGGATATCTTTAACACGAGGAACCTTACCTTCGAGCCGAACAGCAATATGGCTACGCCTCCTAACTATCAGCTCGGGCCGGGCGACGAGGTGATTATAGACATCTGGGGAGCGAGCCAAACTACCATCAGGCAGACTATATCTCCGGACGGAACAATCAACCTGCAAGAACTGGGGCCGGTATATCTGAGCGGAATGACGGTAGAGAAGGCCAACGAATACTTGAAGGCGCAACTTGGAAAGCTATACGCCAACGAGGATAATCAGATAAAGGTGACGCTAGGTAGCACGCGCACCATACAGATAAACATCATGGGCGAGGTGGTTCAGCCGGGTACATACGCGTTGTCCGCCTTCTCTACCGTGTTCCACGCCTTATATAGGGCCGGAGGGGTGAACAGCATAGGAAGCCTGAGAGACGTAAGACTTGTGCGGAACGGGACGAAGGTGGCTTCGATTGACGTGTATGACTTTATCATGCAGGGCAAGATGGAGGACGACATCTGTTTGCAGGAGGGGGACGTAATCATCGTTCCGGCCTACGAGCTGTTGGTAAAGATGAGCGGAAACGTGAAGCGTCCCATGAAGTTCGAGATGAGGAAGGACGAGAATCTCTCCACCCTGATTGAATACGCCGGAGGATTCAACGCCGACGCTTATAGCCGCTCGCTGCGCATCGTGCGTCAGAACGGGGAGCAGTATGAGGTAAAGACTGTTGACGAGACGGATTACAGCGTGTGCGCATTGCAGGACGGAGACGTAGTGACCGTAGGGGCCATACTCGACCGCTTTACGAATAAGGTCGAGATTAAGGGAGCCGTCTATCGCCCCGACATCTACGAGCTGAGCGGCAAGCTCAACACCGTAAAGGAGCTGATAGAGCGGGCCAAAGGGCTTATGGATGATGCGTTCACCAACCGGGCGGTGCTGCAAAGGCAGCGGGACGACATGACCAGCGAGATACTTTCCATAGACGTGAGGGCGCTTATGGAAGGAAAAATCCCCGATATTCCCCTACGTAAGAATGACGTGCTATACATTCCTAGCATACATGACTTGAAAGACCTCGGCAACGTGGACATATACGGTGAGGTGGCCCGTCCCGACAGCTACCCGTATGCGGACAACATGACACTGGAGGACTTGGTCATCCAAGCCGGAGGGCTGAAAGAGGCCGCCTCTACCGTGCGGGTCGACGTATCGCGCCGCATAAAGGACCCCAAGAGCATGAACGTGAGCGACTCCATAGGACAGATGTTCAGCTTCTCGCTCAAGGACGGGTTCGTTATCGACGGTCAGCCGGGCTTCACGCTTCAGCCTTACGACCAAGTCTTCGTACGCCGAAGCCCCGGATATCAGCCCCAACGTAACGTGAGTGTAAACGGAGAGGTTGTATTTGATGGAACCTACACCATGACTTCAAAATCTGAGCGTCTTAGCGAGTTGGTCAAGAAGGCGGGCGGCGTTACCCGTTCGGCTTACGTTCGGGGGGCTAAGCTTACCCGGGTGGCCACGCCTGAGGAGCGGGCGAGGATGCAGAGCGTTATCGACCTCATGCGGAGAGAGTTGGGAGAGGGAAGGCTCGACTCACTGGGCATTAAGGTCGAGGATACCTACACCATAGGAATTGACTTGGAGGCGGCTCTGGCCCATCCCGGCGGAGACGCCGACCTCGTGCTGCGCGAGGGCGACGTGCTGACCGTGCCCCAATACACCAACACGATAAAAATCAGTGGAGCCGTTATGGTGCCCAACACCGTTTCGTACAAGGCGGGCGAGGGCGTGAACTACTACCTCGACCAAGCCGGAGGGTATAGTCAGCACGCCAAGAAGGGAGACAAGTTCATCATCTACATGAACGGGCAAGTAGCCAAAGTGAAGCGAAGCGGGAAGTCGCAGATAGAGCCGGGATGCGAAATCGTAGTGCCCAACAAGAAGAAGCGCAACTCCGCCGCGCTCTCCGCCATCTTAGGCTACGCCACCTCGTTCGCTTCGTTGGGAACGATGGCGGCATCCATTGCCAATCTGGTGAAATAGTTTCACTATAATGTGGTAATTCGCATGAAATATAGGTGAGGATTCTCTCAGAATGGCCAGTTTTTAAGAATCTGTTTAATTTGGTTAGGACTTATTCTGAGAATTCTTTTCGAGGATGTCTTTCCGATTTCATGAGGAGGGTAATGCTTTATTATCAGTACTTTACTTTCTGATTGAGAAACAGCCCTATTTCTTGCGACAGACAGCCCTGTTTCTCACGAGCCGCAGGGCTTTCTGTCGCGAGCCGCAGGGCGAGCTGACAAACGGCGAAAGGCAGACTCCTTGCGGAATCGAAAAAACAGATCCGAAAAGAACCAAAAAATCGCCCAAAGCGCACACGAAAACGGATACATCAAGCTAAGAAAAACTTTTTGGAGAAATTCAAAACAGGCTCTTAAATAGGCTATAAGGTTAGGCGGAAATTTTCTATATGTATTGGCAGGTCTTGGCTAGGTAGGCTAGGACTTGCCTTTTTATTTGCGGTTACAACGGTTACAAAATTATTCTGTCTGTGGGTATTTTACCATTTAAGTAACGCACTTTTAAGTTATTAGTTTTATCTTTGCATATAAATTTATAGAGTCATGGATAAAATTATAGTCGTTTGGAACTTCATACGTAAGCATAAATATCTCATTACGATTATTGTTTTTGGTACGATAATAGTCTTTTTTGACGAGAATAACCTGATACGCCATTTTGAATATAAGCGGGAGATTAGTCAATTAAAAAACGAAATTAATAAGTATCGTTTGGAGTATGAGGAAAACACCAAAAAGCTCAAGGAACTGGAGTCTACTCCGGATGTTATTGAGCAAATCGCCCGTGAGAAATATTTAATGAAAAAGCCTAATGAAGATATTTACGTTTTTGATAATAAAGAATGAAACAGTTAACTTATTTTCTTTCAATTATTGGCGCTGTCATGATTCTTTTCGGAGCCTCCGTATATATCACAAAATGGATTTACGCTCCCTACTTGTTCTGCGTAGGTTCTGTTTTCTTTGCGTTGGGACAGATGGGCGGTTTTATTAAAGAAGAGGACTATATACTCAGGCGGCTGCGAATACAACAGATGTTAGGGGCTTTTGCTATTATTTTATCTGGAGTATTCATGTTTATTCTGGAAGGCAATGAATGGATTGTGTGCCTGACTATTGGAGCGATACTTGAACTGTATACCGCTTTTCGCATACCTCAGGAAGAGAATAAGAGAGAGAAATAGGTCGTCAAGGGAGTTGAAACGTTTCTTGAAAAATGAATATCGATTACGAGAAGGAACTGAATAAAAGTCAGTATGAGGCGGTTACGTATAACGAGGGGCCTTCATTGGTAATAGCGGGAGCCGGTTCTGGAAAAACGCGGGTACTGACTTACAAAATAGCTTATTTATTGGAGAATGGATATAATCCATGGAATATATTGGCCTTGACTTTTACAAACAAGGCGGCTCGGGAAATGAAGGAGCGCATATCCAGACAAGTAGGAGTGGAGAGGGCGAGACGGCTCTGGATGGGGACTTTTCATTCTATTTTTTCTCGCATTCTTAGGGCGGAAGCTCAATTGTTAGGATTCACTTCGCATTTTACTATCTATGATTCCGCAGACAGTAAGAGTCTGATTCGTTCCATTATTAAGGAGATGGGGTTAGATGAGAAAACATATAAGCCAACTGTAGTTCAATCTCGTATATCAGGAGCTAAGAACCATCTTGTAACGCCTGACGCATACGCTGCTGACAGTGAGCTTCGTGAGAGTGACTCGGCTGCTAGGATGTCCGCATTGAGCGAGGTTTACCGCCGTTACTGGGAACGTTGCCGACAATCGGACGCAATGGATTTTGATGACTTGCTTGTATATACATATCTTCTGTTCAATAATTACCCGGAGACGTTAGAGCGATATAGAGAGTTGTTCCTGTACGTGTTGGTAGACGAGTATCAGGATACAAATTATGCTCAACATGCTATTGTATTACAGCTAACCGGGAAACGTCAGAGAGTGTGTGTGGTGGGAGATGACGCTCAAAGCATTTATTCTTTTCGAGGCGCTAATATAGACAATATTCTTAATTTTACAAAAGAGTATCCTGAAACTCATGTATTTAAGTTGGAGCGTAACTACCGTTCTACTCAGGTCATTGTTCGGGCGGCGAATAGTCTGATACGTAAGAATGAATGTCGGATACCTAAAGAAGTTTTCTCGGAAAAGGAGGAGGGGGAACTCATAACTGTATTCGAAGCTTATAGTGACGTGGAGGAGGGAGCTATTGTATCTAATAAAATAGTTGAGTTACGGCGTAGAAAAGGTTATGAGTATGCCGATTTTGCAATACTTTATCGCACTAACGCTCAGAGCCGTGTGTTTGAAGAATCCTTACGTAAACGAAATATCCCATATAGAATATATGGTGGGCTGTCTTTTTACCAACGTAAGGAGATAAAGGATGTGATAGCTTATTTCCGTCTGGCGGTTAATCCAAATGATGAAGAAGCTTTTAAACGGGTTATCAATTACCCTCCTCGCGGAATAGGGGATACTACCGTTGGGAAACTCGTTGCTGCGGCTACCCGTAATGGGATAAGCCTTTGGACAGTGTTGGGTAATCCGTTAGGATATGGGGTGGATATAAATAAAGGAACTCACGCTAAGTTGCAGGCTTTCAGGAAGCTGATTGAGGAATTCATGGAGGGGATGGAAAACGCCGATGCCTATGAAATAGGTACGGATATTATTCGTCGGACAGGCGTTATTAATGATGTGTGTCAGGATAGTTCACCCGAAAACTTAAGCCGTAAAGAAAATATTGAGGAATTGATGAACGGTATGAACGATTTTTGTTCATTGCGTCATGAGGAAGGAAATTCCGCCGTGTCTCTAGCCGATTTTCTTTCGGAGGTTTCATTGCTTACGGATGAAGAGTCTAGTGATACAGATGATGGAGAAAAGGTGTCTCTTATGACTGTCCATTCGGCTAAAGGATTAGAATTTAAGAATGTGTTTGTGGTAGGCATGGAAGAGAATCTTTTTCCTAGCGGAATGGCCGGTAACTCGCCAAGAGCGATGGAGGAGGAACGGCGGCTGTTTTACGTGGCTATTACTCGTGCGGAGGAATATTGTTTCTTATCGTATGCTAAGACTCGTTTTCGCTATGGAAAGATGGAGTTCGAAAGTCCTAGCCGTTTTTTGCATGATATTGACAGATGTTATCTGCGTATGCCTGATACATTCCGTTTGGCGGAGAAGGAAAACGCTCGCTTTCGTCGTGAGATATCGGGAGGTTTTGGTCGGGTAAGTCCTTCTTCTCGTATTCTTGCTGTGGATGGTCCGGTGGAACGAAAATCATCCATTGGTCAGAAACTGAAAAGGGTGACGGTTTCTACGACGGAGGGGAAGGCTGGGCATAGTTCAACAGGATTGCTCTCTGGGCAGAAGATAGCTCACGAACGTTTTGGCTTTGGGACAGTGGTGAGTGTAGAAGGGGATGGCGATAACGCCAAAGCTACTATTCATTTCGAAAATGCGGGTGTGAAGCAACTTTTATTGAGGTTCGCTCGTTTTAAAATAGTAAAATAGGTTTTTCGCTTATAAAAAAGTGGAGGAGTTCTTTATGTTGAAGAGACAGATTATAGTGGTGCTGTTTGCTGCCCTTCTTTTGGGGGGATGCGCTTCGGGGCGAATGGGAAATCCCGGAGCCATTATGACTGGAGCTGCTGTAGGTGGTAGCTTGGGTAGTTCTATTGGTGGACTTGTAGGTGATAATAATCATCGTGGTTGGCGAGGAGGATATCGTGGTTCGGCTATTGGCAACATCGTGGGGACGGTAGCGGGGGCGGCCATAGGTAATGCTCTCACCGCTCCCCGTACGCGGCGTGTAGAGGATGATGCTTATATGCCAGAAGTGAAAGAAGTACATACTGTGAAGCGTTCTGTATCGAAGGCGCATCGTAGGCCTCTCCCTGAGTTAAGGTTACGTAATATTCGTTTTATTGATGATAATCGTAACCATGTCATTGATGCCGGGGAAAACAGTAAGATTATCTTTGAGGTAATGAATGAAGGGCGTAGCTCGGCTTATGGGGTAGTTCCTGTGGTGATGACTGCGGAGAAAGTGAAACATCTTGGCATTTCGCCTTCTGTAATGGTGGAGGAAATCCGCTCGGGCGATGGAATTCGCTATACGGCTACTGTCTATGCCGGCCCCAAGTTGAAGGCGGAAGAAATAACTTTCCGTATCTCTGTTGAAGACGAGGATGGTAATGTGTGTGATTCTCGCGAGTTCACTCTTCCGGCTAGTAGAGATTGAGAGCAAATTTAGTGCAAAAAGAAAAATATGATAGATTTCAGTCAATTTCCTTCTCCTTGCTATATCATGGACGAGGAACTGTTAAGGAAAAACCTTAGTTTGATAAAAAACGTAGCTGAAAAAGCCGGCGTGGAGATAATTCTTGCCTTTAAATCGTTTGCTTTGTGGCGTTCGTTTCCCATTTTTCGTGAATATGTGGACCATTCTACGGCCAGTTCCGTTTATGAGGCTCGTCTTGCGCTAGAAGAGTTTGGTAGCAAGGCGCACACTTATTCGCCTGCATATACAGAAGGCGACTTTCCGGAGATTCTACAGTGTAGTAGCCATATTACCTTTAATTCATTATCGCAGTTTCGCCGTTTTTACCCTTCAACGGTAGGAAGTGGCGTCTCTTGTGGAATACGAATCAATCCCGAGTATTCAGAAGTAGAGACAGAATTGTACAATCCTTGTGCTCCCGGGACTCGTTTTGGAGTGACAGCAGATCTGTTACCGGAGCGACTACCTGATGGACTGGAAGGTTTCCACTGTCATTGCCACTGTGAGTCGTCTTCGTATGAGTTGGAACGCACGTTGATTCATCTCGAAAAACGCTTTGCTCGTTGGTTTCCGCAATTGCAATGGTTGAACTTAGGAGGAGGACATTTGATGACCCGAGCCGATTATAATACGGAGCATCTGGTAGAAGTGTTGCGTTCGCTTAGAATGCGCTATCCAAATCTGCGGCTTATTCTTGAACCCGGATCGGCCTTTACATGGCGTACGGGTGTGCTTGTATCAGAGGTGGTAGATGTCGTCGAGAATCGAGGTATCAAGACTGCGATACTGAACGTCAGTTTTACTTGCCACATGCCCGACTGTCTCGAAATGCCCTATCAACCAGAAGTACGGGGAGCAGAGAAGGGGGATAAAGGAGAATATGTGTATCGTTTAGGCGGTAATTCTTGTTTGAGTGGTGATTATATCGGCTCATGGAACTTCGATCATGAATTGTGTGTGGGAGAACGTATTATATTTGAGGACATGATACATTATACTACGGTTAAGACTACCATGTTTAATGGTATTGCTCATCCGGCTATCGGTTTGTGGACTTGCGATGGACAAGCAAAGATATATCGCCGTTTTTCTTATGAAGATTATCGTGATCGAATGTGCTGACATTGCATGTTTTTTGTTTTTATGCAATCTCAGAAGGGTCGACAGAAAAAAAAGAATCTAAAGTTTGCAGGTTTAAGGAAAATGTCTACCTTTGCAACCGCAAATGAGAAAAGCGGAAATAGCTCAGTTGGTAGAGCACAACCTTGCCAAGGTTGGGGTCGCGAGTTCGAGTCTCGTTTTCCGCTCCATTCTGCGGTCTTTGATAATTGTAAAAAAGACTATGCGCTGAGGCCCAGGTGGCGGAATTGGTAGACGCGCACGTTTCAGGTGCGTGTGTCGAGAGGCATGCAGGTTCGAGTCCTGTTCTGGGCACTCTGACGGAGAGATGGCGGAATTGGTAGACGCGCTACTTTGAGGGGGTAGTGACAGTTATGTCGTGGGAGTTCGAGTCTCCTTCTCTTCACCAGATAAACAAGAGATCTTTTGCGGAAATAGCTCAGTTGGTAGAGCACAACCTTGCCAAGGTTGGGGTCGCGAGTTCGAGTCTCGTTTTCCGCTCTATTACTATGGTCTTTGATAATTGTAAAAAAAGACTTATGCGCTGAGGCCCAGGTGGCGGAATTGGTAGACGCGCACGTTTCAGGTGCGTGTGTCGAGAGGCATGCAGGTTCGAGTCCTGTTCTGGGCACTTTGGCGAGATATGCTTTATTTCTTAGCTTTTCATTTTGTTGAAGGTTATTTCTTGCGGAAATAGCTCAGTTGGTAGAGCACAACCTTGCCAAGGTTGGGGTCGCGAGTTCGAGTCTCGTTTTCCGCTCATTTATAGAAGGCCTTGTTATAGCTATTTCTCTTATTGGTGAGATGTGTTTCTTAGAGGTACCTTTTAAAGAAATGCATTTTTCATAATAAAATCTTCTGCATTTCTAATGTTTAGAATATTAATCCCTCCTTTTTAATTTTTCAATAGGATATCGACTTTTCATGAAAGTACGACCTTGTTAGAGGTTTTATGGCGCTGATAACCAATACCTCTGTTCCTTATTCTGTATAAACTCTATTGTATTTACGTTTAGAAAGAATGAATTTTCGAAAGGAATTCTGTAAATGGAATATTCTGACGGATTCTTCCAAGTTCTTCTGTTTTTATTTCATGGAGTATTTGAAACAATATCCTTATCTTTGCGACCATATTTTGAAAGAGTGTTTAATATATGAATCAACAATATCCTTCTTTGCTGTTAGAAAAAGCGGTAGAGGAATTTGCGAAGCTTCCGGGAGTTGGCCGTAAAACAGCTATGCGGCTTGTATTGTATCTGCTTCGCCAAGATACGGCTATGGTAGAGGCGTTCGGTAATTCGGTCATTACGTTGAAACGCGAGGTAAAATATTGCAAAGTGTGTCACAATATCTCAGATACAGAAATTTGTCAAATTTGCGCTAATCCTCACCGGGACGCTTCAACAATTTGTGTGGTAGAGAGCATTCGTGATGTGATGGCGATAGAGGCTACCCAACAATATCGAGGATTGTATCATGTTTTGGGAGGAGTTATTTCTCCGATGGATGGAGTGGGGCCGAACGATTTGCAGATTGAGAGTTTAGTACGAAGGGTTACGGAAGGTGGAATCAATGAGGTTATTTTAGCGTTGAGCACGACAATGGAGGGGGACACGACCAACTTCTACATCTATCGTAAATTGGAAAAGCTGAATGTTAAGTTGAGCATTATAGCGCGCGGCATCTCCGTGGGTGACGAATTGGAATATGCGGACGAAATTACGTTAGGGCGCAGTATCGTCAATCGTACGCCTTTTACTGGAACGATGTAATATTTTCTACGATAAAATAACTTGGAAATAAGTAATGGAACAACAGATTAATCGAGCGATTAGAAGCTTGAACATAAGTTATATTTTCTTCTGGATGTTTCCCGCATTCCTATGGGGAGCGGGAGAGTTGGAGCTTTTCCCTGTAGGTGCGTTTGCCGATGACGTGCAAGTCAGATATTATATGGATACTTTCGGTATTTTGCTTACGGCGTCATGTGTTCCTTTATCATTGAAGTTATTCAGTATTGCGTTGAAAAAGAAGATTGATCTATTGACCATTACACTCGCTTTAAGAAAATATGTGCAATGGAGTAATATACGTTTGGGAATATTGGAGGTGATTGTTCTCGTTAATTTATCGTGCTATTACATGACGTATAGTAGTACGGGTAACCTATGCGCATTGATAGGCCTGACCGCTTCCTTGTTTTGTTTGCCTAGCGGGAAGAAACTACGTAATGAGCTTCATATTGATAAGGACTGAAAGACGAGAATTATGCAAATGAGTTTTTTAATAAATGAGCGGATATACCTTCGTGCCGTAGAGCCGGAGGATATGGACATTATGTACGAAATGGAAAACGATCCTTCGATGTGGGATATAAGTAACTTTACCGTTCCATATTCCCATTACGTATTGCGGCAATACATTGAAGGGTCTCAATGCGATGTGTTTGCGGATAAGCAGTTACGCCTGATGATTGTGCGCAGGGTGGACGATCAAGTATTGGGTACGATTGACATTACGGACTTTGTCCCCCTCCATTCGCGGGGAGAGGTGGGAATCGCACTTCGCAAGAGCTGCCGGGGATGCGGATACGCTACCGATGCGCTGACTTTGTTGTGCGAGTACGCTTTCAATTTTTTATCTTTTTCTCAGCTATATTCTCATGTCGCAGTTGATAATGAAGCTTGTGTCCGTTTGTTTACCTCATGCGGTTTCGTTCAGTGTGGGGTATTGAGGAACTGGGTATTGGTTGAGGGCGTTTATAAGGACGTGTACGTCTTTCAGCGCTTGAACTCGAGGAAGTTTGTCAGTTGAAGGAAGGTTCCTGAGGAAAGTGTGACCAAGTCTCGTACTTGCTTCCTAAGGTTTCTAACGCTTGCCTCCACATGTCTCTCACGTTATTTCCCATCAGATATTCGCTCTTCTCCTCGGAGATAATCCATGTGTTCTCCTTTATCTCGGTGGCGAGCTGATTCCTTTCCCAGCCGGAATAGCCGAGGAAGAAGCGGATGCGTGTGTTCACTTCGTTGCCTTGCAGGATATACCTTTTAATCTCTTCAAAGTCTCCGTTCAAGAAAAGTCCCTTGCCGAGGGGAAGCGCTCCCGGAATACTGTTCAGCGTGTGTAGGTAAAATAGTGTGTCTGTCGCTACGGGACCGCCTTTATATAAAGGAATATCCGCCAAATTTTCGAACTCGGTGATTATTTCATTGGTGAACAGTGGCAATTGTTTGTTCATGACTAGTCCTATCGTACCATCTTCCGTATGGTCAATCAATAAGATAACGGACCTGCCAAACATAGCGTCACGGAGGAAAGGTCCCGATATCAGAATCTTCCCCCGTGACGGAAGTGCATTGTTCGATTCTATTCTAAATATGTCCGAGTCAATATTCATGCCCCTAATATAGGCAAAAAAACAATGCGATGCTCTTTTTCTCCGCTTTTTTTGCTTCTGAATGAAATAATTATCGCGCTGTCCGCCGTATGCGGGGGCGTATGGAGGCCGGATTTCTAAGCTACGGGATGGTTCTTGGCGAAGAGGCTCATCCGTTCGTCAAGCTGCTGATACTGGTGATCCTTTATGAATGAGGTGCAGGCGCGCAGTCCCTCCTGCTTGCTGCCGGTGGTCACCAGAGGAATGGCGCTCACTCCGTAATACATCAGCTCCCTCGCCAATTCGCCGCCGCTCATCCCCGGATAGCCTATGGTAAAGTAGAAGCCGTCGGCGACAGGTTCGTTCAGGTCCTTGTCGTAGACGATGTGGAAGCCGTGCTTCAGGAAGATTTCCTTCAGCTTTTTGGCCCGTTCGCCGTATACTTTCACTTCGTTCAGGAAGTTGTACCGCCCGTCGTTGGCGGCTTTCAGCATGGCGGCCATCGCGTATTGGGCCGAGTGGCTCGTGCCGGAGGAGAGCGCGTACAGCACCCGATGGATGAATACCGAGCCGAACGTGCCTCCGCCATAGCGTTTCGTCAGTCCGGGATAGGCGCGATGGTACAGCTTGTCCGAGATGCAGCTCACTCCGATGCGCTGTCCCGCATAGCTGAACGCTTTCGAGCCGGAAATCAGCAGGACGTAGTTGTCCGTGTAGTGGGCCACCGACGGTTGGAAGGGGGGGCGGAAAGGCTCGCTCAGGTCTTTGCGGAAGTCCATAGCGAAATAGGCCAAGTCTTCCAGTACGATGACGTCGTATCGGGTGGCCAGTTCGCCTATGATTCTCAGCTCCTCGTCCTTCAGGCAAATCCAACTGGGGTTGTTGGGGTTCGAGTAGATGATGGCCGATATGTTACCCTTCTCCAAGTAGCTCTCCAATTTCGCCCTCAGCTTTTCTCCCCGGAAGTCGTACACGTCGAAGGTCTCATACTTCTGGCCCATGACCACCAGTTGCTGCTTCTGCACCGGGAAGCCGGGGTCGATGAAGAGAATCGTGTCTTTCTTCTCGTCACACTGGCTGCACGTCAGAAAGGAGGCGAACGTTCCCTGCATCGAGCCGGTCACGGGGACGCATCCTTCGGGACGCAGGTCGACGTCGATGAACGCCTTGATGAACCGGGAGGCTTCCTCCTTCAGCTCGGGCAGGCCGTTGATGTCGGGGTACAGACTGGCTATTCCGTTTCGCAGGGCCTCAATTTCGGCCTTTACACCCACGGAAGAGGGGGGGATGCCCGGAACGCCCATCTCCATCTTGATGAACTCGACTCCCGACACGCTTTCCGCCTTCGCCGCGATAGCCTTTACCTCGCGGATAGTGGCCCGGGAGAAATCGACAATTTGTAACTCATTAATCGCTTCGTCAATCACTTGTCGTCTGATAGGTGTATTTATCGTTTCCATTTTCTGTAAGATATTATATAAACATGTATCTTTTGCAAATGTACACGATAATTCCTAATTAATAGGCTTCTTATGGAAAAATGCACGGATTCGGTGTAAGGACTTGTCACTCTATGCCGTTTTGAGTACTTTTGCACCCTCTTAAACATTAATCACAGCCATTGGTATGAAATCGGACATTGAAATAGCCCGCAGCATTGAGTTGAAAAGGATAGAGCGAGTAGCCGAAAGCGTCGGCATTCCGCAAGATGAGATAGAGAACTACGGACACTACATAGCCAAAGTGCCCGAACACTTGATTGACGAGGAGAGGGTGAAGCGCAGTAACCTGATACTGGTGACCGCCATCACCTCGACGAAGGCGGGGATAGGGAAGACCACCGTATCCATCGGGCTCGCGCTCGGCCTGAACAAGATAGGAAAGAAGGCGATTGTCGCCCTGCGCGAACCCTCGCTCGGACCGTGCTTCGGCATGAAGGGGGGAGCGGCGGGAGGAGGATACGCCCAAGTGCTCCCGATGGAGAAAATCAACCTCCACTTCACGGGGGACTTCCACGCCATCACCTCGGCCCATAACATGATTTCGGCGTTGCTGGACAATTACCTCTACCAGAACCAGACGAAGGGCTTCGGCCTGAAGGAGATACTCTGGCGGAGGGTGCTCGACGTGAACGACCGCTCGCTGCGCAGCATCGTGGTGGGCTTGGGGCCTAAGACGAACGGCATCACGCAGGAGTCGGGATTCGACATTACGCCCGCATCGGAAATCATGGCCATCCTCTGCCTCGCGAAGGACGTGAGCGACCTGCGCCGGAGGGTGGAGAACATATTGCTGGGCTTCACCTACGACGACCGGCCCTTCACCGTCAAGGATATGGGCGTGGCCGGAGCCGTTACCGCCCTGCTGAAGGACGCCATACACCCCAACTTGGTGCAGACCACCGAGGGCACGGCCGCCTTCGTGCACGGAGGGCCGTTCGCCAACATAGCCCACGGGTGCAACTCCGTACTGGCCACGAAGATGGCCATGACCTTCGGCGACTACGTGATTACCGAGGCCGGCTTCGGCGCGGACTTGGGCGCGGAGAAGTTCTACAACATCAAGTGCCGCAAGAGTGGGCTTCAGCCCAAGCTGACCGTCATCGTCGCCACGGCGCAGGGGCTGAAGATGCACGGCGGGGTCAGCCTCGACCGCATAAAGGAGCCGAACGTCGAGGGGCTGAGGGAGGGCCTGCGCAACTTGGACAAGCACGTGCGCAACCTCAAGGCCTTCGGCCAGACCGTAATCGTGGCCTTCAACCGCTTCGCTAGCGACACCGACGAGGAGATGGCCCTGCTGCGGGAGCACTGCGAGCGGCTCGGGGTGGGCTTCACCGTCAACGAGGCCTTCGCCAAAGGAGGAGAGGGGGCGGTGGACATGGCCCGACTGGTGGTCGACACCATAGAGCGGCAGCCCTCGGCCCCGCTGAGCTACACGTACAAGGACAGCGACTCCGTGGAGGAGAAGATAGAGAAGATAGCCTCGGGCGTGTACGGGGCGAGCGTCATCACCTACAGCAGCGTGGCGCGCAACCGCATCCGCACGATAGAGCGCATGGGCATAGCCCACTATCCGGTGTGCATCGCCAAGACGCAGTACTCCTTCTCGGCCGACCCCAAGATATACGGCGCGGTGAACAACTTCGAGTTCCACATCAAAGACATCGTCATCAACAACGGGGCGGAGATGATAGTCGCCATAGCGGGCGAGATTCTGCGTATGCCGGGCCTGCCCAAAGAGCCTCAGGCGCTGCACATCGACATCGTGGACGGCGAGATAGAGGGGCTTAGTTGACGCGCCTCGCCACACGGATAACCTTTCGGGGAGACGGGACCTTATCGCGAGGCCCCGTCTTTTTTTATCGTCCATCCCCACTCCCCGGTCCACCGTGTCTGTCAGCCTGTCTTCCCATAGAGCATAGGTGCGACACACTTGTGAGACCGGCCGTCATACCGGGGAGAAAAGTATATTTTCCTATGGTATAATCTTATTAAGATACGTTACTAAAGTATAGTGACATACCTATATCATCTATAATTCACGTCGTGAATTATAAAAATCACGTCGTGAATCTTATAAACCACGATGTGAATTATAAAAACCACGACGTGATTTATAGAAGAGATACATACAAGATTATCTTTTTTTCCCTATGGAAACCTATCTTTTATTACGGTAGAAGCAGACTTTTCTTACGGTAGTGTCAGGCCTCTTCTTACGTTGAATATGGGCCATGACTTTATAGGAAGACGATTCCAGTCTTACGGAAATGTTTTGAGTTGCCTCACGGGAGGTTGAGCCTCCATGTTAGGCGTGGATGAGCTTTCGCTCTTATAGGCGGGTGTCGGGAAGCCGTGGAGTGGGGGAGCGTCCGTATAGGGCCGCTCCCGCCGACTATACATTATTATATATATGAAGAGGCGGGATTCGGACACCGTGACCTCCGTGTCCAAGTCCCGCCTCCTTTATATCGAGGTGAGCGCCTCTCCGCCTATCTACTTGCCGATGCAGAAGTAGGCGAAGCCCAACTCTTCCAGTTCCTTCTTGTCGTAGATGTTGCGGCCGTCCAGTACGACGTGTTGCGCCATTGACTTCCTGACCACCGCCCACGACGGCAGGCGGAACTCTTTCCACTCCGTAATCAGCATCAGGGCGTCCGCGTCGAGCGCAGCCTCGTACATGTCCCGGGCGTAATATACCGCATCGCCCACTCGCCGCTTGCACTCGCCCATAGCCGCCGGGTCGTAGGCGCGGACGCGGCATCCGGCCTTCAGCAGCTTGTCTATCAGGATG
>CASDXF010000032.1 GCA_949285075.1 uncultured Bacteroides sp. | reverse complement strand
CAGCGAGATAAAAGGGAGAGACAATAAGAAGGAGGGAAAGGAACGGAAAGAAGGTACACATTATATATATTATATAGGCAAAAAGGAAAAGGGAAAAGGACAAGACGCAATCATGCCATGAGGCAAAAAAGCTGTTCAAATTTTATCCAGAAGCATTCTTATGGCAACAAGCTTGACTATCTCCACGACCGGGTCAAAAAAGTGAATCCGTAATTTCGACAGAACCTTCTTAATTATCAAAACATGAGAAGATTTATTCCACCATCCCCCCTTTCTCATTGATATAAAGCCATTAGTCTTATCCCTCCACTTAAAATGACTTCAAGTATGTAATCGGAAGAACAGCGGCATAACCAAATAATCATGTAAGAAGCTGTTTTGAACTTCTCCAGAAAGTTTTTCTTAGCTTAATGTATTCGTTTTCGTGTGCGCTTTGGGCGATAAATTCAAAACAGCTTCTAAATCCATAAGTATTTATGATTATTAAGCTACTCCGCAATCAGAGTAGAATGAAGCCAACGAATGCTCCATCATAATCTTTGTCACTCAGCTTATTTGAAGTTCAGCCACCCTTTATCGGGTAGCCCTATCTGCAGTAAAGATACTAATTATTTCAAGAAACACTTTTACCCCCAATAGAAACACTGAAAAATCTCCGTAGACGCAATAACTCTATCTCCTTTAAAGAAGTCCATAAGGACAAAAAAGGCGCATACCGTTTGGATATGCGCCCGAGACAATGATGGGAAAGAAGTCCGAATTAAGACAATCTGCACTTTATCGTATCGCCGTCCTTCACGGATTTATTTAGAATCGGACTGCCGTCGGCGCTCTTTACCGTTACCCGTATCCGGCCTGAAGACTCCCGGACAACCTCTATGTCGAAGTCTGACCCGAAAGCCCTGACCTTCCGCAAGGACATCCGTTCCCATTCCCGGGGAAGACGGGGAGTAAGGGTAAACGACCGGAAACCGGTAGGACGGACGCCGAAAAGCCCCTCCGTGAAGACGCGGCCGTAAAGACCGCTCTCGGCAGACAGGTGACGCTGCCCTCCCTCGGGCCAAGCCTCCACCGCATAGGGCACGTGCTCACCCAACAGCCGAGTGGAGGAATAGCGCCTCAGGAAGGTCATCGCCCGCTCCACCTCGCCGGCCATGAAAACCCCGCGCAGGGCGTACAGCGTGGAGCGGTCCCAGAACGTATCGCTGCCCGCTTGGGTCAGGAGGCCGTTATCCGTCCACAGGCGGGGAGAGAAAAGGGCCTCAATCGTACCCTTAGCCCTCTTCTCAATTCCCACGGTCAGGGGAATGCAAATCCACGAGCGGAGAATGTCGTTGCCCTTGTAATAGGCGTATGTGTCGAATCCCTCAACCTCAGAGGCAAAATAAGCGTCAATATTCCGCTCCAGCTCGCTCGCCCGCTTCCGGTAGTTCCGTCCTACCGACGCCTCCTTGCCGAGCTCGTCGGCCAGATAAGCGGCCGAAAGCAGCGCGTCATAATATAAAGACGAGGTGCAGAGGTTAGCGTCTCCAGAGGGGAAGCGGTTCTCCAGCTCGTCGGAGTCGGAGGCCACCACGCCTCCCTCGTTCAGCCTCCTGCGGCAAAACTCAAGGCACCACTCTATCAGAGGCCAAAGCTCTTCCGCCTCTTCCCGACTGCCTCTCGCCAGAGCGTAGCGAGCGGCGCCGTAAGCTATCATGGCCCCGTCGCCGCGGTCACCGGCGACGCCGAAGGAATCGTCCCCTTCAGCTATAATCGAACTGGGAATAGGCTTCCACTCGTCGTTCATGTAGCGAGCGAAATGCCTGAACGTATTCAGCGCAGAAGCGTTGCCGTACTCATAGCCGACAAAGGGGAAATAGGGATTGATGTACTCCGCCTGATCGTTCGCCCACATGGCCGCGTAATAGGCCTCCCCGCCGGGACCGTGCATCGGCCCCCCTTTGGTGGCGTAGATGCTCTCGCAAGCCCGAATCTTGGAGAAGGCGAACATTCGGTTAAGCGTCTCGTCCGGAGACTCCAACACAAGATTTCCCGTCCATTCTTCCACCAAACGTTTCCGTTCGGCGAGTTCGACGGCGGCGTTCAGCTCCCGCGGCTTCTGCGAGGACTTATAGGCGGAAACCGACGCAGAGAACGAGCAATTCTCGCCGGGAAGCAGCTTAACCGCTTTCAAGGGCGAGAGAGTCTCCATGCGGATGAAATAGCTCCCGTCCACGCCTTTCTCTTCCGGAGTGGACAGCGCGATTTCGGTATCCGGAAGCTCAAGGCGTATTTCCGACTTACCCGTATTGGTAAACTCGTAAATCTCTATCAGAGAAGGGGCCTCGGGCGAAGGGAAATAAGTTCGCCTCAGCGACAGGCCTCCTCCGCCCGAGGAGATGTCGCTCACCACCTCCATCGTCCCGTTCAGCGTGACGGACCTCACCCGTTCTGTCACGGGCCACCCGTTGACGGTCACCACATCCAAAGGATTCCAGTCGAAACGACGCATCAGGCTAGCGTGCGTATCGTTCGGAATCGTGCGCAGCATGGGCCATATCATGCTCTTGTTCAGTTCGAAAGAGCCGTCCTTTCTTACTCCATACCGCAGAACCACGGCCACCTGCCGCCCTGCCATTTCGATATGGTCGCGATGCTCGTCGCCTTCCGCCACGTTCCACGTGACGCCTCCTTCGCCGTTGATTTTCCAACGTTGTTGCGCCTCTCCAACACGAAAGCAAGCCAACAGCCCTAATAATAGAATTAGTCTCTTCATGCGTTTATGTCTTTTGTTTATGAATCACAGGCAAAATAAAAAAGAATCTCGCACAATACAATGAAATAAAAAGAAATATGAGATTGCCCACACAATAACGTGATATGCCTCAACCTGATAGGAGAAAAAAGACTCCCCAAAGATGAGGTCAGGAAGAAGTCCGGCGAACCATACGGCAGACGGAAACGCGCCGCAACAGAATCTTAAAAACAGAACATCTGAAAAATAGGACACGCAGACGCCTCTACATCGCGATAATTCCGACCGAGGGATGTCTTGAACGCAACGAACGCGCTGTAGGGGCATTAGCGAAATTCAACATGTCAGGGAATTGGCCACAAAAACATCGTTTTGATTTTATTCACGGCCATTCAGTTTCTTATCACCAAAGAATCAAGGCGTAAGTCGAATTATAGACATTTTCATTTTGTGCGGGAAATTCACCAAACGGGAAGTTAAGAAGTGTTATTCCGTGTCAGATTCGCCTCGGAAATGCTCCACCCGCGAAAGAAAGAGCTACGGTTCGCGAGCGACAGGGGCGCTTCACGCGAGAAACAGCCCTATCCGTCGCAAGCGGAAGGGCTTCGGCTCACGCCCGATTTCCCATTTCGAAAGCTTCCAGAAGTGTATTTTATGCGACATTTTCTCCGAAATATACCGTTTTTACGCACGTCGCATGCGATTCGGGCTCGCTAAAATGAAAATTTCAACGAGCCCGAATTAGAGGAAAATCTTAAAAATAGACCATTTTTTGTAAGGGAAAGCCTCCGCTTGTCCGCCCCCGAAGCGCCGGCATAACCGCGCGTATTCTCCCGCTTTCCGTCACTCAATTATCTCACCTTTATAGAAGTCCAATATTTTCGTACGGAACAGATAGTCGTACTTAGCTTGCAGCCTATCCGAAAGCGCCTTTATCAGGTTCAGTTTGGCCTCATTATACTCAACGGAAGTCGCTTGCTGATTATCATATTTCCCTTTCATCAACCGGAAGGACTCTTCATTCGCCTGCACGGTTATCTCGCATGACTTATACTTGCTCTCCGCCGCGACCGCATTGTACCACGCCTGCTGAATCTCCTTGTAAAGCTCCTTCTTGGTATTCTCCAACTGTAAAGCCATGCCGTATTGTTGCAGACGGGCGGAGCGTACCCGGTTGCGCGTAGAAAGTCTGTTAAAGATAGGGACATTCAGGCTAATGCCGACATACTTGCTCAGGTTATTCTTCAACTGACTGCGGAAGCCTTGATCCGCTCTTCCGTTCAGCGTATAATAGTTACTCCCCAACCCTGCACTGAAAGATATTTGAGGATAAAACGCGCTTTGAGCGATACGGATGCTCTTGCCGCTTCCCTCCAAACGATACTCCGCCGCCTTAATGCCGGGCTTATAGGTGATGGCCTGCGTATAGATTTCGTCCGGAGGGGTCAGCGGCTCGAAACGTACCGCCTCTTCCGGATTCTCCACCGCGAACCCATCCGGAGTGGGCAGTTCCAACAGCTGGCTCAGGTCGAGCAAGGACAACTTATAGGTATTGTCGGCTTGCACGGCGCTCGTCTCATCCTGAGCGACACGGGCCTTCGCCTCCGCGACCTCGGAGGGAGAGGCTTTGTCCACTTGCTGCAGGGCCTCCACACGGCGCAACTGCTCCTTGCTCAACTCCACTTGCCGGAGCGCCACCTCCTTGAGCTCCAGATTGAAAAGCACCTGCAAGTAAGCGGAAGTCACCCCGATAGCGACATCCTCCTTCGCCTTGTTAAGGTCTTCTACGGCCGCCTTCAGGTTCAGCTTGGCCAACGCGTACTGGTTGGGCAACTGCAATCCGGTAAATATCGGCACACTGGTTCCCAAACTGAAACTGGTATTGGCGTTATTGATGTTGCTATACGAGTTGTCGGCCGGCGATGCGGTACGTCCCCAACTCCAGTTCTGACTGGCGCTTCCGCTCAAGTTCGGAAGTCTCGCCCATTTAGAAGTATTCACCTCTATCTTGTCCTGTTCAGCGGTATTGGCGTATTGACGTACGCTGACGCTATGGTCTATGGCATAGTCGATGCACCGCCGCAGGCTCCACGCCTGCGGTATTGAGTCCTGCGCCATTCCTTCGCAGAAAGAAGCTCCCGCCACGAGAAAGGCTATCGTGCTTTTATAAATCGCTTTCATCACGAAAAAAGTCTGTTAGAGGTTGATTTCCTGCGTACCGCGTAGCTTGTCCTGAGCGGTTACGCCTTGCTTGATTTCTATCTTAATACCGTCACTCATCCCCGTAACGACCGGAACACGCTTAAAGGCCTGTTGGGGTACGGAGTCGGTCAGCACGTAAACAAACGTCGAATCGCCACTGAACTCGACCGTACTCTCGGGGACAGCCAAGACTCCGTCAGCCCGTTGCAACACGATTTCCGCATTCGCCGAATATCCGGAACGCATAGGCACGGAGTCGGGCACGACAATAGCGGCCTTGATTTCAAACTGATTGGCCCCGTTGTTTTCCGTCGCTTTAGGAGAGATGTATTCCAACGTGGCGTCGAACGTAAGGTTCTGCAAGGCCCCTATAGTCAACTTGACGGGCATGCCTTCGTGTATACGTCCCACTTCCGTCTCGTCAATGTTTCCACGGAAAATCAGGTCGTTCATATTAGCCACCGTAGCAATAGTCGTTCCGTCATTGAACGTGTTGCTCATGATGACCGAGTTTCCCTCTTTAATGGGCACGTCCAGTATCAGCCCGTCTATCGTAGAGCGAATCATCGTGCTGCTGAACGACGCGCTGTTCTTCGTTATTCCGTCCCGAGTAATCTCCAGATTGTCTTTAGCCGCCTGCCTCTCTTCGAGCGCCTGCTTCAAGGCCACCTCTCCTTTCTCGTATTCTTCCCGGCTTATCATCTTGCCTTCATACAGCTTCTTAGTACGGGAAAAGTCCGTCTCCGCTTGTCCCGCATTAATCTCAGCCAACCGTAATCGACTTTCCGCCGAGCTTAAGGAACCTAACTCAGGTATCACCTTTACCTTAGCGATGACCTCTCCCTTCTTTACGCTTTGCCCGGCTTCCTTGTACACTTCGTCAATGATTCCGGAAATCTGCGGCTTGATTAACACTTCGTCTCTCGGTTCCACCTTTCCCGTAGCCACGGTAGTCTTTCTAAGGTCAGTAACTTCAGCCTTCAGTATCTCATAAACCACCTCTTTAGGACGTGACTTCTGATACAAAAAAACGAATGTTCCGATAAGGATTATGGCAACAACGGCCAATAATGTAATCTTTAGGTATTTTCTCATAATGATATTTATTTGTCTGTAAAAGTTTATTCGTCATTGAAAGAATGGAAAGTCTCCCTACTCATCCCGGATAGCGTCTATCGGCTTAATCGCCATAGCCCGGTACGCCGGAGCCAACCCGGCCAATACGCCTAATGCGACAAGCAACAAGCACGTCCCCACGGCCAGACCGAAACTAACCTGAAAGTGAGCGGCCTTTCCGTTGGCTTCAAGCGCCGTTTCAGTAAGCTGCAATACCAGTACGGCGAACGAGATGCCACACATGCCCGCCAGCGTGGTCAACGTCATGCTCTCGGCAAGAATTTGTTGCAGAATATCTTTCGGACGAGCACCTATAGCTCTCCGTATGCCTATCTCGGTCGTACGCTCCTTGACGGTGACCATCATGATGTTCGACACGCCGATAGCCCCCGCCAGCAATGTACCTAATCCGACCATCCAGATAAGGATTCGAATGCCTGCAAACAGATTATCCATCATGGAAAACATCGCTTCCGTATTCAGTAACATAATGGCTTGCTTGTCGTCAGGGGAAATAAGATGCGCCTCCTTCACGATTCGCTCCATCTCAGGCTGTATGTCAGAGACCTTTATGCCCTGTTTAACGGTGAAACAGGCCAAATCTATCCGTCCACCCAAATTATAAGTATCCTGCATGGTAGTAAACGGTAAAGTAACCGCCTCCGACGCCTGTCCTTGTATGTTCATGTTTCCTTCGGATGACGACATGCCTACAACACGATAATAAATGCTATCTACCCGTATATATTTCCCACATGGGTTTTCACCGGGCGTGAAGAGACTTTCATACACCCGTTTGCCTATGACACATACCTTGCGAGCTTCCCGTATGTCAACGTCGTTAATGAACCGGCCATACTCTATCCGCTGCGCCTCGATATGCTGATACTCGGGATACAGTCCCTTTACGCTACAACTATACTTCTGACTGCCGTAAACAGCGTTGACTCCCCAACGGGCCGTACTGGGAGTGATAATCTCTATCGCCTTGACCTGTGAGCGGAGCCGTTCGATGTCGGCTATCTCCAATTCCCACCATCTCCCTTTACGAAATCCCTTATAAGCCTCTCCTGTAGGTCTAGACACAAGGAATCCGGAATTGGTGGCGAATCCCTCAAAATTCTTTTGCATCATATATTGCAATCCCTGTCCGCCTCCAATGAGCGCCACAAGCATAAAGATACCCCAAAACACTCCGAAGGCCGTCAGCAGGCTACGAGTCTTATTGCGAGTAATAGTGAGGAGAATCTCCTCACAAGTGTCCATGTCTATTCTCATCGTCAATCTGCTCTTAACGCCTCAATAGGACGGATGCTTACGGCTTTACGGGCCGGAAACAGTCCGGCCAACGTACCGGCTATAATTAAAGTTAATGTAGCTTGCACGGCTATGCTGATGTCTACCGTCGGATTGGAAAAGACGGTGGAGCTGCCGAATCCCATATCCATTGTCTGATTGCCGAACGCATAGTTCATCCATTCAGTCGCTCCGATTCCGGCCAACATGCCGATGTATCCGAACAGGGTAGTGATGGTGACGCTCTCCACCACAACCAGCCACAGGATAGACAATGGCTTAGCTCCAAGCGCCTTGCGGATACCGAACTCCCGAGTACGCTCCTTGACGGTAATCAGCATGATATTAGATACGCCGACAATACCGCTCAACAGCGTGAAAATCCCAATCACCCAAATAGCGACACGAAGTATAGCCGTAGCCTCCAACTGTTGCAGATAGTTGGTGAAGCGGTTCCACATCCATATCGCTCCACTGTCTTGAGGGTCGAAGCGATGAATCGTTCCGATTACCTTCCGATAGTCCGCTTCAAACTCAGTGTTAGCTTCCTCCGTCGTCAGATTCTTGGTCGTCATGACAAGGTTATGCAGCTTATCCCCCTTGTTGTAAATGAGTTGCAAGGTGGTAAAGGGGATATACGCGTCACTGCTTCCGCTGTCTCCCCTATCGTTATAGATTCCGACCACTTGGTAAACCACGCTTCCGGCGTTGACAAACTGTCCGATAGGCTCGGTATGGGTCTTATTAAACAAGATTTCAGCGGTCTTTCTATGCAAGACGATAGCCTTCCGCCGCTCCTTTATGTCCATTTCATTAATAAAGCGGCCCTTTATCAATTTAACGGCTTCCGTCTCAATATGATTCGGATAGACACCGGTTAGATGCAGGCTGACATACTCAGGACCGAAGCTCAGCGTAACGCCTCCCTGCCAAAGAGTGGCTCCGGCAGTGATTATATGCTGCGGAAAATGTTGCAGGGTAGCCTCCACATCTCGATTGTCTAGCTCGACAGGCCTGCCCTCCCGCAGCCCGTCAAACGGTAAGCTTGTCATTCCCGGATACACCTTAATGGAATTCATCGCCATTTCGGACGATGATTGCTCGAACGCATGAATCAGTCCGTTACCCGCCCCAAGCAAAACAATCAGCATAAATATCCCCCACGCCACGGCAAATCCCGTAAGGAAGGTTCGCAGCTTATTCCGTCTGATTGTGCCGTATATCTCTTGCCAGATATCAATCATGTTGGTTCGTATGTATATATTATTAATGTGCAGTTATTTCATCAGTCCATTTTGTCCAAAAGGCGAAGCGTTATGTTCCCGATTCTCCTCTATCCGTTCAATAACGCCATCCTTGATGTGGATTATTTTGTCTGTCTGGTTAGCCACGCCGCTTTCGTGCGTAACGACAACAATCGTCATTCCCGTCCTGTTCAATTCCTTCAATATTTGCATCACCTCCACGGAAGTTTTACTATCAAGCGCTCCCGTCGGCTCATCGGCCAATATAATCTGCGGTTGGGTTATAAGCGCACGCGCTATAGCCACCCTTTGCTTTTGCCCTCCACTCATCTCATTAGGCATGTGGTGCGCCCAGTCCTTTAACCCCAAACGATCGAGATACTCAAGCGCCATCGCATTACGTTTCTTACGGTTAACCCCTTGATAGAACAAAGGTAACGCCACGTTTTCCACCGCATTCTTAAACGAAATCAGATTGAACGATTGAAAGATGAATCCAATCATCCGGTTACGGTATTCGGCTGCCTTCGTTTCACTAAGTCCCTTAATGAGCACATTATTCAAGTAATATTCCCCCGTATCGTAATTATCCAGTATTCCGAGAATGTTCAATAAGGTTGACTTACCTGAGCCGGAAGCGCCCATAATAGAAACAAATTCCCCTTTCTGAATTTCCAAGTTAATTCCTTTCAACACATGCAGGGGAGCTCCATTGTAGTAAGTCTTATTGATGTCCGTCAGATGTATCACGATCTTTCAGTTATTATAATATTAGAATCTATTTATTATTTTTGTTCGTTAGACGAGCGAAAGGTACGAAAAGTTGCAAACACGTGGAATTTTTTCGGAAAATATTTTGTGGACTCAATCTTCTTTACGTTATTTGTATGCAATAAACAAAATGAT
The DNA here is from genome assembly GCA_949285075.1 of uncultured Bacteroides sp. Lineage (GTDB taxonomy): Bacteria > Bacteroidota > Bacteroidia > Bacteroidales > Bacteroidaceae > Bacteroides. The sequence continues at coordinate 70,064 of CASDXF010000032.1, read as the reverse complement.
TAACTAACTCTTTTAATAAAAAGCTATCATGAATTCTAATATGGAAAAACCCTACGTAGTAGGGATTGACATAGGCGGTACAAATACCGTCTTTGGTATTGTAGACGCAAGAGGAACCATCATCGCAAGCAGCTCAATAAAGACTGCCGGGCATCCTACCGTAGAAGAATATGCCGATGACGTATGCAAGAATCTGCTTCCGTTGATTGTAGCCAACGGCGGAGTAGAAAAGATCAGAGGCATAGGTATCGGCGCTCCGAACGGGAACTACTATACGGGAACCATTGAGTTCGCTCCGAATCTGCCGTGGAAAGGAATACTCCCGTTAGCGGCCATGTTTGAAGAAAGGCTAGGCATTCCTACCGCACTGACTAACGACGCTAACGCCGCCGCTATCGGTGAGATGACCTACGGAGCGGCCCGCGGAATGAAGGACTTCATCATGATTACGTTAGGCACAGGCGTGGGTAGCGGTATCGTCATCAACGGACAGATGGTCTACGGGCACGACGGTTTCGCCGGCGAATTAGGGCATGTAATCGTACGCCGCGACGGCCGTCTCTGTGGCTGCGGACGTAAGGGATGCTTGGAAACTTACTGCTCGGCCACGGGTGTAGCCCGTACCGCACGCGAGTTCTTGGCCGCCCGAACAGATGAGAGCCTGCTTCGTAACATCCCGGCAGAGAACATCACCTCTAAGGACGTGTACGATGCGGCGGTGAAAGGCGACAAGCTCGCCCAAGAGATATTCGAGTTCACCGGAACCATCTTAGGTGAGGCTCTGGCCAACGCCATCGCATTCTCCAGCCCGGAAGCGATAGTTCTCTTCGGAGGCTTGGCCAAGTCGGGAGACTACATCATGAAGCCTATCCAGAAGGCTATCGACGACAACATCCTGAACATCTATAAGGGCAAGACCAAGCTACTCATCTCCGAATTGAAGGATTCCGATGCCGCAGTGTTAGGAGCGAGCGCATTGGGTTGGGAACTGAAGGATTTGAAAGAATAACATTTTTAATTGTTTCATCTCATCCCCGATAGCATGTGATATGTTGTCGGGGATTTTTTTATCCGCACACAAGAAAAATATTCCGCATCTTCTGTAGTTTTTTACACAGACTTTGCGTCTAACAAGTGAACGATTAATATCGACAAGATGAAAAAAGAGCAGGAACTGGAATTTGAACGCGTAGTAAAACAGTACAAGAGCGTGATTTACACCGTTTGCTTCATGTTCGCCAAAGATGACGACGAAGTGAACGACTTGTTTCAAGACACGCTGATAAACCTATGGAGGGGCCTGAAGGCCTTCAGGGGAGAAAGCGAAATGAAAACATGGATTTGGAGAGTCAGCCTGAACACGTGCGTGTCGCATGAGCGGAAAAGGAAGACGGCCTCTACGCCTTTCATCGCAGAGGTCAATCTATTCAAGGAAAAGAGCGAAGACACGAGGCAAATTAAAATGCTGTACGACAGAATCAACCGCCTGAAGTATGTCGACCGGGCGATTATCCTGCTGTGGCTCGAAAGCTTCAGCTACGAGGAAATCGCGGCCATCGTCGGAATATCGGTCAAGAACGTCTCGGTCCGCCTATTCAGGATTAAGGAAGAGCTAAAAAATATGTCTAACGAAAAACTATAAGGAAGAAGATGGAAGAACAATATTCAGCCGAATTGGCGCAAATGAAACGGCAAATAGAGCTTCTACGCAAGAAGGTGAACGAGGAATTCGCCATCAACGAAGAATACTTGCGCAAAGCCATCACGAGCGAGTTGGTTACCTTTGACCAACGCCATCCGATATGGAGCGTACTCATCGTACTAAGCACGACATCACTTATCGTTTGGGCGAGTTACTATATAGGATATTCGATATGGCTTTGCGGCGTATTCTGTCTGTTCATGGCAGGCGGCATGATTTATAACCACATTTCAAACCGACACTGGAAACGCGACTTGGCGAACGACTCCATGTTAGAACTACTCCGCAAGATTGAGCGAAACAAGCGGAATAACACCCTCTACTACCGATATAGTCTACCCTTCAAAGCCGCATTCTATCTTTGGTTATTGGTTGAGATGTACTTCACGGTCGGACTACGGGCCACAATAGTCTTGATTGTCCTACTCCCCTCCATGCTTAGAAGAGGATATAAGAACTACCGCAAGCTCCAAGAGAAGTTAGACAATGTCCACAACAGAATCAACGAGTTTGTGGATAGGACAAACGAAGTCGACAAGGAACCTTCATGACGGATTCGTCATTAAAGTAATTGTCCTTGAGGCGAAGAACCGCCGCATTGAGGACGATTAAACCTTTCGTTCCATCAAGCTACCCCTATACAACAACCATCTGACTCTTGTACATCAACCGCCCGATTCATGTACAAGAGTCAGACGGTTGTTGTATATGTATTTGTCCTCGGTTCCTACTTTTCCGATATAAGTTTCAGAAAGAAGTCGATGGCCTCTTCCGTCTTAAATGACGAGTGATTGCGGTACACGATTCTTCCCGTATTGTCCAGAATGATGTAAGTGGGATAAGCGTTGACCCCCATCTTTCTTGGAACGGAGAAGGGCGAAGGGGTTTCTTTCTGGTCCATCCAGTAGTTGTCCCACGAGACCCCCTCCTGCGCTATCGTACGCTTCAGCCTTTCCATGGTCGATTGCTTTTCCGAGGCCAGACCGACGAGCGTCACGTCCTCCCTTCCCTTTATCCGCTCGTACAGCTCCTTGAGCTTAGGCAGAGAGGAGAGGCAGGGAACGCACCAACTGCCCCAAAAGTCAATGAACACGTACTTGCCCTTTAGCCGTTCGTTCAGCGAGACCTCGCCGCCGTCCGCTATCCGCCGAACAACCATCCGGGGAGCGACGGAACCTACTACGCTGCTGTCCGCCAACGTTCCGACGGAGCGTAGGGTGATGTCCGGCTGCTCTACTTTCGCGAGCTGATACAGCCGGTCGGCTATCTGGATGGTGTCTCCCTTCCGGGCGCTTTTATGAACGATTTCCCCATCTTGATTCGTATATATAAAATTGAAGTAGGATTTGTCTTCCATACGCCTTCGCGCGAAATCGTCTCCAACCTCCCCCTCGACATCTATCGGCGTTCCGTCGAGGATGTACCGGCCTACCCAATAAGCTCCATAGCAGAAATTGAGGTCCAGTTCATCCTCGCTGTCAATGCCTCCCACACAGCCATAAGCGTCTATGCCCATGCGCAGGAACTCCCTTTTCACTGAATCCACCGGAACCTGCACCCCGACGCTCTTCTCCAGCTTATCCTCCCGGGGAAGCTCCTCGTCGAACATGGGGAAAGCGATGAGGATATCGTCCGTGAAGTCCAGATTCTGGTTGGTGTCCGTCACCACGTATTTCCTTTTCAGCTTGCGGTCCACCCCCGTAAAGGTAAATATCATGTTAGACAGGCTCAGCTTGGCCGCGAAGTTCTTAGGAGACTGATAGACGGTGAAGGTATCGCATTTTATCTCCGGCATCTTCTTGATTAGGGACATGTTTTTCAAGGGAACGCCTTTAGTTATAGCTCCGCGCCCCGACAGCCTCACCGATTCGTTCATCGGGATGACGTACTCCTTTCCCACTTGCGCGTTCGCGCCAATGCCGCACGCGAGCAGGAGCGATGCTGCGACTGTTTTCCAAACTGTATTATTCATCGCTTCATGTTTCTATTACGTGTTTGACCTGAACGATTTGCTGATATTAGAGCTTGAGCCCTTCCACCTTCTCTCTCGCCTCTTTCTTTCTGACGTTAATCCTTTCAAATTTAACGCCCTTAGGATAAATCAGGTAAGCGTCCGGAATGGCCTGTACATCATACTTTTTCTGAACCGTCCTTACGCTGTCGAGAGGGGTCAGCGAACGCCATGGAATCTGCTCCTTTTCCATGAGCTTGTTCCAATTGTCCAACTGTTTGGGTTCGTCTACCGTAAAATACACAATGTCCAATACGTCTTTCTTCATCTCGTACAATTCCTTCAGAATCGGAATAAGCGCATGACACGGGGCGCACCATGAGGCGGAGAACACCAGTAAGGTATACTTATCCTTATCGCTAATTATAAATTCTTTTTCTTTAGTGAGGCAATTGGTGAGGAGAGTGTCCTCGAAGCGATTAGAGAGGAAATCCAAATACTTTTTTACTTCCCGGTAGTAATAGCACTGTTCCACAGAACCGTCAAACAGTCCAACCAGCGTTTTTAACTGCTCGTACGTAAGGGCCGCTTTATTGTTGTATAAAGTATGAATATTGGCGAAAGGCGCTTCGGGAGCCTCCATAAATATCTTTTTCAATACCTCATAACGTTTCTCCTTCGGCGTGTTTAAAAGCAGATTTTCGTTAATCAGCGACCTTCGCAAATCCGGACTTGGGTTGATTAAGTCAAAGTTTTGTCTTAATATGACATTATCCACGCCATAAAAGCGACTGTTCCTAATGGTATCCTGCTCGACTAACCGAGCGTTGAGACATACCGTATCGGCCAATTCCCAAAACAATATACCATTGTGAAAATAAGTCTTTATACTGTCTGAGTTGACGCGAAAAGAAGGATGTATATAGGTAATTTGCGGCGCATCGTTTCGCTTTCCCCTAAAATTTATCTGTACGTATCTGTCAAACACGGTATCGGGAAAGTGAAAGAACCAACACTCCCGCTTATCGTCGTAAACTCCTTGAGCCGTTGGGAATTGCTTGAATCCCTCCATAGCGCATACGCACTGCAAACTGTCATACTTGACGTTCTCGAAAGAAACCCGCAGCGTCCGCTGCTGACTATACACCAAAGCGTTAAAGCCTATGCACAATAAAACTGACAATACGTATTTCATGTTACCTTTTATTTATATTACGCTCAAATGTACTGAGAATTATCAGAAAAGCGCAAGAGGCGGATGGATGTTTTATCAATCGTTAACGCCACCGGAGCAGCAATCCGCAAGGAGTAAAAAGGGCTCAGACTTCTCGTCTGCGCAAAAAAAATAAGCCTCCGCTTTCACAACGGAGGCTCACCAATCTTGCGTGCGGCTGATAGGACTCGAACCTACACGCCTCTCGGCACCAGATCCTAAGTCTGGCGCGGCTACCAATTACGCCACAGCCGCAATGATGTATTTTCTTTAAAGCGGGGGCAAAGGTAACGTTTTTTTTGAATCCAACAAAATAATCGCGCATTAATAATCGTTTATTCCTCCCGTAGAACAAGCGAAAGGCCGCAACACGTTCGGGACAGATTATCTTAAAAACAGACCATACTGAAAAACGGAACATCTTATACGCTCCAGAACGCGATAATTCCGACTGGGGTTGGGCGTGGAGGAAAAGAACGCGGCGTAGAGGCGTTAGCGAAATTCAGCTTGCTCCCGGATAAGACGATAAGCGTTCTTCTCGCTCTTATAACGTCACGAATCATTTCTTTTCGTCGTCAAATCTATTCTTCTCATATCAAAAAGGCATTTCTTTACGCTCCGGAATTTTCGGGCAATTAGAGGTGAAAAAGCGTAAAAATCCTCCCGAAAACTCAGGAAAACGTATTTTCGTCCGTGAGAAAGCCGTACGGCTTGTGAGCCGCAGCCCTTCCGCTCGCGTGAAATAGCCCTCGCGCTCACAAGCGACAGCCCTTTCCCACAACCAAAAAAGCGCATACGAATTGCATAAACATGCAATATCGACCCGAAATATACAGTTTTTATACGTTTTTTATGCAGTCCATACACTAAACGGAACGCTTTCGAAAGGATGCTCTCAAGGCGAAATCTTAAAAATGGAACATTTTGGCGGGGTGGGGTCAACGAACGTTCCTATCACTAACCCGCTACCGGAGCGACGGGTTTTCAGCCCTCGGTCAGTATCTCGAACGCTCTTTCGATTAGCGTGTCCTTGCCCGCCTGTTGGTCCTCTTCCGTCATGTCGACCTCGACATCGGGCGCGATGCCGTTTTCCAGCGAGTTCATGTGCTTATCGTAATGCGGACTGGCGGAGAAACGGACACTCCACCCGTTAGGCAACTCGGAGGTGAACGGCAGTCCGGAGCCGCCGCCGGTCTGGTCGCCCAACTGGATAATGTTTCCGCTCTCGATGCCGCGCATCGCGTTCACAAAGTCATTGGTAGCGCTGTAACAACGCCGGTTGGTCAGTATCACCACCTTCTTCTGCCACCGGATGCTGTTGGACGGCTCCAAGTAGATGGGCTGCGGGTCGGAAAAGTCGGAATGTCCGGTTCCGGTCTTGTGGCGGATGTATCCGGTCAGCACCTTTTCGTTGGTGAACCGGGCGGCGATGCGCTCCGAATAGGTCAGGCTGCCTCCCCCATTGTCGCGCACGTCGATAATCAACCCGTTGCACGTAGAGAGATAGACCAAAACCTCGTCCAAGTTGCCATCGCCCACCCCGTCGTTGAAGCTCTCGTAGCGGATGTACCCGATGTTATTGTCGAATATCTTGTACTTCAGCCCGGAGGAGGTGCGGTAGCCCGAGCTCGCGCTGCCCAGATAGTTCGTGTAGAGAATATCCTCCCGATAGTTCCACGGATAGCCCTCGTACCAAGCGTCGTAATAAGAGGTGCGGCTAGCCGAGGAGAGGTTGACGTGCCCGTCCTTCAGGACGAAGAGCATCTCGCTCAGCTTGTCGAACAGGTCCTCGTCGGTCATGCCCGGAGTGATGTACGGGCGGTAGGCGGCGTACACGGAATCCCAGTCGATGCCCTTCTCGTCAAGGAAGCAATACTTCTCGTCGATTATCTTCCACAGCTGCTCGAAGTTGCCCACCGGGTCGTCGTTATAGTCCTCTTCCCTGATGCAGCCGGACAAGGCCGCCGCACAGCAAACGGCGCACAGCAGGAACGCTAACGCCTTTCTTATGGTCTTAACCTTCTTCATAGTCGCTCTAAGAATCTGAATGATGACACACATTATATATTAATAAGCCATTACCGCCGGAGGCAGGTTGGGAGCCTGCTTGCCGGACACCCTGAACAAGGTCCGCACGAACCCCACCATGAAGACGTGCGAGTAGGTATGCGTCTTGATGCCGTTGACCTTAGCCTGCTGCAAGTCGGCCAGATAGCTGAAGCGCATCTTCGCTTTCCCCACGGGCAGGTCGGCCGAAAGCATCTGCCGCAACGAAGGCTGATTGTGCAGGGAGGTGAACTTGACCACCCCTCCGGCGTTCCCCAACGAGAATATCTCGTAGTAGGACTGTCCGTAGTGCGGAGAGAACATGACACCGAGAAGGGGAAGATTGGCCTGATAGCGCAGGGTGATGGGATAGCGCTTGACCTTCAGGTGCCAGATGGCCATACCCGAAGCGTCGAGGTTGATGTACGCCCGGGCGGAGGCGGGATTGTTGCCGTTGCGCAGGTTGTAGACGAAACCTCCGTTGACGTCGAACAGCCCTCCGGCCAACAGCTTGAAGTTGTCCGTCAGCCTGAACTGGTAGTGAAGCCCGTAGTTCCAGTTCGCCAGTCCCGAGAAGGTGTTATTGTTGTCGGCGCGGTTGTGCGTATATCCGATGTCGGCTTGGAAGAAGTTCTGCACGGAGACGTTTCCGTCAAGCAGCTTGGTCATGCGTATCGTCTCCCGAGAGACTCTAAAATCTATCCCCTTGTATTCCTGCGGAGAAAGATAGGTGTCGAATACGTTGGTGAATCCCACGCCATACATGGTAGAACGGGTCACGTATCGGGTAGGGTCGTTGAAGGATTCGCCACCCCCGCCGTCCTGCCCGAAGAAGGGAAGGGACCGCGCGGCGAGCAGGGCAAACAGTAAAACGCTATTCTTGAGTTTCATTCCGCTCGTCTGTCATTTAAAAAAGTTTCATTTGCCCCGTCAACTCGTCCAGAATGTCGCCCTCGCTCTTTCCGTGGTCCGGGTCAAGTATCTCCGGCTCCTCCTCCGGCTCTTCCGTCGGTTCGGACTCAGGTTCGGGCTGCCGGGTCGGCTCCAGTTCGTTAATGGTCTCCACGGCGTAGCTCGTCAGTCGCTTGCCTTTGGCTTTAAAGCCCTTCACAGCGACGAACTCCTCCGCCTCGATAATCATCGGCTCGCGGAAGGCGTCGCCCCCCCCGAAGACGACCTCCAGTCGCGGATAGCGCTCGTCGGTCAGGAAGATGAGCCGATTGCGCCTGTTCTCGCCCAGATAGTTCTGCTTCCGTCCCGTAGGCTCGAAACAGAAGCGCTTCAGGTAGGGATGATTCTGCTGACTCGCGTCGTAGAGCGCGGCCGTCCATATCTTGTTCGGCAGGAACTTCTCGATAATGCGGATGTCGTTCTCGTAATGATTGCTCAGGTCGAAGCTGCTGGTATAGAAGTCGCCGTTGTTCAGGACCACCAGAATCGTATCGTTACTCTGGAACTCTCCCAGATACTCTCCCCTGCCGTCGTAGTTGAGGCGAAGGACGTCGCGGTCGAACCATACCTTGCGCCCGCCGAGCGTAGAGGCCCCTTTCTGCTTCAGCGCGATTTTGTGCACCGGAAGCCGGGTCAGCACGAGCCCTTTGACATGGCGGTTCTTGATACCCACCTCGCTGAAGTCCCGCTCGAAGATGATGCGGCGCACGCGGGGGTTAGGCTTCAGCGTCACCTTGATGACTTCGGCCTCGCCGTTCGGATTGGCGCTGAGGTAGGTGACGCGGGAATCGGGCGTGCCCTGCGTAAGGTCGTACTCACGGTCGCGAATCACCGAGGTGACGTTGAACCGCTTGATGTAGGTCGTTCCGCCTTTCCCGTCGCAGTAGGCCACGTTGTATATCGTTCGCTTGTCGTTCTTCTTGAACACGTTGATGTATATCACGTCCTTTCCGACGAACTTCTTGTCCGCCACGGAGGTGATGATGTACTTCCCGTTGCGGAAGAAGATGATTACGTCGTCTATGTCCGAGCAGTTGGCCACGAACTCGTCCTTCTTCAGCGAAGTTCCGATGAAGCCCTCCTCGCGGTTGATGTAGAGCTTCTCGTTGGCCTCGGCCACTTTGGTGGCCTCTATCGTGTCGAAGCTCCGCAGCTCGGTACGCCGGGGGAAGGCCGGGCCGTACTTTTCCTTCAGCGTCAGGAACCAGTCGACGGTATAGTCCACGATGTTGGTCAGGTGGAGGTCTATCTCCTCGATTTCCGCCTTCATGCGGGCTATCAGCTCGTCGGCCTTGTCCGAGTTGAACTTCAGGATGCGGGCCATCTTGATTTCCATCAGCTTGAGAATGTCGTCCTTCGTCACCTCCTTGACAAAGGAAGGGTAGAAGGGCGCAAGCCTCTCGCCGACATGCCGACAGGCGGCGTCCATGCTCGGGGCCTGCTCGAATTCCGCGTCCTTGTATACGCGCTCTTCGATGAATATCTTCTCAAGGGAGGCGAAGCGCAGGCTTTCCTCTATCTCGGCTCGGCGTATCTCCAGTTCGCGCCTAAGCAGGGCCAACGTGTTGTCGGCCGACTTGCGGAGCACGTCGCTCACGGCGAGGAAGTGGGGCTTGCGGTTGTCTATGACGCAGCAGTTGGGCGATATGCTTATCTCGCAGTCGGTAAAGGCGTAGAGCGCGTCGATGGTCTTGTCCGAAGAGGTTCCCGGGGCCAGATGGACGAGTATCTCCACGCTGCCCGAAGTGAGGTCTTCCACTTTGCGAATCTTGATTTTCCCCTTCTCGCTGGCCTTGACGATGGAGTCGCAGACGTTGGCCACGGTCTTTCCGTAGGGAATCTCTCTGATGGCGAGGGTCTTGTTGTCTACCTTCTCTATCTTCGAGCGCACGCGCACCGCGCCGCCCCGCTCACCGTCGTTGTACTTGGACACGTCGATGGAGCCGCCCGTCTGGAAGTCGGGATAGAGTTGGAAAGGCTCGCCGCGGAGGTAGCTCACCGCCGCGTCGCACAGCTCGTTGAAGTTGTGGGGCAGGATTTTGGACGACAGCCCGACGGCGATTCCCTCCACGCCCTGCGCCAACAGCAAGGGAAACTTGACGGGAAGGGTGACCGGCTCGCGGTTCCGTCCGTCGTACGACAGCTTCCACTCGGTAGTCTTGGGGTTGAACACCACGTCGAGGGCGAACTTGGTGAGCCTCGCCTCGATGTACCGGGCCGCGGCCGCGTCGTCGCCCGTCAGGATGTTGCCCCAGTTTCCCTGACAGTCGATGAGCATGTCCTTCTGCCCCAACTGTACGAGCGCGTCCTTGATGGAGGCGTCGCCGTGGGGATGGAACTTCATCGCCTCGCCCACGATGTTGGCCACCTTGTTGTAGCGTCCGTCCTCCATGCGGCGCATGGTGTGCAGGATGCGGCGCTGCACCGGCTTCAGGCCGTCCACGATGTGAGGCACGGCCCGCTCCAGAATCACGTACGAAGCGTAGTCCAGAAACCAGTTTTGGTACATGCCCGTAAGCTGATGCTTCAGGCCATTGTCCCTCCCGTCGGCGGGCGTGTAGTCGGAATGTTCTCCGGTTATCTCGTTGATGTCGTCACTCATAAATCTTTTGGTAAGAACTTTGGTTGCGATACATGCGCGGACAAAAGTACGAAAAATAGCCGAATTTAAGTATAAAATAGTGTGAACTGGGCGATTAATAGCGGACGCGGAAAGCCGTCGGCCCGTTTCTCCGCCGCGTCACGGCAGCGTCTCCGCTCCGCGTCGGTATCCGCCTCTAAGCCGGAAGGCGACGATGAGCGGATTGCGCTAACCGGCATCGGCCATGAGTCTCCCTCTAAGCGGATGAATAAAGAAAGAGTGCGGGAACCACGCGTCAAGAGGGTTTCCGCACTCTGTATTCATATCCTCGTTAAGGTTGGCGACTACTTTCCTAATTTGTCGTATTCCTCGTCCGTTACCGGTTCGAGCCACTCGTTAGAGGCGTTTTCACCCGGCACTTCAAAGGCGAGATGGGCGAACCAACTGTCGGCGGCGGCTCCGTGCCAGTGCTTCACGTTTGCCGGAATGTGTATCACGTCACCGGGCAGCATCTGTACCGCGGGCTTACCCTCTTCCTGATACCAACCCTTTCCGGCTACGCAGACCAACATCTGCCCGCCTCCCTTCGTGGCGTGGTGAATATGCCAGTTATTACGGCAGCGAGGCTCGAACGTAACGTTAGAGAAAGGTATCTGCTCGCGCGACACTGGGGCGAGATAGCTGTTGCCGATAAAATACTTCGCGTACGCGGTATTAGGCTCGCCGATAGGGAATATCATCTCTCGCTGAAAGGCGGCCTTACCGCCGTCGTCAGCCGCGGCGTCCTCGTTCCACACGTCTTTCGCCAGACGGAAAGCGCCCCAAGCGTTGGGCCATCCGGCGTAGAACGCAATATGCGTCAATATCTCGGAAATCTCCGTACGGGTCACGCCGTTGCTTTTGGCGAACTGCAAGTGGTGAGTAAGCGAGGAGTCGATAATTCCTTTGCCTACTAATGTAGCGACGGTTATCATACTGCGGTCGTGCGGGCTAAGTCCCGGACGGTTCCATACTTCACCGAAGAGTTGGTCGTCGTTCAGCTCCGCGAACTTGGGGGCGAATTCTCCCAATTGCGCGCGACCGGCCGTTTGCGTAATTTTTTCTTGTGCCATAGCGAATTGAATATTAATTGTTGATACAAGCATACCCAAAAGGAGTGCTTTTTTCACGTTTAGTTTAATTGTTCTCATAAAATATCTATTTATCAATTGTCCGTAAAACATCATCGTCAGGAACTTTGTGACAAAAGTAGTCTCTCTTCGGGAAAACGAGAATAACCAAATCACAGATAATTGTAACACTTTTACGGATTTACGCGGAAACGACGGCCCGCCGCCCTCCTCGCGGAATCTGAAAGACACGCTCGATAAGCCGCTTCAAAATAATCCGGACAAAACTTAAACAACAGGCTCTTGGTTAAAAGACAAAACACGTCCATAACGCTTCACGCAAGAAACGCCTCATTATCAGCGCCATAATTTCCATTTGAGAAACAGCCCTATTTCTCGTGAGCCGTCGCCCTGTTTCTCGTGAGCCGTAGGGCTGTTTCTCGCGAGCCGCAGGGCAGTCTGACAAATGGAAAAGGAATAGAATACATTAACGCGTCATCTTTCCACGTTCCTCGTTTCGGACATATTCAATAAAATATTACTTTTGCCACGCCATCGTTATCCGTAATCCGGATAAAGCAAAAGACAACAAATAAAAAAACGGCTCCATCATGCGATTTACAAATAAATGTCAGGCCACAACTATTTGGATTAAGCTAACCAAGATGATTGCGCTAAGCATGCTTTGCCTGCCTGTCGCCGCAAGCGCGGGAGGCTTAGAAGACTTGGAAAGCCGCCTGCGTAAAGTGACGTCCGGAAAGAAGGCGCAAATTGGCGTAGCGGTCATTCTTGACCATAAGGATACGGTTACGGTAAATAATGATTGCCGCTATCCGATGATGAGCGTCTTCAAGCTGCACCAAGCGCTCGCCGTGGCCGATTACTGCCTTCGGGAACGGTTGACTTTGGATTCTCCGATTCACATTCGGCGAAAGGACTTAAAGCCGAACACTTACAGCCCGCTCCGCGACAAGCATCCGGAAGGGGACATTAGCCTTTCCATCAGGGAGTTATTGAGATATACCATGCACTGGAGCGACAACAACGCGTGCGACATCCTATTCGACCGGACAGGCGGACCGGAAGCGACGGACAAATATATCCGCGGATTAGGCTTGCGGAACTTCTCCATTAAAGTAAACGAAGACGAGATGCACCGTGACCCGAACGCCTGCTATCTGAACTGGTCTACCCCACTCGACACGGCCAAGCTGATAGAACTTTTATTAACACATAAGTTGCTGAATAAAGAATGGCGGGCGTTTATCCGGGAAACGATGATTTCGTGCCAAACCGGAAAAGACCGCCTGCCTTTTCCCCTTCAAAAGACCAAAGCCATCATCGGGCATAAAACAGGGACGGGTGACCGCAACGAGAATGGACAGTTGACAGGAACTAACGACGCGGGCTTTGTCCGCCTGCCCGACGGAAGGGAATATACAATTGTAGTTTTTGTGAAAGACTCATCTGAAAGTGAGGAAGACACGGCCCGCATCATAGCGGAAGTGTCAGAAACAGTATACCGATATGCCTGTTCACAAGAATAAGAATCAACGTTCCGGACGCGTAATCAATCGACTGCCGCGTCCGGAACATTAAGAAGCCAATCTATCCCGTTAAGATTTCCGCCCAATAAAGTTACAATCTTTTATACAACACTTATTGTATACGAGCAAATCCGCTCCTTACCTTCTTCTTTTCTTTCCGAACAGTTTAACTCCTCCCAAAACAAGAAGGCGAGGAATCCATAGCAGAATATAAATGGCGACGCTAATGACAACCACGTATCCAATCTGCGAGAATATCTCGACCCACGGCCGCTCATAAGTGACAACCGCAAATATATTAATGAGAAAAGCGAGGACAAAGCTTACGATATAAAAGTTCCTCTCTCTCCGGATTCTCTTCGCTGTAATAACAATATCTTTCATGACTAAAATTGCATATAAGGGATTTTATATTCTTCGGGGAAAGGAATAACGCGTCCTTCCTCCATCGCCTGATTTCCAAGTAAGCAAAGAACGGAAGAGCAATACGCCTCCTCTACCACATCTTTGGCCTTTTCTCCAGTAATACATGACTGGCAAAAAGCGGACAATATAACATCCGAACCGTCTTTCTCCGCGCCTATCATACTCAATCCATTGCTAACGTTTGTTTGCCCTTGAATAATATAATGTGGAGTGGAGTCCGCCTTTGTCTCCGGCCGCCAACTCGGACCGGCGGCGGGAATCGCGCTGAACACCTTATCTTTGACTTGCGCTAACAATTGTTCAATGCCCGCGTTCGTATGGTCATCCTCCAAGTAATAAAGCCCTTTGGTCAAGTCTACCGTACCTTTATTACCCATGATTTGTTCTTCCATACCATTGAATTTATTGGCGATTAACGACTCGTAGGCGATTTTCGTCCCGTCAGAATAACGATAGGTCACGTTTACGCTGTCGTACACTTCCCTTCCGTCCTTCCAATAGACAATATCTCCCATGCCCGTTACACTGACAGGAATTTTTCTGGAAGCCCAGTTACACACTTCCAACTGATGCGAAGCCAACTCTGTCATCAATCCGCCCGAACTTTCCTTATACAATCGCCAGTTAATTTTCCGTTCCAATTCGGGTGAAGGCACTGGACGTCTCCAATCGTTATTACGGAACCAATGACAACGCATGCCGACCAAGTCTCCAATGAGTCCGGAATGAATCATCTGCATCGCCTTTACGTACTTCTCATCATACATGCGTTGCATACAGAAGAAAAGCACTCGATCTGTATTCTTATACGCCTCGTAAACAGTCTTGCATTCCTCTAACGTACGGGCCATGGCCTTTTCACAAAACACGTGCTTTCCGGCAGCCAACGCGTCCAACAAGATAGGAGCGTGCCAATTAAGCGGAGTGGCGATAATTACCCCGTCAATATCCTTCGACTCCAGCAGTTTCCTATAATCCGTATATTCTTTCGCTTTCGGATAAAGTTCATGCGCAGCTTTCAAGTTCGGCGAATAATTATCGCATAAAGCCACCACCTCAGCATGGGGGATATCCTTGAGGTTATGCAGATGATACTGTCCTCTCGAACCTGTTCCTATAAGGGCTATACGCGCTTTCCTCTCTTTGCTGATTTCCTGTAGTTTTTCCGGCGTACAAGAGGTAAGCCACGGAGTAGTGGCCAGCAACGCACTCCCTCCCGTAATGAACCCCAAACTCTTAATGAACTGCCTGAGGCTCAAATCCACACCTTTTTCACTCTTTCCTTTCATGTTCTTACAATAAATATGTATTTGTTCTTATGGTTTTAAAATTATGACTAATCTGTTCTTTTTCCCGTTCATTCGCAATCATCCAGACTGTGCTAAGTACCTCCGCGTCAAGCGGATCTGACGACACGATGGCGCAAGCCTTCCGTTCTTGATTAGCGATGCCTGTAAGAGGATAAACAATATGACCTGTATACAACGGCGTATTACCAGACGTAGAGAGTGAAGCGTCATACAATTCGAACTCGTCCACCGTCGAACTATTATAAGGATTCGGGAAACTTACTTTCCAACAATTACCATACGGATGATGCCCTATCCCCAATATAGCGCTGTCTCCAAAATTGATAAACGCGTTTTTTATATTCATTCGCGTAAGCATTTCCCGTATCCGCAATGCCGCATATCCTTTAGCGAACCCTCCAAAGTCAAGAGCTATATCACACCTTGTGGAAGAAACGCGCCGATTGTTTCCGAATTGTATTTGAGAAAAGTCTTTCAACGTAATATCAAACAGTCGAAGCGTCTTTTCATAATACTGGCGACAAAGCAACAGGATATTCCAGAATTCTTCAGTCACTTCCATGTCTTGACCTATAGCTAAACGCTTATTCAAAAAAGACACTTCACTCTGGGGAGAAAAACGGTTTAGCATTTTTTCCCATAACTCTAATTTAGCGACAATGACTTCCCAAAGAGCGTTAACGGTCACGGAGGAGGAAGAAAAAAGGATGACATCCAGACGAGTCCCCATAACGCGACGAATAGAGCCATGAAACATGGATTCACCCTTATAATATGTAAATGAAGATTCTAACATTTATACGACAGGATTGTCTCATAACCGATTATACCGCGCAAATATAGAATGTTTTTTAAAAAGAGCATACTACCCGTTGATACAATTTAATAAAAAGTCATCGAGCTTGTTTAAATTTTGCGTTTAAGTGATTTAGTCAGGCTTTAAGCGAGCTCTTAGTTAAAGAACCAACATACCGCCTTTACAACCCGCCAGAAACTATTAATTATCAGCGCATTACTCTTCGCCTGACAGACAGCCCTATTTCTCACGAGCCGCTGCCCTATTTCTCGCGAGCCACAGGGCTGTCTGTTGCGAGCCGCAGGGCGAGCTGACAAACGGCGAAGGGCTGACGCGAATCTTACTCATCGCGGAAGCGAAAAAGACATATCCCAAAAGGGCTCTAAATAAAACCGAGCAAAATTTAAATGACAAGCCCTATCATAAAACAATAAATTTATTATATCTTTGAGTCCGAGAAGGAAATCGGCATTCCAAAGAGAATCAATAGAATGACAATTTCCACTTCCTTTTTCACTAAAAAAAGAGCGAATATGAAAACAGTAGCCTGTATTTTAGCGGTCGCTTTCTCGACGCTTATCCAAGCGAGTGAGCCATTAAAAGGCTTTTATTACGCGGAAAGCCAGTCTCCCACGGGTAAGGAGTGGGAGAATCCGGAGTTGTTGGCCTTGAACAAGGAGCAGCCCCGCGCATGGTTCTTCACGTTTGACGGCATAGAGGAGGCGAGACGCGTGCTTCCCGAGTTCAGCCGCTATTACCGGTCGCTTGACGGGACATGGAAGTTCCATTGGGTAGGCAACCCGGACGAGCGTCCGGCTGAATTCTATCAGCCCTCGTACGACGTTTCCGGATGGGACGACGTTACCGTCCCTATGCAATGGAACGTGGCGGGAATACAAAAAGACGGCGGCCTGAAATACGGAACGCCGATTTACGCCAACCAACCGGTCATCTTCAAGCACACGGTAGCCGTAGACGACTGGAAGGGGGGAGTAAGCACCGCAACGAGGTAGGCTCCTACCGCCGCGCGTTCACCGTTCCGGAAGACTGGAAAGACCGCGAGACGTACATCAACTTCGACGGCGTCTCCTCCTTCTTTTACCTGTGGATTAACGGGAAGTACGTGGGCTTCTCCAAAAACTCGCGCAATACCGCCTCTTTCAACATCACCCCCTACCTGAACGCAAAGGGAGAGAATATCGTGGCGGTAGAGGTGTACCGCAACTCCGACGGCTCCTTCCTCGAAGCGCAGGACATGTTCCGGCTGCCGGGAATTTTCCGCACGGTCTCCCTGACCTCGACGGCTAAGGTGCAGGTGCGCGACTTCCGCGTGTTTCCCGACTTGGACGCCGAGTATAAAGACGGAACCTTACGCGTTGAGGCGGACCTCCGCAACCTCAGCCGCAAGAAGGCTAAAGGGTATACGCTTTCCTATTCGCTCTACGCCAACCGCCTTTATTCTGACGAGAACTCGCCGGTAGAGGGAGTGACCGGAACGGTGAAGGTAGAGGAGTTGGAAAAGGGAGACTCCACTTCCGCTGTGGTAACCATCCCCGTCAGCAACCCGAAGAAATGGTCGGCGGAAAGCCCCAACCGCTACACACTGGTAGGCCAGCTGAAAGACGGCAAGGGAAGAACGGTAGAGACGTTCTCCACCTCGATAGGATTCTGCAAGGTCGAGATTAAGGATACGCCCGCAGACGAGGACGAGTTCGGACTGGCCGGACGCTACTATTACATTAACGGCAAGACAGTAAAGCTGAAAGGAGTAAACCGGCAAGAGATTAATCCGGCTTCCGGAAACGCCATAACCGGCAAGCAAATGGAAGAGGAAATCATGCTGATGAAGCGGGGCAACATCAATCACGTGCGGAATTCCCATTATTCTTGCACCCCATACTGGTATTACCTCTGCGACAAGTACGGCATTTATCTGGAAGACGAGGCCAACCTCGAAAGCCATGAATACTATTACGGGAAAGAGTCGCTCTCTCACGTACCCGAGTTCGAGGCCGCCCACGTGGCCCGGGTAATGGAACTGGCGCACGCGCACGTCAACCATCCTTCGGTAGTCATCTGGTCGTTGGGAAACGAGGCCGGCCCCGGAAAGAACTTCGTTTCGGCCTATAACGCGCTGCACGCCTTCGACCCGTCGCGCCCCGTACAGTATGAGCGCAACAACAGCATCGTCGACATGGGCTCCAACCAGTATCCCTCCATCGAGTGGATGCGGGGAGCCGTTACCGGAAAATATCCGATAAAATACCCCTTCCACGTGTCGGAATACGCCCATTCGATGGGAAACGCGGGCGGAAACCTCGTCGATTACTGGAACGCCATCGAGTCGACCAACTTCTTCTGCGGCGCGGCCATCTGGGATTGGGTAGACCAAGCCCTGTTCTATTACGACCGACAGACAGGCGAGCGCTTTTGGGGATATGGAGGAGACTTCGGAGATAAGCCGAATAACGGGATGTTCTGCATGAACGGGATTCTGTTCCCCGACCATTCGCCCAAGCCGGAATTTTATGAAGTAAGAAAGGTGTATCAGAACGTGGGAGTGAAGGCTTTGGACATGAAGCGAGGGAAGATAGAGGTATTCAACAAGCACTACTTTACGCCATTAAGCCATTACCGCATGGTCTGGTCACTCTATAAAGACGGGGAGAAGATTCGGGAAAGCGACGCGTTCACCGCGCCCCGCAATATAGTGGGCCCGCGCCAAAAGGCCGTTTACGGCATTCCCTACCGTTACGAGGAGTTGGAAGCCGGAAGCGAGTATTTCGTAAAGATACAGTTCCAGTTGATGAAGGATATGCCGTGGGCGAAGGCGGGCTTCGTACAGATGGAAGAGCAGCTACTCGTGAAGGAGGCGGGCGAACATCCCGCGATGTCTACCCTCACCGCCTCGCTGCCTTGTCCAGAAGTAAGCGAAAATAACGGGTTCACGACCGTGACCGGAGACGGATTCAAGGTCGTATTCAATAATCAGGAAGGAACAATCCATAGTCTGGAATACGACGGGAAAGGGATGACACTCAATGGCGGCGGGCCAAGAATCGACGCCCTGCGCGCGCCGGTAGACAACGACAACTGGGCTTATCCGGCTTGGTTTGAGAACGGACTGCACAACCTGAAGCACAAAGCGACGGCGTATAAACGACTGAACGCGGCGGGGAAGAAGGGCGAGAGCAATACCGTACAGCTCATGTACACGGTAGAGTCTCAGGCTCCCAACGGCGCCGCGCTGAAGGGAGGAACTTCCGGCCGATACACCGTAAAGGAGTGGAGCGACCGTCCCTTTGGCCCGGACGACTTTAAGTTCGTCACCACCCAGATATGGACCGTCTATTCGGACGGCTCCATCGAGCTGCAATCCAACATTACTTCCAACAAGGAAAAACTGGTATTGGCCCGTTTGGGATACTCCATGCGATTGCCCCGAGAGCTGAGCCAATACACTTATTACGGCCGCGGCCCGTGGAATAATTACAGCGACCGCCGTTCGGGGGCGTTTATAGAGAAGTACCGGAGTACGGTAGACGAGCAATTCGTCCGCTTCCCAAAGCCACAGAGCATGGGCAACCGAGAAGACGTGCGTTGGTGCGCCCTGACCGACCCGGAAGGAAACGGAGTAGCCTTTATCGCCGGCGACCGCATGTCGGCCTCGGCGCTCCCGTGGTCGGCGATGGAAATGACTCTCGCTCCGCACCCCTATCAGCTGCCGAAGCCTTCGGCCACACATCTGCACTTGGACGTGGCCGTGACCGGACTGGGAGGGAACAGCTGCGGACAGGGCGGCCCGTTAGAGCCCGACAGGGTAAAGGCGGGCAATCATTCGATGAGCCTTATCATCCGGCCGGTGCGTAAGGGAGCGTTTACCGAGACGGCGGCCGTCTCCCCCTCGGGAGAAGTCCCCTTATCCATCCTGCGCGACCGCACGGGCATGGTATCCGTGAACACCCGCAAAGCGAACGCTGAAATCGTTTATGTACTGAACGAGGACGGCAAGGACAGGCCCTACAAAGAACCGTTCAATCTTCGTGAAGGAGGAACGGTGACGGCTTACTACAAACGCAATCCCGAGGTATCCGTCACGGTAGAGTTCGACAAGATGGAAAGTATACCGTTGACGGTAACTTACGCGTCGAGCGAAGAGACCGGAGAAGGTGACGCCTCTCATTTGACAGACGGAGACTTGACCACGATGTGGCATACCATGTACTCTGTCACGGTGGCACAGTACCCTCATTGGGTAGACTTTGACGCGGGAGAGACAAAGAGCTTTAAAGGCATAGTCTATACTCCCCGGCAGGACGGAGGAACGAACGGAGACATCAAGGACTTCACCCTGCAAGTCAGCGACGACGGAAAGAACTGGGGAGAGCCCGTACTCAAAGGCTCATTCCGTAAGGGAAAGGCGCCGCAACGCGTCATGCTCGACAAGCCGGTAAAAGGGCGTTACCTGCGCTTCACGGGATTGAGCTCGCAGAACGGGGCGGACTTCGCCGGCGGAGCCGAGTTTTCCGTAATAGCCGACTGAACAACAACCGTTGAGTAAAGAGGTAGGTTGAATCCTATCAACCCAAACCTGAGCTATACGGTGACACGGCAACGTGTAGGAGACTGTTTTTATTTCTTGTACAAGAACCACCCAACTCTTGTACATGAATCGGACGATTGATGTACAAGAGGCTTCCGGTTGATGTACAAGAAATAAAGCAGGCTTCCATTGAGTGAAGAGTTCAAACGGCCTCAACGCTTTCAAACGATAAAACGATATCACATAATAAAGGAATGATGAAAGATTTCAGACGCTTTCTTTTATACGGCGGAATGCTCGCCTTCCCGTGCTCAGGCGTTCTTGCCGAAGGGAGAGGAACTCCTCCCAACATAATCTTCATACTGTGCGACGATATGGGGTACGGCGATTTAGGCTGTTACGGGCAACAGCATATCCTGACCCCTAACATCGACCGTATGGCGAACGAAGGGATGCGCTTCACGCAGGCTTACGCCGGGAGTCCGGTCAGCGCGCCCTCACGAGCCGCCCTGATGACCGGCCAGCATTCAGGACACGGACACGTAAGGGGGAATAAGGAATATTGGCCCGACTCTCCGACCGTGATGTACGGAGCCAACGAGGACTGGAGCGTGGTAGGGCAAGAGCCTTATGATTCAAGGCACGTTATCTTGCCCGAGATAATGAAGCGGAACGGTTACACCACGGGGCTGTTCGGAAAATGGGCGGGAGGATACGAAGGCTCCGCCTCTACTCCCGACAAGCGGGGTATAGATGAGTTCTACGGATATATATGCCAGTTTCAGGCCCATTTGTACTACCCTAATTTCCTGAACCGTTACAGCGTATCGAGAGGAGATACGGCCACGGTCAGAGTCACGATGGAGGAAAACATCAACTATCCGATGTATGGCGACGACTACGCAAAGCGTACCCAATATTCGGCGGACCTCATTCATCGGGAAGCGCTAAAGTGGCTGAACGCTCAGGACGGAGAACGACCCTTCTGCGGGTTCTTCACCTATACCTTGCCTCATGCGGAACTTTTCCAACCCAACGATTCTATCCTCAAGTTCTACAAGAAACGCTTCTTCCACGACAAGACTTGGGGAGGCAGCGAGGGTTCCCGCTACAATCCTTCGGAACACACGCACGCCCAGTTCGCCGGAATGATTACCCGTCTGGACACCTATGTCGGCGAGATTCTCGCCACGCTAAAGGAAAAAGGGCTTGACGAGAACACGCTCGTCATATTCAGCAGCGACAACGGCCCGCACGAAGAGGGAGGAGCCGACCCCGCGTTCTTCGGACGCGACGGCAAGCTGAGGGGATTGAAGCGTCAATGCTATGAAGGCGGTATCCGGGTTCCTTTCATCGCCCGCTGGCCGGGCCACGTACCCGCCGGAACGGTCAACGAGCATCAGTTGGCGTTCTATGATGTCATGCCTACGTTCTGCGAGTTAGCGGGCGACAAGCGTTTCCCCCGGGGCTATCTGAACCGTGAACTTCCGGGCGACCGCTTTGACGGAATCTCGTTCTTACCCACTCTATTGGGAGATGACGGACGGCAGCCGAAGCATGAGTTCCTTTATTGGGAGTTTCACGAGACCAATCAAATAGCGCTCCGCATGGACGACTGGAAGATGGTAGTCGTGAAGGGTAAACCGCGCCTATACGACTTGTCCACAGACCTGCATGAAGACCACGACGTGGCTGACCTGCACCCCGATATAGTGAAGCGGATGGTTGAAATCATCGCACGCGAGCATACGCCAAACGACCTGTTTCCGGTCACTCTCCCCAAGCCTTGATTCATATCCCCTCCCAATCGGTCGTTAGAAAAACCGTTTGATAGAGACTAACACATCACCACTACGCTTAACGCACGAAACGTCTTATTATCAACACCTTGCAACCCGCCTGAAAAATAGCCCTATTTCTCGCGAGCCGCTGCCCTATTTCTCGCGAGCCGTAGGGCTGTTTCTCACGAGCCGCAGGGCGAGCTGACAAGCGGACATAAAATTCCCTAACGGCCGATTTGGGATAAATTAATATCACTCCGTGGAATACGTATAGGATAAATATCTATCTTTGTGGCACTTTTTAGAAAGAACTTCAAATTAAACAAGTAGATAGAATAAAAAATGGCACAAGAAGACGTTTTTAAGAAGCTCGTATCGCATTGTAAGGAATACGGCTTCGTGTTCCCCTCAAGTGAAATTTACGATGGATTAGGCGCGGTATATGATTACGGTCAAATGGGCGTTGAGCTGAAAAACAACATAAAAAGATATTGGTGGGACAGCATGGTGCTACTGCACGAGAATATCGTAGGCATCGACTCCGCTATCTTTATGCACCCCACCATCTGGAAGGCTTCCGGACACGTAGACGCGTTCAACGACCCTTTGATAGATAATAGGGACTCAAAAAAACGGTATCGTGCCGACGTACTGATTGAAGACCAAATAGCCAAGTACGACGAAAAAATAGACAAGGAAGTAGCTAAGGCCGCGAAACGGTTTGGCGACGCCTTTGACGAGGCTCAGTTCCGCTCGACCAATCCCCGAGTAATGGAACATCAGGCAAAGCGTGACGCCCTGCACGAGCGCTACGCGAAGGCGATGAACGCGGGTGACCTGAACGAGTTACGCCAGATTATATTGGACGAAGAGATTGTATGTCCCATATCCGGCACAAGAAACTGGACGGAAGTCCGTCAGTTCAATCTGATGTTCACCACCGAGATGGGCTCTACCGCCGACGGCGCGATGAAGATTTACCTGAGACCCGAGACGGCGCAAGGCATATTCGTCAACTACCTTAACGTACAGAAGACGGGACGAATGAAGATTCCTTTCGGTATCGCCCAGATAGGCAAGGCCTTCCGCAACGAGATTGTCGCCCGCCAATTCATATTCCGTATGCGCGAGTTCGAGCAAATGGAAATGCAGTTCTTCGTAAAGCCGGGAACGGAACTGGAGTGGTTCAAGAAATGGAAAGAAATCCGTCTGAAGTGGCACAAGGCGTTGGGATTCGGCGATGACCACTACCGTTATCACGACCACGAGAAGTTGGCCCACTACGCGAACGCCGCTACGGACATCGAGTTCCTGATGCCTTTCGGATTCAAGGAAGTGGAGGGTATACATTCCCGTACCAACTTCGACTTGTCCCAACACGAGAAGTTCTCGGGAAAGAGCATCAAATACTTCGACCCGGAACTGAACGAGTCTTACACTCCCTATGTCATAGAAACCTCTATCGGCGTAGACCGCATGTTCTTGAGCGTAATGAGCGCCGCTTACTGCGAGGAGAAGTTGGAAAACGGAGAAACCCGCGTAGTTCTGAAACTGCCCGCGGCGCTAGCTCCGGTAAAACTGGCGGTAATGCCGTTGATAAAAAAAGACGGTCTGCCCGAAAAGGCGAGAGAAATCATCGACTCGCTGAAGTTCCACTTCCATTGTCAATACGACGAGAAGGACAGTATAGGCAAACGCTACCGCCGTCAGGACGCTATCGGCACGCCTTACTGCGTGACCGTAGACCACCAGACACTGGAAGACAACTGCGTGACGCTGCGTAACCGAGACACAATGGAGCAGGAGCGCGTAGCCATATCCGACCTGAACGCGATTATCGCAGACAGAGTAAGCATCACTTCTTTATTGAAGACTTTACAATAAACCTTTTGACGTATATGAACGGGAAACTCTATTTATTGCCTTTATTTATATGGTTAGCGTCAGCCTTCGTCTCGTGTGAAGAGACTGAAGAAGTGGGACGCTATGACAACTGGAGAGCGCGCAACGAGGCGTTCATCGATTCTTTAGAAAACGTGTTCGAGACGGAAGCCGACCCCGAATTGAAGCGTTTCAACCTTTACGTTAATCCATCGGATTATATCTATTATAAAGAAAAGACTCCTGTAGAATCGGACGAACAGAATACAGACCCTGCCGTATACGGCAAGCGCCCCGTCACCGGCTCCACCGTAAAGGTATACTATAAAGGCATGAACATCCTGCGAGAGCGCTTCGACGGGTTCTACGGAGAAGATCCCAATGTGGACAAGCCGGGAGACTCGGACGTGAACGTGGACGAAGGAGAGACGAACGCCTCGGAATTTACAGTGAGCAGCAGCGTGATTACCGGTTGGCAAGAGACGCTTCAGCACATGAAAGTAGGAGAGCGTTGGGAAGTTTACATTCCATACAATTATGGATATGGAAGTAGAGACCAAACAGACTCTAGCACTGGCACGACGACTTTCCGCGGCTATTCGACCCTGATTTTCGACATGCAGTTATTGGATGCGGACCCCGTAGCGGAAGAAGATGAATAGCATAGCTTAAACGAACAAAAAAGGCGGGAATGCGGAACTTGTTAAGAGTTCCGCATTCTTTTTTATTAGCTTTCACATAGTTAGGACTGAATAAGGCAACATAAACGAAAAATAGACCTTTATCCGCATTATGTGAACCGTTACTTTTGTGAAGCGTTATTCTTAGAAAAGACGATTTCATCTTATCTGTTTCACTGAAAAAAAGTTATGCGCTTATGAACAAGTACACCATCGGCAAGAACGCTGACACAGTCTGGAGACTGATGAACAGCGGCACAATCTGGAATTATGACGAGTTAAGAGAAAAGAGCGGCCTGTCAGAACATGACTTATACATCGCTATAGGGTGGCTGGCCCGTGAAAATAAAATAGAGTTTGACGAAACGTCTCAAGACAAAAAAGTCTACCTGAATTTTAATCCTTACATGTAATATAAACGGCTATGGAATATTTGAATGGAAAAACAAACGCTCCCGTCTGGCGGGAAGTGACGGCAACACTGCGCTTGCCTCAGAAACTTGAAAAACTGTCCCAATTAGCCCATAACTTCTGGTGGTCATGGCATTATGAAGCCACGGAACTTTTTGCCGGATTGGACGCTAAACTATGGGAAGAGACAAGACATAACCCCGTCGCGCTCTTAGAGCGCGTCAGCTACGAACGGTTGGAAGAGTTGGAGAACGACTCCGCTTTCATGAAGCGGCTCAGCACCATATACAACCGCTTTGAAGATTACATACAGGCGGAACCAGACCACGCAAGACCTTCCGTCGCTTACTTTTGCATGGAATACGGGATAAGCAATATCCTGAAAATCTATTCCGGAGGATTGGGCATCTTGGCCGGGGACTACCTGAAGGAAGCCTCGGACAGCAACGTCGACATGTGCGCCGTAGGACTGCTTTACCGCTATGGCTACTTCGACCAGTTCGTTACAATGGAAGGAAAACAGACCGCCCGGTACGAGGCGCAGAACTTCGGCAAGCTCCCCATAGAAAAGGTGATGGACTGTAACGGGAAGCAACTCGTAATTCATGTTCCTTACACAGATTATTTTACGGTACACGCTAATGTATGGCGAGCCAATGTGGGGCGAGTCACTCTTTATTTACTCGACACTGATAATAAAATGAACAGCGAGTTCGACCGCGCCATCACTCATCACCTTTACGGAGGCGACCGGGAGAACCGGCTAAAGCAGGAGATTCTGTTGGGAATAGGCGGAGTGATTCTGCTCAACACGTTAGGCATCAAGAAAGACATCTACCACTGCAACGAAGGGCACGCGGCCTTGCTGAACGTCCGCCGCCTTTGCGACTACATAGAAAGCGGGTTGAAGTTTAACGAGGCGATGGAGATAGTCAGGGCCTCTTCACTCTATACCGTGCATACTCCCGTTCCGGCGGGGCACGACTACTTCGACGAGTCCCTGCTGTATAAGTACATGGGCGGATACGCTACCCGTCTGGGCGTGGCGTGGGACACGCTGATGGACTTGGGACGCAACAATCCCGGCGACCGTAACGAACAGTTCTGCCTCTCCATATTCGCCTGCAAGACTTGTCAGGAGGTAAACGGAGTAAGCAAGCTGCACGGAGAGGTTTCGAGGCGAATGTTCGCTCCCGTGTGGAAAGGTTATTTCCCGGAAGAGAGCCATGTAGGATACGTGACCAACGGCGTACATTGGCCCACATGGTGCGCTTCTGAATGGAAGCAGTTTTATCTGAAATACTTCGGAGTAGAATTCCAGTACGACCAGTCCAACGAGCAGTATTGGCAAAACATATACGAGGTGGACGGCCATGAGATATGGGACGTGCACCGCACGCTAAAGCACAAGCTCATCGAGTACGCCCGTCAACGTTGCGTCGAGAAGTGGATATGCAACCAGATGCCGCCTTCACAAGCCATCTCCATGGCGGAGAAGTTCAATCCGAACGCGTTGCTTATCGGATTCAGCCGACGGTTCGCCACCTACAAGCGGGCTTACCTGTTGTTCTCTGACGAAAACAGACTGGCGCAACTGGTCAACAATCCCGAACGTCCCGTACAGTTTATCTTCGCTGGCAAGGCGCATCCGAACGATGAGGCCGGGCAAGACCTGATTAAGCGCATCATTGAAATCTCCCATCGGCCGGAGTTCAGGGGAAAAATCATCTTCTTGGAGAATTACGACATCGAGCTCGCCCGCCGCCTCGTGTCCGGAGTGGATGTCTGGCTGAATACCCCGACAAGGTTGGCCGAGGCTTCCGGAACGTCGGGCGAGAAGGCGCTGATGAACGGCGTGCTCAACTTCTCCGTACTGGACGGATGGTGGTACGAGGGCTATCGGGAAAAGGCCGGATGGATGCTGCCCGCCGAAACGACTTATCAAAACCCGCAGTATCAGGACCAACTGGACGCCTCCGCCATTTACGCGATATTAGAGCACCGCATACTGCCTCTCTATTACGACCGGGGAGAGAACGACTATCCCGCGGAGTGGGTAGGCTACATCAAGAACTCCATCGCGCGTATCGCTCCTCACTATACGATGAAGCGTCAGCTAGACGACTATTACAGCAAGTTCTACAATAAACTAGGCGAGCGGAGACGGATGCTGGAGGCCGACGGCTTCCGTCAGGCCAAAGAGTTAGCGGCATGGAAAGAGACCGTGGCTTCACTGTGGGATTCCGTCGAGGTCGTTTCTACGGAAGCGAACGGCGGGCTGAACGCTACGATAGAAACGGGGCGCGACTATGAGATTACGGTAGTGCTCGACGAGAAAGGCTTGAACGACGCGATTGGCGTCGAGTGCGTAGCCACATACGAGGAGGACGGTAAAGAACGCGTCTATGAAGTCACTCCAATACCGCTTATCAAGCAAGAGGGTTCTCTCCATACTTTCCGCACGAATATAAGCGTCTCTAACGCCGGAAGCTTCAAGCTAGCCTTCCGTATGTATCCGAAGAACGACAAACTACCGCATAGGCAGGATTTCTGTTTTACCCGCTGGTTCTAAGCCGCCGGGGAAGAGCGTTAAAGCGACGGGACATTGCCTTTCATCTTACGGAGCGTGTCCCGTCGCTTCCTTTTTCCATCCGCCGAAGCCGTTTCGGCTTTCCGTCCAACGGGAACCTATCCTTTTTTCCTGTACAACCTCCGCCAGAATCTTGTACATCAGGCGGCGTTTTCATGTACAACGGTTGACCGGTTCTTGCACATGAATGAGCGGTAATATACAATAAGTTAACGGCTTTCAGCGTCCGCATTATTATTAGAACTTGTTTAAATTCCACTCGGATTTATTTTGCGCTTCCGCTAAGTGCCCGTATCTTTACGCCCGGGTAATTCGGACCCCTTAACCGGGTAGCTGAAATTACCCAACTGGGTAGCTGAACTTACCCAACTGGGTAGCTGGAACTACCCAACTGGGTAGCCGAAATTACTCAACTGGGTAGCTTCAAGCGTCCAGTTAGGTAATTAGGGATGGCCAATTGACTGACATGAACAATTTAAAACAAGAGATAAAAATGAAAGCGGATTTCAATCAAAGCGCATATTCGCCTATGACTTGTCCGGCAATTTCCAGTCGACCATACAGTTAGAGTTTACCCCGATAGAAATAGCGGGAAGAGTGGGCGGAGGATTCGCCAACCTCTACGCCGGTTCAAACCAATTCTACAACGACAAGGAGATGGAAAGCCATCACATTCATCTGTTAGACAGCGCGGGAAAGGTCACCCGTATCTTCCTTGACGACGAAACGACGAAGAGACTCAGCCTGATGAGCGCGTCCTCCATCAATTACCTGCCGAACAACAGTATCCTATACAGCCCTATGCTGAGCGATACCATCTATCGTGTCGACCTGTCCGGTCACGCCGCACCCCAATACGTTTTCTGCAATCACTCTTCGTTCAAGCTGCCCAATAAGGAAGAGCGGGCGCAAATCGGATACACCTATGAAGACCCCGCGTCGTACATAGAACACGAGAAGAAAGGATATCTGCTTTCGTGGGGCGGCTTGGTCAACGCGGACAGTCAGCTGCTGTGCGTATTCGGATGGGAAAAGTTCGTCTATCTGCTTTACTCAAAGGAGACCGGAAAGTCCTTGACCCTGCTTGCGGAAAGCATTGAGAAGAGCGACGACGAGATAGCCCGCGTCATGCTGAGCAAGTCGCCCAGAACGTCTCACAAGGATTGGTTCTATACCTCCATCGACGCCATCACCGCCAATTTAATCACTCCGAAGCTGACAGACGGTCCGCTCAAACAGCGGTTGCAAGACATTGATGCCGACGACAATCCGACCATCATACGGTATAAACTTAATTTCTAAGCGCCTGTCTGGATTTTGCCCAAGTTCATTTGAAAGCTTAGAGCCTGCCATTTAAACGCAGAATCCAGACAGGCATCTATTTAACAAGTAGAGATATGTGTACCATACCCTCAATAGATTACTCCCCAAAAGGTGAGATTCTCATACCAATACCACCAGTCCATTCCTTTTCCCCTTTCTCATTCTTCACCTTCCTAAACAACGCACTGTTGTTACCATGCTCGCCGCACGGTTCTATATTCACCTTTTCCTTATTCCCCAATGCCGTGAGAAATGGGGATAATTCTTCAAAATAAGCGGGGAAGGTGTATATTTTCCTTTCTTCATATTCTTCTTCGTGGTGAAAGATAAGTTTGTCAACCTTTGGAGTGCCCATATAAACATAAGTACGGCCTTTCTTCTTGTCATGAATCGCATATTTCTCACCTTCGGCTGTAAGGGTTACCTTAGCCCGTTTCGCATTTGGCGTTACTTCGTAAGTAATAAGCCCCGCTTCTTGGTATTTGGCATAGCAATATGGACAGCCTTTGCAAATAAGACCGAGTTTTAATGTTCTATGTTTCTTAGCTTTCACATCATCCACTCCCGCAGTAGCTATAAGCAAATAATTATATCCGGCATTGTGCATTTCAGCGGGATTTTCTTTTTCAAGGGAAACCGTTCCTGTATTCAGCACAAAATACTGCGGATGGTTGACCTCCTCATTGATGAGTTTGTACATTTTTCTTTCCGTAAGTCCACAAGAAGCGAAGCTGAGTGTCAAAAGAGATGCCGTCAGCAAATAAAAGATATTCTTCATAATGTAATCAATTGAGGTTTATATTAAAACGTTTTTGGTAAGTGGCCATTGTACGTAGGGCCCAATGAACACTTCCACCCAGTCTCTGTCTCGATGAACCGTGCGGCGGTACGCGATATGGAAATAGGAGTGGTTTCCACTTTTTCCTTATTCCCTAACGCTTTCATAAATGGAGACAACTCCTCGTAATACACAGGGAAAGTATACTCTTCTTTCGGTCTGTAATCCGTATTGGGTATGTAACCGGGGGCAAGACGCGTGGCTTTAGGTGTTCCCATGTAAATATAAGTGTCTCCTCCGTTGTGAACCGCATATCTCTCTCCCTCGGACGTGAGGGCTACCCTGATAGCTCTCCCGTCCGGATAAATCTCGTATTCGATAAGTCCCGCTTGCTTATATTGAGAATAGCAATGAGGGCATCCCGTACAAATATTCATTTTATCCCGCACCCAAATCGTGTCTTTCCCAGTTCTACTATCCTCGACAGCCTTATTAGAATTCATCAGATAACCATAGCCGACTTTGTGGTTGATATCATGGTTGGCATTTGGCATAGGAAGGATTTCACCCACCTTTAGTTGGAAATATTCAGGGCGATTGATTTCCTTGTTGATAATGCTCAACGCCTTTCGTTTCGTTAAGCCGCATGATACAAGGCAAAGCGCAAACACGCCTACCGCAAACGATAAATGCGATTTTCTCATAAATTTAACTGTTTATGTCCTTGCAGATTCCCCAAGCCAGACAGGTCTTGTATTGTCAGAAATTAGAATATAAAGAAAAAGCGTGGGAATCTGTACCTATTGCCCGTCCCGCTATCAAAGGCCTTCGCATTGCCCATCTCTGTTGAACGAGCAACGCAGAAGCCCACGCCGATATGTATAACCTCCCGCTTTCCCGAAAAAACGAGAAAACAGAAAGAAGGTATAAACATATCACGCAGACATCTACCGTTGCCTTGTTCTTTGACAGAGATGAAGAAGTTGCGAAGTTCTTGATAAGCCAAAGACAAGACGTTAAGTAAACGTCTTTTCTCTATATGCCATCCCATACTGCCGTTTCAATGGATGAAACCAATCGGTATGGAATGGTGCAAATATACGAAACGATTATATAAAATGCTATTCTTTTTTTATCTTTTCTTTGGAATAATCCTTTACTGAGGTATTTTGAAGAAGCTCTTCAGCCAAGACAGAAACATCAGACGGTCGTCCGGCCCGCCTCCGCCCTACTCCGTATTCGCCATTCCCGGCGTACCTCCCGTCCGGTCGCGTGAGGAACGCCAGTTAGCGTTCAGCGAAGGCAGCTCGGGCGATTTCTTCTCAAGGGCTACTCCCTTCGTCTTCTCGCCGTCGTGCATCCAGTCAATGAATCGGCAGGTATCTACGGTACGAGGAAACTTTTCGTCAGTGGCGATAGCCAAATATCCGCCATCGTTGCTCAACTGCGGAAACTTGAGTACTTCTATCAAGTTATCTCCCGACACGCCGTGCTTCTCCACTAGCCTATCCGGGTAACGGGTAAAGCAGACATAGCCTTTAGCGGGAATCGTAAGCGGCTCGCCCTCCACCGGAGCGCAGAGCGTAGTGGTGCTAAACACCTCTCCCGTTGATTTCATCTTGAAAAGCAGCAGCGAGGAGAGCGTGACGTCCGTATCCGCAGGATTGTACAGCTCCACATACTCGGCCCCGTCCGAGGCGCAGTCGTACATCACCTCATTGAAAAGCAGCATTCCCCTGACGTTCTCCGGCAAGCCCGTACCTTGAGAGGTATCCGGTTGTTCCTCCGTATCGTCCTCTCCGTTCCCGACAACATCAGCCACATCATCCGACAGTTTAATATGGTGAAATGTAAATCCGTCGCTCCGGCTCTTGGTATAGACGCAATAGATGCCGCAGCGTTCGGAGGACTGTATGCGGGTGTCCGTCTTCCCGCCCTCTTCGGTGTACTCGCTTTCCCCCTCCGCTCGTGTCCACAGTGTCCAATGCCCGTTCGTGTCACATTCCACTTTGACGTACAGCTCCGGCGAGTTATCGCCCTTCATCAGCTCCCTGCCCGAAATCAGCAGGATAGCCGCCCCGTCTTCTATCCGGTAGAACGACACGTTGTCCTTCACTCCGCCTATCTGTACATAGTATCCCGCGGAAGTCTCCGGAAGGGTCTCCGATGAAGCGGAAAGATAAAAGCGAGCATAGTTCTTGGCGGAAGGATTGAACGAGAGCTTGAGCCCAAACTCCCAACGCGTTTTCCTTACGGCAGTGGAAGGAAAAGTAAGATAAGCGGTTCCGGCCTCCCCGCTCGGGTCGTTCAGCCGTATTCCTCCCTCCTCATTGACTGTAAACTTCTCCGTCTCTCCCTCCCAAGCGAGGAAGGCGGTCTGGTCATCTCCGGTTATTCCCTCATTTTCTTCGTCGTCGAACTTCGTGACGCAGCCGCACAGCATCAGGCAGCAAAGGCAATGGAATATCAGCTTGTTCCCCATTTTATATCAGACTTATTGAGTTTGTTATCAATTCTATATCTTTTCTCCGGTGCAATTTACGGAAAAGGTAGGAGACCTTCAACATAAAGAAAGGTATATTTATACTATTTTATAATTACATTCCTACCGCCTTGCCGAATTCTCCTAAAAAAAGGACAACCGTCCTTCCCTTCAAACCATCTTCAACCCAATGATAGAAGCTATCAGCGTCGAGATAAAAAACAGCCGGGCAAGTGATGCCGGTTCATGGAAAAAGAGAATGCCCAATATTACCGTACCCACCGCCCCGATACCCGTCCAGACAGGATAGGCCGTACCGATGGGAAGGGTATGCACGGCTTTGGCAAGCAAGCACATGCTAACGGTCAGGCACAGCAGGAAACCCGCTCCCCAGAGGTAATATTCCATTCCGGTCACTGCTTTCATCTTTCCCAAGCAGAAGGCGAATCCCGATTCAAAGAATCCGGCCACAATCAGTATAATCCAATCCATAACATGTAAGTTCTTTCTTGTTTTAGAAGAAACGAAAACGGCATCGCAAAGTCCATACCCAGACTTCCCGACACCGTTCCCTTATAGTAAATTATTCTTTTTAGACGTTCTTCACCTTTATCAGGTATTCAGCGATTTGCACGGCGTTCAATGCGGCCCCCTTCTTGATTTGGTCTCCCACAATCCAGAAGGCCAATCCGTTCTCGTTGGTCAAGTCCTTGCGGATGCGGCCCACATACACCGGGTCCTTACCGGCAACGAACAGCGGCATAGGATATTCCTTTTCCGCCGGATTGTCCTGAAGCACCAATCCTTCCCCGTTGGCGAAAGCCTCGCGGGCCTCTTCTACCGATACCGGACGCTCCGTCTCAATCCAGATACTTTCCGAGTGAGCCCGTAATGCGGGAACACGGACACACGTGGCGCTCACCTTCACGTCAGAGTGCATTATCTTGCGCGTCTCGTTATACATCTTCATCTCTTCCTTCGTATAGTCGTTGTCCGTGAACACGTCAATCTGCGGAATCAGGTTGAAAGCCAACTGATAGGCGAACTTCTCCACCTTTACAGGCTCGTTGGCCAACACCTGACGATACTGCTCGTACAATTCGGCCATAGCCGCCGCTCCGGCTCCGCTCGCCGCCTGATAGGTAGCCACGTGCACCGTCTTGATGTGCGAGAGGCGTTCGATAGCCTTCAGCGCCACAACCATCTGGATAGTCGTACAGTTCGGATTGGCGATAATGCCGCGGGGACGGTTCAGCGCGTCCTCGGGATTCACCTCAGGAACCACCAAAGGCACGTCATCGTCCATGCGGAAAGCGCTAGAGTTAT
Organism: uncultured Bacteroides sp.; assembly: GCA_949285075.1. Classification (GTDB taxonomy): domain Bacteria; phylum Bacteroidota; class Bacteroidia; order Bacteroidales; family Bacteroidaceae; genus Bacteroides. Next base: position 36,637 of record CASDXF010000032.1, on the reverse strand, counting down.
CTATCATTACCGCCCCGTACTTGGTAATGGTCTCCGCGAACTCTTTCGAGGTTCCCGCTCCGGCCGAAGTGAAGGCGATATCTATTCCTTTAAAGTCATCGTTGTGTTGCAGGAGTTTCACCTCAATCTGTTTACCGCGAAAAGTATAAGTAGTCCCGGCACTCCGTTTAGAACCGAACAAGACTAACTCGTCCAACGGAAAATTTCTCTCGTCAAGCACGCGCAGGAACTCCTGTCCTACGGCTCCGCTTACACCAACAATAGCAACTTTCATCTTCTCTGTTTTCTTAGAATTGTGAATAATAAATGGTTCTCTTTTACCCTACCTCTATCAGGATAATAAAGATTTGGTCGCGAAATTATAACATTCTGCTGTATAAACCATACCGTAGCATAGAAAAAAAGAGAAAAGCCGACTCCCGCCGCTTAGCTCTCGACGGTAGCCGGTTTTCATTTTATGGAAACTATGAAACAAAAAACTGTCTTATTAATTATCTTCGCACGCTTCGGGTGGCCTCTCCTTCTCTTTTACGGCCAGATTCCCGCTTGGGAGCTTCCCCCCTCCCGCCTGTTTTTTCCACTGTGGTAGCGCGCCTTTGCACCCGTTCCTTTCTGTCCGGAGCGGAAGGTCGCCTTGAGGGGCGTTCCGGAGCGTCCGGAGAAGAGGGCCTTACCGTCGAAGGCTTACGCTGAGGCGCGGGCCTGTGTTCCGGCTTCGGACGGGGAGGCCTTACATGCTCGGGCGGCCTCGGAGCCACGGGACGGTGCGGCGCGACCGGACGCTCCGGACGAACAGGCCGTCTGGGAGGCCTCACCCTATACGGCTCGGGATAATGGCGCAGGTCATGATACCTTCCCCGGTAGAAACTCACATGATGGAATCCGGGCCGACGATGCGCTCCCCTATAAGTATAATAATGAGGAGGAATGCCGAAATAGAACAGGCTACGGTTCGGATAATTCACATAAACGCGAAATGTCCACCGCCCTCCCGACAAATCTATCGGATTGCAGAAATACTCCGCACGCAGAAACCGGCGATACTGAAAGTCGCTCAGTACCCAACGAAGGTCGTCGTTACGGATGTCCAGCGCCTCGTAATAGTCGGACAAGGCTCCGGCATCTCCCCGGGCCACCCCGTCAAGCAGATAGCGGACCGTATAGATAAAGTCGTAATTGATTTCGTAAACGTCGTTATACTGCGGCGTGGTCAGGCTAAGTTCATACGCCATCTTGTCGGTCAGGAAGCGGGTTTCCTCACGTACCGTACCGATAGACATGGAAGCCATTGTCCGGGCGCATACCAGCAGCCCCGCCACGAAAACCAAGAAAAATATCCGTTTCATCGCTTATCCTCCTATTATTTAATTCACTTAACCTTTCATCTGATTCAGGCTACCGCACCGGGTGGGGAGGTAACGCCGGCCTATCTCCGCCGCTGTAAGTATCCATGCTGATGACCTCGTTGCCTATAAACTGAACGATGATGGTCACCGGAGCCGGAGTGAACGGCGTACCCTTATCACGGCGATACTCCCATTCCTCCAAATCCCCCTCGAAACGCCGGTAGTCCGGTTCGCCCAAGATACGGCCCACCTCCTCGACGGTCATCCCTTTCCGTATATCCATCATCTGCTTATTGGAAACATAATAGGACACACATCCGGCGTTCAACACCGACACGAACAGGCATAAGGCCAAACATTTCCACTTCATCAGCTTATCCTCCTTAGCGTTAGGGCCGGTGAGCGCCTTTCGACCACTCCCGAACGAACTTGTTCACCTTCTCTCTGTCGGAAGAGAATTGCAACGTGCTGACTACGGTGAAGAAAGCCTCCTTGTCCGCCACATTGGGATAGAGGAGCTTCATCAACTCCACCTTCTTGCTCTCGAAGGAGAACAGCCCGGCGAGGGCGACGCACTGCGCCGAAGTAAACCGGGTAGTAGGCAACGAGTTCTTTATCATCTTCATCATATTGTCCGAAAAGGACTCTTTCTCTACCGCCTTGAGAAACTGCTCGAACAGCTCCGGCTCCATTACGCCGAGGCCCGATTCGTATCCCACCTCCGGCCGCCGGCCGTCCAGTACGATGCGCTTCACGCCCTTGCCGTCGAAGTGGACACGTTCGCTGAACAGCCGCCTTCCTTTCCCCGAACGCTCGCCCATAAGGGGATGCGCCGCCTCGAACACCTCGATGAGGTATCGTCCCGCGGGGAGATTGGCTATAAAGCAAGTGGATGAAGGAGGGCATACCCGCTCGCCGTCGACATAGACCAGCACGGGAGCGCCGCCTCCATATACGCCGACGCCGTCGACCGACCGCGCCCTGAGCAGCGGGGAGACACACAGCAGACAAAGCCCAATGATAATCGCACGCATAGTAACAATGTTTTATTCACAGCACAAAAATAGGGCGAGGAAAATCCCCGCCCCACTTATTCTCTCTATTTTTAAATAGGGAAATCCCTATTCCGCTTCGGCATCCGCAAGCGTTATCCCTCCGTCCGACAGCAGAATCAGGCGCTTCTTATACAAGTCGCCCACGCCTTTCTTGAAGGTCTTCTTGCTTACGCCGAACACGGCGTATATCTCGTCCGCCGGACTCTTGTCGTTCAGATTGATTCGCCCCCCACGCGTCCGGATATACTCAAACAGCGTCTTCGAGAAGTCCTCTATCCGCTCGAAACCCGTCTTCTGGAGCGAAAGGTCTATCTTGCCGTCCTCGCGCACCTGCTTCACGAAGGCCGTCGTGCGCATGCCCGGCTCCAACGCGCGAAACACCTCGTTCTCATAGAGCAGTCCGGCGTACTTGTCGTCGATAATCACCTTGAAGCCCAAGTCGGTACGCTGCCACACCTGTATGTCCACCTCCTCGCCCGGAAGATAGTCGGGACGCTCCGTCGACAAGTAGCGTTCCACCCTAGCCGAAGCGACGATACGGTAGCTCTCCTCGTCGATGTGGACATGCACCATATACCTCCTACCTTTCTCCATACGGGCTTTCTGCTCCCTGAAAGGAACAAAAAGGTCTTTCATCAGTCCCCAGTCGAGAAAGGCTCCGTACTGATTGACCCACGCCACTTGCAGGTAAGCGAACTGGCCCACCTGCGCCAAAGGAGTTTGGGTAGTGGCTATCAGCCGCTCTTCCATATCTAAATAAAGGAATACGTTCAGCATATCGCCCACCTCGCAGCCCTCGGGCACGTAACGGGAGGGGAGCAGTATCTCACCTTCCTCTCCGCCGTCGAGATAGAGGCCGAAGTCTACCCGCTTGACGACTTCCAACTGATTAAACTTGCCTAATTTGATGCTCATACTCTGCATTTCTTTTTAACGAGATACAAAGATAAGCGATTTTAAGAAATCGCCCCGAATTTCCGGAAGAAAGTTTCGCGGAGCGCCAGTTACGGAGACGGCGAGGGCCTCCGAAAACATCCGCCAAAATGTTCCATTTTTAAGATTCGGGCTCGAAAGAGACATCGGAAAAAGGAGGCAATTAGCCGCCGGAGCACGTGAAAAAACGCGTATTTACTCCGTTTTTCGGGGCGAAAACGGCCATTCGCACGTCCGAAAAGCCGTCTGAAAGATGAGAAAAAGAGAAAAACGGCGTGAGCCGCGGGGCTACGGCTCGGGAGAAATAGGGCCACGGCTCATGAGCCGCAGGGCGACACCACAATCGGGGAACGGCTTTCCGGCGTTTTCGAGAGGGATTTCACGCCTTTCCGCTCCTAATTGCCCGAAAATTCCGAAACGGAAGAAACTGTCCTTTTTACGCCAAACGAAGGAGTCTGACATCAGAAAGAAACGAACCATCGTAGGACAAAAGCAGAAAGTCAGCCTGACACACCATTGACGAACAGACTGAATTTCGCCAACGCCTCTACGCCGCGTTCTTTCCGTCCGAGGCGTACTCCGGCCGGAATTATCGCGATTCTGAGGCATCAGAATGTTCCATTTTTCAGAATGGTCTGTTTTTAAGAATCCGCCGAAAATGGATATGCCGACTATTGACCTACGGCGAAAGAGAAAGAGGCATACCGCCCACCACTACAGCGTACGGTTTCACGGACAAACGGAAAAACAGGTGATTCAAGCAAACAAAACCTCAGCGAGAACGTTATCCTTATATATTAAAAAACGAATTTACCCTAATACAGATATGTTTACTATGGATTTTCTAACAAACGAAAAGCTCACGATTGTGGGAGCGGCCGGAATGATCGGCTCTAATATGGCGCAAACAGCCATGATGATGAAACTTACACCCAACATCTGCCTGTACGACCCTTTCGCTCCGGCTCTGGAAGGAGTGGCGGAGGAACTGTACCACTGCGGATTCAAGGACACGAACCTGACTTACACGTCGGATATCGGAGAGGCGTTGGCGGGAGCCGCTTACGTCGTGTCTTCGGGCGGAGCGGCCCGCAAAGCGGGAATGACCCGGGAAGACTTGCTGAAAGGCAATGCGGAAATCGCCGCCGAACTCGGGAAAAACATCAGGCGATACTGTCCGGAGACGAAGCACGTGACAGTCATCTTCAATCCGGCGGACATTACCGGACTTATCACGCTACTGTACTCGGGACTGAAACCCTCGCAAGTCTCTACGTTGGCGGCATTGGACAGCACCCGGTTGCAACACGAATTAGCGAAGTATTTCCGCATACCGGCGTCAAAGGTACATAACTGCCGCACGTACGGCGGACACGGAGAACAGATGGCCGTGTTCACCTCTACGGCCACGGTGAACGGAGAACCGCTGAACGCCCTCATCGGAACCGACCAGCTACCGCTTGACGAGTGGGAGGCGATGAAGACCCGAGTGGTTCAGGGAGGCAAACGCATCATTGAACTGAGGGGACGTTCCTCATTCCAAAGCCCGGCATACTTGTCAGTCAAGATGATAGCGGCCGCTATGGGCGGAGAATCTTTCCAGTGGCCGTCGGGAACGTACGTCTCGGATGACAGGTTCAACCACGTCATGATGGCGATGGAAACATCCATCACGAAGGACGGCATACACTACGAGGAGGTGAAGGGTACTTCCGCAGAACAGGCGGAACTGGAAAAGAGTTACGGGCACTTGTGCGAGCTACGCGACGAGGTCATAGCGACGGGAGTCCTTCCTCCCGTTAGGGAATGGCGTTCGCTGAACCCGAACATAGCATGAACCGGAAGGTGACGAACAAAAAGAGCCGCCTTAACCTCGCTAATCGCAGGCTAAAGCGGCCCTTCTCTTTTTCCTCAGCCGTTCAGGGTGAACCGCCATGAGCAGGCGCAGCCTTCGTCGGTGATGTCGGGATAGCAGCTGACGCACTCGCACGAGATGCGGTCGTCTATGGTTCGGGCGAAGCCGCTATACTCGATAAGGCCGACGGGCTTGCAGGGGTGCCACGCCATCCCCTTGCGGCTGCGGGCCGACTGCACGCGGCAGTTCAGGGTGCGGTAGGTCAGGGTCTTTCCGTCCGGGCCGACGGTTATCTCGTCATCGTTGATGTTGGCGTAGAAACGCAGCCTCAACGCGCGGGCCAGTCCCTCCAGTCCGGGACGCTCGGGCAGGCCGAGAAACTGCTTTATCCTGCGCGCCTCGACGACGGTGAACGTCCGCCACGCCTCAGCGTCGTGGTACATCGCCTCGTCCATGCCCAGTTTCCGCTCTACGGACTGGAACCATACGCCGTCCATAGCCAGCCAGTTTTTCGAGTACGCCTCGATTAGCTCGATAAGCCGCTCCTTAGAGAGGGAGTGCAAGTAGTCATTTCCTTTCATTGTACACGTTTTTTAGTTTGTTTTCTCTGTACCGACGGTCGACGCTTCCCTGATGATTCGGTCCACTACCGGCTTGGGGCGATGAGAGCGGTCAAACAGTAAAGGATAGTCCGTCCGCCCGCTCACGGGCCAGTAGTTCAGCCACGAGTCGCCGTCGGCCACGCCCCAGAGGTTGACCCTCGTCACGATGTCTCGATGCTTCAGGAAGAGGGAGAAGAAGTCGCCCATCCGCTCCATCCATGCGTCCGACAGCTCCTTCGGCAGTCCGTCCGGATAAGGATTCAGCTCTTTCCGGTATTCCGCCGTGTCCGCGATGTTAGCTCCCACGTTCGCCCTCGGAGCGGGCAGTGCGGAAAGGTCAAGCTCGGTAATCATCACTTTGACTCCCGCCCCGGCAAAGGCGAGCATACTCTTCTCGAATCCGTCCACCGGAGGCCACTCCATACCGAGATGCGCCTGCATCCCCACCGCGTCGACGCGCAGTCCCCGCCGCTTCAGTTCCTTGACCAAGCGGACCACGCCCTCACGCTTGCCGGGGTTGGCCATCGAGTAGTCGTTATAGTAAAGCTCCGCTTCGGGGTCGGCCTCGTGAGCGTACTGAAAGGCGAGGTAGATGTACTCCGGCCCCAGAATCTCGTAGAACTTACTCTTGCGGAACGAGCCGTTGTCCTCTATGGCCTCGTTCACCACGTCCCACCCCTTGACGCGGCCCTTGTAGCGGCCCACGACGGCGGTGATGTGCTCCTTCATCCGCCGCTTCAGGAGTTCGGGAGAGGCGTTCCCTCCCTTCCCGTCCGAGCAGAACCAGTCGGGCAACTGCGAGTGCCATATCAGCGTGTGGCCTATGACCGTCATGCCGTTCTTCTCGGCGAAGTCGACGAAACGGTCGGCCCGCGTGAAGTCGTAGCGGTTCTCCTCCGGATGCAGGGACTGGCACTTCATGCAGTTCTCCGCAACCACCGCGTTGAAATGCTCCTTCAATACACGGACACCCGCCGTGTCAGCCCCCGTGAACTGCCGTTCGTTAACCGCCGCTCCTATCAGGAACTTTCCCTCGAAGGCCTCGCGCAGCGTCCGGGCCTCCTGCGCCGCGGCCGCCGCCCACGTCAGCGAACCGACGGCCAATACCAATGCTCTGAATGCTTTCATCCTCAATCAACGTTATTTGTAAGTGAATCGACATTTCCTCTTCCATTATTCTTTACAGCGAAACGCCCCGACGATTAGTCCGGCACTAAACGGTCTCTAGTCCGACACTAGAGGGGCACTAGTCCGACATTAGACAGCCTCTAGTCCGACACTAGACAAGCGTTTTATAGTCACTACTGATTACCAAATAGTTACGTAATAAGCCTAAGTTAAGAAAAGAATATACACCTGTCCGTTCCGGAAAGAAACCGAAGGAAGGCGGAAGAGGGCTAAAAACGAGAGCGCTCCGGGAGCGTCCGGAGCGCCTCACCTTTCACCCGCGGAGGGTGTTTATTCCATCTCGAACGAAGGCGGCACGGCATCGTCAGCCGAAGCCCACTCCTTGTTGGGATGCTTGCCCATGACAAGCTCCAACACTCCGCCTTCCATCAGCTCGTCGTGACTGAACCACGACTTGTTCCACTCCTTGCCGTTCAGCTTGGCGGACTGTATGAACTTGTTTTCGGGCGAGTAGTCGCGGCACACCACCCTGAAGTTTCTTCCGTTGCTCATCTGTATCGTCACGTCCTTGAAAACCGGACTTCCTATGGTGTACATCGGCAGACCGGGCGTTACGGGGTAGAAGCCTATCATCGAGAACACGACGAACGACGTAAGCCCGCCGCCGTCCTCGTCACCGGGGATACCCATCAGGTCGTTGCGGAACCATTGCGTCAATAGGTTGCGCACGCGCTTCTGCGTCCTCCACGGCTCGCCGGCATAATTGTATAGATAAGGAATGTGCATGGCCGGCTCGTTACCCATCGAGAACTGGCCCACGTTGCCTGTATGGTCGGCGAACTGATAATGGAAGTCGGGCCTTCCCTTGCCCAGCGGCGTGCTGTACATCCGCTCCAGTTCCTCGACGAAGCTCTTCTTTCCGCCCATCATCTCCACGAGGTCGGCCACGTTGTGGGGCACGTCCCAACGGTATACCCATCCGTTGTTCTCGTCATAAGCGTCACGCCCGCCCACTCCACTGGAGAAGCGATAGTCGAACGGCTGAATGAAGTTGCCGAACGAGTCCTTCGGGTGGAAGAAGCGAGTCTCCTCGTTGAACACCTTACGGTAGTTCAGGCTACGCTTCAGGAAGTAGTCGGCCTCCCGCTCGTTGCCCAACGCTTTGGCGATGTTGCCCAAGCACCACTCGTCGTACACCGTTCCCAACGTAACGGCTATCGGCTGACGACGCTCCCACGAGTGTACCTCAGGCACTGTCTCCTGCTCTCCCACAGCCAACGCGGGGAAATAGCCGTGCTCCTTATAGAAGCGGTCGAGCACTCCGGCGGGTTTCGACGACCACGGGGCGAGCGTCTTTTCCGTAATGGCGGCCTTGCAGACTTCGTAGGCCTTCGCCAAGTCGAACGAGCGCATTCCCTTGTTGTAAGCGTCGAGCACCGTGGCCACGCCGTGGTTGCTGTTCATGCGCCGGCTGTCGCCCGTCACCTCGGGGAAGGTAGGCATCCAATGGCGCGGCATCTGGTAGGCCATACGTATGAAGGAGTTAATCATGTCACTCTCCTTCTCGGCGTCGATGATGAGACGCAAGGGGTGAGTCGCACGGTAGGTATCCCAAATCCAGTCGTCCACATAGAAGGGAGTCCCCTCGTCGTCGTGCACCTGTCCGTCGTACGCACTGTAATACCTACCATCCTCGGAGATGCAAATCATGCGCTCGTAAGTGCGGTAGAGCGAGGTGTAGAACACGGTACGCTCGTCCTCGGTTCCGCCGTTCACGCGAATCTTGCCGAGCGTCTCGTTCCACAGTTTCCGTCCCGCGTCGGCCACCGCCTTCAGGTCGTAGTCCTTAATCTCCCTGCGCAGGTTCTTCTCCGCCTGCTCAGCCGAGATGAAGGAAACGCCGTAGCGCAGCGTCACCTCGCCGGTTCCCTGCGGATACTCCATGATGTAGTAGGCGTTGTTTCCTCCGGTTGTCCGGTCGTTCGTGTCAATCAGTTCCCCTTTGTGGGTTCCGATTTTCAACGGAGCCTTGTCAGTCTCCAGATAGATGTAGACCTTCGTCCGGCCCCATACCTTCTGGAATCCGCTGACCGCCCGTCCGTCGGTGGTCAGCTCCCCGTTTCGGGTGTTGAAAATGAGGTAGGCCGGCTTGTCCTTCTGCGAGAAGTCAATACGGTAAATGCCCGACTGGTGCGAGGGCGCGAACTGCACGCCCACTCCCTCGTCGTCGAGGTCTACACTATAATAGTATGGCTTAATCACTTCGTTGTCATACCCGAAGTCGATAATGCTCTTGGCCTCCTTCAGCTCTCCCTGATAGGGGCTAAGGTTGAAGGCTGAGCTTCCGCGGTGACTGGTGACGATGAGCGGCAGTCCCGCGATGGTATTGCCCGTGAAGTTCTCCCGTTCGGGATAGACGCGCAACATGCTGTTGGGCAAGTGAACGGTAGGATACGTGGGAACCAACAGATGGCTGATGTTCCCGATATAAGGATTGACGTAATCGACCGGAGTCTTCTCCGACACGCCGCAGGCGCACGACGTCAACAGACAGCAAGGGACGAGACATCCCAATAGTAAACGCACGAATCGTTTCATGGTTCTACTCGTTTGATTAAAGAATTAGTATTAAATAGTATTTAGATTGTCCCCTCCGGCGAGGAGGGCCGCCCAAGAGCGGATTAGAAAAGGGCGAACCCCTTCCACAGATTGTCCTCCGGCACGGGAGCCACCAACTCAATCTCCTGCTTCGACACCGGATGGGTGAACTTCACCGTACGGGCGTGCAGGCTGATGCTTCCGTCGGGATTGGAGCGGGGCGCTCCGTACTTCAGGTCTCCCCTGATGGGGCATCCTATCTTCGCCAACTGGCAACGTATCTGATGATGCCGTCCGGTCTTCAGGTCCACTTCCAACAGATAGTACCTCTCCGAACGTCCAATCAGCCGATAGTGCAGCACGGCTTTCTTGCTCCTCGGCACTTCACGGTCGTAAGCGCGGCTCTTGTTCTTTTGCTCGTCGCGCACCAGATAGTGAACCAGTTCCCCTTCCGGCTCGGCGGGCATATCCTTCACCACCGCCCAATAGGTTTTCTTCACCTCTCCGTCGCAGAACATGTCGTTCAGCCGGGCCAGCGCCTTGCTCGTCTTGGCGAAAATGACAAGACCGCTCACGGGCCTGTCCAAGCGGTGGGTCACACCGAGAAAGACGTTGCCGGGCTTTCCGTACTTCTCCTTCAGATACTCTTTTACGGTCTCCGAAAGCGGCTTGTCGCCCGTCTTGTCTCCTTGAACTATCTCGGAAGCGGTCTTGTTGACCACGATGATGTGATTGTCTTCGTATACGACGGTCATCGCTAAGTTACATATTCATGCCACCATCTACTTGAATCACCTGACCGGAAACGTAGGACGACATGTCCGAAGCCAAGAACGTCGCGATGTTCGCCACGTCTTCCGGAGTACCTCCGCGGCGCAAGGGAATCTTCTTCGCCCAATCGGCCTTCACCTCCTCGGGCAGAGAGGCCGTCATGTCCGTCATGATGAATCCCGGAGCGATGGCGTTGGCGCGTATGCCGCGAGAGCCGAGCTCCTGAGCGATGGACTTGGCCAACGCGATCATTCCCGCCTTCGAAGCGGCGTAGTTGGCTTGTCCCGCATTACCGTGAACTCCCACTACGGAAGCCATGTTGATGATGCTTCCCGCCTTCTGGCGCATCATAATCGGCGCGCAGGCGTGGATGAAGTTGAACGCCGACTTCAGGTTGACGTTGATAACCATGTCCCACTGCTGCTCGCTCATGCGCATCATCAGTCCGTCACGGGTGATGCCCGCATTGTTTACCAGAATGTCCACGCGTCCGAAGTCCTTGTGGATTTCCTCCACCACCTTCGCCGTGTCCTCAAAATTAGCGGCGTTGGAGGCGTATCCCTTCGCCTTTACGCCGAACGCCTCGATTTCCTTCACTGTATTCTCCGCGTTCTCGTCAATCACAAGGTCCGTGAACGCGATATTCGCTCCTTCCGAAGCGAACTTCAGCGCAATCGCCTTACCGATGCCGCGGGCGGCCCCGGTCACGATAGCTGTCTTTCCGTTTAATAATCCCATATTGAAAAAAGTTTATTTAGTTTAGATTCTCTTTCCTCCCAACGCGCCGAGCACGATGTTTGACACGTAGCGGTCTCTTGTCTCGGCGTCCAGATTTCCTCCTATCTGTCCCCGGATGTAGGGAACCTCCACGCCTTTCAGACAATAGTGCAGCAGCTTGGCCGTCATCTCCACGTCGTCCACCTGAAACACGCCCTTCTCTCGCCCTTCCTGCAATACGGCCTTGAAAAACATCATCTCCTTCGCGTCGAACTTCTTGCGCACCTTCTCCACCTGCCAGATATCGCGAAAAAAGTCGGCCCGCAGCGTCCCGTTACGGTAGACAACCTCCTTCACCGCGTCCAAGCGGGTGTAAATCATCGCCATAATCTTCTTCTCGGGCGGAATGTCCTCCTCGGCCACCCGCCTCATCATGTCCAACAGTATCTCCAGTTCCGACTCCACGACCGCCCAATAAATCTCCTCCTTACTTTTGAAGTAGGTATAAAGCGTCCGCCGGCCTTTCTTGGAAGCGAGAGCGATATCGTTCATCGTCGTATTCTCCACTCCCATTCTCGCGAAAAGCTGCCGGGCGACATCCACCAGTTGTATTCTTGTCTTCGAAACGGTCATCGTGTCGGAAATTACATATTTCAAGCAAAAGTAATTCTTTTCCTCATACCGTACAAGAAAAACGGTTGAAACCTCTGCGAAGAGAGGCAATTCCCCCATGAAGACTTTCCGCGCCCGCCTTTTCCCTCTCTGCGAGAAAAGTCGCTTTCCGGAGCCAAACGACCTCAAGGCTCTCCTCTCGAAAAATGGTCTATTTTTAAGATTTCCCTCCAAAACAGTCTCGCAAAAATTTCCGTTTTAGGCGGACGAATCACGTAAAAACCGCATAAAAACCACGCGTTCCGGGAGAAAAAGCGCCCACTTACGCCCTACAAAAGAAGCCAGAAAGGGAGAATCGGACTTGAGCCGCCGCCCTATTTCTCGGAAGCCGCCGCCCTTCGGCTCGCGAGCGGTAGGGCGGCGGCTCAACAAAGACGGCCTTTCGAGGCAAATCGGGAAGGAATTTCACGCCTTTCCGCCTCTAATCGCTCTCTTTTTCAGCGCAAGAAAAAAGTGTCAATGCGACACCGTTTTAGGCAGATTACTATCAGATAAGCGGAATTTAAGGCCATAAGCCATCCTTAAAAACGCATACTCATCCATCCCGATGACTATCTGAAATTCGCTAACGCCTCCAGAACGCATTCTTTTCGTTCGAGCCGTACTCCGGGCGGAATTATCGCGTTCTGGAGGCGTCAGGATGTTCCGTTTTTCAAAATGCGCTATTTTTAAGAAGCTGAAAAGAAACCCGACCAAATCACTTAAATGCGAAACGTAAACCGGTTCTAACATTCGGAACATCTCCCCCCCAAAACCGTCATAGGCGCTACAACAGGAAATATTTCAACCAAAAGGTTGCGGAAGGAGCTATTTTAGTTACTTTTGCAAGAAAAACGATTATGAGAGCCATTTATCTCGGAGTCGCCCTCACGCTGCTGACGGCGACCATCACATCATGCGGGAACAAGTCCGCACAAGACAAGGAAAAGAAGGTAGTCGAGGTAACCAACCCGCTGCCCATCAAGTTTGGAGACCCCTACATCCTGCACGCCAGTGACGGCAAATATTACATGTACGGCACTTCGCTGAAGGACGGATTCGAGGCGTACGTATCCACTGACCTGAAAAACTGGACATCGTGCGGGCAAGTCTATCGGGGAGGAGCGGAGAACCAATGGAACGTCGACTGCTTTTGGGCTCCGGAAGTGTACGAGCACAACGGCAAATATTACATCTTTTATAGCGCCAACAGCCGCAACAACCCGACTAAGGAGGGCGAGAACTTCAAGATAGGCGTGGCCGTATCGTCCTCACCCGCGGGACCGTTCACCGACTTGTACGACCGCCCTGTTTTTGAGATTGACTATCCGGTTATCGACGCCAACGTCTACTTTGACGACGCGAGCGGCAAGACGTACCTGTACTACTCGCGCTGCTGCTACAAGCACCCGGTGGAAAGCGAAATCGCCGACCTGATGAAGAAGGAAGGAGTGTACGACGAGATTGAGGAGAGCTGGGTGTACGGAGTGGAAATGAAGCCCGACTTCTCCGGAATCATCGGAGAACCGACCCTGCTGCTGGCTCCACCTACCAAGCTAGACGACCGTCAGGCCGAATGGGAGAGCCGCTCCGTTACCTCAAAGGAAGTGAACCGCCGTTGGACGGAAGGCTCGTTCCTCTTCAAGCACAAGGACACATATTATATAATGTATTCGGCTAACCACTACGGGGGAGCGCACTACGCCGTGGGATACGCCACCTCGAAAAATCCGTTGGGCCCGTTCGTGAAGGCGGCGAACAACCCGGTGCTGCAAGAGAACCAGTCGAAGGGAGGAACAGTCATCGGCACGGGCCACAACATGGTACTGACCATGCCTGACAGCACCATGTACTGCGTCTATCACGGCCGCATGACGACCAACCCCAACGAACGGGTCGTGCTGATAGACAAGCTGAACATAGCCGAAGACGGCACGCTTACGGTAGACGGTCCGACCACCGTCCCTCAGAAGATAGCTTACTGACATCCAACGTAAGCAGACACCTGTCCGGCAAGTCTTGGAGTCTCAATTCCCAGATTTGCCGGACATATTCAGCGGCATTTCAGGGTATTCTAAAAAGATTCTCTATAAGACCCGTGAGCAAAATTTAAACAGGTCCTAAAACTTTCCTTCAAAAAGATTTGGCGATAATCCGTAAACCTCCTATCTTTGCACCCGATTAAAAAATGCGGAAATAGCTCAGTTGGTAGAGCACAACCTTGCCAAGGTTGGGGTCGCGAGTTCGAGTCTCGTTTTCCGCTCTTTCTTTGAAAGGATGCTCGAATGGTGGAATCGGTAGACACGAGGGACTTAAAATCCCTTGGCCATTGCGGCTGTGCGGGTTCAAGTCCCGCTTCGAGTACAACAAACAATCCCTCACTAAAGCTTCTTTAGTGAGGGATTCATATTTTCACTCATCCCCACTAAAAGGCGTTTATCCGTATCCAAGCATACCTTACGGCAATTAGCGTTCAACAACAAATCCGGACGCCAATTCCACATAACATGGTGACTGAAAGACAGCCCCGTTAGCATCAAGGCCCCAAAGTCCATACGCCCGAAAACGCACTCCAACAGAAGCGGACAACTCAGCAAAGGCTGTTTTTATTAAGCTAACGCTTCATACATCCGGATTTTATCAGTAAGTTTGCAACGGCGTAGCGAACCGGTAAGGCTCGCGGAAAAACAGAATGGAGTACAGAGTCATGTGGATACTTATCGTAAGCCTTGTGGCGGTGGGCATAATCGCGATGATAGCGGGAGCGATTCGCAATAGCGTATTGCGACGTAAGATAGAAAACGGCGAGCTAGACAGTATGCCGGAAGTGAAAACAGTGGACACGGAGTGTTGCGGACAACACGAAGTGTGCGAGAAAGACAGCCTGCTCGCCGCCGTAAGCAAGAAGATTGAGTATTATGACGATGAGGAACTGGATGCTTTCGCAGGGCGGACCGCAGACACCTATACGGCGGAGGAAACGGAACAGTTCCGCGAGGTACTGTACACCATGCTAGACACGGACGTGGCCGGATGGGCGCGCAGCCTGCAGCTCAGGGGCATCGAGCTTCCCGAGGAGGTGAAGGACGAAGTGCTCCTCATCGTGGGAGAACGGCGCGCAACCCTCTCTCCGGCGAAAGGATAACACGAAAAGTCTAAATGATTTACAGAAGTGGATTTACTGCAATATACTTTTTTTCAAAACGCCCTGTTGGGCAGCCTGTTGGCAAGCATAGCCTGCGGCATCGTGGGCACGTACATCGTCACCCGCAGACTGGTGTTTATCAGCGGAGGCATCACGCATGCCTCTTTCGGCGGCATCGGCATCGGACTATTCGCGGGTATCCCCCCTATCTTGTCCGCCGCCGTCTTCTCCGTACTCTCCGCTTTCGGAGTGGAGTGGCTCAGCAGGCGGAAAGACATGCGTGAGGACTCCGCCATAGCGGTGTTCTGGACGTTAGGCATGGCTGTAGGCATCATCTTCAGCTTCCTGTCTCCGGGGTTCGCTCCGGACTTATCGGCTTACCTTTTCGGAAATATCCTGACCATCAACCGTTCCGACCTATGGATGCTCGGCGTTCTGTCCGCGGTGCTGGCGGCGTTCTTCTACCTTTACCTCCGCCCCATCGTCTCCATCGCCTTCGACCGTGAGTTCGCACGCTCGCAGAAGATTCCCGTAACGCTTTTCGAGTACATCCTGATGATGTTCATCGCCCTGACCATTGTGGCTTGCCTGCGTATGGTAGGCATTGTACTGGCTATCTCACTGCTCACCATTCCACAGATGACGGCCAATCTGTTTACATACAGTTTCAAGAGAATCATTTGGCTCTCCATCGGCATCGGCTTTCTTGGATGTCTGGGAGGACTGTTCATCTCCTATCACCTGAAAGTGCCTTCCGGGGCGTCCATAATCTTCTTCTCTATCCTGATTTACGCTATATGCAAACTGGCGAAAGGAACACGCAAAGCGAAAGGGAAAGGCCTAAAAAGCGTTCAACCCTCTGAATAACAATAAAGAAAAGACAATATGGAAATTAAGATTCAATCGTTAGAAAACATTCAAGAAGCCGCTCGGGAGTTCGTCGCGGCTATGGAAGACCGCACGATTTTCGCCCTGTACGGGAAGATGGGAGCGGGAAAGACGACTTTCGTCAAGGCGGTGTGCGAAGAGCTTGGCGTGTCGGACGTTATCAGCTCGCCCACCTTCGCCATCGTTAATGAGTACCGCTCCGACAATACGGACGAGTTAATCTATCATTTCGATTTCTACCGCATCAAGAAACTCAGCGAGGTGTACGATATGGGATATGAGGACTATTTCTATAGCGGCGCGGTCTGCTTCATCGAGTGGCCCGAACTCATCGAGGAATTGTTGCCTGAAGATACGGTAAAGGTCAGCATCGAGGAACAGCCGGACGGCAGCCGAATCGTCAAGCTATGACCGGGCAGTACATTGTGCAGGGCATCTTCGCATTGGCGGGACTAGTCTCTCTCTTGGCCTCGGTATTCAACTGGGAGTGGTTCTTTACGTCGCGCAGCGCCCAGTCCATAGTCAGGGGAGGCGGACGAGGCAAAGCCCGGCTTTTCTATGGCTTGCTAGGAGTCCTATTCATCGGAATGGCGGTTTTCTTTTTCATCGAGACCCGGAAGGCCCTCCTATAGTCCCGCCCTTATAGCAATTGGCGGGCCTTCATTTCCAAATACTTGTTAATAACGTCTACCGACAAGCGTTCGGGCGTGGTAAGCAGGGAGTAAATGCCATTCCGCCGTAAAGTGGAAACGATAAGCCGCCGCTCGTAAGCGAACTTCTCCGCTATCACATGACGGTAGCACTCTTCAATATTCCCGGCCGGAGAAGCGATATACTCCTTCAGTTCCGCATCCTCGAAAAAAACGACCAAAAGGCAATGCCGACGATTCAGTTGCTTCAAGTAAGCAAGTTGACGGTTCATCGCATTCATATCGGTAAAGTTAGTATACAGCACCAACAAGCTACGCCTACTCACATATTTGTTCAAGTATACGCATAGGGCGGAGAAGTCCGTTTCTCCAAAAGTAGTCCGTTGACCGTAAAGGCTTTCGAGCAAAGCCCTCATCTGCCCCGACTGCTTGGAGGCGGGGATAAAGGAATCAAAACGTTCGGCGAAGGTTACGAGGCCGGCTTTATCCTCCTTCCTCAACGCCACGTATGACAGCACCAACGAGGCGTTGATGGCATAATCAAGAAGCGTCATGCCTCGGAAAGCCCGCTGCATCACCCGCCCCTTATCTATCACGCTATATATCTGTTGAGAGCGCTCGTCCTGATAGACGTTGACCATCAACTGATGTCGACGCGCGCTAGCCTTCCAGTTTATCGTCCGGTAATCGTCTCCCTTCACGTACTCCTTTATTTGCTCGAATTCGGTATGATGTCCTATTCTGCGCATACGCTTAATGCCCAATTCCGTCAGATTATCACTCAACGCCAACAGTTCATATTGACGAAGCATCAAGAACGAAGGATATACCTTTACCTCTCGCTCCTCTCCGCAGGTATAACGCCGAGACAAAAGTCCGGCACGCCCGGTAACGAATACCCGAATATGTCCAAAGGTATACACACCCCGACAAGTAGGGCGCAAGGTATAAATGATAGTCTGGCTTTCGTTAGCGTTCAGCCTCAACCGAAAGCTAACATCCCTTTTTTGGAAGATAAAGGGAATCTCGTCAATAATCTCTAAAAAGACGGGGTACGGGTAAAGGCTTTCCACAAGGATGCGCACCTCATTATCATCTCCGTTAGAAAAGCGGTCGGCACACGCACGAGAAGCGTTAATTCCACGGATACGGTACAGCATATAGCCGTCCACCACGATACACAAAGCCAATACAAGCAGCGCAATCTGTCCAACCACGAACAAAGGGGCGTACAAATATCCGCTACCTAACAGGAAGATAACGGCAATCAGGGCGATATAGATACGGCGAGTAAGATACAATGCTACATATTTTAATCTGGTTTCCAACTCAATAAGAGACCATTGTTACTTGGGGACTTCTACCTTATCAATCAGTCGTTGAGTAACCTTCACCGGAGTGTATCCCTCCATCTCCGCTTCAGCGGTCAGCATCAGGCGGTGTTGAAGCACGTAAGGAGCGACGAACTTTATGTCTTCCGGAGCGACAAAATCACGCCCCTGCAACAAAGCATACGCTTTGGATGCCTGAAGCATGGCGACCGAGGCACGGGGAGAAGCTCCTAAATAGACCGCTTTACTGGTGCGTGTCTGCTGCACAATCAAGGCGATGTAGCGGAGCAAAGTAGGGTCGACAAAGACTTCATTCAGTAACTTACGCAGCGACAGCAACTCTTCTCTCGTCACGACTGGACTTACGTCCTCCAACTTCACCAAGTCCGCGTTCGCATGATGGCGTTCCAGAATGTTCACTTCCTCTTCCAACGACGGATAGCCTATCGTTATCTTCATAATGAAACGGTCGAGCTGCGCCTCAGGGAGCTTGTATGTCCCTTCCTGCTCTACCGGATTCTGGGTTGCCAGAATCGTATAAAGTTCTCCCATGTGGTAAGTTGTTCCGTCAATGCTGACTTGCCGTTCTTCCATGACCTCGAAGAGAGCCGCCTGCGTTTTTGCCGGAGCTCGGTTTATCTCGTCCACCAATACGATATCCGCAAAGATTGGACCTTTGTGAAAATCAAAATCGTTCGTCTTCATATTGAATACGGTCGTACCCAATACGTCGCTCGGCATCAAGTCTGGCGTAAACTGCACACGACTGAATTCCGCATCTATCAGTCGGGCAACAAGGCGGGCCAACAACGTTTTCGCCACGCCCGGGACACCCTCTATCAATACATGCCCGTTAGCGAGGATAGCCGTAAGCACCAAGTCTACAACCTTTTCCTGCCCCACAACTACTGCGGCAATCTGTCTCCTCAAAGCTTGCATCTTTTCTGAGAAAAGCGCCAAGTCTGTTCTTTGCTCTCTATTTTCTTCCATAAGCCAATGTTTTTTCCTTCTATGCTCATTATATGTGAGCGATTATCTCATTCATTTTATCAATAAGCCTTTGCGTTTCCTCCGCCGATACGCCTCGTCTCTCATGAATTATGGCCTGAACCTCGGTTATCAGTCTCTTTATTCTCTCCGCATCCATCCCCGTCTTTCGGGCAATCTTAGCCGATGACTCCTCTCCGTCTTCCCCTTCGGCTATATTCACCTGAATCTCTCTTCGTAACGCCTCGGTAAAATAAGTGAACTTCTTACGAAGCAAGTCCGCATGGTCTTGCCTTTGATAATAAAGCGTCCCTATCAGCTTGACAAATTCGAGCGACTTGTTCTCTGGTTTCTCCATGACCGGTATCACCCGTTGCCTTCTTTTCGCCGTAAACAGCATGAAAAGAACAATGGTCAGCATCGTCAGATATAAAGCCCACCGTAATGGCTTATGAGCAAGCAGATAGCGAAAGGGAGAGCCTTGCGCTCCGACTTCCACCGTCTCCCGAGTGTAAGCTTCTGTACGCACAAGAGGAAGCCCATCCATCTGAGATAAAAGACGGAACACATAGTCCGCATTGCCTCCATCCAATATTCCATAATTCGTAAACAGCAGGGGAGTGGACACCAAGATAACCTCTCCCTTTCCCCACGGACGAGCCCATGCGACCAGATACTCGTCCGTGACCTTCCGAAGAGAATCCGTCCGACGCACCTCATTCTCCTCCCAATAGCCTTTCTTTGCCAATTTCCGCAGCGGAAGCGAATCGCAGCTTTTGAAATAAGAGGCGCACAGATTGGGATAGGCGTAGAATGTTCTCGGCGAGTAGACCGCCGTGTCACCTATCCAACGAAGGCTGTCCTTCTCTCTCTGAGAGTTGATGTAATGCTTAAACGCCACCGTACTGAAGAAATACGGACGGCACGAGAAACCCAACGTATCTTCTAACGCTTGATTGTACATCGTGGATACCAACATGATTTTATCGCCTCGCTCCGCCATACTCAACAAAGAGGCCACGTCCAAGTCACTAAGCATAAGCGACTCCGCAATGACCAATACGCCCCGACGGTTCAGCGAGTCTTCCCGATTCAGCTGATAGAAAGTCTTTCGAGACAGAGCGTAACCGGAAGGTAGGGAAACCCGTAGCAGACTGTCGAACAGCGCACACCCGAAGGGTTGCTCGTCCTCATGGGCGAAGGTAGGCCGCCACACGAACGACTTTGGCAAAATATACTCCACCGCAAACATCAGCAGCAGGAAAGCCACGATTCCTAACGTAAACCAATGACCGCCTTTCATCCGTTCTCTCCTCCTTTCTCCACCGTTTCCTGCAAGGTGCGCATCCGGCTGAACAATGCCTCGTCCGCCTCAAAGTTGCCGTAACGCACACGCAGGAAGTAGGCGGTCAGTTCACGAAAGGCAGGAGTCCGCACCTCATAGTTATACTGGGTAGGAGTCTTGTAGGGTTGCCAGTCAATGCGCCCGCTGTCCGTCAGCCGCTTCAGCGTTTGCAGATACAGCAGGCGGCTCGCCTCCTTATAATCATCGTGCGAAAGGGCGTTCGCAATGCGCTTTGGAAAATCAACGCCGTAAATCGTATCCTCTTCCGCGGCACGCGAAGAGAAGCGCTTGGGAGTACGCACGAAAAGCCCCAACCGCTTCCGGCAAACAACCCAAAGGAGCAGAAGCAGGATAATGACGGCGATGCTCCCCAGAATAATTTCCGAATAGTCGGAAGCCCCTTGAGTATTAAACACTCGCTCTAACCACCGTCCGAGTTGCCAATTTATCCACCCGAACACATTCATTCCCGAACCGACCAACTCGCGGTTATAGTCGTACGCCATATCGGACCGCCACGAGGCAATCCGCACCGTGTCGCACACCAACGTGTCAGTCGGGGAAACTACCATATCGTCAGAACTTGTCGAAATTCTCTATATCGCTTTCTATTCTTACGCCGTCCATCTTTTCTGAAGCATGCCCGTACTGATAGGCGGAGCCAACAAGGGTGAATATCGAGGCGACATATCCTCCGAACACCTGAATCACCCCTAACAGATAGAGGATGAAGCTGTATCCCACGGATACGGTAGCCGTGCTTCCCCCGTCACTCTCCGCGAACAGGAGCTTGACTATACTCGCGATGTACCACGGCATGGCCGTTACGCCTTGCAGCACGACGGCCACAAGTCCCATAATCAGCGTCACCATAAACACGCCGCCCCATGTGGCGAATCCCAGTTCATACGCCTTCTTTATCGCCTTCAGTGCGCTGATGTCCTCGAACAGACAGACGGGAGCCGCCAAAACGAGTGGAATAGCGCAGGCTATCAGCAGCGGGACGGTCAGTATAAGCGTGTAGAGGCTGACCGACGTTAAGACGACGGCAATCATAACCAGAAAGTAAAACAAGACAGCGCCCAATACACCGAGCACGAACAGCTTCTTCATGTTGTGAAGCAACAGCGGCTTCAGGCTCTTCAGGCTGATTCCGTTCAGGCGTTCCTCACGCTCGTTGTACACGCGAATCAACGCATAGACCAAAGCCCCGAACAGCAAGCCTCCAATGACCGCCATGCAAGCGTAAAGCGCATAATAAGTGAGAAAGTCGTACGCCCGACTTAGCGTGGCGTTATCCACTTCCGCCGTACTTACGCTAGACATACCGGCGGTACTCTCCAACACGACATCCAGACTCAGCGCCTGTATCAGGCACACGGGTAAAATCAGGTAAGTGGAATACTTCAACAGCGGTTTCCAGTTTTCCCGAATGAAATCGAATGAGGCTACCAGCTTATCGCCGAACGAACGCCTCGCATACATCACAATTTTTGGTTTCTGTGGCTCCATGCTACTCTTTTGTTTGGTAAATAAATATAATAGAAGATGATAAATGCCAGTGAAGCGAGAATCAGTCCGAGCCGGAATGCCGCGGGAAGCTCCGTATGCCTTGTGACGAATCCCTCGATGAATCCCGCAATGACAAACACGGGAACGGCTCCCACAACGATTTTCAATCCTCTCTTCGCTCCCCGACGGAACGACTCCAATCTTGAATAAGTGCCCGGGAAAAGCCAACCGTTACCTATCGCCAACCCGGCGGCTCCGGGCAAAGCGATGGACTTTGAGGTCTTGTATCAGAGCCTCGCGTAGGGCGTCGGGCAGGAAGCCCTGATGATAGAAGAAAGCCTGAAACGCTCCGACCATAATCCCGTTGCTCACAAGGATATAACCTGTACCAAAACTGGTCAGTACTCCCATAGCGAGACACAAAAAGGCCACCCTGACATTGTTCAGGGTAATGCCTAAGAACATGGGGATTTCCGACATACTGCCGTAAACGGCCATCGGCTCCCCTTTGGCTATATTCTCCAAAGACATGTCTACATAGCCATCTCCCAGAATCAGCCGGGCGAAATCGGGGTCGTTCAGGGTGGACAACACGCCTATGAACACGCTTACCGTAAAGATGAGAAAGGAAATCAATACCTCCCGGCGAGCGTCGCGCATAATTTCCGGAACCTCACGCGTCCAGAAAGAGATGATTCGGCTCCACTTTTCCCGCTTATTCCTGTATATCTCTTTATGCAACGCGAAAGCCAGATTGTTCAGGTAAATGGTGACTCGTGAATCAGGGAAATGAGTCTGAGAGAAGGCGAGGTCGGTAGTCAGTTCCACATAAGCGTCGGCAAGCCGGTCTGGAGACAAGGCTTTCGCTTCCTCCAACACCTTCTCCGTGTCTTTCCAACGGTCTATATTCCGACGAATAAATGTCACTTCTTTCATACCTTTGCCGCATTTCGGATAAGTTATACCCAAAAGCGAAAGCAAAAATAAAAGCTTTTCAATATATTTGCAACAAACTATATAAAATAATCCCAAAAGTCTATCGGAATGGCAGAATCAACAATCGTGACCGGAGAATTCGTCCGTATCCACCAGACCCCGGCGAGCGTCGGCGAGCGTCTGATAGCGCTCGTTATCGATTATTTCACCATAACGGTTTACGTGATAGCCGTGTTTACCTTGCTGAATGATCTGCGTCTGTCCGGCGATACGGAATTCGCCTTATCCATGTTTGTCGTCATTCTGCCCGCCATCTTTTACGCTTTCCTTTGCGAAAGCTTTAACCACGGACAAAGTTTCGGTAAACAAGTAATGAACATCCGCGTCGTCAAGCTCGACGGCTCTACTCCCGGCGTCAGCGCTTACCTGCTGCGTTGGCTGCTTTTCCCCATAGACTTCATTCTCAGCGGAGGAATAGGCCTGCTGTCCGTCCTGCTCACTAAGCACAGCCAACGGCTGGGCGACCTCGCCGCCGGTACAATGGTCGTAAAGGAGAGGAATTACCGTAAAATACACGTCAGTCTGGACGAATTTGACTACCTGACGAAGGACTACCGTCCGGTCTACCCGCAATCGGCCGACTTGTCGCTCGAACAGGTTAACATCATCACCCGCACACTGGAAATCCGGAACAAAGACCGTAAACGCCGCATTTCCCTATTGGCCAATAAGATAAAAGAGACATTCTCCATTATCTCCCGCGGCGAGACAGACGAGCGGTTCCTGCGAACCATTCTCCGAGACTACCAATACTATGCGCTAGAGGAAATCTAGGCCGGTTTACATTTCGCCGTTAAGCGATTCGGTCAGGGCGAGTTCACGCGACTTAGCACTCGGGGCGCCCGGAGTAGGCTCAGAGCTTCAGACGGCGAACTTTCTTTTGGGTACCTTTTTCTTTCCCTCGATGGAAAGAAAAAGTACAAGTAAACAATCCGGCCTAAGCGAGGAGCCGTCAAGCGGAGAGCGTCCCGAGGGCGTGAAAAGGCGCGTGCCTGTTTGAGCCCGATAGGGCGAGTTCACGCGACTTAGCACTCGGGGCGCTCGGAGTAGGCCCGGAGCTTCAGACGGCGAACTTTCTTTTTGGTAGCTTTTTCTTTCCTTCGATGGAAAGAAAAAGTACAAGTAAACAATCCGGCCTAAGCGAGGAGCCGTCAAGCAGAGAGCGTACCGAGGGCGTGAAAAGGCGCGTGCCTGTTTGAGCCCGTCAGGACGAGTTCACGCGACTTAGCACTCGGAACGCTCGGAGTAGGCCCGGAGCTTCAGACGGCGAGCTTTCTTTTGGGTACCTTTTTCTTTCCCTCGATGGAAAGAAAAAGTACAACGGACGAATTAGGAGGCGAGAAAGCGGGAATCAGGTGGAAAGTCACTATCTTTGCGGTAAAAAGGTATACACCTTTATAGTAGTAAGGTGTACACCTTTATGTGTGAATAGTGTACACCTTTGTGGTAGTAAGGTGTATACCTTTTGACCCCATACACCGTGGTGTAGCAACCCAATACATTGGGAGGAACGACCCCAAAGACAGTTTGAAACGATTTAAAGGATAGGATATGGCACGTTACAAGCTAATGCGAAAGAAGAACCGGCTAAACGCCGAAAAGGATGGAAAATGGTACGCGGAACCGACCCCCTCGCCCGTCATAGAGGCGAGGGAGCTTTGCCGCAGGGCGACGCGCAACACGTCGCTGAACGAGGCGGAGATGCGTCTTGCGCTCGACCTCTTGGCCTCGTGCCTGCCCTCGCTGCTAGCCGACGGGCGGTCGGTGAAGGTGGGCGGGCTCGGCTCGCTGCGCCTCGTCTACGGCAGCGAGGGGGTGGAGCGGCCCGAGGAGTTCGACTACCGCCTCATCCGCAAGCCGCGCGTCGTGTTCCGCCCCTCGAAGGAGCTGACGCGGGCGGTGGAGAAGGAGCTGTCGTTCGAACTGGCGGGCGTGGTGGAGGGCGACCGCCAGTGGCCCACGGTGGGCGAGTGGCGTAAGGCGCGGGAGGCTAACGGTCCATCCACGCCTTGAACGCGGAGGCCTTCTCGCGGCTGACCACGACCTCGGCCTGCGGGTACCCCTTGAGGCGGATGGAAACGGATTCAGAAGCAAACCCTCTCGTAATCATAAAGCCGAAGGAGGGAGCGCTTGTAATAAGATGCGCTTCCTCCTTCGGCCCGGAATATAAAAACAATCTATTAAGCTCAATGTTCCTTCAACTCAATGCTTTTCCGCATCGTATACTCTTTTGTATAGTAAACCATCGAACGCCCTATATAGAACAAAAACAATAGCACTATTATAGTCATCAATGTGCCAATGATGGCGTAGCGGCTTTTTTCGTCCAACAAATTACGATTCATTGATATGTCTTCCTCTTAAAATATGCGCGAAGATAAAGAGAGGAAATTACAAAAACATTTCATGAAAGTCACAAAAGGCTTAACGCTCCTGAATATTGAACTTCTTTAACCAACCGGGAATGATACAAACACCTATAACAAGGTACATATAATAAGTAATAATGCGCCAAACGAAAGCAACGACCAACGCCATCCCCGAAACGGCAAAGAAGTCGGCGTAGTACACCTGAAACATATACTCGCTGATTCCGCTGCCTCCCGGCGTGGGGCTGACCATCATCACTATCCATAGGATGAGCTGACGGACAAAAGCCACTAACTGGTCGCCACCCGAAGTAAAGGCCAACAGCAGGGCGTTCACCACCAGATAGCGGGAGCACCACGCAAGGCAGGTCAATCCAAAAGCTTTCAGCCAGAAGACAAACGACTTGCCGCTAATCTGACGGGAACTCTCCACCAGATTGTCCGTAAGCTCGTCTATCGGCTTCCGCCAACGACGAAGCAAAGGCAGGCGGAACAAGGCAGTCAACAAGCGCTTCACCCATTCGGGACGGTGAAACAACGCGATATACAGCAGAAGGGTCCAAACCGCTACCAACGCATAAACTGTAAAGAACAGTATCTTGACACTCTCCGAGAATACGGAAACATCTCCAAACACCTCGGACAACGAGAAAAACAGCAAGACTAACGGACAAGCCACAACCAGAAACAGCTCATCCAAGAAAAGGCAGGAAATCATCAGCGCCGTACTCCGACCCGCATTAATGCCTTCGCGGTTCAGAAACAGTACAATAAGGCTACTTCCGCCCACGGCCGAAGGAGTAACGGCCGAAGTAAACTCGCAAAGCATATTGACATTGAACGCCTGCCGCCACGAAAGAGAACCGTCACAAAGATAACGGAAGCGGGCCATTAAGCCTCCGTCACGTCCGAACATGAACACAAAGGCAAGCAACAACCCTCCCGCCATCCGCCACGAGAAACGCACGTCTGAAAACAAATCGGGATTGAACTCTTTCCAGAACAGCCATCCGACAACAGACAGGCCGATGACGACAGGAATAATAACATAAGAAAATCTGAAAGGGCGATTCTTTACTGTATCCACTGCTTCTTTCGTTTCATTAAGTTTGTATATCGGTCGTACACCTCTTCGGCTACGTCTTCCCATGAACGGGCTATCGTCCGCGAAGCCCTCTCTCCGACCTCAGCTATCAGACGAGGCTGACGCATCAACTCCACAACCTTTCCCGCATAAGCCTCTACACTGTCGGGACTCAAAAATCCGTTAGAGAAATCGGTTATGATGTCGGCGGCGGTAGAGTTCTCTATCATTACGGAAGGGGTGTGAAGCGCGGCCGCCTCGCGAACGACCAACGGAGCATTATCGTATAAGGAAGGGAAAAGGAACAGGTCGGCGGCAGCATAGTAGCGCCTCAACTTCTCCCTGTCGGTCAAAGCGCCCACAAACGTTACCTTCTCAGTCAAGGCCAACTTGGCAACCCTGCGCCTCAGTTCCGAAGCCGCATATCCGCTACCGATGAAATACATCCGGAAAGACTGCTCTCTGATGAGCGACAGGGCATCCAAAAGGAAACCCAGATTCTTCTCCCATATATGCTGCCCTACGAAAAGCAGCATCATCTCGTCCTTCCCCAATCCAAGCGTCTGCCGCACCAACCGTCTCACCTCATCTATCGGTCTTCCGTCGGCGAAATCATTTCCATTGTCTACAACCTCGACCGGACCTTTATATCCATATTCCCGCAACGTATCTTCCACGGCCGCCTGCGGAATCCACACCTCATCGGCCATCTCGTAGAAACTGACAATCTTCCGAATCAGATAATCCACCAACTTCCTGCAAGGAATAGCCCGTTCAAAGTCAGAACGGTACTTGGAATGGAACGTGGCTACGATGGGAATGCGCTGTGACTTGGCAATCTGCATGGCTAACGCTCCCGAAGAAAACGGGCAATGAGCGTGCACCAAATCAAACGAAAGCTTATGGATACGCGCGTGAAAGGGCCAGTCTATGCGCGGAAAGCCCAATCTATAAGGCTTACGCATCGGTATGGGAATAGAAGAATATCGGTAGACCGGATAAGCTCCGTCGTCCTTCGCACCGGGAGCCGTAGAAGTCACCACGCACACGTCACCAACCTTCCGGTTCAGCCAATACGCGTAGTTTTGCGTTGTCAATGAAACACCGTCCATAATGGGCGGGAAGCAATCGTTAAATAAGCCTATCATTCTTTTTAATTGTCTATTCGCAAAGAAACGATTTACACATTGCATTCGTGCGGCAAAGATATAACAATCTCGTTTAACGGTAGACACAATCCGTCGGATATAATGGTTCTTAGTTCCCTTTTTAATTCTTTATTTTACCAAAAGAACAGTAATTTGCACCCATTAACAAATACTTCATTACAAAATCTCGCACGTTTCTCGCCCTCTTTCGCACGGAAATTCCCTCCTTGAGAGTCTCTCAGGGCCGGATATGCGGCTCAGCGTATCCGGATGGTCCGACGGTATTCACCACGGTATAAGCCAACAAGCGGTGGGCGTA
Organism: uncultured Bacteroides sp.; assembly: GCA_949285075.1. Classification (GTDB taxonomy): domain Bacteria; phylum Bacteroidota; class Bacteroidia; order Bacteroidales; family Bacteroidaceae; genus Bacteroides. The sequence goes on along the minus strand of CASDXF010000032.1, from coordinate 9,207 downwards.
ACGGCGGTTCTCGCACTCTTGCCGCAACTAAGGATTCGGATATTCCGTTTCCTCCACCGCAACGTACTTCGGCGACTCGCCATAGCGGTTCGCACGCTTGTCGCTGTCCAAGCAGCAAAGGATAATCATCACAAGCTCGTAGAGACCTATCAGACAGATAAACAAGAGGTACTTACTGGCCAGTAGTCCCCAATAGTCAATGCCGCAATAGTCCCAACCGCTCACGTTAATCACTATTGATATGACATCGTACAGGAAAACGAAGAAGAACAAGGCCTTCAGGATAATCCCCATTCCCCACCACCAACCGCTTCGGCCCGTGTCATGCAGCCTACGGAAGGTCAACGGAATGGTCAGCAGATTCAGGACAAGGCCTCCCAAGATGGTCAGGAAAGGAGACAAGAGTAAACTTAATACATAAACGGTAAGTATCGTCCACCAATACTCGGAGCGGCGGGCCCGTCCCTGAAACTGGAGAACCTTGCTCGTGGCTGACTTCAAGGCTGCGCCGAGGTCAAGCGAAGGGGTAGCGTGAATCTGTTCCATATTAACGTTTCTGTTCTTTTTTCATGATGACTCGCAAATATAGTAAAAAGATTGAGGAATAACGCCATAATTGACAACAATTCCGCTGAAAAAGATAATGAATTTGACTTCAAGCCACATGACTACCTTAATGGAAAACCGTTCAACTGTCACGTATGAACCAAATAGCTGATATACAAGAGTTATTCAACTGTTACGCATAAAAAACGCTATAATTGGTTACGATTCGGCCGGGTATCGTTAATCATTCCTAACGGAGCGTTGGCGGGCCGCCTCAAGCTCCTAATTTAGGGGGAGATATTTGACACTAACAACACTTGTACCGTATGAAAAAGATTGTCTTGCTCACTATTGGCATCGCACTAAGCGTCCTGCCGCTGTCGGCTCAACGGGCTGAAGAGAGAATCGGAGAACTAATCAACCGGTCGGACTGGTTCAGTCTGGAAGAAGAATATCCCGCATTGAAAGACTCCGTACAATGGCCTTTCCTGAGGCTGTTAGCGGAGACGATGATATGCGCCAACTTCAACCGTCCGGAAGAGGCGACGCGGAAGATTGACACGTTAGTAACCGACCACAGCCAATTTATCGGACCGCAAAACGTCTATAACCTCACGCTGCTCGCCGCAATCCTGAATCATATCGAAGGGCGGCACACGCTAACCATCGACTACATGAAGAAAGCGGAAGCCTATCTGCAAAAGGAGAAGGGCGTAGCCCCTAAGGGATTCAGGAAAAACTACGAGTATTTCAGCAAGTACAGTGCGTGTCCGTCGCCAAGCCTATCGCGGCCGGACAGGGACATCACGGTGCGGGCGGAGATAGATACCTTAAAGTCACTGGCGGCAGGGGGCAGGCAAGAGGCCTATCTCATACGCGTTCCCGCCATGATACACGGCCGCACGTACCGGGCCATCTTCGATACGGGAGCCTCGTCTACCTTCATGACGGAAGAGTTCGCCCGAAAAGCCGGGATAACGACTATCGTCAACGACTCGTTTCCCATTAATCAAAGCTTAATAGGCGGGGGATACGGCAAGCAAGGCATACTGGACAGCCTGCAAGTAGGCGACATCGTTTTCAGGAATGTAATGGTAATCATCGGGAAGTCTGACTTAGTGGAAAAGTTAAGCGGAGTGGAGTTCATATTAGGCATAGACTTCATGAAACTGGCAGGCGAGTTTCAGATTGACGTGGAGAGGAGCACCGTGACCTTCCCCGTAAAGCGTACCCCGCTTCCGCCCACGGGGAGGAATTTGCTATTAGACAACAACTCGCCCCGTCTGAAGGCTTACGGCAGCGACAACAAGCGGCTGATCTTCCACTTCGATACGGGTAACGCCACGTCCGTCCTATACCACACGTATTATCAGAAATACAAGAACGAGATTGACCCGATAGCCCGACGAGACACCGTGACAAGGGGAGGATACGGATTCCTCAAAGCCTCGGAAGAGCTCATCATCCCCTCATTCAAGTTCAAGGCGGGAGACTCGGAAATCACGCTGACCAACGCGCACGTCATCCCGAGGGAGAACCGCAGCGAGATACAAGGATGCGACGGAAGCGTGGGAATGCTCGCCATCATGACGAAAAGGAAAACTATCGTCAACCTCAAGGAGATGTTCGTCCGGTTCGAGTGACCGTGACGCGTCCACGCCCGTGAGGGAAAAGTTTCAAGGGCGTGAAACTAAAGTTCCAAGCCCGTGGAACAAAAGTTTCATGCCCTTGAAACAACAGTTCCACGCCCTTGAAACCAAACGGGCAAGGCCTTCGCCACCACAGCGGCGGGCGAAGGAACGTCCGGAGCACAGAAATCCCCCGCCCGCGAACGGCAACGCTCGCGAACGGGGGACCCGCAACAACGTATCGGAAAAGGCGGTTACGCCTTACGGATATAGTCTACAATCCACTGGCCTACCTCTTTCGTGCCATACTTGGCCCCGCCTTCCACTTGTATCTCCGGCGTACGCACCTCGCTGTCCAACGAAGCGTCTACGGCCTTGCGAATCAACGCGCCCTCTTCCTTCAGGTCGAAATACTCGAAAAGCATAGCCACGGAAAGAATTTGCGCCAACGGGTTGGCGATGTTCAGCCCCTTAGCCTGCGGCCACGAGCCGTGGATAGGCTCGAACACCGGCGTGCTCTCGCCCGTAGAGGCGGAGGGCAACAGTCCCATCGAACCGCTGATGACGGAGCCTTCGTCGGTCAGGATGTCGCCGAACGTGTTCTCGGTCACCATCACGTCGAAGAAGGTAGGCTCCTGAATCATGCGCATGGCGGCGTTGTCCACGTACATATAGTCCGTCGTCACCTCCGGATACGAGGGAGCCATCTCCTGAGCAATCTGCCTCCACAAGCGGGACGAGGCCAACACGTTCGCCTTGTCTACCACCGTGAGGTGCTTGCGCCGCTTCATGGCGTACTCGAATCCCACCTTCAGTATGCGCTCAATCTCCGGACGGGTATAGTAGTTCGTATCGTAAGCCTTGTCGTTGTCCTGATACTTCTCGCCGAAGTACATTCCTCCGGTCAGCTCGCGGATGCAGATGAAATCAGCGCCCTCCACCAACTCAGCACGGAGGGGTGACTTGTGAATCAGGCACTTGAACGTCTGTACCGGACGGATATTGGCAAACAGTCCCAACTTCTTGCGCATGGCGAGCAGCCCCTGCTCGGGACGCACCTTCGCCGTTGGGTCGTTGTCGAACTTAGGGTCACCTACCGCCGAGAAGAGCACGGCATCCGCACGCTTGCACACCTGAAAAGTCTCTTCGGGGAAAGGGTCGCCCACCTTGTCTATGGCGTCCGCCCCGCAAATGGCGTATTCATAACTCACCTTATGGCCAAACTTCTCGCACACGGCGTTCATCACGTTTACGCCCTGCACGGAAATCTCCGGCCCGATGCCGTCTCCGGCTAACACTGCAATCTTCAGTTCCATAATCAATCGTTATTATTCAAATTTTCGTTCTTCTTGTTTCTTAGTCGCATGGCCTTACGCCATACATAATCTACGGCGAAACACACCGCCGTAAGACAGGCCGCAAGCGCCGAATGAACCAACAGGTTTCCGTCCTTGTACTCCTCCCACGGCCCGAACCGGCAAAGAGCGCCAATCAACGCAAGCAGGCAAACGAATACCAACGCATAGCGCCGCCACGGTCTCAAGGTATGTTTCTTCATTATTTTTCCTGAGTCTCTTCCGCCGCCGACGGTACGGCATCGTACTCGCCCTCGATGATATTCAGCATCTTCACCGTGGCCTTGATAGCCGCCTCCGTCTGGTCAGCGTCCAATCCGCGGGTGCGGAACACCCGGTCGTCATAACTCCACGTGATGACGGTCTGCACGAAAGCGTCGGTGCGTCCGCCGGGAGGGATGGTTACGGCATAGTTCGTCAGCATGGGGAACTTCCGTCCCAACGTCACCTTGTACACCTTGCGTAAGGCGCGGACGAAAGCGTCGTACTGTCCGTCACCGCTCGAACTCTCCTCGTACTCTTTTCCGTTAATCTCAATCTTCAGCGTAGCCATCGGCTTTAAACCGTAGGCCAGATTGACGATATAGCTTTTCAGCTTCACCCTCTCTCCTGATACGCCATGCTTCAGCACGTCGGAAACGATATACGGCAAGTCCTCCTGAGTGACCAACTCTTTCTTGTCGCCCAGTTCGATGATGCGCTCCGTCACCTTGCGCATGGACTCCTCGTCCAGTTCCAGTCCCAAGTCCTCAAGATTCTTGCGTATGTTCGCCTTGCCGCTCGTCTTGCCTAAAGCGTATTCCCTTTTCCGCCCGAAACGCTCGGGCAGCAAGTCGTTGCAATAAAGGTTATTCTTGTTGTCGCCGTCGGCGTGTACGCCGGCCACCTGCGTAAAGACGTTCTCTCCCACAATCGGCTTATTGGCGGGAATCACGATGCCCGAGTAGGACTCTACCACCCGGCTGACATCGTTCAGGCGGCTCTCGTCAATATTGGTCACCGCCTTGAAGTGGTCTTTCAGGATGGCCTGCACACTGGCCAACGGAGCGTTGCCCGCCCGCTCACCTAAGCCGTTGATAGTGGTGTGCAGTCCCTTCACCCCGCTCAATACGGCGGCCAGCACGTTGCTCACCGCCAAGTCGTAGTCGTTATGCGCATGGAAGTCGAAATGAAGGTCAGGGTAACGCTTCTTCATTTTCCGCATATACTCAATTACCTGAAGGGGATTAAGGATACCCAACGTATCCGGCAGCATGTACCGCTTGATACTGGTTCCCTTCAGTCCGTCCATTAATTGGAACACGTACTCGGTAGAATCCTTCATTCCGTTACTCCAATCCTCCAAATAGACGTTGACGGCGATGTCCTGCTCGTCAGCGTAGCGCACCACGCCGATGATATCGGAGATATGCTCTTCGGGAGTCTTTTTCAGCTGTTGGGTACAATGCTTCAGCGAGCCTTTGCACAGCAGATTAATGACACGGCATCCCGCCCGCTGTATCCAGTCGACCGACGTATGCCCGTCCACAAAGCCCAACACCTCCACCTTAGGAAGCAGGTTACGGCGGGCCGCCCAGTCACAAATCATCCTGACGGCTTCAAACTCTCCGTCCGATACCCGCGCCGAAGCGACCTCCACCCGGTCTACCTTCAAGTCCTCCAATAACAACCGGGCTATCATCAACTTCTCATGAGGCACGAACGACACCCCACTCGTCTGTTCACCGTCGCGGAGCGTCGTATCCATGATTTCTATTCTGACGCCTTCTTTTCCCATGCCTCAATCTTATCTTTATTACTCAACAGAAAATCGATGTCGTCAAGTCCATTCATCAAGCAATGTTTTTTGTAGGCATTAATCTCAAAGTGTTCGCTACTGCCCGTAGCTTTATTTGTGATAGTCTGTTCTGGCAGGTTAACTTCTACTTCCATTTTTGGGTTCGCATAAATAGAGTTAAACAGTTCCTTCAAGAACTCTTCAGACACTACGACAGGTAAAACGAAGTTATTCAGCTCGTTATTCTTGTGAATATCGGCAAAGAAACTGGAAACCACCACACGAAAGCCATAGCCGGCGATGGCCCACGCCGCATGCTCACGACTGGAACCGGAGCCGAAATTCTTTCCGGCCACCAGTATCTGTCCTCCGTAAGTAGGGTCATTGAGAACAAAATCCTTATTGAGTGAACCGTCGGCATTATAACGCCAATCACGGAACAGGTTATCACCGAAAAACTTCTCCTCACGGGTAGTAGCTTTTAAAAAACGGGCAGGAATAATCTGGTCTGTATCAACATTTTCCAAAGGAAGAGGCACGCAAGTGCTCGTTATCACATTAAATTTTATCTTAGCCATCTTTATTAACTTCTGAATAAAACAATTACATTAAATCTCTCGGATCGGTGATGACACCCGTAACAGCCGCAGCGGCCGCAACCAACGGACTGGCCAACAAGGTGCGCGCTCCCGGCCCTTGACGACCTTCAAAATTACGGTTGCTTGTAGAGACTGAATACTTTCCCGCCGGAATCTTGTCGTCATTCATAGCCAGACAAGCGGAACATCCCGGTTGACGGATGGCGAATCCCGCCTCAATCAGAATCTGGTCAATGCCTTCCCTACGAATCTGAGCGTCCACCATCCACGAGCCCGGAACAAGCCAAGCTACCACATTATCCGCCTTCTTCCTTCCCTTTACTATCGAAGCGAAGGCACGGAAGTCCTCAATGCGCCCGTTAGTACATGCGCCTAAAAATACATAGTCAATCTTCTTCCCTAGTAACGACTCCCCGGGCTGAAATCCCATATAATCCAACGACTTGCGGAAAGATATCTGGGCGGTTTCATCCATTCCCTCCACCGTGGGGATATGCTGCGTAATTCCCATGCCCATACCCGGATTCGTTCCGTAAGTAATCATTGGCTCGATATCAGCGGCATCAAAACGCACCTCCTTATCAAACACCGCATCTTCGTCACTCTTCAGCGTACGCCAATAAGCCACGGCCTTGTCCCATTCTTCACCCTTCGGCGCATACTCACGCCCTTTAATGTATTCAAAGGTAACCTCGTCCGGAGCAATCATTCCCCCGCGGGCCCCCATCTCGATAGAAAGATTGCAAAGCGTGAGACGCCCCTCCATACTTAAGCTACGAATAGCGCTTCCCGCATATTCAACAAAATATCCGGTAGCACCGCTAGTAGACATCTTGGACATCATGTAAAGCGCCACATCCTTTGCCGTTACACCTTTCCTAAGCTCACCGTCCACCGTAATGCGCATTGTCTTCGGACGGGCCTGAAGAATACATTGGGAAGCCAACACCATTTCTACCTCGCTCGTTCCAATGCCGAAAGCTACGGCACCCATAGCCCCATGAGTGGAGGTATGCGAGTCTCCACAAACGATAGTCATTCCCGGAAGAGTCAATCCCCGCTCCGGGCCTACTACATGAATGATACCATTCTTAGGATGCATCATTCCGTAATAAGTCAGTCCGAATTCATGGGCATTCTTGGCCAAAGTATCTACTTGAGTCCTTGATACAGCGTCTTCAATAGGCTTGTCCTGATCATGAGTCGGAGTATTATGGTCGGGCATACAAAAGACCTTTTCCGGTCTCATCACTTTGATGCCTCTTGCGCGTAACCCGTCAAACGCCTGCGGACTGGTTACCTCATGACAATACAATCGGTCAATATAAAGCTGAGTAGGTCCGTCCTTTACCTCAGTCACTACATGGGCATCCCATATCTTGTCAAACAGTGTATTCATTTTTTCTTCTTATTATTTATATTTTAAACTTGTTTATACAGTCGATATACGCCTCTACCGAAGCCGCTATAATATCCGTATTAGCTCCAAAACCATAATACATCTGGTTGTCGTACTCCACTTGCATATGAACCTTACCCACATCGTCACTTCCCTTGCTAATGGCCTGAATTGTGAACTCCTTCAAAACCATATGGCGATCTACAATCTTCTTTAGAGCCTTAATTGCCGCATCTACCGGACCATTTCCACTAGCGCAGGCTTCAAACTTCTCTCCCGATATGTTCAGCCCTAAACTTGCGACAGAACGCACACCGACTCCACTAGTCACTTGCAGATAGTCTAGCTTAATTCGATGATTCAAGCTACGGTCCGCACCCGCCAGTACCAAAATATCGTCATCATTGATATCCTTCTTCTTGTCAGCCAGTTTCAGGAACTCTTCATATACCTTATCCAACTTCTCCTGAGACAACTTTACGCCCAATACTTCAAGCCGGTTTCTCAACGCCGCGCGACCACTACGGGCGGTCAAGACAATAGCGTTATCATCGATACCAACGTCATGAGGGTCAATAATCTCATACGTCTGCGCATTCTTCAACACTCCATCCTGATGAATACCGGATGAATGCGCAAACGCATTACGACCCACAATAGCCTTATTAGGCTGTACCGGCATATTCATCAGACTGGAAACCATGCGGCTCGTCGGATAAATCTTCTGTGTATTGATGTTCGTCTGAATATTAATTTCGTGATGACTTCTCAAAATCATCGCTATCTCCTCAAGAGCCGTATTTCCGGCACGCTCGCCTATACCGTTAATCGTTACCTCTACCTGACGGGCACCATTCAACACTCCGGCCATTGTATTAGCCGTAGCCATACCCAAATCATTATGGCAATGAGTAGAAATGACTGCCTTATCTATTCCGGCCACATGGTCAATCAAATACTTAATCTTAGCTCCGTACTCTGAAGGCAAGCAATATCCGGTCGTATCCGGAATATTCACGACCGTAGCCCCCGCCTTAATAACGGCTTCTATAACCCGAGCCAAATATTCGTTATCCGTACGGCCTGCATCTTCCGCATAAAACTCCACGTCATCCACAAAACGGCGGGCATACTTCACCGCCGCTACAGCTCGCTCAATTATTTCCTCACGAGTTGAATTGAACTTGTACTTAATATGGGATTCAGAGGTTCCTATTCCCGTGTGAATACGCTTGCGCTTCGCATATTTCAACGCATCCACCGCAACATCAATATCTTTTTGAACCGCACGAGTCAAAGCACAAATCGTAGGCCATGTAACCGCCTTTGAAATTTCAATCACCGAATTAAAATCACCCGGACTAGAAATGGGGAAGCCCGCTTCTATTACATCTACTCCCAAAGTCTCCAACGCTTTTGCCACCTGAATTTTCTCAACTGTATTCAATTGGCAGCCCGGAACTTGTTCACCATCACGAAGAGTGGTATCAAAAATAAATAACCTATCATTCATTTTATAACAGCTTTAATTGTATCCATAACAAAAAAAGCCTTTCACACATGGAAGTGAGAAAGGCTTTCATATATTTTCCGTATATATTTATGCACAGCACTCACTTCCACTAACATCCGATAGCAGAATAATAATACCACACAATAAAATATATACAAACATCTGAATCATTACAACATTTCTATAATTAGCGCCGCAAAGGTAAAGATAAAATCGTTATCTCCAAACAATATGTTACTTTTTTATCCGTCGAAGTGTCATTCCGTAAGGAGGACGGCTGTTCCGGGCGTCCGGGAGGAGGCGGGAGGAGGCGGGGACGTGCGCGTGGGTGGGGAGGCGGGGGTGGGGTAAAAAAAGAGTCCCCCCGGCCCTGCAAGCGGACCGGGGGGA
>CASDXF010000031.1 GCA_949285075.1 uncultured Bacteroides sp. | reverse complement strand
CGCTTCAAGACGGGACAAGTATACAGTGTGCATGCTTTATCATTTGATGGAAGCGAAGGGCTGCGCTGACGGATTCCGTGCGTTGGATATAGTAAAGGCTAAGTATCCCGATTTGCGGGTGAATATATTCGGCGTTCCTCCTCGTCCGGATGGACTTCCCGAATGGTACCATTATATCCAAAGGCCGGATAGGGAGACCCATAACCGTCTCTATAACGAGTCCGCCATTTTTATCGGCACGAGTTGGTCTGAGGGATGGGGATTGACCGTCGGCGAGGCGATGATTTGCGGCTGTGCGGTGGCTTGTACGGACAATGCGGGCTATTTGGAAATGGCCTCCGACGGCGAGACGGCTTTGGTATCTCCGGTGAAGGATGCGGACGCGTTGGCCGCCAACATTATCCGGCTGATAGAGGATGACAGTCTGCGTTTCCGCATAGCGGAGGCAGGAAACTGTAATATCAGGCGGTTTACTTGGGATAAGGCTTATGAGAAACTGAAACAGGCGTTGAACTGATTTGAATATGAATGTTTCCATAGAGGTAAGAGGTTGGATACTGCCATTGCTCAGTGTCTCTCATCTTGTCGTGACAAAACAATTGATAATCTTCGTAGATATTTAATTTAATCTTTTTGGAGAAACTCCGGAGCCTTTTCTCGACCCGCCAACGCGCATTGGCAAACCGGTCAAGGGCTTGGAAATGGTCACAACACGTTTTGGCATCGTTTTCAAGGGGTTGGGAATGGCCGCAACACGCTTCGGCATTGTTTTCAAGGGGTTGGGAATGGCCACGACACGCTTCGGCATCGTTTTCAAGGGCTTGGGAGTGTCCGCAATACGCTTTGGCATCATTCCTAAGTGCTTGGGTGACGACAATACGCATATTTTCACTTAAATCATAAACAATATGGCAAACCAAATCCAATTTTTTGGCATGAGCCAGATGACTATCGGCTCGTGCAGCGATTTCCATACCCGAGTGAATAACTTCATCACAACGGCTACACCGGCCGCCCTGCATATCGAGTCGCAGGCCGCCGCTTACGCCACGGCGGTAGAGACGTTGGCTTCCATTGTGAACCGTGAGCGGGCTTTTGTCTCTACTCAGGCCTTACGTGAGGCGGACAAGGTGCGCGACAGTGCCTCGGGAGTCATCAGCCAAGTGGTAAACGCTTATCTCACGTCGCCGGTGAGCGAGAAGCAGTCGGCAGCCCGTTTACTGGATGCCAAGATGTCGCCCTACCGTGGCATCCGCAATCACGAGTACACCAAGCAGACGGCCGAGGTGCGCGGTATGCTTGCCATGCTCGACGCGGAGTCCGATGCGGTATCCGCTTTGGGACTGGATGCCGAGGTGGAAGCCCTGCGTGAGGCGAACGGCACGTTCGATACCCAATATTATAGCCGTACGGCCGAGGCCAGTACCCGTATGGCGCAGAGTACGGTGAAGTCGGACGATGTGGTGGCGCAAGCCAACAGTCTCTATCTGGAGATTGTTCAGATAGTGAACGCCTACGCCATCGTTCAGCCTTCCGACGAGCTTGACAGTTTCATCGGCAATGTGAACGGCTTGGTGGCTTCCTATTCCCGCATCTCCGGTTCCAGTACCACGGGCAGCGGTGGAACGGGTACGCCTGATGGCGAGTCTCCGGAACCTTCAGTGCCGGGAGGTGGAGATGACAGCGGCGAATCTCCGGACCCGATAGTGTAACGGTCAGCGTTTTGTGAATAGTCCGTTCATAGTGCTGTGAAGGCTCTTTTTATAGCAGTGTGAACGGTGCTTTCACAGCGTTGTGAAGACACTTTTCATAGTGGTGTGAATATATCTTTCACAGGTAATTGAAGGCACTCTTCATAGGGCGGTGAAGAGTGAAGAAGTAAGTATACAGACAATGGTTTTACCGGTATCAGTTTTATTTTCAGCATTCTCTATACTTTTTTTTGTAAGTAAGCGTGAACAGCGTGCGAAATCGCAGCTGTTTCCACTGCTGTTTGTCTGGTTGGCGTTGGCGCTCATAGCTGCGTTTCGACCGGAAGACATGGCGGATAGAGGGAGTTATGTAGCGTTTTGGCAAGGTTGGGGAGGCGAACGTTTTGAGATAGGCTTTGCAACGATAGCTGATGTATTGCGTAGATTTACTGTAAATGAATATTGTTTTTTGTTTGTATTCGCAGCTTTATCTATTGCCTTGAAGATCATGGCTATCTGTCGAATATCTCCTTTAATATGGGCATCCTTGCTAATTTATATTAGTAATTTTTTTATTCTTCATGATATGATTCAGATGCGTGCATCTGTTGCATCTGGGTTATTACTTCATGCGGTCTATTATTTAAATAACCGTGATTCTAAACGCTTCCTGATAACTTTTGGAATTGCGTTTTTATTTCATTACTCTTCTCTTATTATTCTTCCGTTATGGTTCCTAAATACTAAACGTTCGTATAAATATTTCTATATAGGTTTAATTGCATTAGCTTATGTAATAGGAGGAACTCTTCCTGTCGCCAGTTTAATACAATATCTTCCGTTAGAGGGCGTGCAGAATCTTTGGACAATCTATGAAAGTTCAGTCGGTAATGAAATTAATATTTTCAATGCCACACAGTTGGGGCGTGTGGCGATTTGTGTATTCCTGCTTTTGTTTATAGAAAGAGTGTCTGTTTATAATAAGTATGCAATTCTGTTAGTGAAAATATATGCCATCTCTATAGCGGTATTGGTGTTGTTTTCAAGCGTGCCGGTTATCGCATTCCGTGTCAGTGAACTTTATCAAATAGTAGAAATTGTATTGATACCGATGATTACGTATTCCATAGATGGAAAGATTTTTCTTAAACGAATGGCGGTATGGATAATTGGATTATCCTTCCTACTGATGAATATATATTATTCGGAACTTCTTAAATAGTTATTTAATTAAAACCTTTTAATGCTCACTTGCGACGCTATAAGCACTTAGATTACAGATTAAACTTTATGTGTTAGGGAGTAGAGATAAGAATCTTTATTGTTAAAAAAGGTCATCGTAGAAGTAAAATTGAGATTGGTTATTAATCGGGAAGCCTTATTTGATTTTGTTGCTATGAAATTGTATAAAGATGCAAACATGACAATCGATGGAAACTAAGATCGCAGTAATAATTGTTCTGTACCATTCAGAGAATCCGAATTACAGTAGCTTAATCGGAAAGTCAGGCACAAATGTGGTTTTGGTAGATAATACGCCGGGGAGAAACTTACTTTTGTCTGCTGAGAATGTTCATTACATTCCGTTAAATGAAAATCGGGGGATTGCGGCGGCGCAAAATGTGGGGATTCGTAAAGTGGTTGAATTAGGATGCTCGCATATTGTGTTTTTTGATCAGGATAGTGTGATAGAGCCGGATTATATAAGGGGAATCGTTGCTGAATATGAGCGTATAAAGACTTGTGTAGGAAACCTATTTCTATTGGGGCCTACCGTCTTTAACGGAAGAACGGGTGAGGAATACAAATCTGTTATTCATAAGGATAACGTAACATCTGTCGGGTTCATTCCTCGTCGAGAGATTATCAGTTCTGGCAGTTGTGTAAGTGTAAGTCAGCTCCAGAAGGTAGGCGGTCTGCGAGAACGGTTATTTATTGATTATGTGGATTTTGAATGGTGTTGGAGAGCCAATCGGATAGGACTTGTGTCGGGAATCACTCCGAATGTGAGGTTACGGCATTTTGTTGGGCAGAATGAATTTAGGGTATTGGGGCAGTTGGTGATTATCTCATCCCCGTTTCGGTACTTTTATCAATATAGAAATTATTTGTGGTTATTGCGTAAGAGGTATGTTCCTTTTCAATGGAAGGTGAATGTAGGGATAAAGTTTATCTTACGAATTATTTATTTCCCTTTTTGCGTAAAGAATTGGAGACAGATAGAGCGCAATACGTGGAAAGGCATTAGGCATGGATTGTTTAAATACAAGGGGTTATGATAGGAGCGATAGTCGTTTTGTATAATCCGGATTTCGATGTGACAAGTAAAGCACTTGAAGCCTTAACGATTCAAGTGGATAAGACTTGTATAGTTGATAATTCTTCATCGAACCATTCGGAGAAGTTAAAGAATTACCAGAATATAGAGTATATTCCGTTAGGTAAAAATATTGGGATTGCGGCGGCGCAGAATATAGGCATTAGGTACTTTATCGAACATGATTTTGATTTTGTGATATTTAGTGATCAAGATAGTGTGATTCCTTCTTGTTTAATTCATTCTTTATTAGACGCTTATAATAAGCTCTCCTTACACTATGATATAGCAGCAATAGGCCCCATGCCTATAAATAGGAAAAATGGTTTGCCATATTTATATCAAGCTAATATTATAAGTAAAAATAAAAAAGATGAACTTGTCTATTATGATATGTATAGCATCATATCTTCTTGTTCTTTGATTCCTGCTTCAAATTTTAAAAAAGTAGGCTTGATGCGTGAGAATTTGTTTATTGATTTTGTGGAACAAGATTGGTGTTGGCGGGCGAGATATTTTAATCAACTGCATGTGTTCCTTGTTCCTCAGATAACAATTCAGCATGAATTAGGGTGCTATGTGAAGGTCTTTGGTTTATTGAAGGCTAATGTTTCTTCTCCTTTTCGGATTTATTATCAAATACGGAATTTATTATGGTTATCACATTTGCCATATGTGCCAAAGTATTGGAAAAGAATGAATAAACGGAAATTGCTTTCAAAAGTGATTTATTATTCCATTTTCCCTTCTCAAAGAATGCATTATCTAAAAAATATTGTGAGAGGATTTAAAGACGGATTAAAATATAAACTACAACTTCACTGTGGATATGAATATAAAGAAAATAGTTAAGAGCCAAACTTTTCGTCATCGGTTATTGCGCTTATTCTCGTGGCTTCCCGATAGAATAATGCTTCCTTTGCAGTATTACTTGATATTGCATCGATGGCCTGACATGAGGCATCCAGAGCGTTTCACTGAAAAAATTCAGTGCTATAAGGCTTTTTATCGGAATGCTAAAATGTTGGATTGTGTAGACAAATATAAAGTAAGAAAGTATGTGACGGAAAAGTTGGGAACAGACAGATACTTAAATACGCTTTATCAGGTTTGCAAACGGGCAGAAGAGATTGATTTTAATTCATTGCCTGAAAAGTTCGTCATTAAGACGACAGACGGAGGTAATGGGGATAATGTGTTGGTGTGTAAAGATAAGTCAGCATTAGACATTGCCTCTACTCTCCGAAAGGTAGATGCTTGGCGCAATAAGAAATATTATTCTGTTTCGAGGGAGTGGGCTTATAAAGGTGCCAAGCAATCGAGGGTAATTGTAGAAAAGTATTTGGAAAACCCGGAGAATGCGGATGGTTCTATTGACGATTATAAGTTTCTGTGTTATAACGGAAAGTTTCGTTTTTTGTGGGTAGATAAGAATCGTTATTCTAATCATTGTCGTGGCTTTTGGGATGAGAAATTGTGTTTCTTGTCTGAGGTAAGAAGTGATCATCCTACGTTTGAGAACGCTCCTAAATTACCTGATAATATAGAAGAGATGATATCTGTCGCTGAGAAGTTAGCAGAAGATTTTCCTTTTGCACGTGTGGATTTATATAATATTCAAGGGAAAATACTGTTTGGTGAGATTACTTTTTATCCGTGGAGTGGGTATGTACAATATTCACCCGACTCGTTTGATTATGAATTAGGAAAGTATTTTACTTTGTATCAATAACAAAACCACATTGGGCAAGCGTGCCCAATGTTATATTGACTTGAAAGATTTGAAATGAGCATTTCGGTATTGATGTCCGTCTATAAGTCGGAGAATCCGGCTTATCTGGATAGGGCATTGAAAAGCGTGTGGGACGACCAGACGCTAAAGCCTAATGAGATTGTCCTGATAGAGGACGGGCCGTTGGGGAGCGGATTATCGGCGATTGTCGAGGAGTGGAAGAACCGATTGGGAGACGTGCTTGTCATACTCCGCAACGAAGTGAACTTGGGGTTGACCAAGTCGTTGAATAAGGGTATTCGGCATATCCGTTCAGAATATGTCGCCCGTATGGATAGCGACGACGTTTCCGACCCTCTACGGTTTGAGAGGCAAACGGCTTATCTGAAAGAGCATCCGGAGGTGGATGTGGTAGGAGGTTCGTTACAGGAGTTTAACGACGAGCATCCGAACCTGAATGTCCGTCATTATCCGTTGACACCGGAGGAGAGTAGGAGGTATATTGTGAAGGCTTCTCCATTAGCTCATCCTACCGTGATGATGCGTCGGAAGATTTTCGACTCGGGGATTATGTATAACGAGAAGTATCGCACGAGTCAGGACATAGCCTTATGGTTTGACCTTTTGGGCAGGGGTTACAAGATAGCTAACGTTCCGGAAGTGACTATTTATTTCAGGAGGGACGATGCGGTGTTTAAACGGCGTAACCGCTCGAAGGCGGTGAATGAGTTTAAGATTTACATGAAGGGCATTTGGAGTCTGTATGGCTTTACTTGGAAATATGCATATCCCGTCGCTCGCCTTTGTTTCCGTCTGTTACCTACTTCGATGGTGAAGTGGATATACGGTAGCGATATCCGAAAAAAGGTAGTGGAGAAATGAGTCAGATATGCGGGGCGTAATCGGAAAGAATCGTTATCTTTGCAATCGGACACTTACATAATAAAATTATTGTAATAATGGCGAGTAACTATATCCGTTTTGACTGGGCGATGAAACGCTTGCTTCGGAATAAGGCGGACTTTGTTGTGGTAGAAGGCTTACTGTCGACCATTCTGAATGAAAAGATTACAGTTTTGCGGGTTTTCGCTACTAAGCCTAATGCGGAAGATGATATTAGTGAATGTTTTCGTACTAATCTGTTGATTGTTAACAGTAATGGTGAGCAGGCTTTAGTAGAAATGCAGAACAATAACGAGTACGCCTACTTTCAGCGGATGCTGTTCGGGACTTCCAAGCTAGTGACGGAATACATCAATCGTGGGGAGGGTTACGAGAAGGTCCGCAAGGTGTATAGCGTGAATATCGTTTATTTCACTTTAGGGCATGGAAAAGATACGGTTTATCACGGCAAGACGGAGTTTCGCGGCGTTCATACGGGTGAGTTGCTTGAACTTTCCCCGTTTCAACGCCAGACGTTCAAGGTGGATGCCGTAAGCCAACTATATCCGGAATATTATATTCTTAAGGTGAACGATTTTAATAAGGTCGCCAAGAGTCCCTTAGAAGAATGGATTTACTACCTGAACACGGGTGACATTCCCGACAACGCCACGGCTCCGGGGTTGAGCGAGGCCCGCGAGCGTCTGCGGTTGGCCCGTATGTCGAAGGAGGAGTTGAACGCCTACTATCGTCATTTGGATAATCTGGTAATCCTTAGAGATAATGTATATACGGAACGTGCGGAAGGACGTGCTGAGGGCCGTGCTGAAGGGCTTGTAGAAGGTCGTGCCGAGGGTGAACGTAAAAAGAGAATGGAGATAGCCCGACAGCTTAAGTCTATGGGAATGGCCATAGATCTTATCGTTCAGACCACGGGGCTTACCGAGGATGAGATTGCGGCATTGTAAAAGGAAACGAATGAATTGATTTTTAAGCGGGATTCATTTTCTCGCCATGAGATATTAACATAAGGGGAGATGTGCTTGACAAGGTAACTTGTCGAATAATATTGGGGAGACTTGCGCCTGATAAGGGCGCAAGCAATTCTTAAGACTTTTCGTTCTTAGTAATATAATTAACGACATGAAAGTTTTAGTAACGGGAGCTGCCGGCTTTATCGGCAGTTCCGTCTGTGAGTGTCTGCTCCGTCGCGGTGATACGGTGGTGGGGTTGGACAACATAAATTCCTATTATGACCCGAAGTTGAAGTATGGCCGCTTGTCCCGTTTGGGCGTTGTTTTAGGGGACGGGGTGGAAGAGGCGGCTTGGTATAAGTTCTACACAAGCGTCCGGTATCCGGAGTTCCGCTTTATCCGTATGAGTCTGGAGGATAGGCAAGCGATGGAGATGCTGTTCGCTAACGAAGGCTTCGATGTCGTATGCAATCTCGCCGCGCAAGCGGGAGTACGTTACTCCATCACCAACCCGTACGCTTATATCGAGTCGAACGTGGACGGGTTTATTAATGTGCTGGAAGGCTGCCGCAATCATCCGGTGAAGCATCTGGTGTACGCCAGTTCAAGTAGCGTTTACGGTCTGAACGGCAAGGTTCCTTTCTCCGAGCGGGACAGTATAGCTCATCCCGTAAGTCTCTATGCGGCGACGAAGAAGTCTAACGAGCTGATGGCCCATGCGTATAGTCATCTTTACGGTATTCCTTCTACCGGACTTCGCTTCTTCACGGTTTACGGTCCGTGGGGCCGTCCGGATATGTCGCCTTTCTTGTTTACGGACGCTATATTGCACAATCGGCCGATTAAGGTATTCAATCACGGTGACATGCTCCGTGACTTTACGTATATTGATGACATTGTGGAAGGGGTGTTACGGGTGATTGACCGGCCGGCCGTGTCTGACCCGGAATGGGATGCCGTTAATCCCAATCCTTCGGCATCTTCCGCTCCTTACCGTATTTATAATATTGGCAATTCTCAACCTGTAAAGCTAATGGACTTTATCCGCGCGATAGAGGAGGCCTGCGGTAGAGAAGCGGAAAAGGTCTATCTCCCGATGCAGCCGGGGGACGTTTACCAGACGAACGCCGATACGTCAGCCTTGCAGCGGGATATGGGCTATAAGCCCTCGAAGGATATCCGTGAGGGCGTGCGCGAGACGGTGGAATGGTTCAGGGAGTATTATAAACTATAAATATATAAGGCATTATGAACATAGCGATTGTAGGAACGGGTTATGTTGGTCTCGTTTCGGGAACGTGCTTCGCCGAGATGGGCATCAACGTGACCTGCGTAGACGTTGACGAGAGTAAGATAGATTCTCTGCGTAAGGGTATCGTTCCGATTTACGAGCCGGGGCTTGAGGAGATGGTTCTCCGTAACAGCCGTGAGGGCCGCTTGTCCTTCACGACGGACTTGGCCTCTGTCCTTGACGATGTGGAGGTCGTGTTCAGCGCGGTCGGCACTCCCCCGGACGAGGATGGCAGCGCGGACCTGAAGTACGTGCTTCAGGTGGCCCGTACCATCGGGGCGAACATGAACAAGTACGTGCTCGTGGTGACCAAGAGCACGGTTCCCGTGGGCACGGCCCGGAAGGTAAAGGCGGCTATCCGTGAGGAGCTTGACAGGCGCGGCGTTGACATTCCCTTCGACGTGGCCTCCAACCCGGAGTTTCTGAAGGAGGGCGCGGCGATAAAGGACTTCATGAGTCCCGACCGTGTCGTGGTGGGCGTGGAGTCCGACAAGGCCCGCGGCGTGATGGAACGGCTTTACAAGCCTTTCATGATGAACAACTACCGCCTGATATTTACGGACATTCCGAGCGCCGAGATGATAAAGTACGCCGCGAACTCGATGCTCGCCACCCGCATCAGCTTCATGAACGACATCGCCAACCTGTGCGAGCTTGTGGGGGCCGACGTGAACATGGTGCGCAAGGGGATAGGTTCCGACAGCCGTATCGGCAGCAAGTTCCTCTATCCGGGCTGCGGCTACGGCGGCAGCTGCTTCCCGAAGGACGTTAAGGCCCTGATACGTACCGCCGAGGGGAACGGCTACCCGATGCGGGTGCTCAAGGCCGTCGAGGAGGTGAACGAGTGCCAGAAGCGTGTGCTTTTTGAGAAGCTTTCCCGCCACTACGGGGGCGCTTTGGAGGGGCGTACGGTCGCGCTTTGGGGGCTCGCCTTCAAGCCAGAGACCGACGATATGCGGGAGGCTACCGCCCTCGTGACGATTGACCTTCTGCTGAAGGCGGGCTGCGAGGTCCGGGTATTCGACCCCGTGGCGATGGACGAGTGCCGCAGGCGAGTGGGCGACTCGGTAACCTACGCGAGCGATATGTACGACGCCGCGCTGAACGCCGACGCGCTGTTGCTGCTGACCGAGTGGAAGCAGTTCCGCCTCCCGAGTTGGGGTGTTCTGAAGCGTGCGATGCGCGAGCCGCTGATTCTTGACGGCCGTAACATCTACGATAAGGAAGAGCTTGAAGAGATGGGATTTAAATATTACTGCATTGGAAAATAACAAGGCGCAATAGAAATTTGCGCCGCTGTATCTGAACGT
This sequence comes from uncultured Bacteroides sp., assembly GCA_949285075.1. Lineage (GTDB taxonomy): Bacteria > Bacteroidota > Bacteroidia > Bacteroidales > Bacteroidaceae > Bacteroides. Next base: position 29,919 of record CASDXF010000031.1, on the reverse strand, counting down.
GGTGAGGAACGTTGGACGCATGAAACGGCTCTTCACTGCGCTTCTTCTTTGATGACGGGAATTGCTATAATGGATTGGGGAAAATAGACGCTGCTATTGGGCAATATCTCTATCATAATTATCTTTTTAATTTTACGATTCAACTTGTTGAATGAGGAGTAAGGGGGCATTTTTAAGCTTTACTCCTCCGCACGAGTTTTCTTTTCAATTGAGTGGGGTATGAATATTCTTTTTGTTTTACTTGCGTTCGCCATTTCGGCCTACGTCGCGCAGATTATTATTCCGCGCATCCTATTGATTTCTTTCCGTAAGAAACTGTTTGACATGCCTGATGAGCGTAAGGTGCATAAGCGGGCCATTCCGAGGCTTGGGGGAGTCTCCTTTTTTCCTACGATTCTCTTGTCAAGCTGTGCGGTGCTCGCCATCCGCTGCTTGACGGGCAACGGAATGACGCTGTTGCAGAGTTCGCAGGTGCTGCCCGAATTTCTGCTGTTGGTCTGCGGTATGGTACTGCTGTATTTGACGGGCATTGCGGATGACCTCGTCGGAGTCCGTTACCGTGAGAAGTTCGTGATTCAGATTATCAGTGCCTGTCTGTTTCCTCTAGCCGGGCTGTGGATTAATGACTTCTACGGTCTGTTCGGTATCGGAACTTTACCCGCTTGGTTTGGAATGCCTTTTACGGTACTGACAATCGTATTCATTACGAACGCCATTAATCTGATAGACGGTATTGACGGGCTCGCTTCCGGATTGAGCAGCGTCTCTCTCTTGATACTCGGTATCCTATTTGCGGAAAAGGAAATGTGGGCATACAGTATGCTTGCGCTCAGTACGTTCGGCGTATTGGTTCCGTTCTTTTATTACAATGTGTTTGGCAGCGCCGAGCACGCCCGTAAGATTTTTATGGGGGATACGGGCAGTTTGACTTTAGGGTATATCTTGAGCTTCCTTGCCATTAAGTATAGTCAACATTCGGATTTGGTTCCTATGACGCAAGGAGCGATAGTGGTGGCCTTCAGTACGCTGATAGTTCCCGCATTCGATGTGGTTCGGGTCGTGATAGTACGTATATACAACGGGAAGAATCCCTTCGAGCCCGACAAGAACCATATCCATCATCAGTTCTTGGCTATGGGGTTCACGGTACGTCAGGCCATGTTGCTGATTCTGTTGATTTCTTGCGTGTTCAGCGCAGTCAATATTCTGCTGATGCCTTACGTCGACAATACGATAATGCTACTTGGCGACATTGTGGCGTGGATTGCGCTTAATGTTTGGTGGAGCAAGGTTCGCAAAAGAAAGAGCTGTACAACAATCTCCTGATTCTTGTATATCAATTGACCTATTCATGTACAAGAACGCTCTGACTCTTGTACATGAATAAATCGTTCTATCACCGTCTTAGATTAGAGCGGGCGATTAGTTTAAATCCTGTCTGTATAAGGAGTGGCCCAAAAGCCGCTCCTTATTTTTTTCTACCATATAGTTTGTCTATCAGGTCCTGACGGCCGATGCGTTTCAGCTCGTTGACGATGTTTCTCCGTTCTTCGGGTTTGTACCAGAAGAAAAACTGCCGCTGCGCCAACTTTTCCCTTTGAGTCTTGGCGCTGAAAACGGGTTGAAGCGTATAGGGGTGGTAGCCCGTGTACCAAGCCTCGGTAGAAACGGTCATGGGGGTAGGGGTGAAGTCCTGCACTTGTTCAAGATGGAAGTCCAACCGCTTGGTGATGACCGCAAGCTCGGCCATATCCTCCTCCTTGCATCCGGGATGGGAAGAGATGAAGTAGGGGATGAGCTGTTGGCGGAGGTTCGCCTCACGGTTGATGCGGTCGAATATTTTCTTGAACTCCTCGAACTGACTGAAAGAAGGCTTACGCATGACGGACAGGACACGGTCGCTCGTGTGCTCGGGAGCGACCTTCAGCCGACCGCTGACGTGGCGGGTAATCAGTTCCCGGGTGTACTCGGCCGCGCTCCGGTTTATGGCGACATCCTTGCTTTGATGCAGCATCAGGTCATAGCGCACCCCGCTTCCGATGAAGGATTTCTTAATGCCCGACAAAGCGTCCACGGCACGGTATATCTCCAGTAGCGGACGATGGTCGGTGTTCAGGTTGGGGCAAATCTTGGGATGGATACACGACGGACGCTTGCATTTTCTGCACGTCTCCTCGTTCTGTCCTTTCATCCGGTACATATTCGCGGACGGGCCGCCCAAGTCGCTGATGTATCCCTTGAAATCCGGCAGCTGCGTCACTTCCTTTACCTCCCGGAGAATGGATTCCTTGCTACGGCTGACGATAAACTTCCCCTGATGGGCGGAAATGGTGCAGAAAGCGCATCCGCCGAAGCACCCCCGGTGTATATTGATGGAGAACTTAATCATGTCGTAGGCCGGAATCCGTTTTCCCTTGTACTTCGGATGCGGCAGGCGGGTATAGGGCAGGTCGAACGAGTGGTCAAGTTCCTCTTGCGCCATCGGAGGGTAGGGGGGATTGACCACGACCACCTTTCTGTCCACCCTTTGCGCGATGCGTCGGGCCTCGTACTTGTTGGACTCCTCTTCGATGTGTCTGAAGTTGTCCGCTTGCTTTTTCTTGTCTTCCATGCACTCCTCGTGTGAGTAGAGGTGCAAGTCTCCTTCCACGGGCGTATACTCCTCGTCGCGACAGAGGTAAGCGGTTTGAGGTATGTTTCGTATATGCGTCCTCATCGCTTTAGCGGTGAGAAAAGGCGTTTCCTCGGAAAGCAGGCATTCCGCTTGACGGGCCAGTCCGACAATTGGCTTTTCTCCCATTCCGTACACCAGTAAATCGGCCTCGCTATCGCATAAGATGCTTGTCCGCAAGCGGTCTTGCCAATAGTCATAGTGGGTCAGCCGTCTCATGCTTGCCTCGATGCCTCCTAAAACGACTGGAACGTCCGGATAGATACTTTTCAATATTCGGGAATATACGATGGAGGGGTATTCCGGCCTCATGTCCGTTCTGCCGTCCGGCGTATAGGCGTCCTCGCTGCGCAAGCGCTTGTTGGCCGTATACTTGTTGACCATTGAGTCCATGCACCCTGCCGATATGCCGAAAAACAGTCTTGGTCTGCCTAACTTCTTGAAGTCCCGCAGGTCGTCCCGCCAATTGGGTTGCGGGATAATGGCCACTTTCAGCCCTTCGGCTTCGAGGATTCGTCCAATGACGGCGGCTCCGAAAGAGGGATGGTCCACGTACGCGTCACCGCTGAAAAGGATTACGTCCAGTTCATTCTCGTTCCATCCCCGCAGTTCCACCTCTTTTTTGGTGGTGGGGAGCCAGTCGGTCAGTCTGTATTCTTTCATGCTGTTTGTTCGCCTATTATAAAAGTTTATGTCCTTTATAAATAACGTTGGATTCAGATGTTCTTAATACTAATTAGAAGTCTTGGCTTATTATCATTGAGGCGGTAGGTTACCATGTGTATCCTTCTTTTGTTAGCGATTCTTGGGCTTCTTTAGAACCTTTTTTAGCGGCCTTTTGATACCATTTTATCGCTTCGTTATAATCGGGTTTAGTACCTATGCCGTTTTGATAAAAACTACCTAAGTAATACAAAGATTTTACATCTTGTTTTTCCGCCGCTTTACGCATCCATTTTATGGCTTCTTCATCATTTTTGTCGACACCTATACCGAATTGATAGCATAGTCCTAAATTACATTGTCCGCTAGCATCTCCTTTTTCGGCTGCTTTTTTATATAAATTCACGGCTTCTGTGTGATCTTGTGGAACTCCAAGTCCAAAATGATAACAAATTCCTAATGCGGAACACGAACTTATGCTTCCAAATCTTATAGCTTCCTTATATAACCTTACGGCTTCTGTATAGTCTCGTGGGACCCCTACGCCGTTGAAGTAAAAGTAGGCTAAATTGTGTAATGCATGCTTATTGTGTTTTTTCGCCGATTTCTCGTAACATCTTATCGCTTCTTTGTAATTTTTATCGTTGAAATATCGTATCCCTTTTTGAAGCCAGTCTGTCGCTTCATCTGTTTGCGATGACGTTAGAAATGATTTTCCTTCTTCTGTTTGTCTTTCTTGATTATCGCTTTTTATATCTAGTAGCTTCATGATATTCTGTGTCAACGCTCCGAACTGTTTCTCCGGTTCAGGGAAAGCGTCTATCCAGTTCAGGTTCTTTAAATAATACTTCTTCGCTCCCTTGAATTGGTCACCCGTCACACGGAACGTAAGGATGGGTTTCCTGTCTTCCGATGCCAGTTCGATTTCCCGGTCTACTTGTTCCGATTGGTTGAAATTCTCGGAAAAGACGACTACCATCATCTGGCTGTCGTCCAATGCTTCCACAATGGCTCGTGCCCATGCTATACCTTTGGGAATGTCGCGGTAAGCCACGAAGCAGCGGATACGGTGTTGTTCCAAATAGGCGGAAAGCCCTTCTACTATCTTCTGGTCTTTACTGGAATAGCTGATAAATACATCGTAACGCATAACGGTGAGAGTATTATTATTATTAAAACGAGGCAAAGATACGGCTTACCGGAGAATAAATCGTTGTCCGGCGGGAAGGGAATTGAAGAATGTTCCGTACTTTTGCGCGATTTTTAAGGAAAAGATTGTTTTAATAGGGGCGAAGAGAGGAGGAGTGGCGTGAGAATCTCTTGACGGATATGGCACTCTTCTGTTTCGCCGGAAAGTTCAGGATTCAATGGAAAATGTTAAAAGTCGGGGGAAGAGTCTGCTTGGTGGATGGCTTCCCATCTTGGGGTTGACGTTCTCAACCTTCGTGTTCAATACGTCAGAGTTCGTGCCTATCGGTCTGCTGACGGATATCGCTCGTGACTTCCAGATGACCGAAGCGCAGGCGGGGTCTATCATTACCATTTACGCTTGGGTAGTGGCGTTGGCTTCCTTACCGCTGATGCTGATGGCCTCGAAGGTGGAGAACCGTAAGCTGATGCTTAGCGTTATCGCCTTGTTCATTGTGGGACATGTGCTCTCGGCCGTATCTACCACTTTTACCGTATTGGCTGCTTCCCGTATTGTCGTGGCTTGCGCTCACGCTATATTCTGGTCCATCGTTTCTCCGTTGGCTGTGCGCATCGCTCCGGAAGGCAAGCGTTCCACGGCGTTGGGGCTGATAGTCACCGGGACTTCTGTCGCCATGATTGTGGGCCTGCCCTTAGGACGTATTATAGGCCTGCATGTAGGTTGGCGCATGACTTTCTTCTATATAGCCGTGGCAGCCTTTGCGGTCTTTCTGCTGTTGGCCTTTATCTTTCCTAAAGTGCCGAGCCGCAATAGCGTATCGCTCAAGAAGCTGCCTTCATTGCTTAGGACTCCCGCCTTGCTAGGCGTGTATATACTGACCTTTATCTTCGTGACGGGGCATTATACGGGGTATAGCTACATCGAACCCTTCTTAGGGCAAGTGGCCGGACTTGGTGACGCGGGTATCACGTGGGTACTGATGGCTTTCGGCGTGGTAGGGCTTATGGGCAGCTTCCTGTTCTCCCGTTATTACGACCGTTATCCTTCCCGGTTCGTCCGCCTTGCCGTGTTTGGAGTGGCGGCGTGCTTGCTTATGCTGCATGTGGCGTCGTTTGACCGTTTCGCCGTCATTGCGGTGTGTATCTGTTGGGGATTGGCAATCTCTATTTATAACTTAGTATTCCAATCCGAGATTATACAAATTATGCCGGAATCTACGGCTATTGCGATGTCCGTGTATTCCGGCATTTATAATGTAGGCATCGGCGGTGGAGCGTTAGTTGGCGGTTTAGTCTGCTCACGTCTTTCCATATCCCTTATTGGATATGTGGGTGGAGCTATCGCTTTCGTTGCCGCTCTGTATTGCGCTAAACGGCTGATGTCTTTGCTCAGGTAATTATTGTCAGATTTTGAATTGAACTACCATCCGTTCACCATCGTAGATTTCCCGGAATCCGATTCCCTGCTCTGACAGATACTCTTTCAAGTCCCGGAAAGCGTCTTCATTATTCATTATGATTTTGAAGGAGTCTCCCGGGACAGCCTTGCATATCGCTTCAATAGCGGTTATGAGCGGATTATATGCGGTTGTTTCGCATGTGTTTACCGTAATCATGCTTCCTCCTCTTCCTCCTCCTCTTCTTCTTGGTCAGAAATCCAAGCGAGGTAAAGTTTTATAAGCTGTTGCAAACCGAACGCTTTCATGTCTCTGTGGTAGATTACGTCGATGCATAGATCTAACAGGTCCTTCGCGTCATCCGATTGACTGGCTATCAATGAGCGTACATTTAGTCTGAGCTTTTCTAATACGCCCTCATCTACGATGCCATTGCTATCAATGAGATGGCGGAACAGCGCATGCCTTTCGATTGTCTGTAAATTCTCTTCGGATACGCTTATGCAGCGTGTGCCGCTTAAATTCGCTTGTATAGTATACATGGTTTCTTGAGTTTTAAAGGTTCGTACTGCGGGCAAAGATAATAAAAGAAATAAAAGGATATGCGAATGCCTTGAATAAAGTTATCTTGTTTAATCGGTCAGTCTCGTGATGTCCTTTTCTGGTTTAGGATAATTCTTAGAGGCTATGTACCGTTTGGCTTCTTCTACCATCTCTGGAGTAACGTTAAATTTGTAATTTGCATAATCGTTTACCTCGAAAGTGCCGGTCACGAAAAATCTCCAAGCTTCGAAGAAATCGGTCAGGTCGGTTTTCAGCAAGTCGCAAGAGACTTTAATGAATTCGTACATGTTGTTGATGGAGGCGTTACCCGTACCCTTATGTGGATATGCGCGCATATACTCCATTAAGTCCGCATAGAAATCGGGATAACCTTTTTCTTGCGCATACAGGTGGAGCTGCCAGAACGGGACGAGCTTCTCGAATGGGTCGTTCACGCACATGATAAAGGGCTTTTGCTCGGCTTCTATCACGTTTCGGATAGCATTCTCGTAGTTTTTGCTTTGGCTTAGGCGACTTGGTTTCCCCGCTTGCGTGGTGACGTACATTGTGAAGAGATTATTGCTTACCTCAGTCATTCCGCCCCACGTGAGTTGTGGTTCCATTTGCATAACATGTCCTATTTCATGGTTTACGCCCCAGTCGGTGTAGATGTCGGGACCTAAAGCCGATTTCATCGTGCTTTCGTCGCCGAGGAAGGCAACCCCGTCCCCGTCGCGAAACATAAAGTAGTTGAAGTTGACGCGCGCTAAAATACGCTTGTTAGGTATCCGGTCGTATTTTATAGCCCCGTTGAATGTGTATTGTTGCTTCATGATTTTGTCATAGGCTTCGGCTAGCTCTTTACCTTCTTCGTAGCGGAACTGTTTGAGAAACTTTATAGGGTAGGCCAGTTGCATATAGCGTGTCTTGATGTCCATGATGGGGCTTACGGCGTTGTCGAGCAGCTTTCTCCATTCTTCGTTGGTTTGTTTAGTGGCATCAAAATATCCGTTGGCTTTTCCTGTAACGAAGTGAATAGTGACAGACGGTGCAGTTTCCGCATCGTCGGCATAGTAATTCACATACACGTTTCCCGCCTTTTTTACATAGATGACGTTTACTCCTTCCCGCAGTTGGATTTCTTGCCGTTTTAGTCCCCATCCCTCCGGGTCTTCTGTCGGCTTGTATCCGGGAGTCGGTTGGCGCATCCAGTCAGGAATAAGCAGGCTGACTTCTCGCCCGTGCAGGTCGCCCACCAACACTACGTTTTCTCCTTGTTCAAGATACACTCCGGTGATGTTTTCATATTGGCTATATCCATTGTATAGTTTCAGCTTATCATTTAACTCCTTATTCGAGGGGATAGGCTTGTAACTGTTTAGCAGGTAGTCCGACTGATAGTTCCCATCTTTTAACCGCTTGGCCAACTGCTTCATCAGTGGGCTTTTGAACTCTTTTAGATGTTTATTCCTGAAACCGCTTACCAGTTCGGAGGCGGTCCAATCGTTGAAAAAGCGCAAGTCTTTCGTTATGTCTTGCGTAGAATAAGAGGGCATTTGTCCGAAGCTCCCTACGCTGACGCAGCAAAGCGTTATCATAGCCCATGTTCGTAACGACTTCATGTTTTGATATGTTTTTATGTTTTATCATTACAAAGATAATTATAATAGATGGGATGAGATCGTTGGGGGCTTAGGATTTTTTGTTTCAATGGGAATTTAAAAGAATTTGCGTCTACCGTTAACTTACTTTAGTTGTTTCTGCAATATGAGAGGTTCATTTGTCGTAATAAAATCTATACCTAATTTAATTAGCCATTTCATGTCTTCTTCCTTGTCAACCGTCCACACGTTGGCTTTCATGCCTAATTTATGACATTCCATAATCCATTCAGGATGTTTTTTAAATATCCCTACTTGATAATCGGGACCCGCGCAGCCTAGTTCCTTTAATTCTTGTGGCGTTAGTTCTCCTCCTAAATAAAATACTGGGGTTTGGGGAGGGGCTAAACGAATGAATTCTTTTACGGCATGTAATGAGAATGATATGTATTCTACGCGTTGTTCTAAATTCATTAGCTTTATTAGTCTCACGATTTTTTCTACGGCCGTGGTTTCTTGCCTTTCATTACGGAGCTTTTTTAATTCAAGTATGAGGCGAGTATTCGTCTTTTGAGCCGCTTTTAGATATTTTTCCAATGATGGGAGTTCTTCTCCATTATTCAATCTCAATTTTGTCAACTCTTCTAACGTAGAATGCTCCATTGACCTCATCTTATATATCGGGTCGTGATTTACTACCAGTTCATTGTCTTTAGTCAGCCAAACGTCAAATTCCGAACCATAACAGCCAATAGAATCTGCTTTTAGGAGTGCGGCTATGCTATTTTGTGCGGATCCTTCAGTTTTCCAGAATCCCCGATGGGCTATAACTTGAGTTTGTGCTTGCATTTGGCTGACGATGGCAATGAAAATAGATGTGATTATTATTGTTCTGAAACGCATATATCTTTCATTTTAAAAATTATGGAACAAAAATATAAAAAGATAATAGAGTAAAGTCCACCTGAAGGTGAATCTGTGTTAATTGGGTGGCTTATTTTATTTAAGGTGTGACGAATTTGTTTCAACTTACTACAACGGATGTGACTACTTTTGTAGAGACAGAATCACTTCAATCTTTCTCCATTTGTCAGATTGCCCTACGGCATGCGTGAAACAGCCCTACGGCTTGCGAGAAACAGGGCGACGGCTCACGAGAAACAGGGCTGTTTCTCAAAAGAAAGGTAACATATTGATAATTAGGTATATCGTGAGCGTGATATTATGGATACGTTTTTATCTCTCAGCTAAGAGTCTGTTGTTTAATTTTATCCGGATTTATTTAGAGAATTCTTTTCTAAATGTATTTTTTAGTTTTTGCGAGTAGGATAGCGGGTTATCTGACGGGCGGAATCCGAAAAAGAGATAGGAAAGAGATTCAAGGGAAACCAGACAAAATCTCTTAAGCGCGAAATTTAAACGATAAGCTCTAAATGTTTTTTCTTTTTGAATGAATAATATGTTTTATTGTGTCGTTTTGTCACATTTGTATTTTTTTTATGCTCTAATGTCAAAGAAATGACAATAAAATTGTCTTTATGTTATTCGGAATATATATATTTGCATCCAAATTATAAAATATAGATATTGTATGTGTGGAATTGTAGGCTATATTGGTAAAAGAAAAGCTTATCCTATTCTGATAAAAGGTTTAAAGAGACTTGAATATAGGGGGTATGACAGTGCGGGGGTAGCGCTGATTAGCGATGAAGGGCAATTGAACGTATATAAGACAAAAGGAAAGGTTTCCGATTTAGAGAATTTCGTTCTACAGAAAGATATTTCAGGCACGGTTGGAATTGCGCATACTCGTTGGGCCACTCATGGAGAACCATGTTCAGCTAACGCTCATCCTCATTTTTCTTCTTCAGAGAAACTGGCGCTTATACATAATGGTATTATTGAAAATTATGCCGTTCTCAAGGAAAAACTTCAGGCTAAAGGATATATTTTTAAAAGTAGCACAGATACGGAGGTGTTGGTGCAGTTGATTGAATATGTAAAGGAATCGAATCATATTGATTTATTGGCGGCTGTGCAATTGGCCTTGGGGGAAGTAATAGGGGCGTATGCGATTGCTGTTCTTGATAGAGAACATCCGGATGAGATTATTGCTGCCCGTAAAAGTAGTCCGTTGGTGGTGGGAATCGGCGATGATGAGTTTTTTTTAGCTTCCGACGCGACGCCAATTGTGGAGTACACCAATAAAGTCGTATATTTAGAGGATGAGGAAATCGCTGTTATACATCGAAAGAAAGAATTAAAGATAGTTAATCTGAACAATGTGGAGATGCCTCATGAGGTCAAGCGGATTGAATTGAATTTGGGACAATTGGAAAAAGGGGGATATCCACATTTCATGCTGAAAGAGATTTTTGAGCAACCGGATTGTATCTGTGATTGCATGCGGGGACGAGTCAATGTAGAAGCGAACAATGTTGTATTGTCAGCCGTGATAGATTATAAGAATAAATTGCTGAATGCTAAACGTTTCATTATCGTTGCTTGTGGTACCTCTTGGCATGCGGGATTAATAGGCAAGCATCTTATAGAATCGTTCTGCCGTATTCCTGTAGAAGTAGAATATGCGTCAGAATTCCGTTATAGAGACCCTGTGATAGATGAGAGAGATGTGGTGATTGCCATTTCTCAGAGTGGAGAAACTGCGGATACGTTGGCGGCTGTGGAATTAGCCAAGAGTCGAGGAGCTTTTATATATGGCATTTGTAATGTTATCGGTTCATCTATTCCACGGGCTACCCATACGGGGTCGTATATCCATGTAGGTCCGGAAATTGGAGTAGCCTCTACCAAAGCTTTTACGGGACAAGTAACAGTATTGACAATGCTTGCGCTAACCCTAGCCAAAGAAAAAGGAACGATTGATGAAGGACTGTACTTGAATGTCGTGCAGGAACTGAGCCGTATTCCACAGAAAATGAAAGATGTACTGACGTTAAACGGAACATTGGCGGAACTATCAAAGATATTTACCTACGCCCATAATTTCATTTACTTGGGAAGAGGGTATAGTTATCCTGTGGCTTTAGAGGGGGCGTTGAAACTGAAAGAAATATCTTACATACATGCTGAAGGATATCCGGCGGCGGAAATGAAGCACGGACCTATAGCTTTAATTGACGCTGAAATGCCGGTGGTAGTTATTGCGACTCAGAATGGATTGTACGAAAAGGTTCTGAGTAATATTCAGGAGATTAAAGCGCGCAAGGGAAAAGTGATAGCCATTGTTACGAAGGGTGATTCAGTTATCAGTAAAATTGCCGACTATTGTGTAGAGTTGCCCGAGACGCTTGAGTGCCTTGACCCACTGATAACTACTGTGCCTTTACAGTTATTGGCTTACCATATCGCGGTATGTAAGGGAATGGACGTCGACCAACCAAGAAATCTGGCGAAGTCAGTAACGGTGGAATAGATTGTTGAATATAGTGGAGAAAGACAAATTAATAAAAACAAATCTTATATATGGAACAGTTAAAACATGAATGCGGTGTCGCAATGATACGCTTACTTAAGCCGTTAGAATACTATGAGAAGAAATACGGGACATGGATGTATGGCCTTAATAAATTGTATTTATTAATGGAAAAACAGCATAATCGTGGACAAGAAGGGGCAGGGTTGGCATGTGTGAAGTTGGAAGCGAATCCCGGCGAGGAATATATGTTTCGTGAAAGAGCGTTAGGTTCGGGGGCTATTACGGAAATTTTCGAAACTGTTCATAGCTATTTTAAAGAGCTTTCTCCTGAATCTTTGCATAATGCGGAACTCGCCAAAAAGACATTACCTTTTGCCGGAGAGGTTTACATGGGGCATTTACGCTATTCTACAACGGGAAAATCCGGAATATCGTATGTACATCCATTTTTGAGAAGGAATAATTGGAGAGTCAAAAATCTTGCTCTCTGCGGCAACTTCAATTTGACGAACGTAGATGAAATATTTGCTCGAATTACAGCTGAAGGGCAACATCCGCGCAAATATGCAGATACTTACATTATGTTGGAACAAATGGGCCATAGATTGGACAGGGAAGCGGAACGGTTATATCTTCTTGCCAAAAAAGAGGGACTAGAAGGAATGGATGTGACGCGATATATAGAAAAGCATATTGATTTGGCCAATGTATTGCGTACTTCCAGTAAAGAGTGGGATGGAGGATACGTCATTTGTGGATTGACAGGGAGTGGAGAATCTTTCGCTATACGTGACCCGTGGGGAATACGGCCGGCATTTTGGTATCAGGATGAAGAAATTGTTGTGTTAGCGTCGGAACGCCCTGTTATACAGACTGCGTTGAATGTACCTGTACAATCTGTCAAGGAATTACAACCCGGACAGGCAATCATTGTCAGTAGGGAAGGGCGTTTACGTACGGTACAGATTAACCGGGCGAAAGAGAAGAAAGCTTGTTCTTTCGAGAGAATTTATTTTTCAAGGGGAAGTGATGCTGACATTTATTATGAAAGAAAGTTGTTGGGGGAAAAATTGGTACCAAATATATTGAAGGCAATCAATAATGATGTGGAACATACCGTTTTTTCCTTTATCCCTAATACGGCGGAAGTGGCGTTTTATGGTATGCTGCAAGGTTTGGATAAGTATTTGAATGAAGAGAAGGTGCGTGAGATTGCAGCGTTAGGACACAACCCTGACATGACTGAGCTGAAAGCGATATTATCTCGTAGAATACGTAGTGAGAAAGTTGCAATCAAGGATATTAAGCTTAGGACTTTTATTGCGGAAGGAAATACTCGGAATGATCTTGCGGCACACGTTTACGATATTACTTATGGAAGTCTTGTAGCGGGGGTGGACAACTTGGTTATCATAGACGATAGTATCGTGAGGGGGACTACACTGAAACAAAGTATCATTGGTATCTTGGATCGGTTAGGTCCGAAAAAAATAGTTATTGTGTCGTCATCTCCTCAAGTGAGATATCCAGACTATTACGGCATTGATATGGCCCGAATGAGTGAATTTATCGCTTTTAAGGCTACGATAGAATTGCTAAAAGAGAGGGAAATGAGGGACGTAATAGCTGCCGCATACCGTAAGGCGAAGGAGCAGGCGGCGCTGCCCAAAGAACAAATGGTGAATTACGTGAAAGATATATATGCTCCGTTTACTGATGAGGAAATATCGGAAAAGATGGTGGAATTACTAAAACCCAAAAATACAAGAGCGGAAGTGAAAATCGTTTATCAACCGTTGACCGGTTTGAGAGAGGCTTGTCCAAACCATCGAGGCGATTGGTACTTTAGTGGCGATTATCCTACTCCCGGTGGAGTGAAATTGGTAAATCAGGCTTTTATTGACTATATAGAACAAGTGTACCAATTCTAGATTTTTATATTAGAGTAACTAATAACAAAAACAATATAAAAGAGAGGAATGAAAGACGTTACATTAATACTTGACGACGGAAGCCGTTTTTACGGCAAATCCTTTGGATATGATAGGCCGGCGGCGGGTGAAGTGGTTTTTAATACGGCTATGACAGGGTATCCTGAGAGTTTGACTGATCCTTCGTATGCGGGACAGCTCATGACGCTGACCTATCCGTTGGTGGGAAACTATGGAGTACCGCCCTTTACTTTTGAGAGTAACGGGTTGCCTACTTTTATGGAAAGCGGTAAGATTCATGCGGAAGCAATTATTGTGAGCGATTATTCCGAGACTTACAGTCATTGGAATGCGACGGAAAGTCTTGCCGATTGGCTGAAGCGGGAGAAAATACCCGGAGTGACCGGCATTGATACTCGCGCATTGACAAAGAGGCTGCGTGAAAGCGGGGTAATGATGGGACGGCTTGTCTTTGAGGATACTGAAGATGTAACAAATCAGCCTAAATATGGAGAGATTAATTTTGTTGACCGTGTCAGCTGCAAGGAAATTCTTGTTTATGCCGGAGGCTGTGCGCGCCGTTTGCCGTTAACCGCATCCGCTGAAGAGATAAATGAAACGGTAGCGGAAATGGGTTCTTCGTCCTCTGCCGGTAAGGAATGCCTTAAAAGGGTACTGTTAGTGGATTGCGGAGTGAAAGCCAATATCATACGCCATTTATTGAAAAGAGGGGTAGAAGTCATTCGTGTGCCATGGGATTATGATTTTAATAATTTATCCTTTGACGGTCTTTTTATTTCCAATGGACCGGGTGACCCGGATACTTGTGAGGCTACGGTGCTTAATATACGTCGAGCGATGGAGAACAAGCAGCTACCCATATTGGGTATCTGCATGGGAAACCAGTTGTTAGCTAAGGCGGGCGGCGCCAAGATATATAAGTTAAAGTATGGACACCGCAGCCATAATCAGCCCGTACGTATGGTAGGTTCCAACCGTTGCTTTGTCACATCGCAGAATCATGGATACGCTGTGGACAACAATACGTTGGGAGACGATTGGGAACCGTTCTTTGTCAATATGAACGATGGCTCTAACGAAGGTGTACGTCATCGCTATAACCCATGGTTCTCGGTTCAGTTTCACCCTGAAGCGGCCAGTGGTCCTACCGATACGAGCTTTTTATTCGATGAATTTGTGAAGTCGATATCTTAATATTGGAAGAAAGATTAAAAGTGTAAAATATGAAACAGAACGACATAAGGAAAGTGCTTCTCCTTGGCTCCGGAGCACTGAAGATTGGGGAAGCCGGAGAATTTGATTACTCAGGTTCTCAAGCTCTTAAGGCTCTGCGTGAGGAAGGCATAGAGACGGTACTTATCAACCCCAATATTGCTACTGTACAAACTTCGGAAGGTGTGGCGGACCGTATCTATTTCTTGCCGGTGACACCCTATTTCGTGGAAAAGGTCATTGACAAAGAGCGTCCCGAAGGTATTATGTTAGCTTTTGGTGGGCAAACGGCTCTGAATTGCGGTGTAGAACTTTACCGGTCAGGGATACTGGAACGTTATAACGTGCGTGTATTAGGAACGCCCGTGCAGGCAATTATGGATACGGAAGATCGTGAGCTTTTTGTGGAGCGCTTGAACGAGATAGGCGTGAAAAGCATCAAGAGTGAGGCGGTGGAAACAATTGCGGACGCTCGCCGTGCGGCCTCCGCATTGGGTTATCCGGTTATAGTGCGTGCCGCTTACGCTCTTGGAGGATTAGGTTCGGGCTTCTGTGACAATGAGGCAGAATTGGACGTATTAGTAGAAAAGGCTTTGGCGTTTTCACCTCAGGTGCTTGTAGAGAAGTCTTTGCGCGGTTGGAAAGAAGTTGAGTATGAAGTCGTGCGTGACCGTTTTGATAACTGCGTCACTGTTTGTAACATGGAGAATTTTGACCCTCTGGGTATTCATACCGGAGAATCTATCGTCATCGCTCCCTCGCAAACGCTGAGCAATAGTGAGTATCACAAATTGCGTGAACTGGCAATACGCATTGTGCGTCACGTCGGCATTGTGGGGGAATGTAATGTGCAGTATGCGCTTGACCCTTATTCTGAAGACTATCGTGTCATTGAGGTTAATGCCCGTCTGTCTCGCTCGTCCGCTCTCGCTTCTAAAGCCACTGGCTATCCATTGGCTTTTGTCGCCGCTAAACTGGGGCTTGGATATGGATTGTTCGAGTTGAATAACTCTGTAACAAAGACGACTTCCGCTTTTTTTGAACCGGCTCTCGATTACGTCGTTTGCAAGATCCCTCGATGGGACTTGGGAAAGTTTCACGGTGTGGACCGTGAACTCGGTTCATCTATGAAGTCGGTGGGCGAGGTGATGGCTATTGGACGCACTTTTGAAGAGGCTATACAGAAAGGGTTGCGCATGATAGGACAAGGAATGCATGGTTTTGTAGAAAACAAAGAATTGGTCATACCTGACATTGACCGGGCTTTACGTGAGCCTACCGATAAGCGGGTGTTTGTAATTTCTAAGGCTTTCCGTGCGGGATATACTGTCGATCAAGTACATGAGCTTACTAAGATAGACCGTTGGTTTCTTCAGAAGTTGATGAACATTATGCGCACTTCCGAGGAGCTGCATGAATGGGGCAACAATCATAAGCAAATAGCTGAACTTCCCGACGAACTGTTGTGGAGGGCTAAGCGTGAGGGATTCTCAGATTTTCAAATAGCTCGTGCTATCGGCTATGACGGAGATATGGAAAACGGTATCCTTTATGTTCGCGACCATCGTAAAAGTCATGGCATATTGCCCGTGGTGAAACAGATAGATACGCTTGCGGCAGAATATCCCGCACAGACTAATTACCTTTATTTGACTTATGGCGGTGAGGAAAATGATGTACACTATGTAGGCGATCGTCGCAGTATTGTGGTACTTGGTTCCGGTGCTTACCGTATAGGCTCATCCGTTGAATTTGATTGGTGCGGTGTGCAGGCACTCAATACTATCCGTAAGGAAGGTTGGCGAGGAGTTATGATTAATTATAATCCGGAGACTGTATCCACAGATTATGATATGTGTGACCGCCTTTACTTTGATGAGCTTACCTTTGAGCGCGTGATGGATATCATTGAGTTGGAGAATCCTCATGGAGTGATTGTGTCTACTGGTGGGCAGATTCCGAACAATCTCGCCTTGCGACTTGATGCGCAGCACGTTAATATATTAGGTACTTCGGCCCGTAGCATTGATAACGCCGAAGATCGTGAGAAGTTCTCCGCTATGCTTGACCGCATAGGCGTAGACCAACCTCGTTGGCGAGAGCTAACCTCGATGGAAGATATTGAGGAGTTTGTGACCGAAGTTGGTTTTCCGGTTCTCGTTCGTCCCTCTTATGTGTTGTCTGGAGCTGCTATGAATGTCTGTTCAAACCAAGAAGAACTTGAACGTTTTTTACGTCTTGCCGCCAACGTATCAAAGAAGCATCCTGTTGTGGTAAGTCAATTTATAGAACACGCTAAGGAGGTTGAGATGGATGCGGTGGCGCAGAACGGTGAAATTATCGCTTATGCCATAAGCGAGCACATCGAGTTTGCGGGCGTTCATTCCGGAGACGCTACGATTCAGTTCCCGCCTCAAAAGCTTTATGTGGAAACTGTCCGCCGAATTAAGCGCATTAGCCGCGAGATAGCCAAAGCACTCAACATTTCCGGGCCATTTAATATTCAGTATTTGGCTAAGGACAATGACATCAAGGTCATTGAATGTAATCTTCGGGCTAGCCGTTCATTTCCTTTTGTTAGCAAGGTATTAAAGATAAATTTTATTGAGTTGGCTACACGTATTATGCTAGGTCTTCCGGTAGAAAAGCCTCATAAAAATCTTTTTGAATTGGATTATGTAGGCATTAAAGCCTCTCAGTTCTCATTTAATCGCCTTCAAAAGGCCGATCCTGTTCTCGGGGTAGACATGGCTTCTACTGGTGAGGTTGGGTGCATAGGTAGTGACACATCATGCGCTATTCTTAAGGCGATGCTTTCAGTAGGATATCGCATTCCGAAGAGAAATATATTGCTTTCTACTGGGACAATGAAACAGAAAGCTGACATGATGGATGCGGCCAAACTGTTGGTGGATAAGGGATATAAACTTTTTGCTACAGGAGGAACTCATAAGGCTTTAGCGGATAACGGTATAGAAAGTACTTTAGTTTATTGGCCTAGTGAGGAAGGGCAACCACAAGCGATAGAAATGCTGCATCGTAAGGAAATAGATATGGTGGTTAACATTCCTAAGAATCTAACTGTAGGCGAGTTGGATAACGGCTACAAGATTCGCCGAGCCGCCATAGACTTGAATATTCCGTTGATTACTAACGCTCGATTGGCGAGCGCCTTTATTCAGGCTTTCTGTACGATGAATATTGACGACATCGCTATCAAGAGTTGGGATGAATATAAATAATAAGTTGTTGTTTTAAGTGTAAAGGTCGCTTCCGTTATTTTGCAAAGGGGCGGCCTTTTCCACATGTTTCTCTGTTTTATCTCTTCCCGTCAAACGCGAAAAAATGACAATAAGAATGGCATAAGGAGTGATTGTCATCTATCATCTCCTTATGCCAACTTAGTTTCTAGGGCATTTACTGAATATCCCTAATCAAGCTTTAATACAGCTAGAAAGGCTTTTTGAGGTACTTCTACATTGCCTATTTGTTTCATCCGTTTCTTTCCTCTCTTTTGTTTTTCAAGCAGTTTGCGCTTACGGCTGACATCTCCACCGTAGCATTTGGCGGTCACATCCTTGCGGACGGCTTTGATGGTTTCCCGAGCGATAATCTTAGCGCCGATAGCCGCTTGAATGGCAATCTCAAACTGTTGTCTTGGAATCAAGTCTTTCAGTTTTTCGCACATTCTGCGGCCCATGTCATATGCGTTGTCAAAGTGAATCAGGGTGGAGAGTGCGTCTACCGGTTCTCCATTCAGCAGAATGTCTAGCTTTACGAGCTTGGAAGGCCGGAAGCCTGCAGGATGGTAGTCGAATGAGGCGTATCCTTTGGATATGCTCTTTAACTTATCATAGAAGTCGATGACGATTTCTCCTAACGGCATGTTATAATACAACTCAACGCGGTTTCCTGAAATGTACTCCTGTTTGATAAGTTCGCCTCGTTTGCCGAGACAGAGGGTCATGATGGGACCGATATAGTCGGTCGTCGTGATGATGGAGGCCTTGATGTAAGGCTCCTCGATGTGGTCTATCAGCGTGGGGTCGGGCATTCCTCCCGGATTATGCACCTCTTTTACTCCTCCTTGCTTGTCGTAAACCATGTACGATACGTTCGGCACGGTGGTTATTACGTTCATATCGAACTCGCGGTCGAGCCGTTCCTGTATGATTTCCATGTGTAGGAGTCCCAAGAACCCGCAACGGAAACCGAATCCTAACGCCAATGAGGATTCCGGCTGAAAGGTCAGCGAGGCATCGTTCAGTTGCAGTTTCTCTAAAGAGGCCCGCAAATCCTCGAACTCTTCCGCCTCAATCGGGTAAACTCCAGCGAACACCATCGGCTTTACCTCCTCGAATCCGGCGATGGCTTTGTTGCAAGGCCGAGCGATGTGCGTAATCGTATCTCCCACCTTCACCTCCCTCGAGGTCTTGATGCCAGAGATGATGTATCCTACGTCGCCGGTACGCAGCTCCTTGCGGGGCACCATGTCCATCTTCAGCACGCCTACCTCGTCCGCCACGTACTCCTTGCCGGTGTTGAAGAACTTCACCTTGTCTCCCGAGCGGAGCACGCCGTTCTCTATCTTGAAGTAGGCGATGATGCCCCTGAAGGAGTTAAACACGGAGTCGAAAATCAGGGCTTGCAGTGGAGCCTCCTCGTCGCCCTCGGGGTGGGGGATGCGCTCGATGACGGCGGCCAGTATCTCCTCCACACCCATGCCGGTCTTGCCCGAGGCGCGGATTATCTCCTCGCGCTTACAGCCGAGTAGGTCGATAATCTCGTCCTCCACCTCTTCGGGCATGGCGCTCGCCATGTCGCACTTGTTGATGACGGGGATAATCTCCAAGTCGTGCTCAAGGGCCATATACAGGTTGGAGATGGTCTGCGCCTGCACGCCTTGCGAGGCGTCGACGATGAGCAGCGCTCCCTCGCAGGCGGCTATGGAGCGGGATACTTCGTACGAGAAATCCACGTGCCCCGGGGTGTCGATTAGGTTGAGGATGTATTTCTCACCCTTATACACATACTCCATCTGAATGGCATGACTCTTGATGGTGATGCCTCTTTCCCGTTCCAAGTCCATGTCGTCGAGCATTTGTCCTTCCGTTATCTGTATGGTATCAGTGAATTCTAACAGACGGTCTGCCAATGTCGACTTTCCGTGGTCAATGTGGGCGATAATGCAAAAGTTGCGTATATTCTTCATTCTGAATCTTGGTTATATCGTTTTCGGACGCGCAAAGATACGCAAATGCGTGGATATAAAAAACGCGTCGATGACATTGTGACAACGTATCGACGCGCTTTTATGAATTAAGTAAGTAACTCTCAGACCAATTTGATGAAGAGTTCACCTTCTACTTCCTCTACGGAGAGTTTGTCTTCTCTCAGTAACCAGCCTAATCCGAGGAAGAGGTCCTTGTCGACCAACTTGGTCGCTTTCTTCAGTTGCTTGGCAGTCATGCCTTCCGTTCCGTTCAGGGCGTTCCAGATTTTGCCTGCGATGTCGCCCGCTTTTTCTTTCAACATTTGCTTTAAAGTTTTAGTTATACATACGATAATAAATACTCGGTTTGTGCGAACTTTCGTATTTATTTCGGGGCAAAGATAGTTATTTTTCTGCCAAATAACCGTTTACGCGTTCTTTTTTCTTAAAATATTAATACGCGGCTCTCATGTGAGCGGGGAAGATGCCTGTCGCTCGCCGCGATGGGCCATATACTCCGCCCATATTCTGGCGGCTTCTTCTATTATCTTGGGGCAGGGGCGCTTCTTGTAATACTCCTCAGTACGTTCCTCGGGGACGGCGGTTATCGGCTCGGAGCGCTTTCTGCCCAAGAGCTCGCGGCATATCAGTGCGCCGTTGCGCCGCTTGAACTCGGCGGCGAGGGCCTGAACCGTAGCGTAATTGGCCGCCTTACCCGCTCGGTCGGGACCTTCTACGGCTCCGGTCTCCAGTCCGGCGAGCAGGAACATCCCGCAGGCGGCCCCGCAGGTTTCCCTCATGCGGCCGATACCTGCGCCGAAGGAGGCCGACATTCTGAAGGCTTGCTCGGGGGTGAATCCGTACATGTCGGCGAAGGCGCCCACTACGGACTGCGAACAGTTGTATCCGCTGCGGAACAGCTCTACCGCCCGCTGTATTCTCTCTTCCATTGTCATCTTGTCGCTTGTCATATCGTTAATATATTATTAATGTGTGGGTCAGAAGGTCAGTTCTATGCTCATGGGGCAATGGTCTGAGTGTACCGCGTTGGACAGTATGCGGGCCTCGCGCAGCATGGGCCTGACGGCCTCGCTCAGCATACAGTAGTCTATGCGCCATCCCTTGTTCTTGGCGCGCGAGTTGAAGCGATAGCTCCACCACGTGTATTCTTGGCTCTCGGGATGGAGGTAGCGGAAGGCGTCGGTAAAGCCCTCGGCGAGGAAGCGGGTCATCCACTGGCGCTCCTCGGGCAGGAACCCGCTGTTGTTGGCGTTGCGCACGGGGTCGTGAATGTCTATCGGCTCGTGGCAGATGTTGTAGTCGCCGCAGAGGATGAGCTTGGGGCGCGAGCGGCGCAGCTCGACGACGTAGCGGCGGAAGTCCTCAAGCCAAGTCATCTTGAAGGCCTGACGCTCGTCGCCGCTCGTGCCGGAGGGGTGGTAGACGCTGACGACGGAGAGGTCGCCGAAGTCGGCCCGGATAAACCGGCCCTCGCTGTCGTACGCCTCTATGCCCATGCCCGCCTCCACGCGGTCGGGCTCACGCTTGGTGAGGATGGCCACTCCGCTGTAGCCTTTCTTCCGGGCGGAGTGGAGGTAGGAACGATATCCCATCGCCTCGAAAACCTCGGCGGGGTACTGGTCGGGCTGGAGCTTGGTCTCTTGCAGGCAAAGCACGTCCGGGATTTCCCGTTCCAACCATTCGGGAAGGCCCTTGCCTACGGCGGCCCGCAGGCCGTTTACGTTATAGGTTATAATCTTCATATTCATCGGTTTATCATTCTTGGTCAGGAAAAGAGGAGGGCGACGTTCAGGGCGGTCACCGTGGCGGCGATGGCGTAGAGCACGAATGCGCTCCACCGGCTGTTGGCGTACCGCCCCATGACCCTTCGGGACGAGGTGAGCCCCACCTGAAGGAAGACGGTGAAGGGCAGCTGCACGCTGAGCGCCATCTGCGAGACGATGAGTCCCTTGAAGGGGTCGCCTATGAAGCATATCAGCAGCAGGGCGAGGCCGAGCGAGAGCAGCACGCCGAGGCGGGAGTGAACGTCGCGCGAGTTGTACGACTCGCCGAAGATGCCCGCGAAGATGGAGCCCGCCGCCATGCCGCTCGTCACCGTGGACGACAGTCCGGCCATGAGCAGGGCGAGGGCGAACACCACGGCCGCCCCGTTGCCCAAGAGCGGCTCAAGCAGCGACTTGGCTTGGCTGAGCTCTTCTACCTCGACGCCGCCCTTGAAGAAGGTGGCCGCCGCCAGCAGTATCATGGCGCTGTTGATGGCCCATCCCACAATCATGGAGAACAGGGTGTCGAACAGCTCATACTTCAGCAGCCGGCGCACCGAGGCGTCGTCACGCTTGTTGTACTCGTGGCTCTGCACCACCTCCGAGTGGAGGAACAGGTTGTGCGGCATCACCACCGCCCCGAGCACGCTCATCACCACGATGAGACTGCCGTCGGGCAGCGAGGGGGTGACCCATCCCCGGGCCGCCGCGGGCCAGTCGATGTCGACGAGGAACAGCTCGTAGATGAACGACAGCCCGATGACGGAGACGAAGGCGATGATGGCCCGCTCTATCCGCTTGTACGAGTTGGTGAACAGCATGAGGACGACGAAGGCCGTGGTCAGCGCCGCTCCCCACACGACGGGCACGCCGAACAGCATCTGGAGGGCGATGGCCCCGCCCAGAATCTCGGCCAGCGAGGTCGATACCGAAGCGAGCACGGCGGTGGCGAGCACCGGGCGCGACACCCACCGCGGGGCGTACTTCGTGGCCGCCTCCGAGAGGCACAGCCCGGTGACGATGCCCAGATGGGCCACGTTGTGCTGAAGGATAATCAGCATCACCGTCGACAGGGTGACCACCCACAGCAGCCCGTAGCCGAAGCCCGAGCCGGCGGCGAAGTTGGAGGCCCAGTTGCCGGGGTCGATGAACCCCACCGTCACCAGCAGTCCGGGGCCGATGTAGCGGAAGAAGTCCAGTCCCCCGAGGTAGCGCTTATGGTCCTTGCGCCTTAGTTCCTTGATGATATTCTTCATTGCGTTCCCTTTCCGTTTCAGTGGGCAAAGATACGCGGAAGTCATTGAATGGCCGCCGCTTTCGTCCGAAAACATCGGAAAATCCCCTCAGATGGGGATGCCCGATGGGGCGTGAGGGACGTTTCGCCCCTCGTCCGGGGCCGCGGGGCCTCGCCTTCCCCCGGCAGAGGCTCGCGGCGGAGGGGCGGCTCTTCTTATAGCGTGGTCGCCTGCCCGTCTCGCCGTAGGCCGATGTCTTTGGATAGATAGTGCGAGCGCGTTTCCCTTGCGGAGCGTATCTACTTATAACGTAGTCGCTCGCCAGTCCCGCCGTAGGTTGATGTTTTAAGGTAGATAGTTCAGGCGAGTTTCCCTTGCGGGGCGTATCTCCTTATAGCGTGGTCGGCCTCCCGCCCCGCTGCAGGCCGATGTCTTTGGATAGATAGTTCGAGTGCGTTTCCCTTGCGGAGCGTATCTACTTGTAACGTGGTCGCTCGCCAGTCCCGACACGGGGAGAGAAAGTTGGAAAGATAGGGTGAAAAAGTTGGAGAGACGAGGAGAAAATCTTATCTTTGCACGTATCTAAACTATATTCAAAGGTTGCGAATGTACATTCAAAGTCTGCGAATGTATATTCAAAGCCTTTGAATGTAAAAACGAAGGCTTTGAATTGAGAATATTTAAGGGTATAGACAACTATTCTTCCTTGTCTCTCCAACTTTTCCGCTATATCTATCCAACTTTCCACGGCGGTGTAAAGCGGAGCGGGTGAGGGGAAAGCTAAAAACAACAGTTATGGGAGCGAAATACGTAATGCAGGAGATGCCCGACATGAGCGGTACGGGCGAGCGGGTGCTCTACCCGAGGATGGTCAGTATGGGATGCTGCGATACGGAGCGGCTGATTAGGGAGACCATGCGCAACACGACCTACGGGCCCGGCGAGGTGCGGGGGATGCTCGCGCTTCTGGCCCGGGGCATGGCGAGCATGATGGCCGAGGGCTACTCGGTGAAGTTGGACGGCATAGGCGTGTTCTCGCCCTCGCTGTCGCTGCGTGAGGGGAAGGAGCGCGAGCAGGTCGACGGCGACGGGACGAAGAGGAACGCGGCGAGCATCCGCGTGGGCGGGGTGAAGTTCAGGGCCGACAAGCGGTTGGTGAACGATGTCGACTTGCGGTGCAGCCTGAGCCGCGAGCGGGGCAAGACCGTCCGCGGCGGGTCGCCCTATCCGCCCGAGCGTCGGCTTGAGATGGCGCTGAGGTTCCTCGACTCGAACCGCTTCCTGACGGTGGGCGACTATGCGGCCCTGACGGGGCTAGGCCGCACCACGGCGAGCGTCGAGCTGCGGCGGTGGTCGGAGACTCCCGGCTCGGGCATTGCGGGCAGCGGTCAGGGCTCGCACCGCGTCTACGTCCGTCGCGAGGAGTGAGCGGGCGGGGGGAGAGGTGTTTCCTTCTTCCTGCGGATGCTTCGCGTGCGGTGGTAGATTGGGGCTTCGTCCTCCGGTGAGTGCTTTGCGGGCGAGGGGAGAAGGAGCCGCTTCCGACGGCGAGGATGGGCGCGCGGGGCGAAAAGAAAGCGCCGGCCTCTGGCGAGGGTTCGCCAAAGGCCGGCGCGTGTGCCGGTCGGTTGTCCGGGGTCAGTATCCCATCTCGTGCAGGGCCTTGCAGAGTTGGTCGGGGCATGAGGTCGGCTTCGTTCCGCATCGCACGCCTTCGAGCCGTGCGATGACCTCCTCGGGCTTCATTCCCCTGACGAGGCGCGATATGCCTTGCAGATTGCCGTTGCAGCCTCCCCAGAAGGTTACTTCCTTCACCCTTCCGTCCTCCACGTCTAGCTCGATGACCTTGCTGCACGTTCCGGTGGTTTTGTAGACGCTCTTCATAGGCCGGATTACTCTCCTTCCTCGGGCTTCATGTTGGTGTAGACGGTCTGCACGTCGTCAAACTCCTCCAGTCGCTCTATCATCTTGTCCAGCGTCTCCCGCTGCTCCGGCGTCACGTCCTTCAGGTCGTTGGGGATGTAGGTGAAGTCTCCTCCCACGTCCTCGAACCCGCACTCCTCCAAGTGCTTCTGTATGGCCGAGTAGCTCTTGGGGTCGCCGTAGATGGTGATGGTGCCTTCCTCTTCGTCCTCGTCATACTCGTCCTCCACGTTGTAGTCAATCAGGTCCAGAATCAGTTCCTCCATGTCCATGCCCTCCTTCTTCTTGAAGGTGAAGACGCACTTGTGGTCGAACAGGAAGGCCAGCGAGCCCATCGTGCCCAGATTTCCTCCGAACTTGTTGAAGACGGAGCGCACGTCGGCCACCGTCCGTGTGGGGTTGTCCGTCAGCGTGTCGACGAAGATGGCCACTCCGTGCGGGCCGTATCCCTCGTAGGTCATGCCCTTGTAGTCGCTCTGGTCTTTGCCCATCGCGTTCTTGATGGCCCTCTCGATGTTATCCTTCGGCATGTTCTCCCGCTTGCAGGTGGCGATAATCGACCTCAGCGCGGGGTTGTTCTCGGGTTCGGGTCCTCCGGCCTTCACCGCGATGGCAATCTGCTTGCCCAGTCTCGTGAATGTCTTCGCCATGTGGCCCCATCTCTTCAGCTTAGTAGCCTTTCTGTATTCAAACGCTCTTCCCATTGGATGCTTCCTTTTATTTTAATGTGATTATTGTTAGTTATGATGTTGTCTCTTGTCGTTATCTCAGTTTCGCCCCGAGCTTCTCCTCCAGATTCTTCACGAGCTTCGCCATGAGCTTGTCGATAATCTTGTCGTTCAGCGTCTGGTTCTCGTCCTGAATCGTGAAGCTGACGGCGTACGACTTCTTGCCGGGTTCGAGGTTCTTTCCCTCGTACACGTCGAACAGCTCGACGCTCTTCAGCAGCTTCTTCTCGGTGTCGTAGGCCAATCGCTCAATCTCGTCGAACCGCACCTTCTTGTCGAGCAGCAGCGCGAGGTCTCTCTTCACGGCCGGGAACTTGGATATCTCCTTGTAGCTTACCTTCGCCGCGCGGGTGGCCTTCATCAGCTCCTTCCAGTTGAGGTCGGCGAAGTACACCTCTCCTTCGATGTCCATGCCCTTCAGCAGCTTTTTCCTTACCACGCCGAACGCTGCCAGACGCTTGCCTCCGCGGGTGTTCATCGACAGCGCGGCGGAGAAGATATCGTCCGTCAGTTCGCCCGTCACCAACGCGCGGGGGTCTATGCCGAGCCGCTTCATGATGTTCTCTACGTAAGCCTTCAGCTCGTACACCGTAGAGTCCTCGTCGGGGTGCGCCCATGAGTTGGAGACCTTCTTGCCCGTCACCCACAGTCCCAAGTGGTAGGTTTCCGAGTACGGGGCCAGTCCCTTCTCCGGGTTCCTCTTCTCCTCGTCGTAGAAGTAGCAGTTGCCGAACTCGAAAAACTTCAGGTCGGCGTTCTTGCGGTTGGCGTTGTGGGCTACGCTCTCCAATCCGCCGAACAGCAGCGTCTGCCTCATGCAGTTCAGGTCGGCGCTCAGGGGATTCATCAGCATCACCAGTCGCTTGGGCGCGTACTCCTCCATACCGTCGTAGTAGGCCGCCCGGGTGAGCGAGTTGTTCATGATTTCGTTGAACCCGCATCCCACCAGTTGCTCCGCCACCAGATTCTGGAGCTTGTTCGAGCGGTCGCTTTCGCCCTTCGTCGTCAGGCTTGAGGTCAGCGTGTCGGGAATCTCCACATTATTATATCCGTATATCCGGAGAATGTCCTCTATCACGTCGCAGTCCCGCTGCACGTCCACGCGGTACGGCGGTACGGCTAGCGTGATGCCCTTCTCCGTCTCGTTCGTGATTTTCATCTCCAGACTGGTGACGATGCTCTTTATCGTCTCCACCGGGATGGTCTTGCCTATTAGCGAGTGCGCCTTCTCGTACGTCAAGTCCACGATGAAGTCCTTAGCCGGAGCCGCGCACACGTCCTTTATCTCCGATGCGATGGTTCCTCCCGCCAGTTCCTTCACCATCAGCGCGGCCAGTTTCAGGCAGTACACTACCCCGTTCGGGGCTATTCCCCGCTCGAAGCGGAACGACGCGTCCGTGTTCAGTCCGTGGCGGCGGGCCGTCTTGCGTACCCATGTGGGATGGAAGTAGGCGCTTTCGAGGAACACGTCGGTAGTGGCCTCCGTCGACCCTGAGTCCAGTCCTCCGAATACGCCGGCGATGCACATCGCCTCCTCCTTGTTGCAAATCATCAGGTCACGCTCGTTCAGTTTCCGTTCTACGCCGTCCAACGTCACGAAAGGCGTACCCTCCGGCATGGTCTTGACGATGACCTCTCCGCCCTTAATCTTCGCCGCGTCGAAGCAGTGCATCGGCTGTCCGAAGGCGTGGACGATATAATTCGTGATGTCCACTACATTATTAATGGGGCGCAGTCCTATGACGCGCAGCTTGTCTTGCAGCCATTCTGGGCTTTCCTTCACCGTCACCCCCTTCACCGTCACTCCGGCGTAGTGGGGGCAGGCCTCTGCGTTCTCCACCTTCACGTCGATGTCCAGTTCGTGGCTTTCCGTCCTGAAAGCCTCTACTGACGGGCGCTTCAGACTCGTTTTCTTTCCGTTCTGCACGAGGTAGGCGTATAGGTCGCGCGCCACTCCGTAGTGCGAGCACGCGTCGGCCCGGTTGGGCGTGATGTCCACCTCAAGCACATAATCGCTTTTGATGTTATAGTAATCTTTGGCCAGTGTTCCCGGTACGGCGTCCTCCGGCAGCACGATGATGCCCTCGTGACTGGTTCCGATGCCAATCTCGTCTTCTGCGCATATCATGCCGATAGACTCCACGCCGCGTATCTTCGACTTCTTGATGGTGAAGCATTCGTCCCCGTCATACAACTTTGTCCCTAAAGTCGCCACGACCACTTTCTGTCCCGCCGCGACGTTAGGGGCGCCGCATACGATTTGAACCGGTGCGTTACCGTCTCCCAAGTTGACGGTCGTAATGTGCAGGTGGTCAGAGTTGGGGTGCTCCACACAGGTCAGTACCTCCCCGATGACCAATCCCTCCAAGCCGCCCTTGATGGACTGCACCTCTTCTACGCTTCCGGTCTCGAGACCGATGGAAGTAAGCGCGCTCGCCGTCTCCTCGGGAGTCAGGTCGAAGTCAACGTATTCTTTTAGCCAATTATAAGAAATATTCATAAGATTAATTTTTTATAGCTTCTCAAAAAAGATTCGCAAAGTTAATAAGTTTTTTTATATCTCCACAAGCGCCCGTCCATCCTTTAACATATTACGCGTCCGCCGCTTCTCTCGTATGTTTAAGAGGTACTGTTTGAGTCCTGTTCCGCTTGTCTGTATATTTCAAGGAACGATTCTTGGTCAATCTTCAGTCTGATTCTGCTGTCTCGTTTCTGTCCTGCCAAATTGACAAACAAATTAAAGTATAATTGGGAGAAAGATAGATTATAGCGTTCGTAGGAAATATCAAAGGTGCAGATACGTCGCGCATTGTCGAATATTCCTAATAGCGTTCCTCCTTTGCATAGGAATATCTCGTTAGGGAAGTTCTCCGGGGGATAAACTTGGAACTGGCTCGCCAACTGAGCGTAGGCGTAATCGATTGTCCATCCTTCATCTACCACTTCTAATTCGCCCTTTAATCGAAGCTTGACCGCATATTGGGCATTGCCGTCTGATGGAACGTAGATAGGTAAAAGACTTTCGGTTGGGAAGTTTCCGTCCTTATAGCCGAGACTCATGGTCAGTTCGGTGCGTCCTGTGCCGTTGAATCCGTTGACCTCATTGTCCGTTAATTGATTTTTTAAGTTAAACATGAATGTAAGTTTACCTACAGTTGGGTCATCGGGGTATCTTGCCAATGTATCTAACGTGTAATCAGTATTATTATAACTTTTCGCAATCAGATGCAATTTTCCGTTTCCCGTATTCCACGTTTCGTCACCCTTTTCTATGCTTATATTGCCTACTGGATAGTAGATTGTGTCATTATCCCTTGTGCATCCGCAAAGCAGTATTAGCAAGACCACGCATCCTATAAATGCCTTATTCATAGCCATAATAGTTTCGATTTCCGGAGGCAAAGATACATCTTTTTTATTCCATATTTGATACGGTCAAGTGTTTTTCGTACTTTTGCCTTATAATAAAGTAGAGAAACTATGGATATGTTGCTGAGAAAAACCGTAGATGCTATAGCAAATTCCCGCTATCCGGAAATGAGCGTTGAGGGTCGTCGGTTAATAGAAAAGTTCTTAATACGAGAAGAATACCCGAAGGGAACTATTGTTTTGCCAGAGGGAGAAATTGCTAATGAGATTGTTTTTGTGGGAAAGGGAATGCTTAGGCAATATTACTATAAGAATAATAAAGACGTGACTGAACATTTCTCTTATGAAGGGTGCATATTGATGTGCATAGAAAGCCTGTTGCGTAGAGTTCCGACTCGGCTGCTAGTTGAAACGCTTGAACCTGCCGTCATTTATGTGTTTCCGTATGAGGATATCATGCGATTGAGCGAGCAGAATTGGGAAATTAATATGCTATATAGAAAAATACTGGAACATTCCCTTATCACATCACAAATTAAGGCGGACTCGTGGCGTTTTGAAACAGCCCGAGAACGTTATAATCTTTTGCTCAAGGCTCACCCCGAAATCATTAAACGTGCTCCTCTGGTTGATATCGCTTCCTATTTGTTGATGACCCCCGAAACGCTAAGCCGTGTAAGAGCGAGTATTTAATGCCCTTTCCGGATGTATCTTGACTCTTTTCGTTGGTGGTTTATATGTTTTTACTTTCTATGTAAGACATTCTTCGTGAACCATATTAAAAGAATGGATGCTAATGTCTTTTTAATTTCAGAACGGGAGATTGTTAGAGTTCATACAGATTAAACAGAATATCTTAATTAATCTTGATTCCGCATTTCTTGTCTTTACGTTTTTCTTCAGAAAGTTTTTTCCCTTCAGGCATTTTGAGGGAACATATATAGTAACCATTCTATTTTCCGCCTTGACACGCATGTTCCCTAAACCTACCTTTGCGCCGTAACCCTTAAACAACAATGATTATGGCAAAAGAAAAAGTAA
>CASDXF010000030.1 GCA_949285075.1 uncultured Bacteroides sp. | reverse complement strand
TCCCCAGTGGACGGAGATGCTTCAGGCGAGCAAGTTCAGCGAGGAGAAGTGGCCCTTGGCTTTCAGCCTTCTGAACAACTGTGGCGGCGACAACCACGAGGGTTTCATCGGTTTCCAAGATCACGGTGACGACGTGTGGTTCAGGAATATCAGGGTGAAAGTGATGGATTAACTAAGGCTATAAGATGAATACCAAAATTCTTATAGGTGTGTTTTTAGCCTGTACAGGTAGTCTGGCCGTTTCAGCGCAGGAAGGAATGAAACCTGAAATGTCTGAGTTTTACGAGCCTGTTCCGCCTGTTGTAACTCCGGGGAAGGATCTCCCCGGAGGAGGCTTTACCGCTCCTTCAGACGCCATTATTTTATTTGATGGAAAAGATCTTTCCGCATGGGAGAATACGCAAGGTGGACCGGCTGAATGGAAAGTGAAGGATGGCGTTCTTACGGTAGACAAAAGTAAAGGAGATATTCAGACGAAGGAGAAGTTTGATAGTTTTCAGCTTCATATTGAGTGGAGAATACCCAAAACGATACAAGGAACGGGTCAGTCACGTGGAAATAGCGGCGTTTATTTGCAAGGAATGTATGAATTGCAGGTGTTGGACAGCTATAACAATTCTACATACGTGAATGGACAGGCTGGAAGTATGTACAAGCAGACCGCTCCTTTGGCAAACGCCATGCGTAAACCGGGAGAATGGAATGTGTATGACATTATTTATACTGCGCCGGTATTCAAGGAGGATGGAACATATAGGACGCATCCGAGGGTTACCGTAATTCAGAATGGAGTTGTATTGCAGAATAATACAATGATATTAGGAACTACGGAATATATCGGATTTCCTAGAGTGGTGAAACACGGAGCGGGTCCTATCTTACTGCAAAGTCATGGAGACCCGAGTGAGCCAATCAGTTTCCGTAATATATGGATTCGTAGGATGTAAATATTGTTAGGTTAGGTTAGAATTTGGCTAGTTCTATAATACTTATATAAGTATTAGGGACTAGCCAAAATATTTAAAGCTCAAGTATTCCCTTTCCTTGGCGGATGATTTCGGGAAACTCTCCTGTGCATTTGATAACCGTTGAAGGCTCTATGCCACCGATACCGCCGTCTATTACGATATCTACCATATCGTTGAACTTCTCCTCTATTAATTCAGGGTCTGTCAGATATTCCAAATCCTCGTTCTCGGAATGAGGTAAAGTGGTAGTCATGATGGGAGCATCCAGTAATCGGGTAATCTCACGGGTGATGTTATTGTCTGGCATACGAATGCCCACTTCTTTACGGTTGCGGAAGATTTTAGGCAAGCGGGTTGTGCCGTTTAAGATGAATGTGAAAGGCCCGGGAAAACAGTGTTTCATTAATTTAAATGTGTTGTTGTCTACTTTGGCGTATTCGCTGATGCTGCTTAGGTCATAGCAGACAATGGAAAGATTATTCTTTCGCGGGTCTATTCCTTTAATGCGGCAAATACGTTCGATAGCCCGTTCCTTTAGTCCGTGGCATCCGATAGCGTACATGGTATCTGTCGGATAGATAATGATTCCTCCGTCATTTAGCGTGTCAACGATTTGTTGCAGGTCTTGCGGGTCATTGTTCTTGTCATACAGTTTTAAAAGCATACTCATTTATTTATGTTTATTTCATTGAAAGAACTTTCTTGCCATGAGCTTTATAGCCTGATTAGTCAGGCTATGCTTATCAATACTCACATTTGGAGAAGAGAGTTGTCCGTTTATTTTCAGTCCAATCGCTATTTGTTGATTCGATATGGGGATTTTGAGCGTTCCTGTATAGTCGATAGTTTGATCTAGTCCTGTAGAGCCGGATAAATTTAAGATATATTCTCCCACTCTGATGTCAAAAGGTTCTGTCGCTATTCGTCCATTTTGCAATGTGAAATTTACCTTTGTATCTTTAATTTCTACATGTTTGAGGTCGGGTTGTCTAATGGCATGTGCGATTTGATTAATAACCTCTACTCCGTTAAGACTGATGTCATGAACTTCTAAAGTTCCTTTTCCTTGCATTGTCTCTAATATAGGATTGATGTTCTTGTCTAATTGGGTTTCAATATGGATATCACCGGAAAAATAACCATTGATGTTTTCGAAGACTGGAGCTAATTTCCGTATCATTTCCACTTCTTTATAGCTTTGTTGAAAGCTTATGTTTGTAAGCTTGAGATTGGCTTTCAATTTCGGATTTTCCATATTCGTGGTAGCGTAATGGCCATTTATTGCGATATTTCCTTCTAATAAATTGCAGGAAATCCCCTTCATGTTGATTATTCCATTCTTAATATGAATCTCTCCGTTTACATTGTCAAATACTGTCTTATCAAGTGATACTTGGTTCAACTTCGCGTTTAGCTGAATATCAATGTTTTCCGGAATTATAACTGTGTTTTTTTTTGTCTCCGCAACAGTTATTGATAAAGTATCGGTAGATGAGTTATTTTTGTTACCGTTCTTATTATTATTTCCCGTTATTAATTCATTTAAATTTAATAAATTTGATTGAATGTCTAATGTGCCTTTCACCGTATGTCTTTTTAATAAGTATCCCATATAGTTTTTAAGATGACAATTAACGGATAGGTTATTGTTTCCCATGCTTATGTTCGTTTGACTAAATAGGACATATTGAGGAGTAAGCGTAAGTAGCGAATTCTTAATATCTATGTCAGGCATGTTGTTCATTGTAACTTTCAGATTGTTCAATTCCATTGTCCCCTTCATTTTTACTTTATTATACAGCTCTTTCTCAATGTCAGAAAGTTTGCCCGATGCTTCTATATCCGTTTTGATAACACCGCTTAAGGGCGTATCGATTATCGGATATATATGTTGTAACATACTCAAATCGATAATACCTTTTGTCCTGACGTTAAAATCAGGGTCTTTCAGGCTTTTAATTGTCGCTGTAAAAGAGAAAGGATTCTTTGAAATGTGAAAACTGATAGGTTGGATGTTAACAATTGTCTTATCTATGTTTCCTCCATGATTTTGAACACAGATATTGACATTGATATGTTCTATACCAGTAGATGGAGAAGGACCGTGAATCATACCGTCTTCTATCGTCAGGTCAACGCCGAACGCGGGTACAGTGTCTTTATGTAATTTACCTTTAGCGAATGCGGTTAATCTTGCAGTCCCTTCTGTTTTTGAGCAAGAAAATCTTTTGTCGTAAATCGTTGGCGTCAATGATAGTAGATCTTTAAATTTAATGTCATCTGTATTTAACTTTAAGTCTAGATTCACTCCTGTATCTTTAAAGGCAATCCAACCGTCAAGACTCGCTTGAACGGCGTTTATTTGGAATGTGCTATTCTTTAAAATAAATTTTCGGTTGACGAAATCTGTGTCTATATTGATATCGGTAGAGGCTTTGGCATTGTAAAGAAGAGTAACCTTGTTAATCTTGTAAGTTAACGCCTTTGCTTTTGATTTAAGATGTAATTCAGAACCTTCTGTTTTAGAATCTCCTGAATAAGAGATGTTGATTCCTTGAGTGGAAACATATTTGTTTGTTTTTTTATTATCATATATCAAATCCAAGTTCTCAAAAGATAAATGTTGCAGCTTGATGTTGTGTGTAGGCCGTGCTGTTTTAGCGTTTGTTCCTGTCTTAGTCTTTATCACAGTATCAGACTTTATAATATCCCAATTTGCTTGATTGTTAGGGAGTACTATTCCGTGTATACGGGCATCCTCAATACATATGTTCGAGATGTCGTACTCATTATTTCTTAATAACGAGAATATATTAATGACGGCAGTGGCTTTGGGAATCTGTATGAGTGTATCGTAGGCGAAATCATCAATTCCTTTCAGATAAAAATCTTCAAGAATAACGGAGACCTTCGGAAAATTTCGGAATAAGCTGATATCAACTCTTTTAAAATCGAATTGCGCATTGAGCTTTTCATGGCCTTTCTCTTTCAGAGTTTTTGATATTCTTCCCTGAAGTGCGAAAGGGAGCAAGAACATTAATAGACCGAAACTTACTAATATTGTAATTGTGATCTTTAATCTTTTCTTCATAATGCGCTATATATTATGGCTTATGCAAACTTCATCACGCCATTTTAAAATGAATAGCCAAGAGAGAAATGCAATGAATTTCTTAAAGGGGTTTCTTCGTCTGCGAACAACCATGAGAAATCGGCCTGTATTCCATAATATTGCAGGCCTATTCCTGCTGTGGCGTAACTGGTGTCTCCTTTCTTTTTATCTCCATAGTGGTAACCTCCTCGAAGCATAAGGTGCTCCTTTAATGCATATTCTGCGCCTGCGTTGACATTTAACGCTTGTACGTCGGAGGGAGATAGTCGATAGCCCAAATCGACGGCTACCATTAAATGATGCTCGGGAAGGAACGAGACGTCAAAAGAACCGCCTGCTTTCACGGAGGTCGGCAAGGCTTCCGCATTATCTATATATTTAATTTTTGTTCCCCAATTACTGATTTGCGCTCCTACCGTCCAATATCCGCCATTTAAAATATGAATATTACGTTGATAGACAGCCCCTAAATCAAATGCGGCCGCATTGGCGGCTTTAGCTTCTCCGAGGCTCTAAATCAATCGCCCATTCTTTAGGCCGGATATTGTATGAAATATCCGTGTTGTAGTCGCTCATTATCACTTCGGGGTAGTGATAATACCTAAATCCACCTAACACAACGCCATAGCGACTGAGCTTATAAAAGCCTGCGACACTATTGAGGGAATGTCCCGATTCATAACAACGCATGATTGATGAAAAACTGTAAGTGAGGCCTCCCTTTTGGGGATTAATCGCTGCCATAGCCCCGTTCTGGAAAACAGCGTCGTTATTCTCCGGTATATATACGCCTCCCATTCCTGCGGAACGAGCGTTGGTCATGAGCGTTAGAAAATTTGCCGCTCCCGTATTAATGGGAGTGATTTCATCTTGGGCTATAGAATGCTCCAATGAAAAACAAAGAGAAAGGAGTCCGACAAATATTTTTCTCATTTTCATATCTTTCAAATTATATAAATACTGCAATATAAATTAGGATGCGCATAAGTGCTTTTATTCATGTACAAGAGTTGTTCGATTGTTGTACATGAGTAAGGACACTGATGTACAAGAGTCTGTAGCTTGTTGTACAAGAATAAAGAATGTTATTCCGTTAAGCGAAAAAACTTAAACTGACCTTCATGCCTATCCTCTCGCTAAGTTGTTAATACTTGATGAATTTTTCTTTTATCGTATTGCTGTCATGCTCGTATGTTAACGTATAGTATCCGGCTGACAATTTACTAATATCTATTGAGCTGTCAATGTACTGACTTGTTCGGATGTTCGTGCGCAGAACGACAGTTCCTATACTATTGTATATAGATATTGTCGCGTCTCCGGCCAAAGCCGAGCCGGCACGAAATCTTAATGTCCCGTCAGTTACAGGATTTGTCCTTATGAGAAATGATTGGCTGTTTGCTACGGGCGAATCGTCACTCAACGCTGCTGACGCATTTACACATCCGCTACCTAGCATTCCTACGTATCGGGGATTATACTCATCTATGGCATAGGCTGTGCCAAGTAAGATTTCCTTTAGCTGTTCAGCGGTAAATCCCGGTTTCTCTACCCCATACTTTTCGATGATTAGAGCGGCCACTCCGGAGACGTGAGGGCATGCCATAGAAGCTCCGAACAGATAGTCATAATCCCCGTATTCTACAGTACTGTAAATTTGTGCTCCTTCCGCATCCATTATATTTGCCGGTCTTTCTCCACCCGGAGCGCTGATGTCAATGTAATCGCCGTAATCGGAATAGGAAGCCTTTTGATAGTCTGGCCTCAAAGCGGCTACTCCTATTACATTCTCATAATCGGCTGGAGTAGCGTCACTGGCACTTGACGTATTATGGTTGTTGGTGGCAAACAAAACTATACCTCCCTTCATCGGGCTGTCAGGAAGTTGGTTGCCCTCATTGTCGCACCCGGCATATTTAACGAAATAATCAATTGCGGCTTTGTCGGCAGGGTCTATTTCTCCGGTGTATCCCCAACTATTCTGGCAGATTACGGCTCCGTTGTCCGCTGCGTATTTGATGGCTTCTGCGCCTTTGTTGTTGTAGCTGTCGTATGCGATAATCTGACAACACATCAACTTGACTCCGCTATTCGGTTCTCCGTTTCCTCCGGCAATGCCGCATACGCCTACGCCGTTATTGTTGACGGCTCCGATAATACCCGCTACATGCGTTCCGTGGTCGTAAGGAACGTCCATAGAGGGAGAGCCGCTATAGAAGTTGTATCCGTTTACATCGTCAACGTATCCGTTCCCGTCGTCGTCTATTCCGTTATCCGCAAT
This sequence comes from uncultured Bacteroides sp., assembly GCA_949285075.1. Lineage (GTDB taxonomy): Bacteria > Bacteroidota > Bacteroidia > Bacteroidales > Bacteroidaceae > Bacteroides. The sequence continues at coordinate 46,279 of CASDXF010000030.1, read as the reverse complement.
TTCTTCCGGGTTAGTCCAGATGTTTGCCTGTAAGTCGGGATGTTCCATATAGATACCTTCGTCTACGATAGCGACAATGATGCTTGGGTCTCCATTATACTTTTCCCATGTGTCCGAAGAAAGCCGTATGTCCGCTTCCGCCGCTTGCCAGTTTTCTGTTCCGGGATTTGAGAAATTCCATTGATAGGAGAGGTAAGGGTCGTTCCACGGTAAAGAGACCGAGCGTGAACTGATTTTACGTACAGGGCACGCTATTTCTATATCTTCTATAGCTTCGACTTCCTCGACCGCTCGGGTAGTGGTGATCTCCTCCGAGAACCATACGTCGTACCACAAATGCAAGCCTTCTTTGCGAGTGCGTTCCTCAAACTTTTCCGTATAGGGGAATGTGCGCTCCATACGTGTGATGCGCAGTCCGGAAGCGATGTCATCCAAAGAGCGTACACCCGTACTTATTTTGCCATCGGCGCTTCTTACTCCCGCTTGTTCCGGCTCTTCTTTTAGCTTGATTCGCATTCTTCCTTTAATAATGTCATCTTCGGAAAGCTCATACTGGGTGTTGTCGTTTGCAATCATTGTGTAGGAAACGTCATTGTCTGTACAGGCGTATAGTCCCACTGCGGTTATCAGGAGAAAAAAAAGAGGTCTTTTCATATTTACTTTCTAAATAATTAACCAAGAAGGTGTATATCTTTCCGCAAAAGTACATTTTCACGGATAAAAAACAAACGATTAGCGTTTGTTTAAGTTCCTTTTTTTCAGCTCTTCCGCTATTCGCCATTGCAGAGCGGCCTCGTCCTCTTTTCCCGCTTTCTGCAAGGCGTCGCCAAAGAGCTTGTGCGCTCCGGCGTGTTCAGGCTTTAGGGAGGTAGCCTTATCCAAGTCGGCGAGCGCGCCGTCCGTGTTGTCTAGTTGTAGGCGGAGCTTTCCCCGGTTGTAGATAGCCTTGAAGTCGGTAGGACGGAGATGGACGGCCTTATTGAAGCAGTTCTCCGCGTCGAAATATTTTTCTTCGTTGAATAGCGTGATGCCTTTCCGTATCCAAGCGTCCATGCAGTCGGGGTCGAGGTTGAGCGCCTTGTCGTAGTTGGCTATTGCGGCTCGTGCGTCGTGGGCTTGTGTAATACATTCGTTCCCCATCAGCACATATTCGAGGGCGTATCGGCGCAACTGTTTCTGTTGGGTCGCCATTTGTTCCCTGAGTTTTCGGTTCTGCTCCCGTAGCGTATTGATGGCATTGAGCTTCCGGCGTATCAATCGGCGAGGAACGGGCTTTTCAATATCGTAGCGTGAATGGATGGCGAGGAAAAACTGCTCTAAGCATTCCTCCATGTTTCCCTTGTCGAAGGCTTTAGCGGCTGCCGCGTATTGAATGTCGGCCTGCGCCTGTTTCATTGCCTTGTCTATAGCCTGACGGTTATTGAACCGGGAAGCGAAATTTACGATTTCCGGTTTTACAAAGATGTCCGCTCGGGTAATGGGCTTCTTCAGATAGATTCCTTCGAGGGAGGTGCAACGGCTTAGCGCTACATAAGTCTGTCCTCCGGCGAACACTCCACCCGTAAAGTCTATGACTACCCGGCTAAAGGTTAGCCCCTGACTCTTGTGTATCGTAATGGCCCATGCCAAGCGGATGGGGTATTGCGTGAAACTTCCCAATACTTCCTCTTCTATTTCTTTTGTCTTTTCATTGTAGCGGTAGCGGATGTTACGCCACGTTTCCCGTTTCACGTCGTATTCTTTACCGGTATCTGTAACGATGTAGATAGTCTCTTCTTCCTCGTCGATTCCGGACACGACTCCGATGGTTCCGTTCACCCATCGCCGCTCAAAATCGTTTTTGATGAAGATGACTTGCGCTCCGACTTTTAATGCCAGTTCTTGCGAGGTGGGCAGGCTCCCTTCTGGGAAGTCTCCGTCTATTGTCCCTGCGAAGGTGATTTCCTCTCCCGGGAGTTCCGCGAGTTTCTTTCCGTTGATGGCGTCTACCGTATCTCTTCGAGTAGCGAGCGTGATGTGCATGTCCGTTTCCGAAGTCTCCGGTTGAGCTCCGTAACGCATGTTTAACAGTTGTAAGTCGGAAGCGCCTGTCGCGTTGTTCCGGATACGGTCGAGAATGCCGATGAATACCGAGTCCGTCTGCCGGTAGACTTTCTGTAATTCGATGGAGATTAAGTCTATCTGACAGAAAACACGTGCGGAAAAGAAATAAGCGGTGGGATAAAAGCGATTCAGGATTTCCCGTTCGTCAGCTTTTACCACGGGTTCAAGTTGGAACACGTCGCCTACTAACAGCAACTGTTTCCCTCCGAAGGGTTCCCGTAAGTTGTGCGAATATACACGCAGGATGCGGTCAATGGCATCTATTATGTCGGCTCTCACCATCGAGATCTCGTCAATAATGATAAGCTCTAACTGTTCGAGTAGCTTGCGATGGGCTTTAGTGTATTTGAAAAAGTCATGGATGCGTCCTCGTTGCAGGCTCAGGTTCGGGTCGTCGGGGGGTAGCGGATGGAAAGGTAGTTTAAAGAAGCTGTGTATCGTGCTCCCTCCCGCGTTAATGGCCGCTATGCCGGTAGGAGCGAGTACGACATGCTTCTTTTTCACATGCTCGCAGACGTAACGCAGGAAGGTAGACTTCCCCGTACCCGCTTTTCCGGTAAGGAATACCGATTGGCGAGTGTACTTAATCAGGTTAAGCGCATCTTGAAAGGCGGAGTTATCTGCGTCTATGATATTGTTCATCTGTCAGATAATTCCAAAGTGCTTCATCGCGTGACTGATACCGTCCTCGTCGACGGAGGTTGTCACGTAGTTCACCGCGGCTTTCACTTCGTCCCGAGCTTGCCCCATCGCTACTCCGATAGCGGCGTGGCGCAACATACTGATGTCGTTTCCACCGTCGCCGAAAGCCATCGTCTCTTCCAACTTTATACCGAAGTGTTTGATAATCGCGTCGATGCCCACTTGTTTGGTCACCCCTTTGGCGGTAATGTCGGCGAACGCCGGATACCAACGGCCTATTTCGCAGTTGGGTATGTACGGCAGCACTTCTCTTTCTTCCTCTTCGGTGATGAAGGGTGTCAGCTGAATGATTTCATTGTTTATCACCTCGTCCAGTGTGACGGTGGGAATGACATCTACGTGGAGAAAATCGTAGAAAATCTTCTTTACTAATTCATTGGGCCGGCATACGGAGATGGCGTGCTCCTCGACAAAGATGCATGCGTCCCCCTTGCGCTCGCAGAACTCACCCATCGCCCTGACCTCTTCCGGACGAATAGCGTGCTTATAAATCACTTGCTCCCCAACGAAACAATAGGCTCCGTTCATGGTTACATAACCGTCGATGAGGTCAAGGTCTTGCAGTTCAGACAGGTTATTTATCAGAATCTTAGGCCGTCCCGTAGCGATGAATATTTTGACCCCTTTGCCGCGGGCCTCCTTAATAGCCTCTATCGTAGAGGAGGGTATATGGTGCGTGCGGAAGCTGACTAATGTTCCGTCAATATCAAAAAAAATGGCTTTCGTCATACGTTTCTTGGTTAAGTGCGGAATATGTGGCGCAAAGATACTTGTTTTCGCTAAATCCGTTTTGTATGGAACACTTTTTTAGAAAAATCCATCACATGAATAAGAATAGATTAGAAATAAGCCACTAAAGAGCTTTTCTCAAAGACTGAGATCATGACTTGAAAATTGTTTCGATTTCTGTGATTTGCAATGTTTCTCTGTCAAACAACTCTTCATATGTGAAGGTAGCACAATTTATCGAAGGAAAAACACAATGAGCGTTTTTATTATTGTTTACCTTCCAATTTCCCTATGCGCATTACAATAGAGGTTTGGCTTCTTCCCATTTTCTCATTCTCAAGCCTTATAAATATAGTTTGCATTTTTATTGTACCAATCGCTCACATCTTCACGTATATATTTGTAATATTCACATATAATGTGTTTACAAGGTCAAAAACCGCTAGATTACTTTTATATTGTTGACCGTGAAATACCCATAAAATTTTCTTTTTTGAATCAACCAATACAGATGGATAGGTCGCATGAGCATTAAAAGGACTGCATGAATTATATTCACCTCATACGTTCCAGATTCATCCCATGTAGATTTGGAATTATATTTGTTTACATTCTATTTTCCTAAATAGACATCATGTCCCCCTCTCTCATAGATATAAATATCTATACTGATGTGTAACAAACAGAAAGAAAGCTATCAAACATATTATTTTATTCTTTTCATATATCAATCCCATTTAAAAGTTCTAATTACATTATTTAAATCTGGCAACCATATATCTTTCTCTTGTTCACGATAAGACACAACTATTTTTACCATTTCGTTATAATTGAAAAGCAAGTACATAGTACATGCTGTTGTATTTCCTTCACTTCCGCTTCTGCGGTATTTGATTTCTAGTGCATTCATAGTTTCAATACATATCCACTCATAATCAGGCTCATCTAGCAACTTGTATGTTGGACCCAATTCCGATAAAACCAAATCTCTCAAAAACGATTTTGTTTCATAGTCGATATACTCTGCCTCATAAGAGTGAGGGAAATCGCCTGCATTTCCTATCGTATGCAAAATAATAATCCTGCAATAATGGTTATAGGCATCCTTTTTCTTACGAGAGAGACCTTTTTGTTGGAATACCACTCTATCTGAATTACATACAAATCCTAATTCTTGCAACTGACGAGTATAACTATCGTATTCATGACGCAATTCTACAGTGTTTGGAACTGATACCGAAAAAGCGTTATTGCCTATTGCATACTTAGTCCAATTTTCAGGTGTTGTAAAAGATGGTAAAAGCTTGATAGGAACAGGAAGTTTTGCAATTTCTTCGTCCACTTGTGCATTGAAACTGTCAATTGGTTCATAAAATTCTGAATATGAAGCAATATTATTTGCTGAATGACAAGTTTTAATGACAATACCAATCAATGTCATAATTATGGCAACGTACACATAACCCTTTGCGCCAGACCATGCCCCCTTTGCTGCGTTTTTAGATGCATTCTTAAATGATTTTATGAACTCTTCAACGAGGTCTTTTGCATATTGTCTGGCTGTTTTAATGTCTTCTTTCAGGGTTTCATCTTGAATATCATAGTCATATACCCAACGTGACGAATGATTTTGATTGGCAGATTCATGGTTACATTTTCTGTCTTCATGTAAAGTCAAATCATCGTGGTATTGCTTGATAAATCTATCATATTCTTCATCATACCTACGACGTTTATCCTCATCCTTAAGTATGGCATAGGCTTCATTTATATCTTGCATGATTGCAGTCACATCTACCCCGGGATTCTTATCTGGATGCCATTGCATGGACATTGCACGATAAGCAGACTTGATTTCCGGAGTAGATGCTTGTTGAGTTATGCCAAGGATTTTATAATAATCTTTGAACATAGTACAATACTTTATTTTTGGAGCATTGAATCAGGATAGTTATTATTGTTATCTTTTCCACTTTTCCATATGGCTCTGATTGCGCCATAAGCAGCAGCTAAAAGAATTAACCCTAAAATTCCCGGAGTACTATGTCCCGATGCTTCTCTACCTGCATTTACCAAAGCAAAAAGTAAGAAAAATGCAAAAACGACAATAATCGTTACGACGATCTTAGCAGTTTTATTCATATTTATATTCCTCCTGTCTTCACAGTCCCTTGGATATGGTAATAGCAGCCCACGCTATAGCGTGAGAACCACTATGCCTTCTTGTCATACGATTGTTAAGTTTCTCAGGCTTTACACTCGCAAGAAAAGCACAACGCTTCTTATTTTCAAAGTATGTCTTGGAAAGAGTTGCCTCAATCCGATTACAAAAGTAGAGAATTTATGCGATAATCCGCTATATTTTAATGATTTTCTTTTCGATGGAATTGAATAGTCAGTGTCCCTCATTAATCTGAAACAGCAAAACGTCTTTTGGAGGAACCGTATAGCTTAGGTTCGCTTGGGCTGTCGTCTCTTTTCCGCTCCACAGCTCCTTTACCTTGTACGTCTTTTCCGCCTTCAGGCCTATCCGTTCCAATGAGACGGTTTCGTTCAGTTCCTTTTCCGAATAGTTGAAAACGGCCAAGAGGACGTTTCCGTCCCTGCCTGACTTTACGAAAAGGTGCTCGGACATCTCTCCGTCGCCCTCTACCGGCCGGAAGGACTGTCCGTCGGCTATGGCGTTTATTTCGGGCTTGGTCGTGTACTTCGCCACCCTGCGTTTCGCTTCGTCGTCTCCGCCCGCGCTGAAGTCGTCCCCCAAGATGTACAGTCCCGTGATGATGCCGGACGTGACTCTCGCTTTGTTCTCGCTTTCTTCTGCGTCTTTAAGCACGATATGGTCCGCGTCATTGTACTGATACACTTTGTCCAACCACCACCCGTAGGATAGGGCGTTCATCGTGTACTCCGTATCTTTTATCTTGTTCCACGCATCGCAGGCGATTCGTCTCGATTGCGCGTACTGGGCCGGGAAGAGGGGAGAGATGGATAGGTTGATATACATATCCTTGAAGTATTCGTCCAACAGCTTCATGCCGTAATTGTATCCTTGCATTCCCGTGCGAATATCGTCTTTGTACCAACTGTCGGCTTCCATCGCGCCGTGTGTCATGAAGTCCATCTTTACGTACTCGAAGCCTATCTTGCGGAAAAGCGCCGACTTCTTCCTCATGGCCTCTTCCACAGCCGGGTGGGTAGGGTCGAGCGCATACGCCCCGTCCAGTTCCTGCGGCTTTCCGTTGGCGTACAGATACACATCTTTATATTTATATTGTGGACAGTCCTCGAAGTCTCTTTCCGGGTCTCGTCCCCAGTCGGTGAAGGGAGTCCAGTACACTCCCGCCTTCTGTCCGTTGCGCCGGCAACGCTTTGTGAAGTCGGACAGCTGTTCTTCCGTAAAGCTGTTCCAACCGGAGTCTAAGCCTATGTAGACGGTGCTGTCCGGGCTGATAAAGGAGTTGCGCTGCAAATGTTCCGCGAAGAAATCCGAGATCTCGACGGCTTTCTGATGCGTCAGGCCGAACTGCAATACTCCCCAACTGTTCCAACCGAACGGGACGCTTCCTTCCCAAGCCCGGGGTGGGGCGATGGTGGCGTTCGCCTCTGCGTACGTCTCCATGCCGTCCCTCCAGTCTGCGAAATCTCCGATAAGTATCTTGGGCGATTTAATCACTCTCCCTTTCAGCCGGCCGTGGGCCTTTGAGTCTCTCGTCTGCTCGTCCGCTACTCCTCCGTAGCAGCGCACTCCCTTTATTCCCTCCGCCGAGCACCTGTCCACGGTAACGGCCGTTTTCCATGAGTCGTGTTCTACCGAGCCTATCACTGTACCCCTGCGGCTCTCGTTGTTGAATATGGCCGTCACCTCATAGCTCCTCACGTCCTTGCAAGGCATGGGCAGCGACTTGTATCGTCCCCACTTGTCGTTGTCGAAAGGTATGGCGAGTATGCGGCAATGCTCGTCCCGCCGTATCTGCCCGTCAAACGAGTCGAGGTTCACCGGAGCCATGTAGTTGGAGGATATTTCCCGCTCGCTCTCAATCGTGAACTCGGTCAATATGAAGTCCCGCTTGGGGTAGACGTAAAACGATTGGACGAGAGTCGGCAGTCCCCGGCCGGTATGGGTCACCCGATAGAGTTTTCCTTTTCCGAACAGGTCTTCGTGCCTTTGGGAGGAGACGCTGTGCGTGGCGTAATCATCGGGCGTTATCAGTTCATCGTCCATCTTGAACGAGGGATAAACGCCTTCCCATAGCGTTGACTTCCCCTTGCGGATGTCAACGCCGTTAGTCTGCTGATTGTACGTAACGGTCCAGTCCTCCACCTTCAGGCTTCCTGAAGCGGAGCGGCAACCGATTAGCGCTTGGCCGATGAGAATGGCCAAAAGTAAATAGCCCGCTTTATTCATTTTTTTCCGTTTGTTTCAAGTTCGTTTCTTTAAAAGTCGCCCAAAGGTAAACATATTATCCGAACTATCCGGAATATTCGGGGCGTATCGCAAACGCTTTGAACGGGATTGACGGAACCTGCGAAAATGTGCTGTTTTTAAGAAGCTGTTTTGAAAACGGATATATCAAGCTAAGAAAAACTTTTTGGAGAAATTCAAAACAGCTTCTAAGATTTGGCCTCGAAATCCGTTGGGCGGAAATCTCTTTTTAGTGAAACGGATATGTAAAAAACTGCATATTTATACGGTTTTCTGCCCTCAAATATCTGGTCAAAAGAGAGAATCTTTCAAGCGTGTTTTTCGTTTCCGCAATGAGGAGGATTTACGTTAAACCTTCTCCGTTTGTCAGCCTGCCCTGTGGCTCGCGAAAGACAGCCCTATGGCTCGTGAGAAATAGGGCGGCGGCTCGCGAGAAATGGGGCTATTTCTCGGGATGGAATTAAGTTGTTGATAATAAGGTGCTTTTGCGCTGAGCGTTGTGGCGGTGTATTCGTTCCTGTCAAGAGTCCTTCTAATGACTGATTTGGGTTGAAAGGTTGTGGAGGTTCACCAAGAAATCCGTCTTGTAGTTTTTGATGTGTGCAGACTTGTTTCCGACTTTTTCAAATGGCATCAGGGGAGTCAGACACCGCAAAATTATTATTATGAACAAAACAATTGAAAGGAAATGGGCACACATGGCTATGGCCGTGGTATGTCTGCTTTTCTCCGTTTACTCCTTTTGAAAATGGGGTAAAAATCGTTACGTATCGTGTCGTATGGCTGTCCGTTAGACGAATGAAAACGGGGCGATACCGATTATGTCGGGATGAGCTTGGTTTTATTGAGCCTGAAGTAGGGTAGGGACGGCTGAGATTAGGCGAGTGGAATCGGAAAAACGTTAAGTATAGGAAGCGATTTACCATTTTTATTCAATTTTAATTTGTGAAATGAGATAATGCTTATAACTTTGTTAACTCTTAAACGGAACAAACATGAACATAGATATCAAATATTTGAAAAAATATTTACTAATATTTTTTTGCGTTCTCACTCCTTGCTGCTATGCGAACGATGAGCTGAAGGCGTTGTCAGACTCGTTGAGCCACCTTATTGATAACGAACGCAATTTCGTTAAGATAAAGGAGGAGCGTATAAAGAAAATAAAACTGAAGCTGAAGAATGCGGGTATTCTGGAGGAATACGCGTTGAATCAAAAGTTATATGACGAGTACAAGAAGTTTAACGTAGATTCCGCCGTTCATTATATAAAGCGGAATGTAGACATTGCTATCGCCTTAGGGGAGCGCGAGCAGGAGATAGACGCTAACCTGAAACTGTCTTGGTCGTATTCTATGGGGGGGATGTACAGGGAAGCCGAGCTTATATTGGAGAACATCGATCCTTCGCAGCTATCGAGAGAGCTGCTGTCTTCTTATTATGACATTTATCGTCGCTTCTGGGAGTATTATTCCATCTCTACTACACGGCATGAGCAATATCGGCATCAGGTGGACAAGTATCTTAATCTGTTTCTTGACAATGCGGATCCTAATACCACGAACTATAAGGTGTGCTATATCACCAATCGTATAGCTCCCCGTAACTTGAAAGAGGCGGAAAGGCAGTTGTTGGAACTGTTGGCTATTGAGGAGATTGGCAGTCCTGACTATGCGATTATAACCTGCGAGCTCGCGATGATAAGCCGGAAGAATAAGCAGTCGGAAATGGAAAAGAAATATTTCATGCAATCCGCTATTGCCGATATTATCAATGCTACACGTGAAAATGTTTCATTGCAGAATCTGGCGATTATCAGCTATGATGATAACGACTTGAAGAAAGCCTTCAAGTATACGCAAACAGCTATTGACGAGGCGATAGCTTCGGGCATCCAATTTCGCGCCACACAGATAAACGGGTTTTATTCGGTCATCAGTACCGCTTATCAGGAGCAGGAGGCCAAGATAAAGTCGAGCTTAATCGTCTTTCTGATATTGATAACGGTCTTTTTTGTCTTTCTGGTCGTATTGGTAATCTATATTTATCGCCAGATGAAGAAGATGAAGCAGATTAAGGAAACGCTTTCCGTTACCAATAAGAAATTGCAGGACTTGAATAAGGCGCTGAATGACGTTAATGACCAGTTGCATTGTAGAAACCAACAGTTGCAAGAAACGAATAAGGTCAAGGAGCAGTTTATCGCACAGTTCTTTGACTTATGCTCCAACTATATTAATAGAATGGAGGAGTACCAGAACTCGTTGTATAAGTTGGCGATAAATCGTCGTTACGAAGCGTTGGTAAAGCAATTGAAATCAACGGCTAACATCAATGAAGAGTTGGATGCCTTGTATAGTCATTTTGATAATATTTTCTTGAATCTTTATCCGACCTTTATTTCGGACTTTAACGCTTTATTGAAAGAGGGAGAGCAAATTATACCTAAAACTGGTACATTGTTGAATAAGGAGCTTCGCATTTATGCGCTTTTACGTTTAGGTATTAACGATGGAGTCAAGATAGCCAGTTTCTTAAGATGTTCTACAAGTACGGTCTATAATTATCGTACGAAGATGAGGAATAAATCCATAGGCAATAAGGATGATTTTGAGAATGAGGTATTGCGTATAGGCTCTGCCGATAAATGAGAGTGGACGCTAAAACGGCGTGCGTTGTTCTCCACCGACAGCCTGTAAGGAGTGGTGAATGTAGGAAAGTATCTCCGTCTCTTGTTCTGGATGAAACCACCGGATGCTTTCGTCTCGTTTGAACCATGTCATCTGTTTTCGGGAATAAATGCGAGAGTTCTGCTTAATCTTTTCAATGGCGAAGGGCAGCGTCCATTCGCCGTCAAAGTACTTGAACAGTTCCTTATACCCTACCGTGTTTAACGCGTTTAACTCCCGGTAAGGGAGCAAGGCTTGCGCTTCGGACAATAAGCCTTCTTCCATCATCAGGTCTACGCGGCTGTTGATTCGCTTGTATAGCTCTTCCCGGTCACGGATCAATCCTATCTTTAGAATATGGAAGGGACGCTGTTTCTTTTGCTTAGTACGAAAAGACGTATAGGTCTTTCCTGTCATGTAGCAAATCTCTAAAGCGTGAATCACTCGTTTGGGATTTTTTAGGTCTACGTTGCGGTAATATTCTGGATCCAATAGGCGAAGCTCGGAACATAGCCGTTCTAATCCTTCCTCTTCATACTTTTTTAACATCAGTTGCCGCGTTTCCGTATCTACGGTTGGAATGTCATCTATTCCTTTGCAGACAGCGTCTATGTACATCATGGATCCTCCGGTAAGGATAACCGCTTTATGTTGGGCGAAAAGCTGATTGATGATTTCTATCGCTTCTTGTTCATATTGGGCGGCGCTGTAATAGTCGGTAAGGTGAAGCGTGCCGATAAAATGATGTGGAACCCGTTGAAGTTGTTCTGGGGTAGGAGAGGCTGTTCCGATTTTTAGTTCAGCGTATAGCTGCCTTGAGTCTGCGGAAATAATGTGAGTATGAAAACTCTCTGCCAATCGGAGGCTTAACTCGGTTTTACCTACTGCAGTAGGCCCTATCAGCACAATGAGCGTTGACATTGATTGGCAGAGAGTTTTAAGTGTAGAATTTAATATTTGTCTTCGTCGTAAGGGTTACTTGTACCACCCATATCAAAGCCATCTTGGTCAAAGTCTTCCATGTCAAAGTCTTGGTCTCCGTAAAAGTTCTCATCCAAGTCTATATTTGAACTTGTCTTTGACTCCATCTCTTCAAAGTCCATGACTTGTTTAGGAGCGTCTCCTTTTTTCTTTGTGCATTTCGCTCCTTCCATATTTTTTCCGGTGATAATCTCGGTCAATTCAATGAAGAAACAACGCTCGGTCATGTAGTCGAAAACATAAAGTAGCTTCTGCCTTTCTTCTTCTACTAATTCATTGATAGCGGTTTCTTTCATAATCCAACTGTCTATCTCGGGATTATCATCCATCTCTTCCAAAGTAACTTCCTTTTCTTTTTCCCAATCATCGTCGCAGATGAAAAAAGAAGTCATTTGGTCATCTGTATACCCTACTGATTTCAATATGGCTTTGTGGAAATCATAGAAAGTAGCTTCAGGATCAATCTGTATTTCTCTGATGAAGTCGTCTACCTCATCGGATATAATTGTAAATCTGTATATCATAACTGTGGTTGTTTTTATCTTATAATTCCTCGTGCCGAATGGCGGATAAAATCAATAATATATTCTATTTCTTGAGTCTTCTCAACTTCTTCCTCTATCTTGCTTAAAGCGTCTGTGGTGTTTAATCCACTTTGATAGATTATGCGGTAGGCATTATGAATGTTTTCTATCGTTTCGTTGGAAAACCCTCGGCGGCGTAATCCTACGATATTAATGCCGCTAAAGGCGATAGGTTCTCGTCCGGCGATGATGTATGGTGGAATATCTTTGCTGAAACGACAGCCACCTTGAATCATTACGTATCCACCTACGCGGCAAAATTGGTGCATTAGTACACCTCCACTGATAATGGCGTTGTCGTCAATGATAATTTCCCCTGCCATTTTAGTTGAATTACCAATGATGCACCCATTGCCTATGAGGGCGTCATGAGCTACATGCACGCCTTCCATTAGTAGATTGTTACTGCCAACAATCGTGCGCCCTTTAGCCGCTGTCCCGCGATTGATGGTTACATTTTCACGAATCAGATTATTGTCTCCAATTTCTGCGGTAGTTTCTTCTCCTCGAAACTTCAAGTCTTGAGGCACGGCTCCAATAACCGCCCCCGGGAATATTGTATTTCCATTACCTATGCGTGCACCGTATAGAATATTGGCATTAGCCATAATTTTATTATTATCTCCGATTGTCACATTCTTGTCGATAAATACGAATGGGGCAATTTCTACGTTTCTACCAATTTTTGCTTCAGGGTGAATATACGCTAAAGGACTTATCATAATAATATAAAAATTAAACTATAAATGTAAGTTTGAGGTTACTTTATCTTGTTTTCTAATCTTAGCGTTTAATGTTGTAATAGTTATTTGTTTTTTACTATTTGTGCCATGAACTCAGCTTCGCAAACCACTTTTTCTCCTACAAAAACATAACCTTTCATTGTAGAAATGCCTCTGCGGATAGGAGCCAATAGCTCTACTCGGAAAATTAAGGTATCTCCCGGGACAACTTTTTGGCGGAATTTTACTCCATCTATTTTCATAAAATAAGTAGAGTAACGTTCTGGCTCGTCTACAGAATTTAAGACAAGTAATCCACCAGTTTGCGCCATTGCTTCTACTTGTAATACTCCCGGCATTACAGGTTCTTGAGGGAAATGTCCTTGGAAAAAAGGTTCATTGGATGTTACATTTTTGATGCCGACAATATAATTTGCTCCGATTTCGATAACTTTATCGACTAGTTGAAAAGGATATCGATGCGGTAGTAATTCGCGGATACGATTTACATCCATAATCGGTTCGCGATTACAATCGTAACTTGGAGCTTGAATTTCATGTAGACGAATTTCTTTACGCATTTGACGGGCAAACTTGTTATTAATGGTATGGCCGGGACGGGTCGCTATGATGCGTCCTTTAATTGGTTTCCCGATTAAAGCTAAGTCGCCTATTACATCCAAGAGTTTATGACGTGCGCATTCATTTGGCCAAACTAGTGGCTTATGATTAATATAGCCCAATTGGTTAGCATCCATGTGAGGAACTCCCATGATATCCGCTAGTTTATCAAAGTTCTCTTGTGACATTTTACGCTCATAGATTACAATGGCATTGTCTAAATCCCCTCCTTTGATCAATCCTGCAGATAAGAGAGGTTCTATTTCACGGACAAAAACAAATGTACGGCTAGCGGCAATTTCGTCCTTGAATTTAGATATATCCTCAAGGGTAGCAAATTGATTTGGAATGATAGTAGAATCGTATGAGACTAAAACGTTCAGACTAAAATCTTCATCGGGCAATACAATAATAGAAGAACCTGTTTCTTCATCTCTAAATTCAATTTTAGACTTAATGATATAAAAATCCTTTACTGCATTTTGCTCTTCAATGCCTACACGTTCTATTTCTTGAACGTAGTATTGAGCGCTTCCATCTAATATTGGAAATTCTGGACCATTCACTTGAATTAGGCAATTGTCAATGCCTAATGCGTATAGGGCGGCCATGCCGTGTTCTACAGTACTTACTTTAACATCGTTCTTTGATAGTACGGTTCCCCGTACAGTCTCTGTTACATTGTCGGCCACTGCGTCAATGATAGGCTGCTCTTTCAAGTCAATACGTTGTATCTTGTAACCATGATTTTCCGGAGCTGGATTAAATGTGACAGTAAGGTCTAATCCGGTATGTAGGCCTTTTCCGCTTAGTGAAAAGCTATTTTTCAGCGTCTTTTGTTTAAGCATTGGTTACTTATTTAATTGTTGTTTTAATGTTTCTATTTCTTTGCGTAGATTATTCAACTCTTTGTACATGTCAGGCAACTTCTTTGCCATAACCGCGGCTTTAAAATAGGCGGTAGGCTCCATCGGAGGAGTACCTATAAGCGTGCTTCCTTCCTTAATTCCACTTGGCACACCGGATTGCGCTCCCAAGTTGACCCTATCGCCAATCTTGATATGGCCGGCGATTCCGACTTGTCCGCCGAACATGCACCATTCTCCTATTCTCGTGGAACCTGCTATTCCTACTTGAGCGGCCATAACTGTATTTGAACCGATTTCATCGTTATGGGCTATTTGTACCAGATTATCTATTTTAGCTCCCTTATGTACAATTGTAGCTCCCATTGTGGCGCGGTCTACGCATGTGTTGGCTCCTATATCTACTTTATCTTCCAGAATCACGATACCAATTTGGGGAATTTTTTCATAGCCGTCTGGGGTTGGGGCGAACCCGAATCCATCGGCTCCGATTACCGCTCCGGAATGCAAAATACATTCGTTACCAATGCGGCAGTCGTGATAAACATTTACGTGAGAATAGAGTAGGCAGTTTTCTCCGATTTTAACCCCGTCGCCAATAAATGTGTGAGGGTATATTTGAGTGTTGTCGCCTATAATGACATTCTCTCCAATATATGCGAAGGCTCCGATATATACATTTTTACCAATGACCGCACTTGGAGAGACGAAGGCCAATGAGTCTATACCTTGTTTTTTCGGCTTGCTCATTTCGTAGAGGTTGAGCAACTTGGCGAGACTGTCGTAAGCATTGTCCACCTTGATAAGTGTTGCCTTAATCTTGTGCTCAGGGATAAAGTCTTTATTTACCAGTACAATACTGGATTGGGTCTCGTAAATATAGTGTGTATATTTGGGGTTGGAAAGGAAAGAGATCGCTCCGGGTGTTCCTTCTTCAATTTTGGCGAATGTATGTACTGTTGCGTTTTCGTCTCCTACGATTTCCCCTCCAATAAATGATGCAATTTGCTTAGCTGAGAACTCCATATCTTTTTGTTAGTTTAATTAGTTCACAAATAACGGATTTTTTTTTGAAATATATGCCCTGCGGACAGAATATTTTATATTTATCCGTATAATCTTAAATAACAGATATAGTATTTTTTTACTTTTTTAGATAGCAGGGAAATGTTTAGCATGTCCGATGCTTCTGCGATATTCTTAATTGTGCCGTCCTTGTAAAGGATGTCAATACTATCATCTGCCGGGTCGTACATGTTCTTTTCGATGCTGGGGGTCGAGACAAAATAGTCCGCTTCGGAAAGAGAAATGCCTAATTGTTGGCTGATTTGCAAAATTAGTTCTTTTTTTCGGTCTTCTGCAATGGGTTCAGATGAAATCTCTACTTTAAAGATTCGTCTGTTAATCATGCCTGCGCTGAGCGTGGATAGAACCTTGTCCGGATGGTCGCACCATACTTTCAGAGAGGTCCATATATCGTTGTCGTCTAACCGGACAAACTGTTTCAGACATTCCGGGTTGTCGCAGAATGTGGCATGGTCGATGTCATTGTATAAGAAAAAGCGTAGGGCGGGAGAAGCGAATAGCTCTATCCCTTGCGAAGCGAGTTCCTTAGCGCGAAGCAAGGCACTGATAAGCATCCGTTCGTAAGCGACGGAAGTCTTGTGTAGATAAACTTGCCAGTACATTAACCGGCGTGCGGTAAGGAAGTTTTCGATAGAATAAATCCCCTTTGACTCAACCACTAACCGGTCGTCTGCCACATCGAGCATCTTAATGATACGCGCCGAGCCGATATTGCCCTCGCTGACACCCGTGTAAAAGCTGTCCCTACGGAGATAATCCAATCGGTCCATGTCTAACTGCCCACTGACGAGCTGATGCAGGAAGCGTTTGGGATATTCATCCTTAAAGATTTGGATAGCGAGTCCGAGTTGGCCGTTCATCTCCTTGTTCATGCGCTCCATGAGCATGAGAGAGATTTCTTCATGAGAGATTCCCCGGACAATCGTGTCTTCTAGCACATGCGAGAAGGGGCCGTGCCCGATGTCATGCAATAGAATTGCGGCTTGCACCGCCTCCGCTTCGCTGTCGAAGATGAAGTTGCCTTTAGAAGTCAGTTGGGTGATAGCCTCGCTCATCAGATGGAACGCCCCTATCGAGTGTTGGAAGCGGGTATGCTGCGCGCCCGGATATACGACCGACGACAGTCCTACCTGCTTGATGCGGGTAAGGCGTTGCAGAAGGGGATGTTGGACGATGTCGTACAACAGCCCCTTCGGTATATTGATGAATCCGAATACTGGATCGTTGATTATCTTTCTTTCGTAGGCCATCTTTTTTTCTTAGAGAATCGCTTTCAACTGCTCGGCCATTTGGACCTGCACCTCTTTCGCCGCAGTGCGGGCGGCCTCGGCGAAACGCTCGCTCTTGTCCGCATAGATGATGCCTCGCGAAGAGTTGACTATCAGCCCGCAGGAACTGTTCATGCCATACTTGCACACTTCCTCAAGCGATCCTCCTTGTGCTCCTATGCCCGGGACGAGCAGGAAGTGGTCGGGCACGATTTTGCGGATGTCTTCAAAGGTGCGTCCCTGTGTCGCGCCTACTACATACATCATGCGGTCACTGTCCGCCCACACTTGCGACTTGCGCAATACCTTCTCGAACAGCCGTTCGCCGTCCTTGTCTTCTGTCATCTGGAAGTCGTGGGAACCCTTGTTGGATGTCAGCGCCAACAGAATGACCCATTTGTTCTCGTAGGAGAGGAAGGGAGTGACGCTATCCTCGCCCATGTACGGCGCTACGGTTACCGCGTCGATGTTTAGCTCCTCGAAGAAGGTGCGGGCGTACATGGCGGAAGTGTTGCCTATGTCTCCACGTTTGGCGTCGGCGATGATGAACTGGTCAGGATAGTTCTTCTTGATGTATTGCACAGTCTTCTCAAAGGCTATCCACCCCTTCACGCCCATGCTTTCGTAGAAGGCGAGGTTGGGCTTGTAGGCGATGCAAAGGTCGGCGGTAGCGTCGATGATGGCCTTGTTGAAGGCGAAGATAGGGTCTGCCTCGTCTAGCAAGTGGTCGGGGATTTTCTTTATGTCAGTGTCCAGACCTACACAGAGGAACGAATTCTTGCGCTTTATGTTTTCAAATAGTTGTTGCTTGTCCATATTGAGTTATGAGTTTTAAGTTATGGTTTCTAAGTGATGAATTACCGGGGTTACAGCTCGCTCTCCTTCAGGCGTTCCGCATTCTCGGCCACTATCAGGTGGTCGATGCAGTCCTGTATGTCTCCGTCCATGAAGGCGGCGAGGTTATAGATGGTGTAGTTGATACGGTGGTCAGTGATGCGCCCCTGCGGATAGTTGTAGGTGCGTATCTTGGCCGAACGGTCGCCGGTGGACACCATCGTCTTACGCTTGGATGCGATGTCGTCTATGTACTTCTGGTGCTCCTTATCGTAGATGAAGGTGCGCAGCCGCGACAACGCCCGCTCCTTGTTCTTGGGTTGGTCGCGCGTCTCGGTACACTCGATGAGTATCTCCTCCACTACACCGGTATTGGGATTCTTCCAATTGTAGCGCAGGCGCACGCCGGACTCTACCTTGTTGACGTTCTGTCCGCCGGCTCCGCCGCTCCGGAAGGTGTCCCACTTGATTTCGCCCTCGTTGATGACTACGTCGAACTCCTCGGCTTCGGGGAGAACGGCTACGGATGCTGCTGACGTGTGTACGCGTCCTTGCGTCTCGGTGGCGGGTACGCGCTGCACCCGGTGTACGCCGGATTCATACTTCAGCGTGCCGTACACGTTGTCGCCCGTGACGCTGCAAATGATTTCCTTATAGCCTCCCGCGGCTCCCTCGTTGGCGCTTGAGACCTCCAGTTTCCATCCCTTGCTCTCGCAGTACTTGGCGTACATACGGAAGAGGTCTCCGGCGAAGAGGGCGGCTTCGTCTCCCCCCGTTCCTCCCCGTATTTCGAGTATGGCGTTCCGGCTGTCCTGCGGGTCGGCGGGGACGAGCATCAGCTTAATCCTCTCTTCCAGTGCCGGAAGCTGTTCTTGGCTGTTGTCCATCTCCTCTTTGGCCATCTCCCGTATGTCGGGGTCGGACTCGTTGGCGAGCAGGTCTTTGGCTTCCTCGATGTTGCCCAACAGCTGTCTGTACTCCTTGCGGGCTTTCATCAGGTCGTCGAGTTCCTTATACTCCTTCGTCAGCCGGACGTACCTTTTCTGGTCGGCGATGACCGAAGGGTCGGTGATGAGGGTGGATATTTCCTCGAAACGGGCCACGAGGCCGTCGAGTTTCTCTAATAGCGTGTTGTTATCTGCCATGCTTGCTACTATATAATATTATAGGTATGTCTCGTGTATGTACTGGATATCGTTCTTCAATATCGGGCGCGCTGAAGGCGCTTGCGACAGGTGAACGCCGTGTATATACTGATGCGCTTTGTCATACGGGTCGGGCTTATCGGGCTTGTCGCTTGTCGGGTCGCTTCAGCCACTTGTACTTCCTTGTCGCGACCTGATAGGTGATGTAGCCCCATCCCGCAAATACAAGGAGGGAGCGTATCACGTCTATAATCGCTTTGTTCGTGGAAATCTGTTTCGCTGAGTCGGAAAAAATAAGGTCGCCCAGACTGCCGACGAGCCGGTAGCCCACGTCAATGGTTACCAGTATGGAACCGATGACGCAAAGAATGTAAAGCATTTGTCTTCCCATCGTTTCCACTTCTTTAGTACCTGAACTCTCCGAACTCGCTGCGGATGATTAACTCCTTCTTGTCCGACTCCTCGACACGGCCGACGACTTGCGCCGGAACGCCGAACGACTGGGATATGGCGATAACCTCGTCGGCGTGCTCGGGCGAGAGGTAGACCTCAAGACGGTGGCCCATGTTGAACACTTTGTACATCTCAGCCCAGTCCGTGCCGCTCTGCTCCTTGATGGTTCTGAACAGTGGGGGAACGGGGAAGAGGTTATCCTTCACCACGCGCACGTTGTCGACAAAGTGCATCACTTTGGTCTGCGCGCCGCCGGAGCAGTGTACCATGCCATGAATCCGGGGACGGAGCGCATCGAGCAGCTTCTTTACGATAGGAGCGTAGGTGCGGGTGGGGGAGAGGACGAGCTTGCCTGCGTTGAGAGGGGAACCCTCTACCGGGTCGGTCAGCCGCAGGGAGCCAGAATAGACCAACTCCTCGGGTACGGCGTGGTCGTAGCTCTCCGGGTATTTCTCGGCCAGATACTTTCCGAACACGTCGTGGCGGGCGGAGGTCAGTCCATTGCTGCCCATGCCTCCGTTGTACTCGCGTTCGTAGGTGGCCTGACCGAAGGAGGCGAGGCCCACGATAACGTCTCCCGGGCGGATATTGGCGTTGTCGATGACATCGGTCCGGCGCATGCGGCACGTCACGGTAGAATCCACGATGACGGTGCGCACGAGGTCGCCCACGTCGGCCGTCTCACCTCCCGTGGCATATACGCCTACACCCATCTGGCGAAGCTCGGATAGCAGCTCGTCCGTGCCGTTGATGATGGCGGACACTACCTCGCCGGGCACGAGCAGCTTGTTGCGCCCGATGGTGGACGACACCAGAATGTTGTCCGTGGCGCCCACGCACAGCAGGTCGTCGATGTTCATGATGAGCGCATCCTGTGCGATGCCTTTCCATACAGAGAGGTCGCCCGTCTCCCGCCAGTACATATAGGCCAGAGAGGATTTCGTGCCCGCTCCGTCGGCGTGCATGATGTTACAGTACTCCGGGTCGCCGCCCAGTATGTCGGGAATGATTTTGCAGAAGGCCTTAGGGTACAGCCCTTTGTCGATGTTCTTGATGGCGTTGTGCACGTCTTCCTTTTCGGCGCTCACGCCCCGCGCCATGTATCGTTGATTGCTCATGCTTGCTGTGCTTTTAGTTAATGTTACCTTATTCAGGACGTTGAGGCCGCCCGTCTCGCCTATATAATATAATGTATATACGTCCGCGAAAGTACCTCTTTTTTTCCGTATAGCCAACAGTAGCGGGAGGTTTCGGGGAGAAACGGGAGAGAGGCTGTGTCAAAACTCAATTTTAGTTCAGACGAGTTTTTGATTTGAAACTTGAATATCCTTGATTAAACCCGAATCGGTCGTTTAAGATAAAGGCTTGTCGTTTAAGAGCCTGTCGTCTAAATTCTGCTCGGATTTATTTTGCGATTCTGCCGATTGACCCTGTCTCTACGGTTGGATAGTTTCGCATGCCTGCCCGGGTAGCTGAACTTGCCTAATCGGGGTAATTCTAAACGTCCAGTTAAGTAATTAGAGATGATTAATTGCCCGACATGAGCAATTTAAAATAGGAGGTAAATTTAAATTTCGTTTCCGCAGCAGGGAAATTTACATTAATTCTTTCCCCGTTTGTCAGACTGCCCTGCGGCTCGCGAGGGACAGCCCTACGCCTCGCGAGAGATAGGGCAGTGGCTCACGAGAAATAGGGCAGTTTCTTAAAACGGAAAATAAGGCGTTGATAATAAGTGGTTTGTGTTAAAAGCAAAAAGAAAAGTCGCATCATTACTCAAAACAGAGCTTGATGCGACTCTTTTAGGTCTTGTCGTTACTATCTAACTTTTGATAACCCTCTCTATGCCGTGAACTCTTCAGGGTGGGGCGGGAACGTCACCGTCCGGCCTTGTCGCTGAAGGTGTACACGCCCGAGCCAAGCTCCACTACCCAGTGGTCGCCCTCTTGGGTCACGCTATGCGCATCCTTTTCTTCTGGCTTCGAGGGGTGCAGGCTGAGCGGTATGCGCACCGTGGCCTTGCAGTTGGCGGGGATGGTGACCCTCCACGTGAAGCCGTCGTCGCTCCTGCGCCAGTGGCTGCCGATGAGTCCCGACACTGAGCGGTAGGAAGCGTTGACCCACTCCAGTCCGTCGGGGAAGCAGGGGGACATGTCGATGTGCCTGAAGGCGGTGGAGCCTTCGGCGTTCTTGATGCCGGCGAGGTCCTCGTAATACCAGATGAGCAGATCGCCCAGCAGCATCACGTGGTTGGCCGAGTTCATGTCGGGGGCGGCCGTGTCGCCGTTCCACAGTTCCCAGATGGTGGTGGCCCCCTTCTTTATCATGTATCCCCAGCTGGGGTACTCGGTCTCGGTGGCTATGCGGTAGGCCATGTCTTTACGCCCGTACTCGGTGAGGCCGCGCATCAGGTGCTGTATGCCCACCACTCCGGCACTGACGTGTCCGCCGCAGTCGGTCTCGGTCTTCCGCACCACATTGTCGAACACGCGTTGCTCGTACCCTTCGGGGACGAGGCCGTGGCGCAGCGACAGTAGGTTGCCCGTTACGGAGTTGTTACCGTACTGCGCCGTACTGGGGTCGAAGTACCTCCGGTTATAGGCTTCCTTCAGGGCTTTGGCCCGGGTGAGGTACTCCACAGTGTCCTCGGGGTGGCCCGCTATGGGTGCGAACTCGGCCATCTTGTGCAGCAGCCCGTAGAAGGTCGTAGTGCTCAGGATGGCCCCGTCGGTCTTGCGCAGGGGGTCTTGCGAGTGGATAAGCTCGGGTGACTCGGGGGGCACGCACCAGTCGCCCCACTCGTCACGGGTCACCACGCTGTCGGTCATCGACTCGCGGAAGATGTATTCCACCCAACGCTTCATCGAGGGGTAACGCTCGACGATGGCGCGCTCGTCACCGAAATGGCGGTAGAGCATATCGGCCGCGAGCAGATAGGCCGAAGGCCACGTGACGTCGCCTGCGTATATGGTCCAGTAGCGGGGAGACACGGCCGACACCACCCCGTCCTCACGCTGAGACTCCTCGATGTCCTTCAGCCACTTGCGGTAGAGCAGGGCGTTGTCGAAGACGAAGCTCTCACCCCAGCAGCCGGTGGCCCTGTCGCCGAGCCACCCGTGGCGTTCGTCGCGCTGCGGGCAATCGGTGGGCATATTGTGGTAGTTGCCCCTTATCCCCCAATAGGCGTTGCGGAACACCTGATTGATGACTGGGTTTGAGGTCTCGAAGCGGCCGATGGTCTCCATGCGGTCGTACATCACCTCGCCGGTAAAGTCCTTCACCGAGGGTTCGCCTTCCACGCCGTCTATCTCGGCGTAGCGGAAGCCGTGGTAGACGAAGGTGGGTGCCCACTCGAAGCGCTTGTCGTCGGCGGGGATGTAGTGGTTGGTGGCCTGAGCCGTGCGCAGGTTGGCCACGAACAGCGTGCTGTCCGGGTTGAGCAGCTCGGCGAACCGCATCGTCACCGTCCGTCCTGCTTTACCCTTGAGGCGTACCCGCAGTCGACCCACCATGTTCTGGCCCATGTCCACCAGATACTTGCCGTCGGCCACGCGGGTGACGCTGACGGGACGTATGCGCTCCATGACGCGCACCGACGGGCAGGGCTGCGAACGGAGCACACCGCCGGGAGCTGACATCAAGTCGGCTCGTTTCCAGTTGGCATCGTTATATCCCACTCGATTCCAACCCTTCATCTCCCTTGATGCGTCGTAGTCTTCACCATCGAACTCGTTATTGGCTATGATAGGGCCTTTCGAGGTTACCTTCCACGTTTCGTCGGTGGTTATTGTTCGTACGCTACCGTCCTCGTATTCCAACTCTAGTTGTGCGAGTAATCGGGGCAGTCCGAAGCCCTCCACGCCTGAACCGCGTATCCAGAAGTAACGTCCGTTGCCCAACGTTACGCCTATGGCGTTCGTCCCGTCGTTCAGCAGATGGGTTACGTCGTAAGTATTGTAGAAGGTGGTTTCAGAATAGAAAGTAATGGAAGGGGTAAGCATATCTTCGCTGACGGGCTGTCCGTTGATGTATGCTTCATAATATCCCAGTCCACTGATGTATAGCATAGCCCGGCGTACCTTGTCCGTACAATCGAACTCCTTGCGCAGATATCGTGCGGCTAGCCGGGTGTGTAGGTCTGTACGTGTTTCTCCGGGGTTGGACATGGCGTCTTCCCCTATCCATTTCCCCTTCCATTCTTCGTTTCCCGCTACTCCTGTGGAGAAACGCTGCGCCTTACTCCATGGAGTTGTCCCTCGATTGGTGTGTACCCTTACCCTCCAGAAGTAGTCGGATTGCGAGGTTAGTCTATCTCCCTCATACACGGCCTTCATCTGATCGCTTTTGACCTCTCCGCTGTTCCATGTTCCTGCAAGGCTTGTGCCCAATTCACTTTCTGAACGTGCTAGTTGAATCTCATAGGTAGTCTGTATCACGTCTTTCTGCATTGAGCGCAGTTGCCACGTAAAGGTGGGCTTTCTGATGTCAATGCCCAATGGGGACTGCTGCATCTCTACTTTCGGGCGATCGATGCTTACTCCCTTGTCCGTGCAGGCTATGGCGGAAAGACATAACAGTGCGGACAGTAGTTTAATTTTTCCTTTCATGTCAGTATGATTGTTTGTTATGGTTAATGTTCATCACTTGCGGGTGCGTCTAAATGTATACTCGCAGGCGAATATACCGTTTTTTCTTTATGCGTACAATATTATTTGTTTTCGTCGTGTATTTTTTGTATAGAGATGATTTTCGAGAGTGTTTATCTTCTTCGGATTATGGAAAAATGTGGTGAACCTAAGCCTTTTGTAGAAGGGAGGTAAAACGAAAATGATTACTCCTAAAAGTTATAGATTGTAATGGTAAAACCTTAAAGGGCCGTATCATTACTCAAAACGGAGCTTGATACGACCCTTTTTTAGTCTTTTAGGATGTTCAAATTTCAAATTAAAAGTTCATATTTTCAAAAGTTGAATTTTGACACACCCTCTTTTCTTAAGGATTTCACACATATTCCTCTACCATGTACATTTCGGCTATCATCTCATCGATAGTCTCCTGAAGGTTTGCTACGGCCTCCTCTGGCGATTCCCCGTAGGCGTTGAGGTGCGTGTTCGATGTCCACCAAGCGTAGTATCCTCCGTCGGTGGCTCTTTCTAATTCATAGTCACTTGCTTTTAGTTTCATATGGGTAGATAGTTAGTTAGACTTGCCGTTATCTCAGTGGAGGCGCTTTGTCCCGCTGCCAGTCGGTTCAATGCGGCTAATATCCGTCCCTCGCATCCATCCGCCCATGCGGAGAATCCCTTGACGGGCCTATACGTTTGGGCGAAGCGCAGCAGTGGTTCGAGATTGAATGAGTCAGTCGCTACGCCTGCGCCCGCTTTCACTGCGTCATAGGCGTTACAGTCTTGCTCGATGTGTGCAGGAACCATTAGTACAGGTTTGCCCAGATACATTGCCTCGCATATTGATTCGAATCCTCCGGTGGTGGCGTAGGCCCGACATTTGGCTATGCCTTTGAGGAATTCGGTGTCATCGATCTGATGGAAACTGAGTGTTTTGTCCACTTGCGTTACTTCTCCACAATCGGGATTGTCCCAGAAAAACCGGAGAGGCACATCGGGGCGAGCCTTGTGGAAACTCCTTACGCTATCGGCAAACCCCGCATTCACCATATAACCGTGCACGTAATTTCCCTGTTCAGGTCGGATGGCCCTTACTTCCCTGCGTAGTAGCGGAGGAATCACCGTTATGCCCCTTTCTGTGTCAGGCTCCATTTCATGGAACGAGAGGGCCAGTTTCTCTTCTGCCCGTAGTGCGGTGAGACGGGTAAAGAATCTTAGTAGCCACAATTGTAGCCTGTCCTTGTGAGGAAACTCGAACTCTCGATGGAGGAAAAGGTATTGGTGCCCGACACATACGTACGGTACCGAAGGCCGGAAGATAGCGTACGTCAGTCCCGTCAGCAGTTCATAAAAGTTGATAACTGCTTCCGCTCCCGTTTCCTCTATCCTGTGGTAGATGTACCTCATGCTTCGCAAATATTCGGGCAGGCGCAGTGTGTTGTACAGTAAACTTTTTTTTAGGTTAGCCCTCTTGTTTTCCACCGTTGGGGTGAAATTGGGACTGACGAACCGCTTCACTGGTGCTTGCACACTTCGATTGAAGAATCCCGGCAGTCTTCGTGAACGACTTTCGCCTACGAGAATCTCTACCACTTCGTGCCCGTTGCGTAGCAGTGTCTCTTCTAAGGTAATGGCCTGTGTCAGGTGTCCCCTTCCTTCTCCTTGCACAACAAATAAGAATCTCATGCGTCCTCCGTTTTTATTTTCCTACGCGAATGTCACCCGTGCAAATTACAAGAAAATGACTATTCCGTTACTAAACGGTGAACAAATTGGCCCGGTGTTTGTTGTTAAGTTTGATTCGGCCCTTCGCAGCCGCGAGTAAATACGTTAAGGCATAGACACTAATAAGAAAGAAGATGGAAGATTTTAAAGCATTGATTCAGTCGCCGACCCCAGTGTTGGCCAACTTCTCCAGAGAGGGACGCAAGCCCAGTAAGACGATGGACGCCACGTTAGAGAAGCTAAAGCCCGAGTTGGAAGATAAGGTCTGCGTCGTACGGATAGACGTGGATGTCCACAAGGATTTGGTGTCCGACTACTACATATTCGCCGCGCCCACTCTCCTGCTCTTCAAGGACGGGGAGGTCAAGTGGAGGCAGATAGGTGTGATAGCCGCCGACAAGCTGATGGACAAGCTGAGGCGCTACTGCAAGTGAAGGAGTGACGGTAATACACATTCATAACTTACGCTAAGGGAAAGGGGTGCGTGGAGACAGTGTTCTCCGCGCGCCCCTTCTCTTTACCCCGGCCCTTACTTGAAGTACCCCACCGGATGGTTCATCAGCGGCAGCTGTCCCTCCTTCAGCGAGAGGGCCTTGCGCAGCCCGTCAGTGTCCATCGACGCTCTCGGCACGGTGGCGAGGTGGGCGAACGAGCAGAACAGCGAGATGTTCTGCGACACGATGCCCGCGTCTACCGCCCCCATCAGCTGGTTCCGCGCGTTTCCCGCATCGCCAAACCGGCTCACGTCGCTCACCAATACCAAACATAGCGGCGCTTCGTTGACGAAGCTCTGTCCGCCGGCCACCTTCCCGCGAAAGTCGCCCTCCGCCACTAAGGTCAGCCGGTGCTCCTTCGCATCGTACAGGTACCCTCCCTCGGACGTAATCACGTAGATGTCCACGTCCTGCTTGTTCAGAGCCGAGGGAGCCGTGCGCTTCCCGTCCGGCCGATTCACCCCGTTGGCCGCCCACAGCAGGTCCGAGAGATCGGCCAAGCTCAGTTCCTTCGACGCGTATTCGCGCGTGGAGTGCCGTTCGGACAGTGCTTTCATTACTGTTCCCCCTGTTCTGTTTAAGTTTGGCTTTGGTAGATTAATTACCTTATCGGTCGCAGAGGCGGTGGCGGCGACGAGTAAAGCCATCAATAACGATTGTATCCTTCTCATAACAATGATATTAAAATGTTCCGAAGGACGAATAAACGAAAAAAGGTCCGCATTTCGGTAGAAATACGGGCCTTTTTTGTTTTATTTAACCGGTCTGATTATTTGTCGCCGAAGTAACGGTTGTACAATCCTTCGAAGCCTTTGCCGTGACGAGCCTCATCCTTGCACATCTCGTGAACGGTGTCGTGTATAGCGTCCAAGTTCAGGGCTTTAGCGCGAGTTGCGATGCGCTTCTTGTCCTCGCATGCGCCTTGCTCTGCATCTTTACGCTTTTGCAGATTGGTTTTGGTATCCCAAACGCAGTCACCCAATAGCTCTGCGAATTTAGCTGCATGCTCAGCCTCTTCCCAAGCGTAACGCTTGAATGCCTCAGCTACCTCGGGATAGCCTTCACGGTCTGCCTGACGGCTCATGGCCAAGTACATACCCACTTCCGTGCACTCGCCCATGAAGTGGTTGTTCAGGTCCTTAATCATCTCCTCGTCGCAGCCCTTAGCCACGCCGATTACGTGTTCGTCAGCGAAAGTCAGTGCGCCTGACTCGTTTTCAACCACCTCAACGAACTTGCTAGCCGGAGCCTTGCACAACGGACACTTTTCCGGAGCTGTGTCACCCTCATGAACATAACCGCAAACTGTACATCTAAACTTCTTCATGTCTTTTACTTTTAAATTAATTAGTCAATTCTATATTACTGCTCACTTAAACAATTTCTGCATATTCCTTTATAATAATAATGTGTCTCCATTACCTGATGCCCTTCCTTCACATCCTCTCTTGTCCGTCCGCTCAGCTCCGTCTCGGCGATGTCGTAGATGCGTCCGCACCGCTTACATAGGAAGTGCGCGTGAACCGACGTGTCAACATCGAAGTTTATGTTCCTCTCGTCGATGGTCAGCATCGACACTGCTCCCTGCTCGGCGAAGAGCTTTAGCGTGTTGTAGACCGTCGTCTTCGAGAGTGTCGGCATCGAAGGAGATAAAGCCATATAAACCTCATCCGCTGAGGGATGCGTCCGGTACTCCATTAAGTATTCCATGATGGCTATGCGCTGCATGGAAGGCTTTATGTTATACTCCAGTAAACGTTTGTATGCGCCTATATCCTTCACTTTACAACTTTGTACTCATTACAATTATAAATCCGATGCAAATATAGGAAAGCTTGGCTATACTTGCAAATAATGGGCGGATATTTTTTGGTAAATCAGAATTTTAAAAAGTATTTCTTACTTTTGCGGGAAAGTTGATAAACAGAAACATTTTAATATTAAGGTTTTATGAATTACGGATTCGTAAAGGTGGCGGCGGCCGTACCGCAAGTGAAGGTGGCTGACTGCCAGTCTAACTCGAAATGTATAGAGAATCTGATTGCGATTGCAGAGGGTAAGGGGGTAGAGATTATCGTTTTCCCGGAAATGTGTATCTGTGGTTACACCTGCGGCGACCTGTTCGGTCAACAGCTGCTGCTCGAAGAGGCTGAAACGGAGCTTATGCGAATCTTGAACAATACTCGCCAACTGGACATCATTTCTATTGTCGGGATGCCGGTCGCGGTCAACTCAACGGTTATCAACGCTGCAGTGGTCATTCAGAAGGGGAGAATACTGGGCATTGCGGCCAAAACCTACCTACCCAATTACAAGGAATTCTACGAACAGCGTTGGTTCACGTCGGCCGCTCAGCTTTCCGTCGAGCAGATACGCTTGTGTGGGCAGACCGTGTCCATTGGCAACAATCTGCTTTTCGAGACGCTGAACACGACTTTCGGCGTTGAACTCTGCGAAGACCTTTGGGCTACTATTCCTCCCAGTTCCACACTTGCATTGCAGGGGGCGGAAATTATATTCAACCTCTCCGCCGATAACGAGAGCATTGGGAAACACGACTACCTGACCTCGCTCATCCGTCAGCAATCCGCACGCTGTATTGCCGGTTACGTGTTCTCCTCCTGCGGTTTCGGGGAGTCCTCTACCGACGTGGTGTTCGCCGGAAACGGACTAATCTACGAGAACGGCAACCTTTTGGCCCGGAGTGAACGGTTCAGCATGGAAGGGCAGTTGGTAATCGGCGAGATTGACGTGGAGCGCATCCGTGCCGAACGCCGGGTCAATACTACCTTCGCTGCCAGTCAAGGCGGCCTGAAGGAGACGAAACGGACTGTCATCGCCGCAGAACCCGTGAATCAGAAAGAACTGCGGCTGACTCGCAAGATTAATCCGCGCCCCTTCATTCCCGCCAACGACGGCGAGCTGAACGAGCGTTGTGAGGAAATCTTCTCCATTCAGGTGGCGGGACTGGCGCAACGCCTGAAGCATACGGGAGCCAAGACCGCCGTGGTAGGCATTTCCGGCGGACTGGACTCTACGTTGGCGCTCTTGGTTTGCGTCAAGACGTTCGATAAACTCGGCCTTTCCCGTAAGGGTATCCTCGGCGTGACCATGCCGGGATTCGGCACGACCGACCGTACCTACCGCAACGCCCTCAGCCTGATGGAGTCGTTGGGCGTATCCATGCGTGAAATCAGTATCAAGGATGCCTGCATACAGCACTTTAAGGACATCGGCCACGATATGGACACGCACGACGTGACCTACGAGAACTCGCAGGCGCGTGAGCGTACGCAAATCCTGATGGACGTGGCCAACCAGACTTGGGGGATGGTCATTGGCACGGGTGACCTCTCTGAGCTCGCGTTAGGGTGGGCCACATACAATGGCGACCATATGTCCATGTATGGAGTCAATGCGAGCATCCCCAAGACGTTGGTCAGATATCTGGTGCAGTGGGTGGCGAACAACGACGTGGATGAGGTTTCCCGGGCCACGCTGTTGGACATTATAGACACTCCCATCAGTCCGGAGCTGATACCCGCCAACGAGAAGGGGGAGATAGAGCAGAAGACCGAGGACTTGGTAGGGCCTTACGAGTTGCATGACTTCTTCCTGTATTACTTCCTGCGCTTCGGTTTCCGTCCGGCCAAAATTTACTACTTGGCGAACGTCGCCTTCAAGGGGCGGTATACGGAAGAGACCGTGAAGAAATGGCTTTCTACCTTTTTCCGCCGTTTCTTCAATCAGCAGTTCAAGCGTTCCTGCCTGCCCGACGGGCCTAAGGTGGGTAGCGTGTCCATCAGTCCGCGGGGAGACTGGCGGATGCCGAGCGATGCGAGCTCGGCCATGTGGCTGAAGGAGATAGAGAGTCTATAAGGGCCTCTCCATTATATATACGTGCGGCCTCCTTGACTGACGGGTCAGGGAGGCCGTTTCGTTTACGCCTCCGTATCATTTGATAAGGAACATTACCAAAGAACTTATTGTGCGCTGTGATGCGGATGAAGAAGTTCTCCAAATCATCACCTGCGTACTCAAAGTTGTTCAGTTTTACAACTATATCGTCTTTATCTCCTGTATAGACTTCATTCTCTCCTCCTTTACTTAGAAACTCTACATTTAGATTAGAGAGTGAAATCCATAAGTTGTTAGCGTTGGCAAACTTTATGAGTTCTTTAATCTGGCCTCCCTTATAGCCTTCTGTTGGTTCAAACGTTCTTGCTGTTTCCTTTTGGCTTCTAAGGATATGGGCTGCTTGCTCCAAGAGGCTATTGATTGGCGGGTACGTTCTATCCATCGCTTGTGAAATTCGTTGATGTATTCCATAATTTACTTAATTATGAGTTTAAGACAAAGGTAATCATTCTTGTTGAAGTGTAATAGCTAAGCTGCGATATTTTGATATTAAATAAGGCGGGTAGCGTGTCCATCAATCTCCTTGTAGACCGATGAAAATGTTCTATTAATATCTTAAACAGAATAAAGACGTGTTATGCTTATTAATCGTTTCGTTTTGGATAGGATTCAAAAATGCGCATAACGGGATACCGGGAAATCAGTAAAATTGATACAAATATCCCAAATAATGGCACGTTATTCTTCGATGCGGCATTTTAATTTTGTAACGTCATAATAACCTAAAAAAAGAAGAAATATGAAACCTTACATTATTGTTCACATGATGACTTCGGTCGATGGTCGCATTGATTGCCCGATGGTGGGCCAACTCAGTGCGGACGAATATTATATCGCGTTGGATAAGCTTGGTCTTTGCTCCAAGCTTTCAGGACGTGTAACGGCAGCTTTAGAATGTACTGCCTTGAAAGAGGAAATTGCGCTTCCGTCCGAAGGCAATGCGGTCGGGATGGAATCCGTACATATCGCCAAACGTTCAGATGAGTATACCATAATAACGGATACACGCGGCAAGCTACGCTGGGCTTCGGGTGAAGCAGACGGACATCCACTGCTTTGTATCACAAGCGAAAAGGTTACGGAAGAATATCTGGAGCATTTGCGGGAACGGGGCATTTCATGGATTGCCACAGGGAGGGACCGCATTGACTTGTCACGGGCGATGGACATACTCGGAGAACAGTTCGGGGTCAAGCGGCTTGCCGTAGTCGGAGGCGGACATATCTGCGGCGGTTTCCTTGAAGCGGGCTTAGTTGATGAGGTAAGCGTCATGATAGCTCCCGGCATTGACGGACGGCAAGGACAGACGGCTGTATTTGACGGCATAACGGATAGAGGATGTAATCCCTACCGGTTGAAATTGAAAAGCGTAGAGCAATGGGAAACAGACATAGTATGGTTGCGATACACAATAAAAAGGTAATGTATTATCTTTAAAAGGAAGTGGTTGGCGTCAAGCGATAGTCGGTTTGATTCAAGTAGTCATACTCTTTGGGGAGATTCCGAACCTTGCGGCCAGTGCTGGGAAGAGGACATTTCTGTCAAGAATTATCCAAGCGTTAACCCGCCTGAAGACACCCCGTTTTTCCGTCGGGGACACACGGCTTCCTCGTCGGGGACACACGAGGTGCTCGTCGGGGACTAACGAGACCCTCATGGGGGACTAACGAGGTGCTCGTAGGGGATTAACGACAACTTCTTGTCAGTCAGATGGTTGCAAAGACGCTTGATGAGGAGGGGTGGAAGGCCTTCAAAAAGGGGGGGTGTATGATTTTTTGGAAAAAGAATAAAGCTCGCTATCAATGGCCTGTAGCATCCCTGCGGCGTTCCGCCTTTTATCTTATTTTGGTTTACTCCTTTGATTGCTGTTACTTTTTACGTACTTTTGCGCTGAAAGCATGAAAGGAAAGCTCAAATATGGAAAATTATATTGTATCGGCCCGCAAATACCGTCCTTCGACTTTTGAGTCCGTGGTAGGGCAACGGTCTCTGACTACTACGCTGAAGAATGCTATCGCTACTCAGAAACTTGCTCATGCTTATTTGTTTTGTGGTCCTAGAGGCGTTGGAAAGACGACTTGCGCTCGTATTTTCGCGAAGACTATCAACTGCATGTCGCCTACAGCCGAAGGGGAGGCGTGTAATCAATGCGAGTCTTGTGTCGCCTTTAACGAGCAACGTTCCTATAATATTCATGAGCTGGATGCGGCTTCGAACAACTCGGTGGACGATATCAGGCAGCTGGTTGAGCAAGTGCGCATTCCGCCGCAAATAGGTAAGTATAAAGTATATATTATTGACGAGGTGCACATGCTCTCGACTTCTGCCTTTAACGCTTTCCTGAAGACTTTGGAGGAGCCGCCGCATCACGCGATTTTTATTCTTGCTACGACGGAAAAGCACAAGATTCTTCCTACAATCCTTTCTCGATGTCAGATTTACGACTTTAATAGAATTAGCGTTGAGGATACGGTAAGTCATTTGTCATACGTAGCGTCAAAAGAAGGAATCAGGGTAGAGCCGGAAGCTCTCAATGTTATCGCCTTGAAAGCCGACGGGGGAATGCGCGACGCCCTTTCGATATTTGACCAAGTTGTGAGCTTTACGGGGGGCAATGTTACATATAAAGGGGTAATAGAGAATCTAAATGTGTTAGATTATGAATATTATTTCCGATTGACCGATTACTTCCTCGAAGGCAGAGTCGGGGAGTCTCTGTTGCTTTTTAATGATGTATTGAATAAGGGATTTGACGGCGGCCATTTTATCACGGGATTGTCTTCACATTTCCGGGATTTGTTGGTAAGCAAAGACCCGATTACGGTTTCTCTGTTAGAAGTCGGAGCCAATATAAGGCAACGTTATCTGGAACAAGCGGATAAATGTCCATTGCCTTTTTTATACCGTGCAATGAAGTTATGCAATGATTGTGACTTGAATTATCGCGCAAGTAAAAATAAGCGTCTATTGATAGAACTGGCTTTGATACAAATAGCTCAACTTACTGCGGATGGGGATGGTGTGGGGAATGGAGGACAGGTCGCTGAACGCAAAACACTGAAAACCGTGTCTGTGCGTCCCGAACAAACGTCAGCCGTGTCGATGAAAGGCGATGCGGTTGTTGCTTCAGGCGGACAAGTAAGGATTCAACCTTCTCCACTTTCCACGAATGCTCAAGCGGGTAACGGCGCTTCCGCCACTCAAGCAGCTTCAAGTGTCACGAATGAGCCCCCTTTAAAAAAGGATGTTTCCACTGCCAGTGCGGATAATTCTATGCCTATCATGAAATTATCCAATATAGGGATGTCGATAAAGCATCCAAAGTTGAAACAGCAGCATATAACTCAAACTTCACAGAAAGCATCAACGACATCAACAGGGCCTTCTCCGGAAAAGGACGAAGCTTTTAATAATGAAGACTTGAATTATTATTGGCAGGAGTATGCGAATAAGTTGCCTAACGAGCAGATAGCTATCGCTAAGCGCATGCAAGGAATTCACCCTATGTTGATAAATAACTCTACGGCTTTTGAGGTAGTGGTGGATAATGAAATTGTCTCTAGAGATTTTATGGCTTTAACTCCAGAAATACAAAGTTATCTTCAGGAAAAGCTTAAAAATAGTAAGATACAAATGAGAGTGCGCATCAGCGCTCCGGCTGAAAAAGTCAAGGCTGTAGGTAGAGTAGAGAAATTTCAGATGATGGTTCAGAAAAACCAAGCCTTAATGCAGTTGAAAGATGAATTTGGTTTAGAATTTTATTGATGGCATGCTGATATAGGTATGGCGTTTTTTTAAGAAACCTAGTTCTGCGACATTTGAGAATAAAAGCGGCTATTCCTGATTTTCTCGGAACAGCCGCTTTTATTTATGTAATAATTTACTCTAAATGGTTTAAATGATGTACTGCGAACTGATGGATTCATTGTTGACTACTCTCCTAATAGTCTCGGCGAACATGTCGGCTATGCTCAGTTGCTTTACCTTTGCGCATTTTTTTGAATAGGGGATACTGTCCGTGAATACCATTTCCGTGAGACCAGACTCCTGTATGCGAAACGATGCGGGGTCAGACATTACACAGTGACTTGCAATGGCTCTGACGGATTTTGCGCCTGCTTCCATCATGATATTGGCGGCTTTGGTAATGGTTCCGGCCGTATCTACAATGTCGTCAACTAGCACCACATTCTTGTCTTTCACGTCTCCAATGATTTGCATTGAGGCTACTTCGTTAGCCTTCTCGCGTGATTTGTTACATAGCACTAACGGAACGCCCAGATATTTTGAGAATGTGCTTGCCCGTTTTGAGCCTCCCACGTCGGGTGTAGCGATAACGAGTTCCTCTAGATTGAGCGATTGTATATAAGGCAGGAATACTGCCGAGGCGTAGAGATGGTCTACGGGGATATTGAAAAATCCCTGAATCTGATCGGCGTGCAAGTCCATTGTAATTAATCGGTCTATGCCCGCCACAGAGAGTAGATCGGCCACCAACTTGGCTCCAATAGATACGCGCGGCTTGTCTTTTCTGTCCTGACGAGCCCATCCGAAATAAGGAATAACCGCCACGATACTTTTTGCTGAGGCTCTTTTGGCGGCGTCAATCATCAAGAGAAGCTCCATTAAATTATCGGAGTTAGGGAAAGTAGACTGAACTAAGAATACGTGCGCCCCACGGATAGACTCCTCATAGGAGACCGCAAACTCACCGTCAGCGAAATGGGTGACGTTCATATTTCCCAAAGGGCAGTTCAGACTTGCGCAGATTTTTTCTGCAAGGTATCTTGAGTTTGTACCCGAGAATACCATAAAAGGTGCTTTTTCGCTCATTGTGTAATAGTTGTTACCTTTGTATTAATTTTGCGCGAAGGTAGAAATTAATCTTATCATTCTGAAAGACTCTATGTAGAAAAAATGATTTTCTCGCTGACTTATCGGAAATATTCGTAGCTTTGCCTGAGGATTGAATGCGGATATTGAATAAAGACTCGTTAACATGAAAAAGACTTTTATTGGACATGTGTTGTTTTTTAGCGGTAACCAATGGCATAAGGCTCCGGATGGTTTTCGCTCAGGACTGTATCTTATTTTTCTTCCGTTGCTTGTCGCACTGCCGTTTTCTGTCTTTTTCTCATGTGCCGATATGGTTCCTACAAAAGAGGTTCGAGTCATTGATTCACTGAATGGCATGGCTTATGCGTATCGTTATCGTGACCTAGACTCTTCTCATAAGTATGCTCTTTGCGCTTATCGTCAGTCGAGGCTTTATAAGTCGGGGAAAGCCGAAGCTGCTAATAATTTAGGATTTTGCGCTTTTATGCGGATGGATTTTGAACGTGCAAGTAAATATTATAAGCAAGTATATCGCATGACAACGAACGAGTTGGAGTTGTTGATTGCCGATATTGGCTTGATGAAAATCTATCAACGAACCGCCATGAATAAGGAGTTTTATGATTACCGAAACAGTGCGCTCAGGAGAATGAAACGTATTCGAGAAGAAAGTGATTTGTTCGTAGACCGTCATGAGACTATTCGGCTTCATTATGCTTTCTCTGAGTTTTTCGTTGTTTCTACCATATATTATCATTATTTGCGACAGTGGCAGAAGGCGCGGGCTTCACTTGATAATATCCCGGAGGGAAAATCATTAGCTGATACTACTCAAATGCTCTATTATCATTATATTAAGGGGGCGGCTTTTTTAGTGGAGGGAGATTCTTTGGAAGATAGAAGACTAAGCTCATTTGATGAATTGGCTTTGACGTGGAAGTTAGCTGTTCAAAGTGGACAAGTCTATTTTGAAGGAAACAGTATACAAGGCATAGCCGATATGATGACCTCGTCTGATGAGTTCTCATTTTTTCTTGCCCGGCGTATGCATGTGCTAGAAAGGTTTGGTTTACCGTTAGATTCATTACTCCCTTTTCGCTTGGCTCAACGTGCGCTTGAAACTTTCCGCCAATATAATGATCTTTACCAGATTGCGGGAGTATATGTGACTATGGGCAAGTATCTCAATGCGCATGGATGCTATGCGGAAGCATTAGATACATTGTCTAGGGCGTTGGACTGCGTGAATAGCCATCACGCCTTGTATTATCATCGCTTGGCGGATGCTGAAGATAAACTCTTGCTTTTTTCCGAGGAAGATACATTGCATTCAGGTGTTTCATGGATTGAGCGTGAGAAAGTGAAGACGATACCGGAATGGATTTCGAGGATTCGTGAGCAGCTGAGCGTGTCCTATGCGGGATTGGGTATGAAGCGTGCATCGGATTATAATCGGAACGTCTATTTGGATCTCCTTAATTATACTCGACAAGACAAAGAGTTGGAGAGTCGTTATCTTTCGTTGGAGGCTGATGCGAAGCAAGTTAGGATTCTTCTTTTTGTTGTCGTTATTAGCATGGTGTTGATAGTCATGCTTTGGTGGTTCTTAAATAGACGATCGAGCATGAAGAATCAGATTGATGTGAAAAGACTTCAGTTGGTTCTTTCCTTATGTCGTGATATTACTTCATCTATTCCGATGAATCTTCCATTGGTTCAAGACGGAGTTGACCGCTTGTTCAGGAAGGGGAGAGTTACATTAACGGTACAGGAGGATGGAAAAGCGGTATGGAATTCATCTTATCATTGTGGTAGAGATGAAAAGGCTTTAATGCGTGTGTTGGAACCCTATATTGAATGGGCGTCAGATAACGAACGGGCATTAGAAACGTTAAGTGACGAGCGAACCCGGTTAGAAAAACTTCGCTATGTTTATGAACGTCATATTGCGGAGAATAAAAGACAAAATATAGTAAAGAGGGCATGTATGTCTATTGTAAATGGTATTCATCCTTATATAGATCGTATTCTGAACGAAGTACACAAATTGACAGAGAAAGGTTATATTAAAGATGAAACAATAAAAAGGGAAAAATACCAATATATTGATGAGTTGGTCTCTAAAATTAATGAGTATAATGATATACTTGCTCTTTGGATAAAAATGAGGCAAGGCACACTGAGTTTGAATATTGAGATTTTTAGCTTGAATGACCTGTTTGATTTATTAGGAAAGGGAAGAAGGACTTTTGACATGAGAAAACTAAAGTTGGAAGTTGTTCCAACAGACGCTTTAGTCAAAGCGGATCGTGCCTTGACCTTGTTTATGATTAATACTTTGGCGGATAATGCCCGTAAGTATACTCCATCGGGAGGGGTTGTGAAGATTTATGCGGTGAAGTCAAAGGATTATGTCGAGATTTCTGTCGAGGATAATGGAATGGGAATTTCTGCTGAGGATGTGAATCGCATTATAGGTGAAAAGGTTTATGATGCTTATGCGATTGGCATGAAAGAGACTGCAGATCCGGAAGGGTTGAAAAGAAGTAAAGGTGGTGGGTTTGGTTTAATGAATTGCAAAGGCATTATAGAAAAATACAAAAAGATAGGAGGATTGTTCCGTGTGTGTTCATTCAATGTAGACAGTAAAATTGGTAAGGGAAGCCGTTTCTATTTTCGTCTTCCTTTGGGAATGCGTAAATCGTCACTTCTACCTTTCTATTTATTCTTTATTATTGGAATAAATTCATGTTCTTATGAAGCTATGCCTTCAAATATGGTGGAAAAGAATGATTCAGTTGTGGTAGTTTCCGATTCTTCTTATGACAAATTCTTGGATGTAGCCTCTGATTATGCAAATGCTGCTTATTTTGCTAATGTAGATGAACAATATACGATAGCTTTACAGTATATTGACTCAGCTATGATGTCGTTGAATGAACATTATAGAAGATATGCGGATCCAATGCGCATAAAACGCTATTTAAGGTTGATGGACAAGGAGATTCCTGCAGAGATTTTATGGTGGAATGAGCATTTTGATTCGGATTATCATGTTATTATGGATATAAGAAATGAGGCTGCTGTTGCTTTCTTAGCTTTAAAACGATTAGAGGAATATAATTATAATAATTGGGCATTTACTAGTTTATATAAATTGCAAGGAGAGGATCGTACATTGGAAGTATATTGTCGTCAGTTAGAGCGTTCGAATACCAATAAGACTGTCGGAATTATTTTATGCATCATGCTGTTGGTGATTTTATTGATAGGATACTACTTTTTGTATTTACGGAAGCGTTTGCAGAGCCGTTTGGATTTAGAACAGATTCTTGAGATAAATCAGAAGATATTTTCAATATCTTCACATCCTCAGGAAAATGTAGAAGCTCTTCAATGTGAAGAGAATATATTAAAGGAAATTCCAAAAGATATTATAAATCAATCTTTTATAAATGTTAATGAATTGTTGACGGTTCAAGATATGGGAATTGCTGTCTATAATGAGGGTGCTCGTAAATTAGAATATGTGTCGAATGCAAATGAAAGAATGCCTGAAATTGTAAAGCAGTGTTTTGAACAAGCAAAAGATTTTTCTATACAACATTCTCGTGCTGTTCCTTTGATTGTAGAACAGCAGGGAAAAAGCCAATGTGTCGGTGTACTATACATAGAACAAAAAGAGGGAGTGGAACGGGAAACAGATTTGCTTTTGTTAGAGTTGGTTGCCCGTTATGTAGCTATCGTTGTATTTAATGTAATAATAAAGTTGGCGGCGAAATTTCGAGATATTGATTCAGCGCACGAGGAAGCTCGTCGTGCTTCTTGGGAAGACAGTTCATTGCATGTGCAAAATATGGTACTTGATAATTGTCTTTCTACTATCAAGCATGAAACTGTCTACTATCCCAATAGAATTAAGCAGATTGTTGGTAAATTAAATTCAAGTCAAATATCGGAAAACGAAGAGCGAGAAGATGTAGAGACTATTGTTGAATTGATAGAATATTATAAAGGTATATTTACCATTCTCAGTTCTTGCGCTTCTCGACAATTAGAAGGAGTGATTTTTCGAAGGAGCATAATATCGGTCGGGGAGCTTTTTAATGCCGCAGATAAATATTTCCAAAAGAAAATCAAAGGAATTGGAGGTATATCTATTGAATTAATGTTAGAGACAGTAATGGAAAATGTGATAGGTGATAAAAACTTACTATGTTTTTTATTAGAAGTTTTAATAGATGAAGCGTTAATGTTTAAAGAAAGCGGAGCGCTTCGTTTGCAGGCGGTTAAGGATGGTGATTATATTCGCTTTTTATTTACTGATACGAGACGCAATAAGAGTAAAGAAGAATTGCGACAATTGTTTTATCCTGAATTAGCGCATATGATTGCTGAGGAGAAAGGAGTGCTTCATGGCACGGAATATCTTATTTGTAAACAGATTATTCGTGAACACGATGAATTTTCCGCACGCCGTGGATGTCGTATTGATGCTGAACAGGCTGAAGAAGGATTTACGGTTTATTTTACAATACCTTGTAAATAAACGATATTGATAATTATAGATAAACAATGGAAGAACAAAGATTTAAGGTTATTATCGTAGAGGACGTGAAGCTTGAGTTAAAGGGTACGGAAGAAATTTTTCGTCATGAGATTCCCAATGCGGAAGTTATAGGTACCGCCATGACAGAAAATGAGTTTTGGACATTAATGGAAATACAGCTTCCCGATTTAGTTTTGCTTGATTTAGGATTAGGAGGATCAACTACTGTAGGAGTTGACATTTGTCGAAATATATTTAAACGTTATAAAGGAGTCCGAGTACTTATTTTTACAGGGGAAATTTTGAATGAGAAGTTGTGGGTAGATGTACTCGATGCGGGGGCGGATGGAATTATTCTTAAAACGGGAGAGCTATTAACCAAAACAGACGTACAGGCGGTAATGGATGGTAAGAAATTTGTGTTTAATCTTCCTATTCTTGAAAAAATAGTAGAGCGTTTTAAGAAATCAGTAATTAATGACACAAAGCGACAAGAAGCGATAATTAATTATGATATAGATGAATATGATGAACGTTTTCTGCGACATTTAGCTTTGGGGTATACAAAGGAAATGATTGCGAACCTGAAAGAAATGCCGTTTGGAGTAAAATCCCTAGAGAAACGTCAAAACGATCTGATAGGACGTCTATTTCAGAGTGGAGAACGGGTAGGAGTAAATGCGACTCGTTTGGTTGTTCGTGCATTGGAATTACGAATACTTGATTTGGATAATCTAGAACCCGATGAAGAGTAGGTGGCATACTTTGCATCCTGCCACGATGTTCTTTTTGTTGACATTGGCAGTTGTCTTCTTGTCATGGATATGTGATATTTATGGACTGAAAGTAACTTTGTCACAAACCGGGGAAGATATTCGTGTCCAAAGTTTATTAAGTCCTGAAGGTGTCCGTTGGTGGCTAAAAAATGTCATAACAAATTTTACTGGCTTTGCTCCTTTAGGAATGGTAGTCATTGCCATGTTTGGTGTGGGAATTGCATTACATTCTGGCTTCATTGAGGCTTGTATTCGTATTGTGATAGGTGAACGAAAGAATACTCGAAAGATTATTATATTAGTAATAGTCCTTGGTTTACTATCAAATGCGATAGGTGACGGGGGATATATAATTTTACTACCGATTGCTGCGATTTTGTTTCAGTGGGTCGGTCTCCACCCCGTTGCGGGAATTGTTATTGCTTATGTTTCAGTGGCGTGTGGATATAGCGCAAATATAATATTGAGTACAATGGATCCTTTGTTGGCCCATACCACTCAAGAAGCGGCATTGATTCAGACTGGTTATCAGGGAAATACTGAACCTTTGTGTAACTACTTTTTTATGAGTGCATCGACAATTATTATAACCGCTATTGTCTATGGGATAAGTCAACGTTATTTGTTTCCTGCATTAGGGGAATATAGTGGGAACATGGGGAATGAGAAACATCGTTCATTGTCGCGTAAGGAACGACGAGGTGTAATATTCGCTATAGTGACAGCGTGTATATATGTGGGAATTATTTTATGGTTTGCTTTATCTCCATATGGGATTTTACGTGGAGTAAATGGAGGGTTGATGCATTCTCCGTTGATTGCGGGAATCCTTTTTCTTCTTTCCTTTGGGGCTGCCATTACAGGTATGGTCTATGGCTTTGTATCAGGACGTTATCATTCAGATAATAATGTAGCTGAGGGATTTACTCGTCCTATACAATTATTAGGAGAATATTTTGTAATTGCTTTTTTTGCAGCTCAGATGTTTTCTTGTTTTGAATATTCTCATTTAGATAAATGCTTAATTATAATGTCAGCCAATATATTTTCTTCTTTTGATTTTTCTCCTTTGTTTGCGCTAATTACATTTATAATATTTACTGCTTTTATTAATCTAATAATGGTTTCGGCTACTTCCAAATGGGCTTTGTTATCATTTATTTTTATACCTATATTTTATCAGAAAGGTATAGCTCC
This sequence comes from uncultured Bacteroides sp., assembly GCA_949285075.1. Lineage (GTDB taxonomy): Bacteria > Bacteroidota > Bacteroidia > Bacteroidales > Bacteroidaceae > Bacteroides. The sequence goes on along the minus strand of CASDXF010000030.1, from coordinate 4,973 downwards.
TGACATGGTTCAATGCGCATTCCGAATAGGGGATAGTTCTACAAACGCTATAACTCCGTTCTTATTTTATATGCCTTTAGCACTGACATATATGCGGCAATATGATAAACGGATTACTTATATATTCCTATTAAAATATACTTGGCGATACTCATTGGCTATTTTGGGAGGATGGACGGTGCTGTTCGTCGTTTGGTATTTGTTGGGGTTGCCAATAGGCGTATAATTATTAGATAAAAACGTCTATGGTATAAAAAAATGCTGCTTTTCTTGGTCGGTCTATGGGAAAGCGCTATCTTTGCGGCCAAATAAGGTCGGTTCCGTAGCTCAGCTGGATAGAGCAACGCCCTTCTAAGGCGTGGGTCGAGCGTTCGAATCGCTCCGGAATCACAAGATAAGAGGTTAAGATGCAATAATACGGCATGTTAACCTCTTTTTGTTATATTATTACTAAGTGCTTTTTTAGAGTGAATTTCTTTAGAAGGGTTCAATATGTATGTTCATGGAAACAAACAGCGTATATATTAAGAATATGGTGTGCCGGCGATGCGTCATGACGGTGACGGACGTATTCAAGGAGAACGGGGTCACTCCGCTGAAGGTGGAACTGGGCGTGGTCACGGTGGAGGGAAGCCTGAGCCCGGAGCGGATGGAGGCGATACGCCGACGGCTCGAAGAGTTCGGATTCGAGGTGATTGACGATAAGCGGACGAGGCTCATGGAGCAGATTCGTGTGGGAGTGATTGAGTTCGTCAGGGAGGTCGGATTGCAGGAGAGGATGAACCTGTCCGAATACTTGCAGGGGAAATGCCATAGGGAGTACAGCGCGCTGAGCAAGCTCTTCACCGAGATGAAAGGGGTGAACATAGAGAAATACTACGTCGCGCAACGGGTGGAACTGGTGAAGGAGCTGCTCGCCTATGGGGAGCTGACCGTAGGAGAGATAGCCGACAGGCTGCACTATTCGAGCGCGGCGCACCTGAGCGCCCAGTTCAAGGCCATGACGGGATTGTCGCCCACGCGGTTCAGGCGGCTGAGGGAGCCTCGGCTGAAGCCGCTCGACGAGATATAAACTTTAACCAGAATAATGTAAGGCCCGAGGGCTGACGGCGGCGTATCTTTGCGCCGGAATGTAGAACAAGGCGGAGGGCGGTCGCCCTTCACCTGAAAACTAACGTGTATGGATAAGGATAAGAAAGCGGAAGAAACTTTTCCCGTCATGGGAATGAGCTGCGCCTCGTGCGCGGCCCGTGTGGATAAGGCGTTGAACGGATTGGAGGGAGTGTACGAGGCGAGCGTCAACTTCGCCTCAGCCACGGCGAGGGTGGTGTACGACCCCGCGGCGTGCCCGGCCGAGAGGCTTAGGGAGGCCGTCCGAGAGGCGGGGTATGACCTGATGCTCGACGGCGGGGAAGAGGGCGAGGCCTTCGTGGAGGAGGAGCGCGACAAGCGGTATCGGGCGATGAGGCGACAGACGTGGGCCGCCCTGCTCATGGCCATCCCCGTCATGGCGGCCAGTATGTTCCTCATGGACATCCCATACGTCAAGTACCTCGTGTGGCTGCTCGCCACCGTCGTGGTGTTCGGTCTGGGCCGCCGCTTCTTCGCCGGAGCGTGGAGGCAGCTCAGGCACGGCTCGGCCAATATGGATACGCTCGTGGCCGTCAGTACCGGGATAGCCTACCTCTTCAGCGTCTTCAACCTCCTCTTCCCTGAGTTCTGGACGGCGAGAGGCATAGCGCCGCACGTCTACTTCGACTCGGCCAGCGCCATCGTCGCGCTTATCTCTCTGGGCAAGCTCATGGAGGAGCGGGCCAAGAGAAAGACTTCCACCGCCGTGAGGAAGCTGATGAGCCTCAGTCCGGAAACGGCGACCATCGTCACCGAGCGGGGCGAGGTCACCGTCCCCGCCTCACGCATGAGGGTAGGAGACGTGGTGCGGGTACGCCCCGGAGAGCGTGTCGCCGCCGACGGCACGGTAAAGTCGGGCAGCTCGTCCGTAGACGAGAGCATGATGACGGGCGAGCCGATACCCGCCTTCAAGCGGGAAGGTGACGCGGTATTGGCGGGCTCGATGAACCAGAGAGGCAGCTTCTGCTTCGTGGCCGATAGGGTGGGCGGCGACACGATGTTGTCCCGAGTCATCCGGATGGTGCGTGACGCGCAGGGCACTAAGGTACCTGTGCAGCGGTTGGTCGATAAGGTAGCGGCCGTCTTCGTGCCGGTTGTCATGGCCGTGGCTCTGACGGTGCTCGCCGCGTGGTGGGCCTTGTCGCCCGACGAAGGCTTCACCCGGGGCCTCATGGCTATGGTCACCGTGCTCATCATCGCCTGCCCCTGCGCCCTCGGCCTCGCCACCCCCACCGCCATCATAGTGGGCATAGGCAAGGGAGCCGAAAGGGGGATACTGATTAAAGACGCTGTCGCCCTTGAGACCGCTAAGGACATTGACACGGTAGTCTTCGACAAGACCGGGACGCTGACGAAGGGGAAGCCTCGGGTAGTCGAGGCCTATCCGCCGGACTTCGCCGCAGCGTACGCCCCCGTCCTGAGGGGACTGGAGCGGAGGTCGGAGCATCCGTTGGCCGAGGCTGTCACGCGGTGGCTCGGCGAAGGGCGTGAGGCCGACGTGGAGGCCTTTGAGAACTTGCCGGGGCGCGGCGTGAGAGGCGTGTCGGAAGGCCGTGTCTACCTCGTCGGCAATGAGGAGCTGATGGCCGAGGGTGGCGTGTCGGTCTCCCCCGAGCTGCGGGCGAAGGCCGACGAGTGGCTGCGCGACGGCTCCACCCTCGTATGGATGTCCCGCGGAGAGCGCGTCGTCGCCCTGCTGAGCGTGGCTGACGAGATGCGCCCCACCTCGGCCCGGGCCGTGGAGCTGCTGCGCCGCTCCGGCGTCAAGACCTGTATGCTGACCGGAGACAATGCGGGAGCGGCCGCTATCATGGCGCGCAAGGCGGGCGTGGACGCTTATCAGGCCGCCACCCTGCCCGCCGGGAAAGCCGAGTACGTGCGCCGGATGCAGGCCCTCGGCCATAAGGTGGCGATGGTAGGAGACGGCGTGAACGATAGCGCCGCCCTCGCCGTGGCCGACCTCAGCGTAGCGATGAGCGAGGGCAGCGACGCGGCCAAAGACACGGCGATGGTCACCATCCTCGGCGGCGGCCTTGAGAAGGTGGCCGAGACCATCCGCCTCTCCCGGCTCACCCTCCGCACCATCCGCCAAAACCTCTTTTGGGCCTTCGTGTACAACGTCATAGCCATCCCCGTGGCGGCGGGCGTTCTCTACCCCGTCTGCGGGCTTACCTTAGACCCCATGATAGGCGCGGCGGCGATGGCCTTCAGCAGCGTGAGCGTAGTCTCCAACAGTCTCCGCCTGCGTCGCAAGTCATTGGGGTGGGACCTTGCGCTCAGTGAGACCCCCGCCGAGGAGCCTTCCGAGCCAACCTCCCCCTCCGCCCCTTCGCCTACTATAATAAGCGTCTTCCATGTAGAGGGTATGATGTGTGAGCACTGCCGCAGTAGGGTAGAGCGGGCGTTAAGCGGCATCGAGGGGGTAGAGGCCGAAGTCCGTCTTGACCCTCCCTTAGCCACGTTGCGGTCGACAAGGGAGATAAGCCTTGACGAGGCTCAACACGCTGTGTCGTCATGCGGCGGGAACTATACGCTTAGCCTATGCCCCGATACGGAGGATAAGCCTTCCGAGGTACTCTCCCCATCCGCCCCGTCAGCGACTATCATAAGTACCTTCCGGGTGGAGGGTATGATGTGCGACCATTGTCGCAGTAGGGTAGAGCGTGCGTTAAACGGCATCGAGGGGGTAGAGGCCGAGGTCCGTCTCGACCCTCCCTTAGCCACGCTGCGATCGACAAGGGAGATAAGCCTTGACGAGGCTCAGAGCGTGGTATCGGAGAAAGCGGGAGGATATATACTTAAATAATGGAGCTCAGTGTTTGTTTAGATGTTGTCCAGTTTATGGAGAGACGTTATATAATGAGAAAAGAACGGAAAAGGCGTTGCCCGAATTTTTGTCGGAAGAGTTAAGCGAAATCTTAAAAACAGACCATTTGAAAAATGGAACATCCTGATGCCTTAAAAATGCGATAATTCCAACCGAAGGACGATGCGGATGAAAAGAATGCGATATAGAGGCGTTGGCTAAATTCGGAATGTCATCAAATTGGGTGGTGTATAAATGCTTTTGTCTTGCTTTGTGTATGATACTTTTCATATTGTAACTGAATAGGTATATATGGTGTGATAAGGATATTTTTGTCATGTGCGGAAATCGTGAGCGATTAGAGGGTAAAAGGTGTAATTTTACCGTCCGATTTGCAGAAAAGGGCTTTCGCTCGTGAGCGGAAGAGCTACGTCTCACGAGAAATAGGGCTACGGCTTACGGACAGAAGGGCTATGTCTCGTCCCAGATTTCCCTTTTCGGCATCTTTTAGAGGGTGTAATTAAGGTGATTTTTTCTAGTAATATGCGATTTTCATGTGCTTTTTACTCTATCCGGTCGTCTAAAATAGAATTTTCGTCAGGCTCTTTTTTGAGGAAAATCTTAAAAATAGAACATTTTTACCTATCGCTGTATCAAGGTGATTTGAAATTTTTTTCATCCTTGAGTATTCTAATGTCATGCGTGTCATAAATTCATCAGTCATCGTTCATCATAGGTCTCAGGTGTGAAAAGTTGAGGCGTTTCTGTAAAATTATCTCCTATTATACTACTGTTATGATAGTGACTACCAGTATGATTATATAAATCCCGCAAAAAGAAACGGTTACGGTCATTTGCTTTTTTGTTTTTCTTTTTTATCTTTGGGCATTTCTTTTAATGTGGGACTCAATGAATAAGAATCTTATTGCGTTTATACTGGTTGTATTGCTTCATGAGAGCGCCTTTTCTCAGAAAGCGGAACATGTAAATGGCGGAGCTTTCACAAAGACGATAGAATACAACGTGGCTATGGCCG
>CASDXF010000029.1 GCA_949285075.1 uncultured Bacteroides sp. | reverse complement strand
ATGGCAAGAATTAAGCAATGCACAGTTAAATCAAGCTGCAGGCAGATTTTTCACTTGCATTTTGCATGTGAAAATCTCTAATGACCGATTTGGGTTCAAGACACAGGTCCATCAATAATTTCTTAATGAATCTTGTTGCGGCATTGGCGGCATATTGCTTTTATGACAATAAGCCTGAAGCGTTGCAGGGGTATACCATTGAACATACAAAACAATTGGTTTTGTTTTAAGCTTATCCCGAACTCACGTAATAATTATAATTTGTTGTTGATGCTTTGCTGAAAAAGTCTTGCATTTGCAGATCCTATGTTACATTCTTGAATTCTTTTTTGCGGGAATTTGAATTATGAAATTCTGAAATGACTGGAAACAGGAAGTACGGAAAATAACAAATACTTATCCGTACTTCCTGTTTTAATCTATTTAGTTTCAATAACCAATGATTTACCTAGCTTTAAAAGATTGTGATTTATGAAATAGCCGTTAATGCGTTTACCGTCGTAGGTTATGTTGGTAATTTTTTTACCTTTGCCCTCTTTAGTAATGGTAAATTGTGTGTCTTCGTCAAGCGTGAAGCGTATTTTGTCAAATAGAGGAACCGTTACGATATATTCCGGGTCTGCCGGCGAATAAGTGTATAGTCCGATAGCGTTGAATACGTACCATGAAGACATTTCTCCCGCATCATCCATTCCCGAATAGGCTAAACGTTCTTCTCCCATATCATAGTAATGCCCCATGATACTGTCTAGAATCGCTTGCGATTTCTCTTGCTTTCCGATAAAGTAGTACGTATAAGGTACGCTATGATCGGGCTGATTGCCGTGGCAGTAATTCCCGATGAATCCTGTCATGTTATCACATTCATAATTGCGCCACGGCTCGGTGAATAAGGAGTCTAACTTGCGTTCTACCGCCTCTTCGTTAGGATAAAGGCGTATCATGCCTTCCGGGTCATGCGGAGCGAAGAAGAGTGACTGCCAAGCGTTGGCCTCTCTATACATATAAGCGTAATAAGGATAATAAGGGTCAAAGTCTCGGATCCAACTGCCGTCGTCTATTTTTCCACGCCAAAAGCCGGTAGACTCGTCGAAAAGGTTCTTATAGTTTTCTGAACGCTTCATGAGAAGATTGAAGTGCTCTTCGTCTCCAAGTTCTTTGGCGATAAGCGCGGTGGCGTAGTCATCGTATGCGTATTCTACTGTCTTGGTTACGGCCGCCTTATATTCATCCCATGTCGGTACATTCGTCGTGTCTTTCTCCGCTATCCACCCTTGAGCGATATATTCGTCGAGATAAGGCCTTCCACCCTTTCCGGGAACGGTAGCGTTATTCAAAAGGAGCTTATAGGCACGCTGTAAGTCGAAATCCCTAACGCCTCGCAGGTAGTTTCCGGCGATAAAAGTAGAGGCATGGTCTCCGTGGAAGAAGGTAGGCATATAGCCGCCCCGTTTTTCTCCATCGTCAGTGATGGACTTTATTACGTTCGTCGTAACGTCGGGCGAGAGCATTCCGAGGAGGATAAGCTTGTTCCGATAGTCATCCCAGAAAGAAGGGTTCGTATAGTAGTCAAATCCGTTGTTTACGACCTCACCCCGTGCGTCTGTATAGTCGCCGTTGATGTCGCTGCGCAGGGCGGGCCATAAGAAAGAGCGGTAAAGGCAGGAATAGAAAAGTCCCTTTTCCCGCTCCGTACCTCCTGATACCTTTATTTTAGATAACAGTCCTTCCCATACCTTGTCCGCCTCTTGTCTCACTTGAGCGAAATCTTTATTAAGCATCTCTTTTTCCAGATTCATCTTGGCGTTATCAACACTGACGAACGAGAAACCTATCTTTATCTCAAGAGGTTTCTCACTTCCGTCATCGCTGAAGTTGACAATCGAAACTTCGCGATGGTCATCTTTTAGCTGTTCGATGTTACGTATTGGATAGTTGCATACCGCATAGAAACGCATATTTCCTTCGGCGGACTGATGCCCGGAGAAGGTGTATTCGTCTACCTTCTCTATATTCCAATCGTTTACGTGGTTGTTCGTCCGTGTTAAATCGGCCAAGAGGCGTTTTTCGTCACCGGGTTGGAAGGTATATTTGTGGTAAGCGCATCGTAAAGTCGAAGTAAGTTCCGCATTGATTCCGTACCGCTTGAGGTAGACCTGATAATATCCGGGACGTGCGGATTCGTTGTCGTGAGCGTAGGATGAAGCGTAGTCACTTGGAGAGAAACCCTTCGTGACGGGTAGGAGAGGGATATGCAATAAGTTCCAATGCCCTTTGTTGGTATGGGCGAATCCATAGATTACTGTATCTTCATATTGGTATCCCGCTCCGCTTCGGAACTTCGTTACCGGACTTAACTGCACCATTGCGTTGGGAAGCGAAGAACCCGGGAAAACTTCCGCTCCCCATGTTCTGTCCTTCTTATGGCGTTCATATCCGAGGTCCTCCTTTTCCCACAGAGTCGCTGTACCGAGAAAAGGGTTAACGTAGTCAGTCAATGACTTTTCTTTCTGGCAACCTGTTAGTAAGGTCATAGAAGCGAAAGTCGTAAGTAGCAAATGTTTGTTCATATTTAGTTTGTTCGATTAAATAGTTAATCAGAGTAATAGTAAATCGTTTAGCCTGATACTTGATACGCTGAGGAAAACCGCATCGGGATTTTATTACGGCTTTCTGAAAGGTGGCTTTACAATCTTGGCTTTCAGCTTACGGCCTCTCATGCTGATGAGGATTTCGGTATCCAGTTTGCTATATGTGGTTTCAACGTATCCCAAGCCGATTCCGATTTTACGGGTAGGGGACATGGTTCCGGAAGTCACCTTTCCAATCGTTTTTCCGTCTATGTCCGTCAGTTCATATCCGTGACGGGGAATTCCTCTGTCTATCATTTCTATCCCAACAAGCTTTCGGGTGATGCCTTCTTGTTTTTGACGTTCCAATGTTTCTCTTCCGATGAACGCTTTGCCGTCAATAAATTTGGTTATCCAGCCAAGCCCGGCTTCGAGAGGAGTGGTTGTATCGTCCAAGTCGTTGCCGTAAAGTCGGAATCCCATTTCCAAGCGGAGGGTATCCCGCGCTCCCAGACCGATAGGGCGTATACCGTATTCCTTTCCCGCCTCAAATATTGCTTTCCATATTTTCCCGGCGACTTCCGGACGGAAATATAGCTCGAAACCTCCTGCGCCCGTGTAGCCGGTGTTGGAGATGAGCACGTTCTCCTCATCCGTTAGCTGTCCTATGGCGAAGGAGTAGTAAGGAATGTCGGACAGATTGAGGTCGGTCAACTTCTGTACGGTGGAGAGGGCTTTGGGCCCTTGCACGGATAACTGGGCGACATTGTCCGAGATATTTTCCAGTTCCGCTCCTTCCGTATTGTGAGCTACGCACCAGTCCCAGTCCTTCTCGATGTTGGCCGCATTCACCACTAGCAAGTATTTCTCTGTATCAAAGCGATACACTAACAAGTCGTCAACGATTCCCCCGTTTTCATTAGTAAAGCATGAATACTGCGCTTTTCCAATGGAGAGCGCGTCAATGTTGTTTGAGGTTACTTTTTGGAGGAAACGGGATGCCGACGGTCCTTGTACCCGAAACTCTCCCATGTGAGAGACATCGAATACGCCTACCGTCTGGCATACTGTTAGGTGTTCTTCAATTATACCTGAATACTCTATGGGCATATTATATCCTGCGAACTCTTGCATCTTAGCGCCGAGTTCCAAGTGCTTTTCTATGAATGGAGTTGCTTTCATGGAGGTGCAATCTATTTTGTAGTTAGTAAATAAAGAAGTTTATTTTGTTCTGGCGGCTACCATTTCCGCTATCTTAACGATTACTTTCATAGCCTTTTCCATGCTTTGAATGGGCACAAACTCGTATCGGCCGTGGAAATTCAAGCCTCCGGCGAATATGTTGGGGCAGGGTAGTCCCTTGAACGACAGCTGAGCACCGTCGGTACCTCCGCGTATTGGCTTGACGCTTGGCTCTACCCCGACCGCCTTCATTGCGTCGAAAGCGATGTCAATGACGTGCATCACCGGCTCTATTTGCTCACGCATATTATAGTATTGGTCTTTCACTTCTACGGTGACAATTTCTTCGCCGTACTCCTTGTTCAGTTGTGTGGCCAGTTGTTCCAGTTGCCGTTTGCGGTTCTCGAACTTCGTGCGGTCGTGGTCGCGTATGATGTAGCTTATTGTCGTACTTTCCACGTCCCCCTGAATGCCTATCAGATGGAAGAAGCCTTCGTAGCCAGAAGTCTGTTCCGGAGTCTCTTGGTAGGGTAACGCCCCGATAAACCGATTGGCCACAAGCATGGAATTAATCATCTTGCCTTTCGCATAGCCCGGATGTACGTTCCGTCCTTTGACGGTAACTTTTGCCGATGCCGCGTTGAAGTTCTCGAACTCCAGTTCTCCAACCTCTCCTCCATCCATCGTGTAGGCCCATTCGCACCCGAATTTCTCGACATCGAACTTATGCGCTCCCTTTCCGATTTCTTCGTCCGGATTGAATCCGATGCGTATTTTCCCGTGCTCTATTTCCGGATGCTCCTTCAGGTAGGCTATTGCGGTGACTATTTCCGCTATTCCCGCTTTGTCATCAGCTCCTAACAGCGTCTTTCCGTCGGTGACGATTAGGTCTTCTCCTTTGTGACTTGTCAATTCGGGGAACCGTGAGGGAGAAAGTACGATATTCTCTTCCGCGCAAAGCGTAATGTCCGAACCGTCGTAGTTTTGTACGATGCGTGGCTTAACGTCCTTGCCGGACATATCTGGACTGGTATCCATGTGTGCGATAAATCCTATGGTGGGCACTTCCCTTTCCGTGTTTGAGGGAAGCGTAGCGAATAGGTAGGCGTGTTGGTCTAATGTAATGTCTTCCAATCCTAACGCTTCCAGTTCTGATTTTAAGAACTCAGCGAATACCATTTGCTTGGTTGTGCTTGGAGTAACTCCCGTCGTTTCGTCCGATTGCGTGTCGAAACTCACGTACTTTAAGAATCTTTCTGTCAGAGTCATTTTAGCTTTTAATTTAATGTTTGTACCTTCGTTTAGGCCGTTCAGAGTCTTTGCCTGCGGCCGTTTCACGCTAAATAACAGGCGTAAAGATAGAGAAAGAGCCGTGAATTGTCAAGCAATTCACGGCTCTTTTTGATTTTATCGTTTATTTGTCTGCGGATGCACGCTTTACCCGCAGGGACAAACCGCGCTCAGAGACGTTGCTGCTAAAAGTGGCTGCTACCGTCGAAGCAGTGCGTACACACTTTGCACTTGGGCAGTCCGATGGCCTCAATCAGTGTCTCTAAGGTGTTGAACTTTAAAGACGTAAGTCCAAACCGTTTGGCTATAATGTCCACCATCTTCTTGTACTCGGGTGAGTCAGTTGTGGCGTATTTCTCCAAGTTCTTGTTCTCGTCTCCTTCCAGTTCCTTGATGATTCTGCGGGTGATAAGCTCCAACGCATTTTTGGAAGCCGAGAAGCCGATGAACGGGCAGGCGTAAATCAACGGCGGGCATGCGATGCGCATATGCACCTCCTTCGCTCCATAGTCATACAGTATTTTCACGTTGTCTCGCAGTTGCGTTCCCCGCACGATGGAGTCATCACAGAACAAGAGGCGTTTCCCTTGAAGCATAGTGCGGTTAGGGATTAACTTCATTTTCGCCACTAACGAGCGAAGCTCCTGATTGCTGGGAGTGAAGCTGCGGGGCCATGTCGGCGTGTACTTGGCTATCGCCCGGTGGTAAGGGATGCCCTTGCCTTCCGCGTATCCCAAAGCCATTCCGACTCCCGAATCGGGGATACCGCAGGCGCAGTCGACAACGGAGTCGTCTTTACGCCCCATCTTCAGTCCGCTGTTGAAGCGAACCTCCTCCACGTTCCTGCCTTCGTAGGAAGAAGTGGGGAAACCGTAATATACCCATAAAAAAGAGCAGATTTGCATTTCCTCGTTAGGCTTACGTAGTTGGTCGATGTGGTCGGTGTATATCCGGACAACTTCTCCCGGACCCAGAAAACGGTCTATCTCGTAATCGAGGTTAGGGAAGCTCGAAGACTCACTGGTGGCGGCGTAAGCGCCCTCTTTCCGTCCGATGACGATAGGAGTGCGTCCCCATTGATCGCGGGCTGCGATGACGCTGCCGTCCTCCGTCAACAGAAGCATGGAGCAAGAGCCCTTTATGTGTTTGAATACGTTTTCTATACCCTCGGTAAAACTTTTGCCTTGTATGATGAGCAGTGCGATAAGTTCCGTCTGGTTCGTATTTCCGGAACTGAGCTCGGCAAAGTGCATATTCTTGTCGAGCAACTCTTGTTCCAGTTCCGCGATATTGGCAATCTTGGCTACGGTGACGATGGCGAATCGGCCCAAATGGGAATTGATAACTATGGGTTGCGCGTCCGTGTCGCTGATGATACCGATGCCCGCATGACCTTCAAACTTGTTAAGCTCGCTTTCAAATTTAGTCCGGAAATAGGTGCTTTCTAAATTGTGGATGGAACGGATAAATCCTTTCTCCTTACTGAAAGTGGCGAGTCCTCCTCGCTTGGTTCCTAAGTGTGAATTGTAATCTGTACCATAAAACAAATCAGTCACACATTGACTTTTCGAGACTGTTCCGAAAAAACCTCCCATTTTGCTATTCTCTGTTATAAGTGATACTAAAAAAGATGTCGCGAAAGTATAAAAAAAACACGATACGCCTATTAGGGTTCATTTAGAATTTGCTTGGGTTTGTTTTGTGAGGCGTTTCCCTATTTTGTGCGAAAAGCACGGCAAGGCGGATACAGGCGGTGCGTGAAAGAGTAAACGTATGTGGCTATTTTTAGTCTACCTGAAAAGGGCGAGGGATGAGTGTTTAACTGAGAGGTATGCCGAAGACCGTTTATCTTAAAAAATGACCATTATGAAAAACGGGATATTTTAACGCCTCAGAAACGCGATAATTCCGGCCGAGATACGTCTCGGACGAAAAGAATGCGGTATAGAGGCATTAGCGAAATTCAGTGTGTTAGTAAATCGAGGAATAATATGACGTTTCAATCTCTTAAATGAGAAAAGAATTACTTATTGATGCTATATCTGCTTGTATACCATAATATGGACATTTTTATTCTGTTCGGAAAATCTGTTCAACGAGACGTGAAAAAGTGTAAAATGCCCGTCTGATTTATCGAAAAGGACTTTCGCTTGCGAGCGATAAGGCTGTGGCTCATGAGAAATGGGGCTACCGCTCACGAGCGATACCGCTTTGTCGCAAGAGAGAAAGCCCTTTCCAACCTCCTCCATAGCGGTTCTCAGAGTGCATATTATGCAGTTTTGTCTCAAAATATGCGGAAATTATGCGTTTTTTATGCAGTTTGGCTCCGGAAACGGAGCCTTTATCGGGATGCTTTGGGGAGGCAAATCTGAAAAATGGAACATTTTAGTATCCTTTAATTCTTTATCTTTGCCGCCTGATTGAAGTATAGCGTGATGAAAGAAATATTCTGGATTTTTATAGGCGGAGGCGTTGGTAGCGTCTTGCGCCATTGGGGACAGTTGCTCGTCAATGGGCGTCTTTTGGATGGCGGGAGCCTTTTCCCGTGGGGAACCTTCTCGGTTAATGTGTTGGGCTGCTTCTTGATCGGGCTGTTTTATTCGTTGTCCGAGCGTTGGCAGCTCTCTTCAGAGTTACGCCTGTTTCTGACGGTCGGGCTTTGCGGAGGGTTTACCACCTTTTCCACGTTCTCGAATGAAAACCTGAATTTACTGAAGAGCGGCTCGTACGTCACGTTTTGCCTTTACGCATTCTTGAGCGTGGCGGTAGGATTGGCGGCGGTGTTGTTGGGAGGCGCATTCGGCCGGCGGCTTTAACCTTTATGCGGGTGAACAAAAGGATATGTTGATTGTTTCTATGAGCGGGAGTAGCAAGATGTTGGTAGGAGAGAGGGGTAAGAATCCCTATTTATGGTGATTTTTCGCCTCCTGCCAAATTCATACTTTTGCGTAGTCTTACTTAAAAATAGAAACGATGAAAATAGAAAAAATTGTAGCAAGGGAAATCCTTGATTCGAGAGGTAATCCGACCGTAGAGGTAGATGTATTATTGGAGTCAGGCGTTATGGGGCGCGCTTCCGTTCCGTCGGGTGCTTCGACGGGCGAGCACGAGGCATTAGAACTTCGTGACGGCGATAAACGACGTTATGGCGGCAAGGGCGTTCAGAAGGCGGTAGAGAACGTGAATAAGATTATCGCCCCGAAGCTGATAGGTATGTCTTCCTTGAACCAGAGGGGGATAGACTATGCGATGCTCGCGTTGGACGGTACCAAGACCAAGTCCAATTTGGGAGCGAACGCCATCTTGGGCGTTTCACTGGCTGTGGCTAAAGCCGCCGCCAACTATCTTGACCTTCCTCTTTACCGCTATATCGGAGGAACGAATACTTATGTGATGCCGGTTCCGATGATGAACATCATCAACGGCGGCTCGCATAGCGACGCTCCCATAGCGTTCCAAGAGTTCATGATTCGTCCGGTAGGGGCCTCTTCCTTCAAAGAGGGATTGAGGATGGGAGCCGAGGTGTTCCACGCACTGAAAAAGGTATTGAAAGACCGTGGCCTGAGCACCGCCGTTGGCGATGAGGGGGGATTCGCTCCTACGCTAGATGGTACGGAAGATGCGCTGAACTCTATTCTGGAGGCTATCAAGGCCGTCGGATATGAGCCGGGCAAGGACGTGAAAATCGGTATGGACTGCGCTTCGTCCGAGTTCTATCACGACGGGATTTACGACTATACGAAGTTTGAAGGCGAGAAAGGCAAGAAACGTACCTCTGACGAGCAAATCGACTATCTGGAGGAGCTTATCAATAAATATCCCATAGACTCTATTGAGGATGGCATGAGCGAGAACGATTGGGAAGGATGGGAAAAGCTGACGGCCCGTATCGGCGGCCGCTGCCAGTTGGTCGGCGACGACTTGTTCGTTACGAATGTAGACTTTCTCGCTAAGGGAATAGAGAGAGGATGTGCGAACTCTATCTTGATTAAGGTGAATCAAATAGGTTCCTTGACGGAAACGCTTGACGCTATCGAGATGGCTCATCGCCACGGCTATACGACCGTCACCTCCCACCGCTCGGGAGAGACGGAGGACGCTACGATTGCGGATATTGCCGTTGCGACCAATAGCGGGCAGATTAAGACGGGTTCTTTGAGCCGTTCAGACCGTATGGCGAAGTACAATCAGTTGCTTCGCATCGAGGAGGAACTTGGCGATTTGGCTGTGTATGGCTATAAAAGGGTGAAATAACTGTGAGGTGTAAAGCGGATCTTTTTCGGTAGCTTGATGTTAAAAAGGGGGAGCATCATAAAACGATGCCCCTCTTTTTTAGCGTTCATGTCGTTATCATTTATAACGTTATTTTGAGATGTTGTCGAAAATCCGGAGATTTTCAAGAGTCCGCTAAGAGCTTGTTTAAGTTTTGTTCAGGTTTATTTTGAGAACCTTTTTTGAATATGTTTTTTGATTCCGCAAGGAGGATAGCGGGCTATTTGACGAGCGGTCTTATTATCGGGCATGCTCTGTCCGTTTGCATAAGTTCACTTGGAAGAAGTCGTTCAGTGCGTTGCCATAATCTCCTTGTACCATGACATGATGGTTTCCTAATGGATTTTTTAGGAAATAACTTACGGGTGTGTTTAAACGGATACGTACTTGCGTACGGCACATATTAATATAATTCGTATTCTCAGTTAATGTTCCGGTGGATAGATAATATTCGTCTAAGCATTCACCTCCGCATTTTACGATAGTAACATTGCCTGCGGGTAACATTCCTTGAATGGCAATCCCTTTTCCGGATTCGAAGTGATTACGTATGACATACCGCTCTGTTAATTTGAGCCCTATAGAGCAATGTGACAATACGAGTTCGTTGTTTCGTTCGTTAATCATGGAAGGGTTTGCCATGAACCCCATTTTTCCCGTTATCGCTTTTACGGCAAGTAAAGTAAATGCGGACTGTAAATCTCCTTCGTTACAGGCTACAATTCCGTCATCGCTTAATAGCGACATCGCTAAATAGCCCGTGACATTGATTTGCTCCAGTACTTTTATACAGCTGATTGTTACCGCATCTAGTTTTTCTTGTTCACATACCTTTTTAATAGCCCTGTAAAGACGCATAGATTTCAATAAATCTTCCGGACTTCCTTCTCGACATGCTAGAGCTTGGGAAGCGACGGCGGCGCATGCGGCCCCTACTTCATTGTCCGTTATTTGCTGATAATATTCATAGATTGTTTCGAGTGGAATATCTATATAATCTACTTCCCATCGTCGTTTTGCGAGCAGATAGTCTACATTGCTTGCGATAAGCCACGATGAGGGAGAGCCTATAACTCCAATGCGCTTGTTGGCTAATGAACGTTGCGCTCGAAAGCTGTTATATAGTGTGCGTATTCTTAGTATGATTGCGGACAGCTCCCCATGTAATATTTCGCTTTTCATGCCTCTGGAACGCAACCATGCGGATATTTCCAATGCAGCCGCTAATGAATTCTGCATTCCGTCGGCAAGCATAACGGTGGGCCGCGGTAGGTGTTCAAATTGTTGAAGTACCATTCGTTCCACTCCTCCTGTGGCGATGAAAAGGATTTTAAAGTCATCCTTGTCTAGCTTGTTCATATCTTTATGATCGACAAGCTTTACAATGTAATATTTTTCAATTTCGCTTAAAATGACTTCATGTGGATCTCGTAGAGAAACTTGCTTGTGTAAAGGAGAAGAAAATGTGATGAGATGTATAGTGTCCATTGTTTTTTTATTTATCTAGTAGTACAAATGTATGATTTTCTTTCTGACCTACCATAAGTTTTTAGCCTTACTAAGCTTTTTAAAGTTTTTATGTCTCTGAATCCGATTTATTGCGTACATTTGCGCTTTTGATTGAAGAAAGTAAATACAAATTTATAATCTGTAAATAAAATTATGCCGACCATATCCGTTCGTGGAAACGAGATGCCTGCATCTCCTATTAGAAAACTGGCTCCTTTGGCGGATGCCGCCAAGCAAAGGGGGATTCATGTGTTTCATTTGAATATTGGACAACCGGATTTGCCTACTCCTCAGGTGGCGATTGATGCCATACGCAATATCGACCGTAAGATTCTGGAATACAGTCCGAGTGCGGGGTATCGGAGTTATCGGGAAAAGTTGGTAGGTTACTACGCTAAATTTGATATCAAGTTAACGGCTGATGATATCATAATCACTTCAGGAGGTTCAGAAGCTGTATTGTTCTCCTTCTTATCCTGCCTGAATCCGGGAGATGAAATTATCGTTCCCGAGCCGGCCTACGCCAATTACATGGCCTTTGCCATTTCTGCGGGGGCGAAGATTCGCACTATCGCTACCACGATAGAGGAGGGCTTTTCGCTTCCTAAGGTGGAGAAGTTTGAGGAACTGATTAACGAGCGTACAAAAGCGATTCTGATATGCAATCCCAATAACCCGACGGGATACCTGTACACTCGCAGGGAAATGAATCAGATTAGGGACTTGGTGAAGAAATATGACCTTTTCTTGTTCTCCGATGAGGTGTACCGTGAGTTTATCTATACGGGTTCTCCCTATATTTCAGCTTGTCATTTGGAGGGAATTGAGAATAATGTCGTATTGATAGATTCCGTTTCTAAGCGTTATTCTGAATGCGGTATCCGTATTGGTGCGCTGATTACCAAGAATAAGGAGGTCAGGGCGGCTGTCATGAAATTCTGCCAAGCCCGTTTAAGTCCTCCGTTGATAGGCCAGATTGCGGCGGAAGCCTCATTGGATGCTCCGGAGTGTTATTTGCGTGAAACTTATGATGAATACGTGGAGCGACGGAAGTGTCTGATAGATGGGCTCAATCGCATACCGGGTGTCTATTCTCCTATCCCGATGGGAGCGTTCTATACGGTCGCCAAACTTCCGGTTGATAATTCGGATAAATTTTGCGCATGGTGTCTTTCTGATTTTGAATATGAGGGGCAGACGGTCTTCATGGCTCCGGCCTCGGGATTCTATACCACGCCGGGAACGGGAGTGAACGAGGTGCGCATTGCCTATGTACTGAAGAAGGAAGATTTGACCCGGGCATTGTTCGTTTTGCAGAAAGCGTTGGAGGCATATCCCGGCAGAGTGAACTCTTGATAAGGATAGCTCCATGTTTCTATCTTTTTTTATCGCTCGGCGCATATATCGCGAAAGTGAAGGAGGCAAGCGGGTCTCACGGCCGGCTGTATTCATCGCTATGGCGGGAATCACTATCGGGTTGGCCGTGATGATTATCGCCGTGGCGGTGGTTGTCGGTTTTAAGAAGGAAGTGAGAGATAAGGTCGTGGGATTCGGTTCGCACATCCAAATAACGAATTTGGATGCCGTAGAGTCTTACGAGACGCATCCCGTTGTGGTCGGTGACAGCATGATGAGGGCGCTGATGAATTACTCGGAAGTGAGCCATGTGCAGCGGTATTCCACTAAGCCGGGAATGATAAAGACTGATGACGCTTTTCAGGGAATGGTACTGAAGGGGGTAGGCCCGGAGTTCGATCCGAGTTTCATGAAGCGGTACTTAATAGAAGGGGAAGTTCCTGTGTTTAGTGACTCAATATCCACGAATAGTGTACTTGTCTCAAAAGTCTTGGCGGATAAGTTAAGGTTAAAGTTAGGAGATAAGATTTATACTTACTATATTCAGGATGATGTCCGGGTGCGTCGCTTGACCATTGTCGGGATTTATCAGACGAACTTTTCAGAGTACGATAACCTGTTCTTGCTTACAGATTTGAATCTGGTAAATCGATTGAATGGTTGGAAGAACGGACAGGTAAGTGGTGTTGAATTGCAAGTGCGGGATTATGACAAGTTGTACGATGTGACGTATCAGATTGCGTTAGATACGGACAAGTGTCAGGATGCGTTTGGCGGGACTTATTATGTGCGTAATATTGAAGAAATTAATCCGCAGATCTTTGCTTGGTTAGATTTGCTTGACTTGAACGTGTGGGTTATCTTAATCTTGATGATTGGTGTAGCCGGATTTACGATGATTTCAGGATTGCTGATAATAATCATTGAGCGCACCAACATGATTGGTGTACTGAAAGCGCTCGGTGCGGATAACCTGACTATCCGGAAAGTTTTCTTGTGGTTTGCCGTTTTTCTAATCGGCAAAGGTATGGTTTGGGGAAATGTTATAGGCGTAGGGCTTTGCGTACTGCAACAACGTATAGGGTTGTTTAAGCTCGACCCGGAGACATATTACGTAGATACGGTTCCCATGTCGTTCAATGTCCTTTTCTTCTTATTGATTAATGCGGGGACACTGTTAGCCTCTGTTCTGATACTCATAGGTCCCTCTTACCTGATTACGAGAATCAATCCGGCGCGTTCAATACGTTACGAATAGAGAATAGGGGTTTCTTTTAGTCTTGGTCCTCATTTTTGACCATTCCTTTATACTTTTCGGGAAGTGAGTTTTCGATGGCGGCGTAGGCCTCTTCCATGATGGCTTTTACGTCTTCCGGTCCTTGTCCTTTGGGAAGGATAGGCTCATGGATAGTCATAATCATGCGGTGACGCTTAATCCATCCGCCGGTACGGGGCAAAATGTCAAATGAGCCGTTAATCGTAACGGGAACAATCGGTAATTGCAGGTCAACGGCAAGCTGAAAGGCTCCTTTCTTGAAACGCCCCATATGTCCGGTAAAGGTTCGTGCGCCTTCTGGAAATACAACGAGCGATACCCCGTCTTTTAGGGAGTTCTTGGCTTGCCGGATAGTTTCGAGTATTTTTTTGCCCGAGCGGTCTACGAATATGTGCCCAGCACTTTCGCACGCTTTACCGACAAAAGGTATCTTCCGGAGGCTTTTTTTCATCATCCATTTAAAGTTTCTCCCGATAAACCCGTAGATGAGGAAAATATCAAACGAGCCTTGATGATTAGGAACAAAAATATAAGAAGTGCGTTTGTGCAGCTTTTCCTGTCCTTGTACCTTTACGGGGATGAGTAGAAGAAGACAGATTAGTTGTGACCATATTTTCCCGGGATAATACCCCCAAAAGTGAGCTCCTCCTATTAAGGAGCCTACAATGGTAACGATGGCCGTCAAAATGGTCAGCACTAATAGGATAGGCAGAGCGATGCAAATTTGATAAATATAGTATATTGTTTTCATTGAGCTGTTTTTTTAGAGTTAGAATGCAAAGATACTGGTTCTTAGTAAATGGGAAAATAAAAATCACATAATGTTATCGCCGTAGAGTCAACAGTGTAATTTCAGGCCAAGCGCCGAAGCGGAAGGGCAGTCCTACGTAACCGATGCCTACATTGACATACAGTCCTCTTTTCCCTTCATAATACATTCCTCCCCATTCTGGATAAATGAATGAAGAGGGAGAATGATGACCTATCTGTAGTTGCATAGCGTGTGTATGTCCGGAGAGGGTTAGATCTATGTTGGATAAGGGAAGGACTTCTCTTCGCCAATGGGTTGGGTTATGACTTAAGAGAATTTGAAACATATCTTGTGTTCCTTCTATAGCTTTAGGTAGGTCAGCGTATTGTGAGAAAGGAGGTTCTCCGTCGTTCTCTACACCTATTAAAGCAATGGTGTCTTCATCTGCAATTAATAGGTCATGTTCATTGTTTAGTAATTTCCATCCCATATAGGTTTCCCTTTTTTTAAGCTCTTCTAAGTTGGCTTCTTGGTCTTGTTTATTTCTCCATCGGAAATAAGGGCCATAATCATGGTTGCCTAATATAGAGTAAACTCCGTCTTTTGCTTTCAGTTTTGATAATATGTCTTGGAAACCGTCTAGCTCATTGGCTCGATGATTTACCAGATCACCTGTAAAGACAATCAGGTCAGGGTGTAAGCTATTCGTCATATCTACCAATTGTTGGATAGCCTGAATGTTGCCTTTCCAACTGCCAATATGAATGTCTGACAGTTGAACGATACGATATCCGTTGAATGCGGCGGGAATTCGATTGGATGTATATGTCACTTCTTTTATTTCAAACCGTGTACGTCCGAAGAAAGAGCCATAGACGATAATGTATGCGCAGGCTAGGCTCAGCACGATACCGACGGCGGTAAAAGGAGAGCGGGGCCAGTGTAGCCACTTGTGGAAAGGCTCCCCTAATAAGCAGAAAAAAGCTACTATTAGTTTAGGGGCTGCAAAGAGAAAGAAAATAATGGAATACCACCCTACGGCTTGAGCGTTACGTACGGCCAGTGAGCGGTCACCGTAATAGACTAAATAGAGAAGTCCTGCGGTAAGTAAAAGGCTAGGAAGCCAATAAAGCAGGCGTGACCAATGAAAAAAACGTTTTGCGATGAACCGGAAGTATAGATAAATGTCCGGCAGTATGAGAAGAAACAGTAGAAATATAAATAATCGTTGTAACATACTTACTTGTCGGTTTTTACAGTTAATATAGGCAATTATTGCAGGTTTTGAGCAAGGAACTTTCTCATGTCTTTCACGCTCTTTTCTCGTCGTCGTGCATAGTCTTCCAGTTGGTCCTCACCTATCTTACCTACGGCGAAATAGCGTGCTGCGGGATGCGCAAGCATAAGTCCACATACCGATGCGTGAGGATGCATTGCTCCGTTTTCTGTGAGGGTAATACCTATTTGTTTCATGTCGAGTAGCTTGTCCAGTAAAAAGCAGACGGATTGGTCAGGCAAAGAAGGATAGCCTACCGCCGGACGGATACCTTGATATTTTTCAGCTAGCAAGTCTGTGATAGACAGATTCTCTTCAGGGGCGTATCCCCATACCTCTTTTCGTATATATTCATGAGCCTTTTCCGTAGCTGCTTCTGCTAACCGATCAGCTAATGTTTGTACAAGCAGTCTTTTGTAAAGGTCTTGCTCATGCAACTGCTCCATTTTGGTGTTGATGCAAGAGGCGAATATTCCTATCTTATCGGGAATCCCCGAAGATAAGGGGCGTATAAAGTCACTCAAACATAGAAAAGGTTGTCCATCTGTATGAGTGGTTTGTTGACGTAACAAAGGAAGGGTGATAGACTTTCCTAATTCGTTTTTGATGATGAGATTATCTCCGTCAGAGTTCGTCTCGTAGAGATGAAAAAGAACGCTTGCGCAATACTTGGCGCTGATTGTGCTAAGTAAACTGTTCGCTTCTTTAAATAATTGTATGGCTTCTATTGCTTTTCCCTGTTCTTCTTTAGGGAAAGTGGAGAGCCATGAATTTTGACATGCGTTACAATTATGAATGTTAACTACAGTAGCGAAGCGTGGTTGAAATCCCCAAGCATGGAAAAAATATATCCAATTAATGTAAGGAGCTATCTCATGTAACTTGTAAGTTATAATCATGAATCTTTTGTGTATGGGGTTAAGAATGGTCAAAAAACAGTTCTTCTCCTCGGCAATTCTCGTTTACTATACCGTTGTCGTAGGCTAAACAACCATTTACGAAGGTACGTTCTATTTGCCAATGAAACTCGTGCCCTTCGAGGGGGCTCCATCCGCATTTACTCAAAATGCGGTCGGAAGTAACTGTCCACGGACTGTTGGGACGTACAAGAACAAGGTCAGCTTGGAAACCTTCCCGAATGAATCCCCGTTGGCGGATCCCATAGAGTAGGGCAGGAGTGTGGCACATCTTTTCTACAATGGTTTCAAGGTTGAATACTCCTTCATTTACTAGCTCAAGCATACTCACTAGTGAAAATTGTATCATTGGCATACCGGATGTGGCTTTCAGGGCTCCTCCTTCTTTTTCGGATAAGAGATGTGGAGCATGATCCGTAGCTATGGTGTCAATTAGTCCATCATGTACGGCTTGCCGTAGTGCTTGTTTATCTTGCGCTGTTTTTATGGCAGGATTGCATTTAATGAGTGCGCCTAGTGTAGCGTAATCGGCCTCGCTGAAAAGCAGATGGGATATGCAAGCTTCTGCGGTAATTCTTTTTTTATCAAGGGGAGCTTTGTGGAATAGTAGTAACTCCTCGCTAGTGGAAACATGCATGACGTGCAGTCGAGCTCCGGTTTCTTGGGCTAACTCAATAGCTAGTCGTGTGGAATTTACACAGGCCTCTTTTGAGCGCATGACCGCATGGAATTGTACGGGAATATCATCTCCATATTTTTGTCTGTAACGTTCGGTATTGGCTTTGATGATGTCTTGATCTTCACAATGCGCTGCTATGATTAGATCTGTTCCTCCGAATATTCGCCGTAGACTGTCTCTGCGGTCTACTAACATATTGCCTGTACTTGAGCCCATGAATAGTTTTATACCGCACACATGTTGACTGTCGAGCTGCTTGAAAAGATTATAATTTGTGTTGGTGGCCCCAAAATAGCAAGAGTAGTTTACGATAGATTTTTCGTCCATCAATTTTCGTTTCTCATCTAAAGCTTCTAATGTCGTGGTTTGCGGAAGCGTGTTCGGCATATCCATTATTGAAGTAACGCCTCCCGCTGCGGCGGCCCGGCTTTCAGTGGTTATGTCTGCCTTTTTAGTTAATCCGGGGTCGCGGAAATGTACATGTTCGTCAATGACTCCCGGCAGCAAATAGCATCCGGTAGCGTCAATGATTTGATCGTATAGAAAAGGAGAGTGATGAATCCCCGTCATGATACGGGAGATTTTTTGTCCTTCGATAAGTACGGAGCCTATGAATATTCGTCCTTGATTAACGATGGTAGCGTTTTCGATAAGTGTTCTTTTCATTATAATTTCTTAGAATAATTATGAAACCAACTATTTATTTTCAATCGTATGACTCCGAAGAAGGCTTCTCCAAAAATACCTCCACTCATTTTTGAGGTCCCCAGTTTGCGGTTGATGAAAATGATTGGAACTTCAACAATTTGAAAACCGAGTTTATAAGAAGTAAATTTCATTTCTATTTGAAAGGCGTATCCTTTGAAGCGTATCCGGTCAAGATCAATGGATTCAAGCACAGTTCGCCGATAGCAGACGAATCCCGCAGTGGTATCCATTACAGGTATACGAGTGATAAATCTTACGTATTTGGAGGCAAAATAAGACATGAGTACTCGGCTCATTGGCCAGTTTACAACGTTGACGCCACTGATGTAACGTGATCCTACCGCTACATCCGCTTTTTTGTTAGCACAAGCTTCGTATAACCGAGGAAGGTCATTGGGGTTGTGGCTAAAATCGGCATCCATTTCGAAAATAAATGCGTAATTTCTGTCCAGTGCCCATTTGAATCCGGCGATGTAAGCTGTACCAAGTCCTAGCTTGCCGCTTCGTTCCAAAAGGTGCAATTGATAAGGAAACTCATCTTTCAGTGTCTTGACAATGGTGGCTGTACCATCGGGTGAACCGTCATCGATGACAAGAATATGGAATCCTTCTTTGAGACGGAAAACGGCACGTATGATGTTTTCTATATTTTCCCTTTCATTATAGGTAGGTATGATAACCACACTGTTTGATGTTTGCATAAATCTGCTTAGATAAATTGGTGTACAAAAATAAGTTTTTTTGTTGATTTACTTTGTGTGTGAGAGGATTTTTATGCGTGAAGAATTGGTTTCACTTTATTTTCATACCTTCGCGTTAAAATATTGATAAGCATGACAATTACGGAATTTCAGCGGCTTTATGCCGAACATCCTCATAAAGAGGCCGTACGCAAACTGCTGAGTGATAATACTCTTTGCCATATTTTTTGTGGGGGATTGGCGGCATCGTCTGCTTCGTTGTTTGCCTCAATGGTAGTGGAGGGGTCGAATTATCCCTTTATTTTTGTGTTGGGTGATCTAGAGGAGGCGGGATATTTTTATCATGACTTGGTGCAGGTGCTAGGGGACGCAAAAACACTTTTTTTCCCCTCTTCTTTTCGAAGAGCCATTAAATTCGGGCAAAAAGATGCTGCCAATGAGGTACTTCGTACAGAAGTCCTTAGCCGTTTGCGAGAAAGCGAATCTGGGTTATGTGTAGTTACTTATCCTGATGCATTAGCGGAAAAGGTCGTTTCTGTAGAAGAGTTGGAATGTAAGACTCTACGATTAAAGTCGGGACAAAGGAGGGATATGACTGTCGTGGCCGATATCCTTGATGGATATGGTTTTCAACGGGTAGATTATGTGTATGAACCGGGGCAGTATGCGATTAGAGGTAGTATACTTGACGTGTTTTCTTTTGCTTCAGAATATCCGTATCGGATAGATTTTTTCGGCGATGAGATAGATAGCGTACGAACTTTCGAGGTGGAAACACAATTGTCGAGAGAGAAGATGGACGAAGTGGTCGTTCTTCCTGATTTTTCTGCGGAGAAAGGAAAAATTATTTCATTTTTTGATTTTATCCCAACTGATACCATACTTGCCGCTCGAGACTTTCATTGGTTGCGCGAACGTATACAAGCTGTATATGATGAGGCGCTTACACCACAGGCTATAATGGCTCGTGAGGCGGAGGATGGAGAAACCATTGTCCTTGATGGCAAATTAATATCGGCGAATGAGTTAGAGGAAGGGCTTCGGCGCTTTCGGCAGTTGGAGTTTGGGGTAAAGCCGACTGGAACTCCTGACGCATCTCTTTCTTTCCATACCTCGGCGCAAATTATCTTTCACAAGAATTTCGATCTTGTGGCTTCGACTTTCAGAGACTATCAGGAAAAAGGTTATTCATTATATGTATGTAGTGATAGTGTGAAGCAGATTGACCGTATCAAGGCTATTTTTCAGGATAGGGGAGATCATATAAAGTTCATACCTGTGGAGCGTACTCTTCACGAGGGATTTATAGACCACACGTTACGTCTTTGTCTTTTTACTGACCATCAGTTATTTGACCGTTTTCACAAATACAATCTTAAGAGTGACAAAGCCCGTTCGGGTAAGGTTGCCCTTTCCTTGAAGGAACTTAATCAGTTTTCTCCCGGAGACTATGTAGTACATACGGATCACGGTATAGGGAGGTTTGCCGGATTGGTCCGTATTCCTAACGGAGCTACTACACAAGAAGTCATGAAGATTGTTTACCAGAATGATGATGTAGTGTTCGTCTCGATACATTCGCTTCATAAAGTATCCAAGTATAAGGGGAAGGATGGAGAACCGCCTCGACTTAATAAGTTGGGGACAGGGGCATGGGAAAAACTGAAAGACCGTACAAAGCGAAAAATAAAAGACATTGCTCGAAACCTTATACAGCTTTATGCGAAGAGGAGGCAGGAAAAGGGATTCGCTTATAGTCCAGACAGCTTTTTGCAAAAGGAATTGGAAGCGTCGTTCATTTACGAGGATACGCCAGACCAAAGCAAGGCTACCGCAGATGTGAAAGCAGACATGGAAAGCGATCGGCCGATGGACCGTCTGATTTGCGGTGATGTGGGATTCGGCAAGACTGAGGTTGCTATACGGGCGGCCTTTAAAGCCACTGCGGATAATAAGCAAGTGGCTGTGCTTGTACCTACTACAGTATTGGCATACCAACATTTTCAGACGTTTAGCGAGCGCCTGAAGAACATGCCTTGCCGAGTAGAGTACCTGAGTCGGGCACGCACTCCGTCCCAGATAAGGGCTGTGTTGAAGGACTTGAAGGAAGGGAAGGTGGACGTGCTTATCGGTACGCATCGTATTTTGGGTAAGGACGTGCAGTTTAAAGACTTAGGTTTACTTATTATTGACGAGGAACAGAAGTTCGGCGTATCTGTGAAGGAAAAGCTTAGACAAATGAAAGTCAATATAGATACGATTACTATGACCGCTACGCCCATACCTCGTACGTTGCAGTTCTCATTGATGGGAGCGAGAGACTTGAGCGTTATTTCCACGCCTCCGCCTAATCGTTATCCTATACAGACTGAGGTACATACGTTCAATGAAGAGATTATTACGGATGCGATTAACTTTGAGATGAGCCGGAACGGACAGGTCTTTTTTGTCAACAACCGCATCTCTAACCTTCCTGAACTGAAAGCCATGATTGAGCGTAATATTCCTGATTGTCGGGTAGCTATAGGCCACGGACAGATGGAACCGGCACGATTGGAACAGGTCATTCTCGATTTCGTAAATTATGAGTATGACGTGCTGTTGGCCACTACCATTATAGAAAGCGGTATCGATATACCTAACGCCAACACCATTATCATTAATCAGGCGCAGAATTTTGGATTGAGCGACCTCCACCAGATGCGAGGAAGGGTAGGGCGTAGTAATAAGAAGTCTTTTTGTTATCTTCTCGCTCCGCCGTTGCATACGCTTACTGGTGAAGGAAAGCGGCGATTGCAAGCCATAGAGAATTTCAGTGATCTCGGCAGTGGTATACATATCGCTATGCAAGACCTTGACATTCGGGGTGCGGGCAATCTATTGGGGGCTGAACAGAGTGGATTTATTGCGGACCTCGGTTATGAGACTTATCAAAAAATCCTTTCTGAGGCTGTGCATGAGCTGAAGACTGATGAGTTTGCCGAATTGTATGCCGGTGAAGTGAATGCGGACGGGAAGATTAGCGGTGAGCAGTTTGTTGATGAGTGCCAAGTGGAGAGTGACTTAGAGCTTCTTTTACCGGCTACTTATGTAGCGGGAAGCGCCGAGCGTATGTTGCTCTATCGTGAGTTGGATGGGCTCACGCTCTATGAGGAAGTAGAGGCTTTTCGTTCTAGGCTTGAAGATAGGTTTGGTCCAGTGCCTCCGGAAACGGAGGAATTGCTTCGCATCGTTCCCTTGCGTCGTCTCGCCGCTCGTTTAGGAGCGGAGAAAGTTTTTCTTAAGGGAGGGCGTATGACTCTTTTCTTCGTGTCCAATCTAGACAGTCCTTTTTATCAAAGTCAGTCTTTTGATAAAATAATTGATTATATGATGAAGTATCCTCGCCGTTGCGATTTGCGCGAACAAAATGGCAGACGGAGTATGGTCGTTAAGGAAGTGCGTACTGTGGAGGAGGCGGTCAGCGTGTTGCGTGAGATTGTGGCTCTTCCTGCAAAATAGGAGAAGAGATTTCACTCGGGAGATGACTTTTTGAAGGTCATGGAATGCTGCTCACGAGAGACAGGGCAGCGGCTCACGAGAAATAGGGCAGCTGCTCGTGAGAGATAGGGCAGCGGCTCACGAGAGATAGGGCGGCGGCTCGAAGGAGATAAGAACGCATTGAAAATGTGGCCGCTACAACTTGATTGCCATTTCGGGGAATGGAAAAGTTCGCCAAGCGTTCCGCTTCCACAGGGCGTAATGTGTGAAGATACATGCGTACGCTATCTGTTTTTTCGGAAGCGGAATGGATTCTCCAACCTATGCGGGACTTAAAAGCGGTCCGCTTCTGACGTACGCCTCGCGATAGCGCTTGGGTGATACTCCCTTTTGCGACTTGAAGTATTTGCCGAAGAACGACTGATTTGGGAAATTGAACCGATAGGCAATCTCCTTGATGGAAATCTGCGTATACCGCAGCATCCATTCGATTTCCCTGATGGTTTCATTCTTTATCCATTCGCGGGGTGACTTTCCGCTGAATTTTGTCACTACGGTGGTCAGGTATTTGGACGAGACGCATAGCTTGGACGCATAGAACGCCACATACCGCTCACGCTTGTAATGTGCGGACAGCAGTTCCATGAAGCGGGCGCATAAGGCTTCGCCGCTTGACTTATAGATGCACGTACGTTCCGTCAGGTAATTGACGCGCATCTTTATCCGGTTCTCCTTGAAGAGCAGTCCGATAAGGGTGGACAGCTCCACAAAGCTCAGTCCGGTGGCTCTCTCTAAATGGTCGAAAGAGACGCTATCGCCGCTTTCCCTAATCAGACTAAGGGCGATTTGCATTTTCGATTCGTTCTGTTCCATTGTATGTATGATATAGTTAAGTTCTTTCTCTCTTATAATAAGGTAATAGTAGCATGAGGGCGGCGCTGCCGACGCAAATCCAGACGGTGGAGCCGGTGATGTCCTTCATCGCCACGAGCGTGGCTTGCAGGGTGAGCTGCCCTTTCATCAAGGTGGAGGCGAGGCGGGCGGCCTCGAAACTGTCCTTGCCCTGCGCCTGTCCCGCACGGGAAGCTAGCGAGAACCTTGCCGAGGCCTGAGGCTCGTCGCTCCGCACGTCCTGAGCCAGTCGGGTGACGTAGTGCTGCTGCCGCTCCTGCAACCAGTTGCCGTAGACGGAGGTTACGATGGCCGGAGCCACCACGTTGCGCACCGCCACCATCAGGAACAGCCAAGTAGGGAAGTAACGGACGGGTAGCCGCTTCATGGCGAAGGCGCAGGTGACGGAATAGAGTATCAGCATCCCGGCGTAGTGCATAAGCGTGGGCGGAATGGAGTGCTCGTACAGCCCCATCGTCTGATAGTGGAAGTACATATACAGATTGGCGCACAGCATCAGGAGGAAGTAGGGCAAGTTGTAACGCCTCGTGGGGGCGGAGCAGAACGTCAGCAGGACGATGAGCATCGCCGTCAGCAACATGCCGATGACCAAGAAGTAGGTGTACTGCCATTGGAACTCGTAGGCTACCCATGCGGAGACGTAATTGCTGAACTGCACGATACAGAGGATGTAGCAATAAATCACCGGCATCAGAATGGTGCGCATATGCTCGCCCTTATAGGCTTCCTCGGGCGTACGGGGCTCGTGCAGGAACATATCAATCGTATTGACTCCCAACAAGTAGGGGGCGATGACGAAGGTCGTGTTCAGCACCAACGCCACACGGACGAAGCCGATGAGGAAGCAACATACGGCCAATAGAGGAATGGATTGGGTCACGGCGCAGACGGCGTTGAGCAAGGCCAACAGCGCGTATCCGCCCACATAGACGCGCTTCACGTTACGGGCCTGCAAGTAAGAAAGCATGAAGGGGAACACCATCGCCATGCCGACGCTCGTGCAGAAGCTCAGGAACTGGAACTCCTCCGTCAGCACGCCCATGCCTCCGGCCATCTCGTTGATGTTGCTCAGATAGGTTCCGCCCGAGAAGAAGAGCGGAACGAAGAGCGACAGCAGGACGAGCACGCCCGCGGGCTTCGGTACCCAACCGTAAAAGGGATAGTTCTTCATGCCTTATTCCTTGATAGATTTGACTACGCACATCATTCCGGCGGCGAGCCGGGCGTTGTCCTCGTCGGAGATGTCCGTCAGGTCTACGCGCACCGGTACACGCTGCTGAATCTTCACGAAGTTTCCGGCGGAGTTGTCCGTAGGAACCATTGAGTATTTGGAGCCGGTGGCCGAGCTGATGGCTGTGACGCGCCCCTTGAAGGTCTTTCCCTCGAAGGCGTCGACTGTTACCGTCACTTCCTGCCCTATGGAGAGCGAGGCGACCTGCGTCTCCTTATAGTTGGCCACGACCCACTTGCGGCTGTTCGGGATGATGGTCGTGATGGTCTGCCCCATGCCCACCAGTTGCCCCTCCTCGATGGAGCGTCGGCCCAAGTAGCCGTCGCACGGGGCGAGTACCACGGTGTACGAGAGGTTGAGGCGGGCCATGTCTACGGCGGCCTCGGCGCGCAGGATGGCGGCTTCGGCGTTCTCCTGACGCTGGTCTACCTCGCTGACGGACGACAGGGCGGCGTCACGCTGCTGCCTCAACGCCTTGACCCGCTCGCGGGCCATCTCAAGCTCCGTCTCGTACTGCTCCACCACTATCGGGGTGGTGGCCTTCTTCTCCAGCAGCTTGCTGAAGCGGCGGTAGTCCTTCTCCAACTTATCTACCCGATACTGCGCCTCGGCGATGGAAGCGTCGTACACCGAAGCCGAGCTGACGACGGTGTTCAGGCTGTTGGCCACGACCTTCCGGCCGCTGCGCGCGTCCATCAGGGTGGCCTCGGCCTGCTTCAGCTGGATGCGGTACTCGTCGTCCTCAATGACGAGCAGCGTATCGCCCTTGCGCACGAACTGGTGCTCGGTGAAATAGATTTTCCGGATATAGCCCGGCACGCGCACGTTGACCGGCGAGAGGTACTGCTCCACCTGCGCGTCGTCGGTCGTCTCGCTTCCCTTATAGCCGATGAAGAGGCTGACCACCTCCCACAGCCCCCACGCTGCGAGGCAGACGCCCGCCACGGCGACGGCTTTCCTTAGTCCGGAGGCTTTCCGGTTTTCTTTCTCTTGATTGTTGATTGTAGTTTCCATATCTGTTCGTTTTATGATTTACATTTTGTCATTAAATAGCTATATTTCCTTTCTTTTAGTTAGAATCGCTTCTCCTCATTTAGGGGCGATTTTTCCTTGTGGGACACACGAAGTTCTCGTGGGGGACTAACGAGGTGCTCGTGGGGGACTAACGAGACCCTCGTGGGGGACAAACGAGACCCTCGTCGGGGACACAAGACAACGCCTTAAAAGACAGACGGTTACAAGCCCTGTCCCGGAGCAGTTCACCGTTTTTCGGCGAGATAGCGAAGAAACGCCTTTACTGTCATTTTGATAGTTCATCCAGACGCCCCGATAGCTTCAGCAGCGTAAGCCGGGCGAGGCTGCACTGACATTGGGCCTGCACGCAAGCCGACTGCGCGTTCCTCAACCTCATCTCGTCCTGAAGCAGCTCGGTCATCGACGCTACGCCTTCCTTATACTTCTCCTCCGTCAGCTTGTAGACCTCCTCCGCCTGCCGGTAATTGTCCTGCTGAGTGCGGAACACCTGCATGTTGTGCCTCAGCTGCATCGAAGCGTCGGCGTACTCCTTGTCCATCTGTTGGCGCCGCTGCTCGAAGGCGGTCTGCGCCTGAACGTAGTCGTAGGCGAACTGGCGCACCTTCAGCCTCTTGTCCCTCCCGTCGAAGATGGGGATGTGCACCGAGAGGGCGAGGTAGGTGTTGCCGAACCAATTGTGCGTGGCGTCGTTGGTGTGGAAGAAGTGGCGGAACTTCTCCTGATAGCCTATCGCCCCCAGTTGTCCGCCCAGCGAGATGGAGGGGACGTATCCGGCGCGCACCGCCTTCGTCTGCCTCCGTATCAGCTCCCGGTGGGCGGCGAGCAGGCGAAGTTCGGGCAGCGACTCGCTCACCCCGCCCGTCCGTTCCGGAGCGACCTCGGCGGGCATCGGCTCAACCGCTATCGGCGTTTCGGACGGGAGGTCGAGCAGGAAGCGCATCAGGTTCAACTGCTGCCCGTAGAGGGTAACGTACTGGTCCTTCTGCGCCGTGAGGCTCTTCAGATTGATTTGCGCACGGGTCAGGTCCACCTCAAGCGCCACGCCGCCCTTGTAAAGTTCCTCGGTGATGGCGCAAAGCTCCTCCATGCGGCGGATGTTCTCCTCCAACAGTCTCTTTTGCTCCAGCGAGGCCTGAGCCAGATAATACACGTTGCCTATCTGCATGGTCAGGTCCTCCACCGCCTTCTCGTACGACAAGTCGCTGAGGCTCTTCACCGTCTTGGCCACCTTCATGCCCGCCAGAATAGTCTGGTTGTAGAGCGGCAGCCGGAGCTGTATGCCCGCGTTCATGGCATACTGCATACTCTGAATCTTCTGCCATGTGGGGTCGTCGGGAAAGTCGTTGCCCAATAGCGTACCGGTAGTCACGTTGGCCGGCTTCATCAGGTAGTCCACCATCTGAAAGTCCGCCGCCAACGTGGGCAACAGCCGCGAGCGGCTCGCGGTGAGCGAGGTTTCGCTCTTCATCACGTCCACCCTGCTGTTCTTCAAGGACAAGTTGTTGCGAATACCCGTCTCGACGCACTCTTTCAGCGAGAGGGTTCCCTGCTGCCCGTATAGCGCGGAGGCGCAGAGAAGCGAGAACGAGAAGAATAAAACGAATTGATGTCTCATACGAAAGTTACTTTTCTAATTGGTTTGCGACGCGAAGGTAGTCCGAGAGGCTTGGGCGGAGAAGTGCATTTTTCAGCAACTATTGTGCAATTTCAACGATTAGCCACTAAAAAGGAGGGATAGGAAGATACCGGTTTGGATTTTATTCGTTAATTTGTGGCGTGAACCCAGTAAAAACGGAGAAAACAGCTATGAATGACTTATTGTATAAGACGTATAGCGTAGACGAACTTTACGTCAACTACGGGACCGTCTCACTCGACAAGTGCGGCCTCTTCCTGTGCCGGACGGGTAATGCGGACGTGCTGATGAACAACCACAGCTACCACATTGTAAAGGGAGGACTTGTGCTCTACACGCCCTACACCTTTATCCGGATCGTGCGGCGCAGCGACGACTTCGACGGTTACCTGATGGAGACCGATTTGGACGTGCTCGCTATTCCGATATCCCAAGTGCCGGTGATGGACCGCCTTTTCATCCGTAACCATCCCTGCATCCAACTGCTGCCGGAGCAAAGCCGACGCATCGAACAAATGACTGACATACTGGACTCTCGTCACGAACGGATGCTGCGAGCCACCTCATCCCGCTCGGTCAAGCTGCTCAGGCTCGTCACGCAAAGTCTGATACAAGCCTTCCTGCTCGAACTGATGGACATCTACTTCGACAGCTTCCCGGTGGAGGAGTTGCGGCAAGACCGTGAGGAGCGGATATTCAACGCCTTCCTCATGTCGGTGCACCGCCACTGCGACAAGAATCGCTCGGTCGTGTTCTACGCCGACGAGCAGCACCTCTCCCCAAACTACCTCTCGTCCGTCGTCAAGGCGAAATCCGGCCAAACCGCCATCCAATGGATAGAGACCATAACGCTGGTGCACACCAAGCACTACTTGGGCTCCACCAAGCTAAGCGTAAAGGAGATAGCGGAGAAGCTCAACTTCCCCGACCAGTCGACTTTCGGCCGTTACTTCAAGAAACACTGCGGAATGTCGCCCACGGAATACCGGAAACAAATCAATCCGCTCCATAAATCGGAATATAAACGCGGGAAAGCGACTTGACTTCGGCGCAATCTGTCCCCATATCCCACTTTTTGTACTATCTTTGCCGGAGTATTACCGTAAGACGAATAACATTAAACACAATACGCAATGAACAAGAAAAGCTTTTTATCTCTACTGGCACTCTTGCTGATAACGATTGGGGCGGCGGCTCAGCTACCGTCCCGGTATCCTAAATGGGAATTCCGAGGCGCGTGGATACAGGCGGTCAACGGACAGTTTAAGGGTATGTCGCCCAATCAAATGAAACAGACCTTAATCGGTCAGCTGAACTCGCTGCAAGAGGCGGGCATCAACGCCATCATCTTTCAGGTGCGTCCGGAGGCCGACGCGCTCTACGCTTCGGGGTACGAGCCGTGGAGCCGCTACCTGACCGGAGAGCAGGGCAAGGAGCCTTCGCCTCTGTGGGACCCGATGGCGTTCATGATTGAGGAATGCCACAAGCGGGGAATGGAGTTCCACGCGTGGATTAACCCGTACCGGGCTAAGACGGCACTAAGCAACAAGTTGGCTCCCGTTCACATCTATCACCAACATCCGGAGTGGTTCATCGAATACGGCAATCAGCTCTACTTCGACCCGGCACTGCCCGAGAGCAGGGAGCACATCTGCAAGGTAGTGGCCGACATCGTGTCGCGCTACGACGTGGACGGCATCCACATGGACGACTACTTCTATCCCTACCCCTCGAAGGAGGAGTTCGCTGACGACGAGAGCTTCGCCCGCTACGGAGGCGGATTCACCAACAAGGCCGACTGGCGCAGAAGCAACGTGAACCTGCTCATCAAGAAGATGCACGAGACGATTCGGAGCGTCAAGCCGTGGGTGAAGTTCGGCATCAGCCCGTTCGGGATTTACCGGAACCAGTCGTCCGACCCGCTGGGCAGCAAGACGAATGGACTGGAGGCCTACGACGACCTCTACGCCGACGTGCTGTTGTGGGCCAAAGAGGGATGGATAGACTACACCATGCCGCAAATCTACTGGGAGATAGGACACAAGGCGGCCGACTACGCGACGCTGGTCGACTGGTGGGCGAAGCACTCGGAAGGCCGTCCGGTAATCATCGGGCAGTCGGTACTGAACACGGTGCAGCACGCCGACCCGAAGAATCCATCCATCAACCAGTTGCCCCGCAAGATGGCCTTGCAGCGAGCCTATCAGACGATAGCCGGAAGCTGCCAGTGGTACGCCGCGGCGGTGACGGACAACGTGGGAATGTACCGCGACGCCCTGATAAAGGAGTATCATAAGTATCCGGCACTGGTGCCCGCCTTCGACTTCATCGACAAGAAGGCTCCCGGAAAGGTGCGCAAGGTGAAAGGCGTATGGACGGAGGACGGATACATACTGTTCTGGACCGCCCCCAAAGCGAAGACCGAGATGGACAAGGCGAGATGGTACGTGGTCTACCGCTTCGACTCGAAGGAGAAGGTAGACATAGACGACCCGTCGCACATCGTGGCCGTCACGCCCAATACCTATTATAAGCTGCCCTACGTGGACGGCAAGACGAAGTACCGCTACGTAATCACCGCCCTCGACCGCCTGAGCAACGAGTCGCGCTCGGTAAGCAAGAAAATCAAGTTATAGGTCATCCCACCTCTCTACCTATACCGTTACGGAACCGTCCCCGCACGGCTGCAAGCCAGTAGCCGCGCGGGGACGGTTCCTTATTTTGTACAAGCGCGAGTTCATAGGCGTAGGGCTATAAGTCCATAGATGTACATTTATAAGGTAAGAGCTGTACGGATACAAGTTACTAGCCGTACGGATATAAGTTGACAGCCGTACGGGTATAAATTGCTAGCCGTACGGATATAAGTTGCTAGCCGTACGGATACAAGTTGCTAGCCGTACGGGTATAAATTGCTAGCCGTACGGATATGAGTTACTGGCCGTACGGATATAAGTCGCTAGCCGTACGGATACAAGTTGACAGCCGTACGGATGCAAGTTCGGAGCCGATGTCCGCCCCCTCTAAACTAATAAAGCAGAAGGCCCGCTAACCCGCAGGCGAGAATCATCAGAATGGGATTGACCTTGTACTTCCTTGTGCCGACGAAGGCGACGACGAATATGACGACGCTAATTATAAAAGAATAGGTATCCTCCACCGGAGAGCCGAAGTTCTCGACGGTCATCAGTACCAACGCGGCCGAGGCCAACAGGCCGACTACCGCCGGACGAAGCCCTGCGAACACGGACATCACGACGGGATGCTTCTGGTACTTCAGGAAAAAGCGGCTGATGGTAAGCATCAGGATGAACGACGGAAGCACCACGGCGAACGTCGCGACCACGGAACCCCACACGCTGCCCGTCGAGGTGAACCCCACGTACGTGGCGGCGTTGATGCCGATAGGCCCGGGAGTCATCTGGCTGATGGCTACAATGTCCGTAAACTCTTGGGCGGTCAGCCATCCGTATCGGGTCACGACCTCTCCCTGAATCATGGAGAGCATGGCGTATCCGCCGCCGAAACCGAAAAGGCCTATCTTGAAGAAGGTGTAGAATAATTTTAAGTAAATCATAAGCGCAACTGTCTTTATCCTTTAGGAGTAACCGTAGAATCCGTATCCTTCAATCTTTCTTTCCATTTTCCATAAAGGAATCCTCCTAATCCTGCCCCGATAATAATCCAGATGGGCGAGAAGCCTAGCAACCATATCAGCAATGCCGATACGACCGGAATCCAGACGTTATATCGGCTAATCTTGGCCGAC
Organism: uncultured Bacteroides sp.; assembly: GCA_949285075.1. Taxonomy (GTDB): domain Bacteria; phylum Bacteroidota; class Bacteroidia; order Bacteroidales; family Bacteroidaceae; genus Bacteroides. The sequence continues at coordinate 10,253 of CASDXF010000029.1, read as the reverse complement.
TTGCCCATCGAGAACGTAGGAGCGGCTATTAGGGCGACCACGGCGGGACGTATCCCCTTAAAGATGCGCTCGACGACGGCGTTGTCCTTAAAGTTATGGAAGAAGAGGGCTATTGCCAGTATAGCGATGAACGACGGCATCACCGTCCCCAAAGCGGTCACCACGCTTCCCCGTATTCCCCGCAGCTTATACCCTACGAATATGGATATGTTAACGGCAAGAATTCCCGGAGCCGACTGGGAGATGGCCAACAAGTCGATAAAGTCTTCCTGAGCTATCCACCGCCTTTTCGTGACGATTTCATTCTCTATAAGCGGCACCATCGCGTATCCGCCCCCGATAGTGAAGGCTCCTATCCTGAAGAAGATGCTAAACATTTCGAGATATACGTTCATGTCTTATCATCTTGAGGCTATATTCTGTCTAATACCGTTTCTATAAGAGAGTCCATCGTATTTTTATAGTTAGGATTCGCTTCCTTTATCACTCTGTTGGCAATGACCATGCAAACGGTTGTCGCTTTATGTCCCATTAGACGGCTTAATCCCGCTAACGCAGAGCTTTCCATCTCAAAATTAGTAATCTTGCTCCCTTGATATTCGAATGTCTCTATTTTTGTATTTTGTTCGGGATCGGCTAGAGGAATACGCAATTCTCTTCCTTGTGGCCCGAAGAAGCCGTTAGCCGAAATGGTAATTCCTCGCGCCATGTCTTTCTTTGCTATTCTTTCTGTTAGTTCTTTGTCCGCTTCAATCGCGTAAAGAGCGGGTGCGCATAAATTGCCTTGCCACCGCATGTGCTTAAGGAAAGCTTCCTCAAGGCGGAGATTACAGACTTCATCTCGATTGGCGTAAAAATTTAGTAGCCCGTCAAATCCAATAGACTGTTGTGAGCAGATGAATGTTCCAATTGGAGTGTCGGGCTGTAATCCGCCGCAAGTACCGATACGTACTATTTCTAATTGGTTGAAATAAGGTTTTATTTCCCTTGTCCGGAAGTCAATATTGGCGAGAGCGTCAAGCTCATTCATTACAATGTCTATATTGTCACAGCCTATTCCGGTAGATACGACAGTTATGTTCTTCTCTTTATATTTTCCTGTAATGGTCTTAAACTCTCTATTTTCAACCTCATGCTCTTGACGTTCAAAATGAGACGCGACTTGTGCTACACGGTTTGGGTCACCCACTAATATGATTTTATTAGTCAACCATTCCGGCTTTATGTGTAGATGAAATATCGATTCATCTTCGTTGATAATAAGTTCTGAGGAAGGAAAATATTTTTTCATAAAGTGTTTTATGCATATAAATTTTGCTCTGCCTTTTTGGGATAAAAAGGCAGAGCTGTTGATTGTTAAATTAATGTCATTTCAGGGCTTAGTTTGAAAATTCGCTTATGAATTATTTAGCGAATCAAACTAAGAAATGAAAAAGCGTCTGTTTATTTACTTAATGATTGATTGTTTGAACTGCTTGTCGTTGGCTTGGCTATGGTTTCACGCATAGAAGTATCGGCTTCTATGTTTTTCATTCGATAATAATCCATAATCCCTAGATTCCCGTTGCGGAAAGCTTCTGCCATAGCTTTAGGTACTTCAGCTTCTGCTTCTATTACTTTAGCTCGGGCTTCTTGAGCTTTCGCTTTCATCTCTTGTTCGGTCGCGACAGCCATAGCGCGCCGTTCTTCCGCTTTAGCTTGCGCGATGTTCTTATCCGCGTTTGCTTGATCCATTTGCAATGCGGCTCCAATATTCTTACCTATGTCGATATCTGCAATGTCTATTGATAGGATTTCGAAGGCGGTTCCTGCGTCCAATCCCTTACGAAGTACTAATTTAGATATAGAATCAGGATTTTCTAATACAGACTTATGGTTTTCTGAAGAACCTATGGAAGAAACTATACCTTCTCCTACTCGGGCTAAAATCGTGTCTTCTCCTGCTCCACCAACTAATTGACGAATATTTGCACGTACCGTTACTCTTGCTTTGGCGATTAATTGGATACCGTCTTTTGCTACGGCAGTAACGGGGGGAGTATCAATAACTTTGGGATTGACAGACATTTGAACAGCCTCAAATACATCTCGGCCTGCTAAGTCAATGGCTGTTGCCATTTGAAAAGGAAGCTCTATGTTTGCTTTTGATGCGGATACTAGGGCGTGAACGACCTTTTCTACATGTCCACCCGCAAGGTAATGAGCCTCTAATTCATCACGAGTGATATTTCTCAATCCGGCTTTGTGGGCTTCAATCATCCCGGGAACAATGATGTAGGGAGGAACATTACGAATACGCATCAAGAATAATTGTACTAGTGAAATACTAACTCCCGATACTTTTGCTGATAACCAAAGAAAGAATGGTACATAGTGGAAGAAGATAATAAGAAAGATAATGCCTCCCACTATTAAAATAATAGGTAAATACATGAGTGTGTTTAATTTAAGTGAATATTAATTTTTCCATTGCTTAACCATTATTACTCCATCTATAATTCGGCAAACTATAATCGGAGTTTTTTCATTGAGAAATCCGTCGATAGATTTAACTTCTACGATATTTCCATTTATGTCGGCGTAGCCAATTTGAGCCAATCGTGTTGTGCTGGTTCCTGTGTCTCCAACTTTTATTTTCTTTTCTGCGCTACGGTCGATAGTGGAATCAATATCTTTTTTTAAAGCTATTTTATCCAACATCTTTGAGCGCATAAACCAAATAAGTGAACCGACACATGCGATAATAGAAATTCCGAGTGTTATGAAGCCCGCTATTGTTCCTAAATTAGTAAAAGCGTAATAGTTGGCGTAGCATATGCAAACAAGAGCGGCAATTCCTGCTATACTAATTCCGGGAACAACAAATAGTTCAACCAAGAACAGTATTACCGCAGCGATAATAAGAGTTGAAATAATTAATAAATCCATAAAAAACTATTTAGATTTAATTTTTTCAGCGTTTCGTACATCAATTTCAAGTGTATCCAGTTCTTGAGACATTTGCAATGTCCTTTTTTCCAAATCAAGAATAGATGGACTTATTCTAACTTTTGTTTCTTTATCAGCTTGAATATATTCGTCGCGTAAATTTCTTAATTTTTCTTTTTGTTGCAAATAATCCTTTTCCAATTGTTGATAATGCTTATATAAAAGTTTCGCTTTGGGGGATTTGAATTCTTCCCATAAATAGTAGGTTGTGTTATCGTCAATAATAAACTTAAAATCTATGCGCTGTTGTTCTTGTGGCTTGTAAAGGATAGCCTCTTTTAAGCGTTGTTGGGCTTTATTGACTTCATCTTTGTTGTTCCACGTGTCATGTAACGAATGAATTTGAGCTAACTGAATTAGCTGTTTTTGATCCATCGTTTCATAATTATAGGTTTGTTTGGATGTATTTGGAATAAATACGTAAACGCAGACTTTTTCTTCCGGTTGGAAACGGTCAGATGCGAACCAACCGAGATTGTTGTATTCGTCAATTACATACATATAGTCATTGAATGGCGAATTAAACGGCATGCCAACATTTTCTGGAGTTAAATAAGCGTCTGTTTCAGTATTGTAACGAGTAACGTAAATGTCATATCCTCCTAATCCTTCACCGTCAGTCGCATAATATGTAGTGATTCCGTCCGATAGAATATAGGGATAGTTTGTATTTCCAGATGTGTTAATATTGCTAGGTAATGGATGAGGTTTTCCCCATTCATCGGAAAGCTTGTTTTGAGTGAATATGTTTAGCTCTCCTTTTTCATTCCTTTCTCCGTAATATATTTTGTTTCCAATTTCTGTTTGATATACTGTACCTGTGTGATCTCCTTTTTTCTGAAAGAAGTCATTGTAGGTAAATAATTTGCCTGAATACTCATTGATTTTATAGGCATTCAGGAAATCCTTTTTATCGATTATGAAACTATCTATTATACACACTTCTTCTACACCTTTTATCATTCGCAGAAATAATTTACTTCTTTCTAATAGAGAGTCCGCTTCTTCCGTTTCCTTTTTACGTTTCTTCAGTTCAGAAATGTATTCTTCAAGATTGTCTACGGCTTCCTGAAAGCGATAACTTTCATGGTAAGCTTGAGCTAAATAAAATTGCCCTCCCGTAGCGCGCCTTTTTACTGCTTTTTCTAGATAAGGAATGGCCTCACTTGCCTCCCCAGTCTTTAGGCAACAGACACCATACCAGAGATTGTAGTTCGCGTTTGATGGACTTGACGTGACATATTTTTTAAATGTAGGCTTAGCTTCTTCGTAATTTCCCTTTGAATATAATGAACGTGCTTGTTGTAGAGTTTGGGAGAAAGCTCCTTCAATAAGGAAGCAGCATATTAAGAATAAAAGATATTTCCTTTTCATCGGTTGTTTGAGTTTCGTTCATGTCAGAGCAGGCCGTTGGAATGTTTTTTCTATAGCATGCTTTTATTGACAGCTCAAAAATACGAATTTATTAGAAATAAATCTGTTTTTGGGGAATCAAATTTGTTAATTCTTCTTTAAACTCAAATAGCTCATTAGAAAAACAGTTTGATAGTAACAAGCGCGTCGCTACAAGACCTCTCATGAGAATCGCTTTATTATCAGCGTATTACTGCCCATGTGAGAAACAGCCCTACGGTTCGCAAGCCGCTGCCCTATTTCTCGCGAGCCGTAGGGCTGTCTGTCGCGAGCCGCAGGGCGAGCTGACAAGTGGATAAGGTTTAGCGTGAATCCTCCTCATTGTGAAGGCGAAAAACATACTCGGAAAAAAAGCTCTTCGAAAGGAGGCCGGGCGGATTTAACCCTCCTTATGTATTGGATATAAAATTCTCTAATGGCCAATTGGGGCTAAATCATTCTTTTCTTTTACTTTTGTGGCCGTTTTTTATACTACAATAAATGGAAGATAAGATAATACGTCGTATTGATCGACATTTTAATAAAGGACTGATGCAGTATGGCTTGATTGAAGAAGGCGATAGGATTCTTATTGGATTGTCAGGTGGAAAGGATTCTTTGGCATTGGTTGAGCTTTTGGGGAAACGGGCGCGCATTTATAAACCTCGTTTTACGGTAATCGCTGCGCATATAATAATGACTAACATTCCATATCAAAGTGATATAGGCTATTTAAGACAGTTCTGTGCGTCGCAAGGTATACCTTTAATATGTTATGAAACTTCTTTTGATTCTTCGACAGATATGCGCAAGTCGCCATGTTTTTTGTGTTCATGGAATCGTCGAAAGGCTTTGTTCACTATTGCGCGGGAACAGAATTGCAATAAAATCGCTTTGGGACATCATATGGATGATATCTTGGAAACGCTTTTGATGAATATTACTTATCAAGGAGCCTTTGGTACAATGCCTCCCCGTTTAGTAATGAAAAAGTTTAATATGACGATTATTCGTCCAATGTGTCTTGTACATGAGGTCGACTTAGAAAAGTTGGCGCTTCTTCACGATTATCAGAAACAATATAAAAACTGTCCTTATGAATCGTTGTCTAGTCGTAGTGAGATGAAAGAAATTCTAAAGAGTTTGGAAAGGATGAATCCTGAAGCTCGCTATAGTCTTTGGGGAAGTATGACGAACGTACAAACAGAATTACTTCCTGTTAATAAAAAGTAAGTTGATAATAGATTTTGTCGGATTCATTCTTTGGAGAATAGCTTAATAATAATTAATGAGGATATTTTTCATGGGGGGCATATCTGGGCATATCAGTGCGATGAAATCTTGTTCAATATGTTTATGCGATATTAGAATGTTGTCGGGTATGTATGGGATATTTCTATATGGTCGAACTGTCGATAGCTCTTAAATTTATATGTTTATAGCTTTTATGTATTGTTTTAAATGTTGGATAACTAATTATAACTATTGAAAATGAAAGGATTATACACTATTGAGTTATTGATAATCTCTAATGTTTTTATGACTTTTGCATGGTACGGTCATTTGAAATTGAAGCAAGAGTTTAATTGGTTTGCTTCTTTGCCTTTGATTGGGGTAGTCGCTTTTAGTTGGTCAATCGCTTTTTTTGAATATCTTTTTCAGATTCCTGCCAATCGAATAGGTTTTATAGACAACGGTGGCCCTTTCTCACTTATGCAGTTAAAGGTAATACAAGAAGTAATAACTCTTATTGTTTTTACAGTGTTTACTACGGTTTTGTTTAAGGGAGAGAGCCTCCATTGGAATCATTTGGCCGCTTTCATTTGTTTAATTCTGGCTGTTTATTTTGTTTTTATGAAGTAGGCTAATTCAAGGAGAAATATTGTGACTGGTGGAAGAAAGATGTTGTCTCACTTTTTTGCTGCTGAGACAGCATCTCTCTCGTTTTAAGTTCATTTTCTTACAAAGTTTTGTTATGCTTTTTGTTTAAAACGATTCGGTCATTACCGCTTCACTCTCGTTGCCGTAACGGTCGATGGCGGTTATAGCAAAATGTATCTTTCTGTTCCACGGTAGGATAGGGGCGTAAACGTATCTTGTCCCTTTTATTCCTGTGGCTACGATATTTTGTGGCGATTCAGTATCTATTGGCAACGAATCCGAGGCGTAAACTGTATAGGTTGGTTCGTTTATCGAGTCATTATCTTCGGAGGATTTCCAGCTTAATTCCATGTACCCGTTTTTCTTTACTACCGTCTTTAATTCCGAAGGAGCCGATGGAGGGGTGTTGTCTAGCCACGGCATGGGCGGTTGGAGTGCGGGAAAGGCGTAAAGCCCATCGGCCAGTGTATCATATATTCCTTGTTCATTCTCCGTAACGAATCTTGCTCGATAACATGCTTCTCCTGCCATTTTTTGGTGGCGTACGAAATGTATCTGCCGTTCTATCTCTTCCTTAGGCCAATTTCCTTCGTTGGGGTTGAGGAAATACACGCCTAATCCCGCTACCACGTGCCTTCCGTTGTTCTGTTCTTGCCAATCGAGCGCAAAGGGATAAAAGTTATTTCCCCGGAAATATATCATGGGGTATATTTGGTCCTGAATGCCTTCAGCCATCCATCGCTGCGGGTCTTGATAAACCGTGTGATAGGCGTTCCATCCTTTTGAGGGATAACGTGCGGTATCACGATACTTTCCCACGGGACTTGTGCTGACCTTAACCCACGGTTTCAGCGCTTTTACTCCCCGATAGACGTATCGCACGATATCTGTCAGGCAATCCCTCCGCCATTGTTCAAGGGTACGGCCTTGACTACTGCGACGGTAATCTACTTTGTCTGGGAAACTTTTTGCGTTCTCCGGATAGCGCAAGTAATCCAAATGAATGCCGTCAACGTCATATCTTTCGGTCACCTCTTTAATGAGGCTCATCAGATACTCTTTCGTTTCCGGCTGTCCCGGGTTCAGGAACCACTCGTTTTTATAAGCTACGCATATCTTCTTCCTCTTTCGGACTACCGAATGGCTCCCCAATGAAGCCACGTGCTTTTTTCCGCCCAGTGGTAGAGCGACCATCCACGCATGGCACTCCATTCCTCGTTTATGACACTCTTCCACGACAAAAGCTAATGGGTCATATCCCGGATTCTTGTTTGTCTGTCCTGTCAGCTCTGCGCTCATCGGTTCAATATCCGAACGATAAAATACTTCCCCTCTCGTTCTGGCTTGAAACAGCACCGTATTAAAGTTGGCCGCTTTCAACTTATCTAACATATTTATCAGCTCCTCTTGCTGTCGTTTTGCGGTTTCTCTACTTGTTGCTTTCGTGTTTGGCCAGTCCAATCCGTAAGCTGTCGTAATCCATACGGCTCTGACTTCGTGTTTAGGTTGTGCGGCTGTAAACAGAGATAACAAAAGAGAAAAATATGTAAGGAATAAGCGCATATTTCTTATATTATCAGTCTTAAATCTCCGCAAAGTTAGTAAAAGTATTGCTATTTTTGTGCTGTTTCATGAGATTATGTTACATTTGCGCCGATAAAAAAACATTGACTTATCATGATAACGTTTACCTTATGCCTGCTGGCGTTGATAGCGGGCTATTTCACTTATGGTCGTTTGATAGAACGTGTGTTCGGTCCGGACGACCGAAAGACTCCGGCTCTGACAAAAGCGGACGGAGTAGACTACATTCCTCTTCCCACGTGGAAGATATTTATGATTCAGTTTCTTAATATCGCCGGATTAGGCCCCATATTCGGCGCTATTATGGGAGCTAAGTTTGGTACTTCTTCTTACTTATGGATTGTATTGGGCAGCATTTTTGCGGGAGCCGTGCACGACTTTTTCTCCGGCATGCTTTCCCTTCGTCATGACGGCGAAAGTCTTCCTGAACTTATCGGACGCTATCTGGGATTGACCACTAAACAGATAATGCGCGGCTTCACCGTTTTGCTGATGATATTGGTAGGAGCGGTTTTCGTAGCCGGTCCGGCGGAACTTCTGGCTAAATTGACTCCCGAGAGTCTTGATACGACATTCTGGATTATCGTGGTTTTCGCTTACTATATATTGGCTACCCTGTTGCCGATAGATAAGATAATCGGCAAGATTTATCCGCTCTTCGCCGTCGCCTTGCTGTTCATGGCCGTGGGTATCTTGGTGATGCTTTACGTCAATCATCCGGCTTTGCCCGAGCTGTGGGACGGGCTGCAAAACACGAACCCCGAGGTGGATAAGTTGCCTATATTTCCTATCATGTTCGTCAGCATCGCCTGCGGAGCCATATCCGGATTCCACGCCACGCAGAGTCCGTTAATGGCCCGTTGTATGACTTCTGAGCGTCATGGACGTCCCGTATTTTACGGCGCAATGATTACCGAAGGAGTGGTCGCGTTGATTTGGGCCGCTGCCGCCACTTATTTCTTCCACGCTCATGAGGGAGGAATAAACGAGAGCAACGCCTCTATTATCGTAGATTCCATTACCCGTGAATGGTTGGGTCCGATAGGCGGTGTGTTAGCCATACTCGGTGTCATAGCCGCTCCCATCACTTCGGGAGACACGGCTTTCCGTTCCGCCCGTCTGATTGTAGCCGACTTCTTGGGGTTAGAGCAGAAAAGCATGCGTCGACGCTTATATATCTGTATACCCATGTTCGCTTTGGCCATCGGCCTGCTGCTTTACAGCCTGCGCGACGCTAATGGGTTTAATATGATATGGCGTTATTTCGCGTGGGCCAACCAGACATTATCCGTATTCACCTTATGGGCTGTTACCGTCTACCTGACGATATCGAAGAAGCCCTATTGGATTACGCTGATTCCTGCATTGTTTATGACTTGCGTTTGTCTGACTTACATCTGCATCGCTCCCGAAGGACTCGAATGTTCGCACACGTTGTCCTATTGCATAGGACTGATTGGCGTAGTGGTGGCTATTGTCTGGTTCTTCATCTGGCTGAGGAAGCATAAAGTGGACGTTCAGGGGGAACTGAAACGATAGCGGTTTAAGGTTTGGGGCAAACAATATAGATTTAAAGTTGAGATGAAGAAAATAAGAAAGTCTACAAAGGTTGCTGTGGCGTTTCTCATTTACGTGTCGGCGACGGCCGCCTATTTGCTTCCTCGTAATACGGAGATTGGACGGTCGGAGAAATATTTCACATTAGCGGGCGCCTATGTTATTGTGGCGCTTCTGTGGTGGGTGCTTCGCAAAAAGGAGCGGCTGAAAGAAGAGAACCGTCTGGAGAAAAAGTAATCTAAATCTACTCAGTTTAAGAAATAATATTAATTATGAAGAAATTAGCAATGGTTATTTGCCTGTTGGTCGTTTCGTTGACGACACGGGCGCAGTTTGAGAAAGGAACGACAATCATCAATCCGTCCATTACGGGATTGGACTTCTCTTATAGCAAGGGCGATGACGCGAAGTTTGGCATAGGCGCTCAAGTCGGTACATTCTTGTCCGACGGCTTCGCGCTGATGGTCAATCTCGGAGCGGATTGGTCTAAACCAATAGACAAGTATTCCGTAGGAACGGGAGTACGTTTCTATTTCAATCAGACGGGAGTCTATCTCGGCGGCGGAATTGACTGGGAGCGCAACTGTTGGAAGGGAGGATACCACCACAACGATTGGGGAGTAGGTATTGAGGGGGGATACGCTTTTTTCCTTTCCCGTACAGTCACTCTTGAACCGGCCGTGTACTATAAATGGCGTTTTAATGACGGAGACTTGTCTCGATTCGGCATAAAATTGGGATTTGGCTTCTACTTTTGATAACGTTTGCTACGTTAGAGTACATTCACTATACAGCGAAAGAATAACAGAACAAAGCGGCTCTAGGGGCTTTATTCAGCACTTAGAGCCGCT
>CASDXF010000028.1 GCA_949285075.1 uncultured Bacteroides sp. | reverse complement strand
GAATATCTTGACGTAAAATTCCACCTCAATGGAACAAGCACGCGCGGGAATGTATTCAAGACCGAAGAAGAAAGTCCGCTTCTCCGGAGGATAATCGCCCGTCACTTCGTTTTTCGAGAAAACAAAATAGTTATAATCTTCCCCTTGTATAAGCCAACGGCGATCAGAAGACTCAATCACCGTCCCGTCCTTGTCCTTCATGCGATAAGCCGCATAAGTGAAATTTTTATAGTTCTTGTCACGATTATACAAATTCTCCACAAAGTCCGGTTTATCCGGAAGAATAGAGATTATGCCGTCGATATGGTTCTCTAAAGTAACATAGAACCTCGTTCTTACAGAGTCATAGCCTATCTCGGATATACGAATGTCCTGCGCCCGCCCCGTAAAAGAGAAGAAGCAAAGACTAATAAAGGTTAGAAACATACGGATATTACTCATATTTCCTTTCTTTCCATTGAGTATCGCTTTCATGATTCGCAAGGCTTATTCATATTTCGCAAATATAATCGATTTATTCCATAAAAACAAGGACAAAACAGGGAATATGAACGACAAAACAACCCGTTTTCTTCCTGAGAAAAAGGGGTGCCTCACTTCACTTGAGAGATAGCCCTACGGCTCGGGAGAAACAGGGCAAGCGCTCGGGAGAAATAGGGCCACGGCTCACGAGCCGTAGGGCTGCGGCTCACAAGCGGAAAAGCGTCTTATGTTTTCCGCTTGATTATCAAGACCTTTCCACTTTAAAGCATAGGTTTTTCCGGAAGGGAATAAAAGCGTGAATAACAAAGAAACGCTTCTACACCGTATCTTGTATATCCGGATCGAATCTCGGTCAGGATTACCACGGTGTAGAGACGTCAGAAAGGTCTGTCTTTTAAGACGCTGAAATTACACGGCTACTCTCTCGTGTTGGGGAACGCGGAGATTCTCAAGCGGGCCGCGCCCATCGGGATGAGGGTGATTTCTTCCTTCGCTCCCTTCACGGCATCCTCCTCGGGAAGCACGCCGCAAAGTCCGGTGTCGTCCATCTGCCATGAAGGAACCTGACGGCCAAAAGCCTTGACCTCCAACGGCACGTTGTCGGCGGTAAAGGGGAAGTTGTCGGCCGGCCACTCCTTACGCGTCACTTTGAAGTCCTTCAGCGGGTCGGTCTTGCCGAGCACAAGGGCGTAGTTCCACGGGCTGTCCGCGTAGATTTCCGTCGTCGGCCACTTTGTCGGGTCGGCGTCCTTCTGCCAACGGGAGTCGCCGATGGCCGTCTCGCGGCTGTCACGCTCTACGTACTTTTCCTTTATCTTCAGCGATAAGGTAAGCGGACCGTAATCCACGCTCACGCTGTTCTTGTTCACCTGCCACGTGCGCATGGAGAGCGTCATGGGGAAGTGAAGCTCTACACGGTCGCCCTCGGCCCACTGCCGCTCGATGCGGAGGTACTTGCCCGGCACGGGAGTGACCCCGACCGCGCTGCCGTTGACGCGTACCTGAGCGCCCTCAGCCCACGAAGGGATGCGCAGATAGAAGGGGAAAGAGACCGCCTCCGGAGTGGAGACCGTGAAGGTGATGTTCTCCTCGAAAGGATAGTTGGTCTGCTCGTGGAGGACGACTTCCTTGCCCTCGCCCACCTTTACGGTCGCCTTGCAAGCCGCGTAGATGGCCGCCGCCACGCCGTTGTCGGGAGTAGCCAGCATCAGGTGCTCGGCGAAGTAGGGCCACCCCTGCGCGTGGTTGTGCTGGCAGCAACGGCTGCTGAAGGGGTTCATGGAGAGGAAGGGTCCCCGGTTGTCGATGCCCGGATGGTGGTTCTTCGAGTCGCTCACCGTATGGTTGGGACAAGTGATGTAGCGCAGCGCCTTAAAGTCGGGCATCACGGCCGCGGGATAGGTGTTGAAGGCCACCTCCTCGCAATGCTCGGCCCATACGGGGTCTCCCGTCAGGCAAAGCATAATCTCGTCGGAAGCCATCTGCTCCACCAAGCCGCAGGTCTCCACGCCCTGACGGGGGTCGATATAGCCCATGCGGGCGTTCTCGTCCGCGCCGAACATACCGCCCGGCACTTGTCCGAAGGTGCGGCGTATCAGCGACTGCACGTTGTAGGAAGCCCGCAGCAGCGCCGAGTCGCCCGTCTGCATATAGTAGGTGGCGGGCTCGCGGAAGCACTGGGCGATGTTGACGTTATGCCAGTTGGGCAGCGAGGAGGGACGGGTCCAGTCGGCCGTGTTGCGGTGAATCTTGTCGGCCAGTTCCAACAGGAACTTGTCCCCCGTGCGGCTGTACAGCCAGTAGACGCTGTAAAGGTTGTCACCGCCGCGGCTGTTCTCCCAATAGTCCTCAAGGAACTGGTCGTCGGGGACGGTCAGCTGCCACTTGAAGTAAGCGGTCATCAGGTCAATGACGCGGGGGTCGTTGCTGTACTCGTAGTAAGACTGCAAGCACCAGAGCATAATCATCTGCGCCCACAGCTCGCGCTTGCCGTTCCGCTCGTTGACGGGGCCAAAGTAGCCGTCCGGCTGACGACTGGCGAAGACTCCCTCAATCCACGTCTTGGTCTCGGCTATCATCGCCGGGTCGTTCAGGATGTAGGCCAGATTGCCGTAGCCCTTCAGCCAATAGGGCACCTCCTCCCATCCGTGGTCTCCGCCGTTGGTGAGCCAAGCGTTGTTGTTCTTGTCAAGCCACGCGCTGATTTCCCCCAGATGGCCGGTCAGTCCGTCGCGTTGCAGTTCGAGGTACTTCCTTACCCACCCTTCGGGCTGAACGCTCCCGACGGGCAGCTTGATGAAGCTCTGGGGTTTCAGCGGAGCCTTGTAGCTCGTGTAGTTCACGTTGGTCGACTCCGTATCGGGACGGTCGACCACCGTAGCCGTCCCGTCCGAAGAGCCGGAGCCGCACGAAGCGGTCAGAAGGGCGGCCATGAGCAGGCCTCCCGCCACTTTCTTTCTTGTCATTCGTTTCATGTCGTAATATCAATATTTGTTTATGGATTAGTATTCAAAAAGCAGTTCGCCTCCCTTCAGGAGTTCCAGATGGGAGACACGGCGGTCGGGCAGCGGCGAGCCGTTGAAACGGACGCTCTTCACCGGGTCGGCCGCCCCTTTCCGACCGGAGACGCGGACCGTCAGCCTGCGCCCGTTGGCGAGCGAAAGGGTTATCTTGTCAAACAAGGGCGACGACAGCTCGTAATGTTCATCGCCTACCAGTAACGGATAGAAGCCCAACGCCCCGAAGACATACCACGCGCTCATCGTCCCGTCGTCCTCGTCCATCTCGGGACTGTACCCCTCGGGAGCGTTCTTGAACGCCTTGCCCACATAAGGCGTGGGAAACTCGGCGTTCCCTCCATAGCGATGGGTCATCGTGTCGGTCATCAGGCGACGGACAATGTCTTGGGTCTTCTCCGGCGCGCCAAAGCGGTTGAACAGGTAGGGCACGTGAATGTCAGGCTCGTTGCCCTGATTGTAAAGGTTGTGGTCGAAGAAGTAGGTGAGCTGAGCCAAAAGGGTGTCTTTCCCCACCCATTCTATCATCCGGTCGACGTACTGGGGAGCAGCCCACCGGTACTGCCAACGGGTGCCCTGATAAAGGCCGTTGCCCCGCATCACCTCGAAGGCCGGAGTGACGGTCATGAACTCCTTCTTCCACGTCTCCTCGAAGAGCGCGGACGACCGCTGACGATAAAGCTCAGCGTCTTCCTCCTCACCGACAATCCCGGCTATCTGGGACATGGCCCACAGGTCGTAGGCGGACTCCATCTTCTGGTCGGGCGAGTTCATCGGCAGACGCTCCATCTCGGCCTTCATTCCGGCGTATCCCGGACGGAAGTCCACATTCGTGATTCCCTTGCGGTAAGCGTCGAGCAGCAGGACGACCGCGTGCTCGGTGCGCACGGTAGGAGTAGACTCGAAGGGGGTAGACCAGTCCTGCTTGCCCGTCATGTAGAGACGGACGAGCGAAGCCGCCATGTCGCTCATCCTCTCCGGCTCGATAAGCGTCAGCAAGGGAAACTTGGTGCGGAAGGTGTCCCAAAGCGACCAGTTGCTATAATAGCGGAAACCGTCGGCCTTATAGACCTTCCCGTCCGTGCCGAGGTGAGTGCCCTCGGCCGACGTTACGTCGGCGGGACTAAGGCATACCCGATAGAGGGAGGTGTAGAAAAGCGTCCTGTCGTCTTCCGTACCGCCCTCAACACGCGCCATGTCCAATAGCTCGTCCCACTCGTCACGGGCCTCCCTGCGGATGTCGGCAAAGCTCTTTTCAGCCAGACGTTGACACTCGGCCCGGGCCAACTCCTCGCTCAACGCGGAGAGGCCGACGCGAAGCTCGACGTTCCGCAGGCCGGACTCGAAGTCGAGCCGGGCTTCCGAATCGGAAAGCCCGCTAAGCCGGAACGGTTCGCTAAGGCTCATGGAGAAGTAAAGCTTATAGCGTCCATGTCCGCAGACGTTCTTCGCCTGCACGTACCCCTCTATCCTTCCGTCATCGGTCTGCCGGTAGGCGCAGGTAGCCACGTCCTCGAAGGTAGAGGCGAAGTCTATCCAAAGGGCGGCCTCGCCGCCGCGGGGAAAGGCGTAACGCTCGACGGCCACAGTCCGTGTAGCGGTCAGGTCGAATTTAACGCCGTTGGTAAAAGCGGCCGAGTAATAGCCGGGAACGGCCTTCTCCATCGCCTTGTCGAGGTGAAGCTCCACGGAAGGGTCGGCCGGACGTACCCGCAGGTTACCCCCTCCTCCGCTGCAACCGACTCCAGAAAGGCGATTGACGGATATGCCGGAGGTCTTCGTTACCGCATAGTCGTAGCCGGCGTGGGTGCGCGGGTCACTGTCCGGACAGACGCAGACCATGCCGAAAGGAAGGGCGGCTCCGGGAGCGACCTGCCCGTTGTCGCCGGAAGTACCGATAAAGAGGTTGACATACTTCGCGTTCTGCGCCGGAGAAGCGGCGGCGATTAACAGAAAGGCGACCGTCAGCAGACCACGCAGGGCCTCAGCCGCCCAGTTTCTTTTAGCGGATATTCGCTCCATAAGTGATGTTTTTATGCGAGAGCGCCCGCCCTCGACTGTAAGAAGTCAAGGCCGGGCGCAAGTGAAACCTATTTCAGACACGACCCGAGGCTTTTACTTAGCCACGGAGAACTTGAATATACACTCGCTGGTGTACTTCTCTCCCGGACGAAGCACAGCCGTCGGCCATTCGGGTTTGTTCGGAGTGTCAGGATACTTCTGCGTCTCCAGACATACGGAAGCACGGCGGTTGTAAACGATTCCCTTCTTTCCGCTCATCGTTCCGTCGAGGAAGTTACCGGCGTAAACCTGTACGCCCGGCTCGCTTGTATAGAGGTCCATCACGATGCCCGTCTTCGGAGACTGAAGCGAAGCGGCCTTGCGGGTGATGTCTCCCTTCGTGTTGAGCACCCAGTTGTGGTCGTACCCCTTACCGTTCTTCAATTGCTCGAAGTCGTCGTCGATACGGGCTCCTACGGCTGTCGGAGTACGGAAGTCCATCGGAGTACCCTCTACAGGAGCAATCTCTCCGGTTGTCATGAAGGTGCTGTCTACGGGAGTATAGTTGTCGGCATCCACCATCAGTATATGCTCGGCGTTGCTTGCCGCGTCTCCGTCGAGGTTGAAGTAAGAGTGATTGGTCATGTTGACGACAGTCGGCTTGTCGGTCTCAGCCTCGTACTTGAGGTCGATAGCGTTATCGTCGGTCAGCTCCATCGTAACCTTGCACTTGAAGTTTCCGGGGAATCCTTCTTCACCGTCAGCCGAGAGATAAGAAAGCTCAAGCTTCTGCGGGCTCACGAGGTTAGCGTCGAACACACGATACTGGAAGCCCTTCGGCCCGCCGTGCAAGCAGTGGCCGTAGTTGTTCTTCGGAAGCTGATACTCGGTTCCGTCCAAAGTGAACTTGCCCTGATTGATTCGGTTGGCGTAACGTCCGATAGTAGCTCCAAAGTCAGAGGGTTTCGAGATGTAGTCTTGTATAGAATCAAATCCCAACACCACGTCGCGCATCTGTCCGTCCTTATCCGGAACCATGACCGACACGATACGTCCGCCAAAGTTGGTCACGCACACTTCCATGTTGTTCTTGTTACGCAGCACGTAAAGGTCGGTCTTCTTACCGTCCACTTCCGTTTGAAACTTGCTTTTCAGCAGACCGGAGTCTGTCGCCTTTTCTCCGGCATCCGGCGTACATGACGCCACTAACAGGGCCGCTACCGCCCAAGTAGATAATTTTTTCATTTTGCTTTTAAATGTTTTTAAGTTTGGTATTCATATTCCGCATTCCGCGGTAATGTTTCAAATTCTTGAGCACCCGACTTTCCTTTCCGCCGAGCCGAACAGCCACGGCGAAAAGGAAAGGAATCTCCTCCAAGTTCTACGCTTCGCTATTGCGCGGTCTTCGTGAGCTTTCCTACGAGCATCTTGATAAAGTATCCGCCAACTACGGAACGGGCTTGGAATCCCCGCTGATTAGGCTCGTCGGTAAATACCCAATCGGACATGGGAACTCGATTCGGCGTCTCGTTCATGAAGAGATAAACGGGAGCGACAAACTTCTGGAAGGTCTCCTTATCGGCGGCCAGTGTCGCGGTCCACATTATCCAGTCCGTCTTGGTGTACGTCTCTCTATTATCCAACGGCAATCCGTACTTGTTCTGCTTCGTCAGGTAGTAGGCAATCTCGGTCTCCGCAATCTTGGCGGGGAAGATGCCAAATCCCATCAGCTTATCCCACACGAGGTTGTACTTCTGGCTCCACGTACCGGGCTTGTCGAATGTCAGTCGGTAGTGGTCGCCGTCATTGGCCATCTTTTCCCACTCAACCGCCATGTCTTTCGCCTTCTGCGTATATTTCTGAGCCACGTCGGCCTTGCCTAACATATCCGCCAGATATCCATAGGAGGCAATTCCAAGAATCGCCTTTATAGAGAGGTTGGCGTTATGGGCGAAGTGTCCGGCGAAGTCATCGGTACAGAGTTGGTTTGCGGGGTCGAGTCCGTTCTCTACAAGGTAGTCCGTCCATGTGGTCAATACGTCCCAGTGCTTCTCGGCGTAAGCCGCATTGCCCTCTACGGCCGCAAGCGCTGCGGTAAGGATAAGCATATTACCCGACTCCTCCACGGGCATATCACCGCCATAGGTCTGCCCGTTGGCCTGCGGATAGGTCCCCACGTCATGAGCGGCGAACGGTTTCGTCCACTTTCCGCTTTCACTATAATAGAAGATGTGGTTCATCAGCCCCTTAACCAATTCCGGATTATAGTACAAGAACATGGGGGCTGAAGGATAGGTAATGTCTACCGTTCCGATAGAACCGTTACTGAAGTTCTCTTTCGACAAGAAAAGCAGGTCACCGTTCGGAGCCTGAACCAACTTATGGGCGGCTATGGCCTGTCTGTAAGCGAGAGCGCACAGCTCGGCGTATTGTCTTCCTCCGGCAGCGGTAGTCTCGTCCATCAGCTTGCGGTCAAAAGCGGCGCACTCACGCATTAGCTTAGCGTAGTCCTTTTCCGCCTGTTGGAACTGAGAAACGATAGTAACGTCTCCCGTGCGGTTCCAGTACGGACGCAGGTTCTCTTCAAAATACTGTATAGAGTAGATATCGTCGTAACCCAACAGCAAGTGTCCGCTCGCCTTATCGGTATTGCCCAGTGAACGAATCAACGCGAGTTTATCATATCCGTTGGACGAAGGAGCCTCCAGTTTGCCAGCGATAAAGCTCTTGCGCAGCTCCTTGCCCTCTCCGATAGCGTAAGCGGTGTTCTCTTTTGAAGCCGCCATATAGAAGTATCCCCAGTCGATGCGCACGTCATCGCCTTTCTTCTTCAAGATACCTTGACTCTTGCTTCCGGTACTCAAGAAAATCAGGTCGCCTTCCGTGAAGCTCTTGGCCTCGGACTCTTGGTGAGGTTGGTCTACGGCCCACTGCGGCGAAGCCTCGAAGTAAAGCTCTACATCGTGCTTGGCGCCATCGTTAGAAGTCACCTCATAGGTAAGGTAATTGACGGGGCGCGACATCAAGTCCAGATTATCCGTCAGCAACGGAGCGGTAAACGTCAAATTCAGATTCACCGGCCCACAAGTAAAGCTGTAATAAGTCTGAGTAGCCTGCACGTCAGCTAATGTCTGCTGCGCCGTCTGTCCGAAGAACCGACTGTCGTCCAGTTCCACAAGCAGTCCGAAGTCCAGTAATCCGTTGGCTCCTCTATTATGACAGTAAGCCGCAATCAGGTTCTCGCCCTTCTTCAGTGTGGCGACCGCCTCATCCGAGAGCTTCACCTGCACGTGCTTCTTGCAGGCGTTTCCCGTATCCACGACCTTTACTCCGTTAACGTAAATCGTCACATCGTCATCGTGAGAATATTCCAAGTAAACGTTCTTCCCGGCCACATCCTCGGTAATATCCACCGTCCGGCGTACCCAAATGAATTCCTCGCTCCATTGCGTCTCGGCTACGGGCTCGTTCTCTTTCGTTCCAAACGCCCCTTTCCCGGTTTTCCACGCTTTATCGTCAAAACCGACATTCTGCCATCCTTCTGTTGGCTCAGCCGTAGTGTATCGAGCATCCCATGCTCCCCCTTGTTCTGAAGTGGGAGCCAACGGCCTCAATTCCAACTCCTCCATACCTAAAAATCGGTAAATCTGCCCGTCTACCTTAGCGACTCCAATCAAAGGAAAATCTTTTCCCGTCCAATGCTTTACAGCCCCGTCGTACAAGTTATTCGTAAATGACCACGCACTCGTATAAGGGTCAATAGTCACCAACGGATAAGCGGGAGCCCTTAGCTCACTCTTCTCGTGCGGCTCTATCTGGGTGGAATCACAACCGTAAAAAACAGCCGCCGCACCCAGCATCAGCGTCATAAGCTTTGTCTTCATATTTTTCTTTTCGTTAGTTTATTGAGTTAATGAATTACCATCCTATACATACCTTTACCCCTTCCGGATTGTTCTCGAAACGAAGCAAAAGCGTTTTTGACCGTTCATCCCATTCCTGCGCCGTCTCTTTTCCATCAATCGTCACGCTTTTCGGCTGACTGGGCAACAGTACCCGTGACACATTTGTCGTATTAATCGGACTCTTGGCCACGAAGGAGTACGTCCGTTTCTCCACTTTCTCGTCATACACCCGTGACGCTCCGCACAACACTTTGGCCTTCGCCTTACCGGGCGCTTTCTTCACGTCATACAGATAGCACTGCTCGCCCGGCTTAATTCGCTTGTCAGCTACCACATTCAGGTTCTCATCGAACAAGTCGATATACACCCCCTGAAAGGATAACGGTTCGTCTGACACACTTTCGTCCATCACGGCGGCTATGACATAAGGCCCGCGTTCCACCATAAGGCTGTTCTTCAGCTCCACCTCCTTGCCGGTTTTCTCTGAATAAGCGGAAGCTACCGCTTTAAGATAGGCATTGTCATTCCCCGCTTTCAACACGAAGTGCTTCGGGTCCTCGCGTATGACGATAACCTCCCCTTTTCCATACCGGTAAGTTCCGGCCTCAGCGTCAAGAGGCATCCCCATCCGTTCAAACAAATGTTCAGAAGGAGCCTTATAATTGTTCCCTTCCGTATTCCACCACTCCAACACGCTTTGATAAGGGTCTATGTCTTCTCCACAGTACACCAACATTCCCCCTTTCTTCACCCAGTCGGCTAGATAATCATGATATTCAGGCTTCATAGGCTTCATGTTAGAATAAGACATAACCAACACTTTCAGCCCATCGAACGTCTCCTTGAAAGGCGTATTTTCCATGTGTACCAATTCCACGGGAACACCTCTCTTCAGCAAAGGCAAGGTCTGTCCATAGAAACTGGAGAATTGAGGGTCATCGTATCCTGCGTGATTGGGAAAACGCTGGAACATCATTGAATTGGCCATCAGCACGCCTATGCCGTGAGTCCCACTGATTTTTTTCTCGGAAACACGAATGTCGTTCAATGAGTTAATCATGACCTGCATCTGAGTAGAATAAGAACGAGGAATGCGTTCCTTACGGTCCGTTCCCGCCACTTGATACAATCCCTGATAGATACGGTCAGGCCACGGCATAACTTCATACGTTTCCACATCTGGATACATCAATTGAGCCACAAAAGTCGCCTGATAGTTACGCTTATAGTCTTGCCAGTCCCTCGCCCTATCCTCTATTGGGTCCGTAAGGAAATAGGTCGTACGATTCAAAGGTTCCGTCATCGACTTCATGCAGCCATACTCCAAAAAAGCGTTCTCAAAGACCCGTTCTTTTTTCACCCCATTATAATAGTTAGGCTCCCTTGACGTGCCTGTCCACACTTGAGCGATATATCCATCCACACAATCCAAAGAAGCCAAACTTGCCTCCGGACTGACAATCTGCCAAGATGTATAATTAATCAGCGAATGAGTAGGCACATAACATTTTATCTCCAACCCTTTCGACTTTCCATACTCCTTAGCGTATGTGAATATCTTGTCCAACGCATTATAATATAAATAGTATTTCAGCTTATTGGAAAGATAGGTGTTTTCCGGAGACTCATGCTGCGGCCTCCACGGGAAGTTATAATATTTCTGCCATTCCTCCTTGAAAGCCTCGCTATATCCGCCCCGCATCCAAAACTCCGGCTCTTCCAAATAAATGGAAGTTATTCCCGCGTCAATAACCCGCTTTATCTGGGTTTCCTGCATATAACGGATAAAACTCTCCGTAGGCACGATATAGGGAATCATGTAGCCATGCGCTATCTCGTTGCCGTTCCGATCCCTCTGTCCCTCTTTTAAGTGCCCGTCTATTCCATCCCACTTTCCTAAGAAATAGTCTTCATAATTTCCCCACGCGACTCCCGTCATAAACTGTACCTGATAGCCTTTGTTCCGCCACGACTCCACTCGCTGCTCAAAAGACATCCCCGGTTTATCAACAGTTCCATATACCATAGTGGCATCAGCCCGGACATCGGTTTCCGGCTTCCACGGCTCCGCAGTCTGAAAACTCGTTTTCGCAATTTTCTCCGCCGTCTTTTGAGTGAAGCCAATCTCATAACCCAAGAAAGACAGCCCTAACGTTAATAGTAGGTGTTTACTGTTCATGGTTCTCTATGAATAATAAATAAATGTTCTTACTTGTTCTTAGCAGGGAATAAAAGCATCAATGCCGGTATCCCGGAAGCGGAATAGCTATCAACCTCTGAACCGGAAGGCAAGGACTTCACATAATCTCCACCACAAATATCACGAGTCTTGTCTCTGTTCGCCCATCCCACCTCAATGGTATGTTTCAGAAACGGCAAATATTGCTCCTGCCCGCAATCATAAACCAAAGCCGCTATGTATTGAGCAAAAATAGCCGTATAAATACCTTGTTCAATGCCACTCTCGAAAGGAAGGACACCATGCTCCGCAGACATTTCATTTACCGTATAGTCTGCGGCAAGAATAGCGTTATCCAAATAACGTTTCTCTCCAGTCGCCTTGTAAAGTAACACAGAAGCCCCTATAAAGGTCGCTTGATTGTAAACATGCGCTTTCCATGCCGGTTCTCCGTTACCATGACGACTGTCCGCTATGCGTCCTGTAGCTTTATCTAACAGATTCTTTACGCCCCATTCATAAATTTCTTTTCCTTTCTGCAGATACTGCAACTTGGATTGCCGTTTAGGAGCCTTTCCAACAGATTCTTCCCTATCAGCAGGGACATTATTATACAAAGTAAGCGCCGCTACCACTACTGGAAAGTTGATGCAAGCCATTTTACCGTCCCCGAATTTATTGGGGTTAGGATTCTGGATAGGATACCAACGCCAAAACATACCTCCGTTCTCTTCGTCATAAGAACCGGTATCACCAACTTTCTCAGAGCCATACCAAACACGGCTAAAACTTTCCTCGGACAGGTTCAGGTATTCTTCCGTTCCAAACAACTCATAAGCGCGCGCCAACGTGATGGTCCACCACATGATATCATCGTAAATGAACCAACCGGTATTCTCATTATTATCATCAAAATCAAACTGGCAATATTGCGCCTTATTTCCTTTGAATATTTTTTCACTCAACTCCTTATAAGCCGCCTCCCGTTCACTGTCATTCTGCGCTTTAGCCAATTGATAAGCGTTCATCGCCATATCCCAATAGATAGGTTGACACCAAATGGCCGCCGCACCGTTGCCTCGGTCTACGGCACGCTGATAAGAGGAAGTCGTTTTATAAATATACTTGTCCGTATCAAGGAAAGTACGATTAAAGCCTTCATAAGCCTCCCAAACATCACGGTTCGTATACATCGGCTTCTTTCTTTCCGCATTCTCAGAAACTCCAGAGGCCTTAACTGTTGCAAACATCATTGACAACAAAATCAGTGGAAAAATAATCTTTCTTTTCATCATAATGTTTCACGCTATTTTCTCGTTACAAAGATTGCAAAAATAAAAGGATATTCACGGCAAATTCTATTCATTTAAGGATAAAAACTATTCAAAAACCGCTTTAATCCCCATTTTTTAAGCGAAATAAAAAGAAACCGCCGTAAAAAGGAACCACATTCTCGATAATAAATGAATCAGAAACTTGGAGCGTCCGCTTCTATAGACGGACAAGAATTCTTAACATAAGGCCAACCGTCTTCTCCCCAATATATCCGATCTAACATTAAAACGCGCCCCGAAGGATTTGCTACGCTCACAGCATGATAACACATCCAATCGGCTCCCGCATTATCCGAGACGATTTCCGAGTTGTGCCCCGTTCCAACAAAAGCCTGATTTTTCTTTATCAGAATCTCATGATGATTCTCCAACATTGATTGCCCGCTCTTGTCCACATATGGTCCAAACAGATTCTTGGAACGCGCCACAACTGTGGTATAAGTACTCTTCAGCCCTTCGCAGCAACTGCCAACGGAAGCGAACATGTAATAATAGCCGTCGTGCTTATAAATATAAGTTCCCTCGTAAGCTGTGCCCGCAATTTTCTTTAACGGAGCGCCTTTCTTCAACGCTAAGCCATCTTCCGTAAGTTCCGTACCATAAATGCCATGAAAGCTCCCCCAGAAAAGGTATTTTTTCCCTCCATCCTCTATATAAAAAGGATCTATGCTATTGTGCACATTAATCTCACAGCTCCGAAACATTTTTCCCTTATCTTCAAAAGGCCCTTCCGGCTTATCGGATACAGCGACACCAATACCGCACGTCCGGCCTCCTCCCCAAACCGACATGGAATAGTACATCACATACTTATCACCTATTTTATTAATGTCTGGCGCCCAAATTCCACCTTTAGGTTCAAACGAGGGGCGAGTTTTTTTCGTAAACGCGGTTCCTACAAATTCCCAATCCACTAGATTTTTTGAACGATGAATAGGCACATTTCTTATATCTTCCGTGGCGTACAGATAAAAATATCCGTCATCACCTTTTATCAACGTAGGGTCAGGCAAGCTATAATCAATCACCGGATTAGCATACCGCGCCGTTTTCCCATCAGGAACATTGTCAGCCTGAAGAGGCAAAACCGCCTGAAAAACAACAACCATAAAAAAAGACAAGAACTTAATTCTCATAACATATTAATTATAAAATACACGAATGGATATCTTCTCGAAAACAAATAGGCTGCATATCAAGCAGCAAAGCCTAAAACACAGAAATTGAACCGGCAGAAATGAATTTCCGCACGGTCCAATCTCGTAAATATCTGCAACTCCAAACAACCCCTTACTCCTAATTATTATTTAGAGAGTTACAGATTTTTGAATTAATCTCCTTGATTCTCTTCTCATCAACCTTTATCACCTTACGGTCATAAGTCATCAATCCGTTTACCTCCATCTCCACATCCGTCGTTTGAGTGTATACAGCCGCTGAGAAACCGCGTGAAATCAATCCGTACAGTTCATCCGCATACTTGGCGTACTCATCGGTCACCTCTTTCGACGAATTGAACTTGACATATCCCCAATTATGATCGGGTTGCCATAAATGGTCTTTCAATGCCCAACCAATGCCTCCATACTCACCCAATACCGTAGGACGGCCGGCATCATAAAAGTCCATCGTAGGATTAGGATAGTGATGCAAATCCAATATATCCCCACATTGGAAATGATTTCCTCCACTCGCCGGATTCACTAAACGGGAAGGGTCGTACTTTTTCGTCCATTCCGTAATTTCTACAGTTTTAAACTGTCCCCAACGCTCATTGAAAGGCACCCATACTCCAATACACGGATAACTGTAAAGGTAATCCATTATCTCCTTCCACTCCTTCCGATAATGAGCTTCCGATTCTTCCGTACGGTTTAGCTCGTTTCCCGTGAAGAAGTTATACATCTGCCATTCCGGTTCCTTGTCACCATTCGGCATGTCTTGCCATACAATAACACCCAACTTATCGCAATGAGTGTACCAACGGGCCGGTTCCACCTTCACATGTTTCCTGATCATATTATATCCAAAATCTTTCGTTTTCTGAATATCATACACTAAAGCCTCGTCCGTAGGAGCCGTATACAATCCATCCGGCCACCATCCCTGATCAAGCGGTCCAAACTGGAAGATGTTCTTATTGTTCAGCTGCAAGCGCATGATGCCGTTCTCGTCCTTACGAACGGAATATTTACGCATCGCCGCATAGCTGTCTATCTTATCGGTCACCTTACCGTCACGCATCAGCGTAACTTCCATAGAATAAAGGAAAGGAGAATCCGGACTCCACAGTTTCATGTCGTTCGGCATCTTCATCTCAATCGTCTGTCCGCTCAGTCCTTTGCCCGTAGCCACTACATTTTCTCCATCGAGCACCTTCACGACCACAATCTCAGACGCTGTCGCCCCACTGGTAGCCACGTCTACCGTGAGCGACTTACGGTCGATGTCCGGAGTAGTGCGCACATCGGTAATATGACAAGCGTCTACCGGCTCCATCCATACGGTTTGCCAGATACCCGTCACCGAAGTATACCAAATACCCTCCGGCTTACACACCTGCTTACCGCGAGGCTGAGGGCCGTCACTTGTCGGGTCCCACACCTTTACAGTCAGTTTATTATCGCCCTTGACGTTCAAGGCGGAAGTTATGTCAAACGAGAAAGGAGTATAGCCCCCCGTATGCTGCCCCACCTTCACGTCATTCACCCATACGTCCGCTTTCCAGTCTACGGCTCCAAAGTTCAGCTTCACGTTCTTACCTTTCCAAGAAGCCGGAACCGTGAACGAACGTTGATACCAAAGCTCCTTGCCTTTTCCGACCGTTTTACCCACTCCAGACAAACTGGATTCTACCGCAAAGGGAACAAGAATTTGCCCTTCGTAAGACGTGGGAATCTCTCCTCTTTTCGTAATCGCATATTCCCACAGTCCATTCAGGTTTTTCCACTCGCCACGCTCCATGATAGGGCGAGGATACTCAGGCAAAACGTTTTCCGGATTAATCTCCTCGGCCCATTTCGTCTTAATCTTGTCACCCACAGGTTTCCATTGCGCAGAGACCGCAGTAGAAAGCAGTACAGCGCCACACGCTACTAAAATGCTCTTTTTCACTTTTTCCAATAGTTTGTTTAAATAATTATTGTTCAATCTTTAATTCTCATTTTCCTATCGGAATGCCGGAAGGCTTGGGCAACGGTTTTCCTATCGGACAAGGTTCCCCTAAGTCTGGCATTCCATCCGCGTTCCATTCTACTTTCTGCAACCGTATGCTACGGCTCTCCGGCTCTCCCGTAATCGAATTAGGAGTATTCCGGGCATGATACATCAAATAAGTTTCCTTTCCGTCGGGGGAAGGAACGAACGATAAGCTTCCGGGACCGTACACTTCATTTTCCGGAACCTGATGGAACACCGGTTCTGGAGATTTCTTCCACGAGGCCGGGTTCAACAAATCGCTGTCCGCGCTCGCCGTCAACATTCCCGTACAATAATAGGGCGTCCAACATCCACTCGCCGCATAATAAACGATTAAAGTACGCCCATCTTTCGAACGAAGGAACTGAGGCGCCTCATTCACATAAATAGGATACGCCGTACGGCTTCCGTCCGGATTCACCCACTGCCGTTCCCATTCATATTCCGGACGAGATATCAGGATTCTCTCCGAGTCTAATGTCCACGGGTTTTTCATCCGGGCTATGTAAATGCACTGCGTCTCCATATTGATTCTACGGCTTGGCCATCCCGACCAGAGCAGATACAAACTTCCCTTATGTTCAAACGTAGCGGGATGAATTCCCCAGTTCCACTCAGAGTTGGTCACAATAGGCCCACGTAACTTAAAGTCACCTTCCATCGGGTCTATGGAATCGTTCTCTATCACATACAACTGATGATTATCCGTATTACCGTCATCCGCTGCGAAATAGATATACCATTTTCCTCCAATCACTCTGATTTCCGGATCCCAGAGGTGCTTTCCACTCGCTGAATTCTTCGGAATCCACACTTTCTTGCTCTTGGCACGAGACAGGTCTGTAATATCCGGCGTCTCCCATAGCGTAATGTCATTCCCGGTCTCATGAGTATAGTAATACTTCCCGCCATAATAAACGGCGCTCGCGTCTGAACCGCCTTGCGATGACAACGGATTAGTGTAAGTGGGCGCGACTTTCACCTCCACTTTCTTATCCTTGCCCGCATCTTTAGAATGACAAGACATCAATAAAGCCAAAAGCGATAATAAGTACAGTCCTACTCTCATAATTTCATTTTTAAGATTTCACAAAGAAAGCGTTTTTTCATTTCACCCCTTCTTTTCATTATCTTAAAATTTGTACATTCAAGAACAAATCCCTGCTCGTTTACCTCGCAAAGGTCGGCATTAAATCACAAAGTTTTGGAGAATAATCGGTCAATAAAAGATAAAAACTGACCACAAACAGACAAATACGTTTTTTTAACATCCAGAATTATGCGATTGGAGCCATTTTTATCTTTTCCAATTGAGGGGACGACCTCCTTTTTCTTGTACAACAATCGCTTGATTCTTGTACATCGTTCGCCCGATTCATGTACAAGAGAGATTCAGCACTTGTACATGAATCGGGCGACCCTTCCGGAAAACCTCCCGACGACAGTCCGTTACTCCTCGCCGGTAAAGTGATAGTTGTACGGTGTACGCTTGAACGTATAGCGATGGCGGGGTACCGGCAACGGGTCTTGCAGCCTGAGCGTCCAAGTCATCATCTCCTGAAGCAGCTCCGACCGCTTGTCAGCGCATTCCTCATCCTCATACAGATTGTTTATCTCCGACGGGTCTTTCTTCAGGTTGTACAGCTCGCCTCGACCGTAATTGTCGATAATCAGTTTCCAGTCACCCATACGCACCATGCGCTGCGTGCCGCTTTGCGTCCACGTGTTCAGCTCGTCGAACCGGGCCACTCCCTTCCGGTTGAGCGCTCCTTCCTTTTCAAAGGTCAACGGCTCGTCCATCGTAAAGTCCACGCCACCGAATCCCTGCTCAACCAGAACGCTCCTGAACTCCCGCTCCGGATACTTCTCTCCCGTCAGCATCGGCCATAGGCTGCGTCCCTGCACTCCTACGGGAATCTCCGCGCCGATAGCCGTACAAAGCGTGGGGAATATATCGGCGATGGAGACGCACGCTTCCATCGGAGCGTCACGCTCCTGAATGCCTGCGCCCGCCCAAACCATCGGGATGCGTGTCAGGCAGTCCGGTGTTCCGGCTCCCTTACGGATAAGTCCGTACTCCCCGCAATAGTCGCCGTGGTCGGACAAGATGATGAATAACGTATTCTCGTATTTCCCGTCGGCCTTCATCGTTTCGACCAACCGTTTCACTTGGTCGTCTATCAACCGAATCATGCCCATGTAGTTTCCACGCAGGCGAGGCAGGTCTTTCTGTAAGTCGGGACACGACTGGTCTTCCAACTCCGCCAAGACACGGTACTTGTCGCTCTTATACTTCAAGTCCTTACGGGTGGTTCGGGGCTGAGGTATCTTATCCGGAGCGAACATGGAGTAGTAGGGTTCGCACACCTGATAGGGGTTATGCGGCTCGGGGAAAGAGACCCAAAGGAAGAAAGGTTCCGTCTGTCCCTTTATCCAGTCCAACGCCTCGTTGACGATGGTCACGGGCTGCTGCCGTTCCAAAGGAATCTTCGAGGGTTCGAGCCACTGCCCCTGTGCCTCCTTGTCGAGAAACTCGGCCACTTGGCGCTCGGCTTCCGTCTTGTCCTTGACCGACTTGCCCCAATGCCCGTATTCTATCCAATAGTCCATGTCCGCAGGCTTCAGGAAAGAGTGGTTCTTACCGACAAGCGCGGTCTTATAGCCGTTCTCCTTAAACACTTGCACCATATTCTTCCCGTAGTAGACATCCAACACGTTATGATTGGTGCGCACACGCGTAGCGGAAGGATAACGCCCGGTGAGCATGGAGCATCGGGCGGGCGAACTGGCCGGAGCCACCGTATAGGCCTTGTCAAACCAACAATTCGCCCGGGCCAGTGAATCCACGTAGGGCGTAATGGCCATAGGGAATCCCTCCCTTCCGCAAAGGTCGGCCCGTTGCTGGTCGGTCATGATGATAACGACGTTCGGCCTATCCGCCTTTTGCGCGAATGAGGAAGAGACACCGACGACACTGAGCGTCGCCACAGATAAAAGAGTCTTCATAATCTTGAGTTTTAATAGGTAACCTTATTTAATCCCAATCGGTCATTAGAAAAAACCGCTTGACAGGAGCAGATACATTTCCACAACATTTTACATGCGATAATAGCTTAGTTATCAACTTCTTATTACCCGTCTGAGAAACAGCCCCATTTCTCACGAGCCGTTGCCCTATTTCTCGCGAGCCGTAGGGCTGTCTCTCGCGAGCCGCAGGGCAGGCTGACAAACGGAGAAGGTTTAGCGTGAATCCTCCTCATCGCTGAAGCGGAAAACACGCTCGAAAAAGGCTTTTCAGAAGGGGCCTCCAGCAGATTTAACCGTCCTTACATTCTGGACAGAAATGCCTTAATGACCGATTCGTATTCGATGGAAAAGATACGGAAGACGGCCCCGCGCCATACCGTATGCGCCGCCGTTCTTCCGTATCGTCTCCGCCTCGCCGGGAATCTCCCCCGGACGAAAGCGGCTTACTTATTCCTCGTCGGCTGCGGTCCCATGTAAGACCGCTTCATGCCGCCAAAGTCAAGTACAATCTTCTGTATCACCGTTCCCGCGTCGCCGCAGATAATCTTCACCGTATGCTTGCCCGGCTTGTCGATGTGCAGCGTGGTTTTGTTTATGCGGCAGTTCTTCAAGACACTCTCGTACCAAAGCTGAGCGTACTCGAAGGAGGAGGTAGACGGATTCATCACCGGCCCCTCGTCGATGCAGACGCCATACTTCGTCTCCACGTTCGTAGACTCGTGTCCGGCGTATCCCCTATCCTTGCTTATCGGGAAAGTGGGCAGCACATACGTATATACGTCTACCGAACCTTGCTCGAAGGTGTAGAAGTCATACTCTAGCCTCGGGGTAGAGCGGCCTGCGGTACGCTGCATCGGCGAGGTCGGGTCGCCCAACTGTACCGCCGTGTTCTCGCAGCCCAAGTTCGGGATAATCCGCATCTTGATGTCCTTGTTCTCCGTCTTGCGATGGAAACGGGCAGCGTCAATGGATACGTATCCGTTGGTCTCCACGAACAGCGTGTCCATCTCAGCCAACGAAGGCGAGGCGGGATTGAATACGGAAATGAGGACATTCTCCTTCTCACCGCCTTCCGAGGCTATCTCCAACGAGCCGAGTACCCGTTCGCCCGCCGGCGCTTTCGCCCAGTCGATAGAGACGTTCAGCCGCTCTTCGGTGGCTGTCTCTCCCGCCGACTTGCTTACTAAAATCCAATCGTCGGAGGGCGTAGCCTTCCACTTCAACGGGGTCTTTCCCTTATTGAACACGTCCACGTAATACGAGCGGCGCAGGTAGGTGCTGAAAGCGGGCAGCGCATGGAAGTTCTTTCCGCCCTTCAAGATGTCCTCCTCCTCGGCCATCACGCCCAATGACGCCTTATCCGCCAACTTCGCCTCACGCAACTGGGGCAGCTTGAAGTAAGCGGTAGCGAACCCCTGCTTCATGGTCATCATGTGATTCCACTTGCCGTCCAACAGCGAGTTGTATCCTTTCGTTATCACGTCTAGGCTGTCGTAGCATTGCTTGGCCATCTTTGCGAGTCCGTCCGTCGCCGCGCGCTGCTGAATGGAGTACCAACGGTTGCGCTGTCCGGAGAGAATCATGCGGTTCAGCAACTCGCACCCTTTCACGGGATAGTACATCAGTTGGTAGAAGCAAGGCTTCTGTTCCTCGGGGAGCTTCGCCATGATGCGCTCCACGATGCCGCCTATGCGGGTATATTCGGCCAAGCGGCGGTCTACCTCACGGTAATTGGTCAGCGAGAAGTCGGTGTCCGTATTGCGCTCGTTGCCGTGCTTGTCCGTGGCCCATTGATAGCCCCATCCCATGAACTCCGGCTTCCGTTGGAAGGCCAACGCGTAAAAAGAGTCTATCACGTCCTGAAATTCTTCCTTATATTCTTCCTTATACTCGTCTCCCAACAGGCCGCAGAGCCACTCCGCACGGTAATTGGCGGCCCGCTCGAAGTTGAACGAGTCGATGTCGAAAGCCATCGTCAGGAAATAGTCCACGGCGAACTCGCACGACTTGATGTCTCCGGCGTTCAATAGCCAGATGCGGTCGGCGGTAGCGTCGTAGGCCTTGCGAAGCTCCTCGTACATCAGCGTGGGCGAAACGGTATTCATCCACAGATGGTCGTGAGGCTTGCCGAGGTAGGACGAGTGGTAATATACTCCCGAACGGCCGGAACGCTTCTGTTCCTTCGGACTGCTCAGGCGTTTCATGTAGCCGTAGTTGTCGTCGGGCCAGATAATGGTCACGTCGTCGGGCAATTCCAGTCCCTCGTCGTACACGTCGAGCACCTCCTTGTAAGGGGTGAACGCCTGCGGGATATCTTCCGCCCGCTTGCCGATGACGTCGACCAGTGTCTGGCGTTGCGCCATGAGCGCTTCCTGCAACATGTCCTTGCGCTCGCCCATGTCGTTGCTGGCGTTCATCGCCTTGTCGTGCAGCCCGCGGAGCGCCAACGTGTATACGTTCTCGAAGGGAGCGCACTCTTCCACGCGCGACTTCAGCACCTTGTCAACTCCATCCTTATTGTTGATGTAGTCCCACTCGCCCATCTTGTCCTTCTTCCACTCACTGGCGGTATTGAACAGCAGCGGCTCGCAATGCGACGAGCCCATAGCGATGGCGAAGCTGTCAGCCACCAAGCGGTTCTCCGGTATGCGGTGGAACGCCATCGAAGCGTCGTGCATGGCCGGACAAAGATAGTTGGCCTGAAGGCGGAGCAAAAGCTCGCATACCTTCGCGTAAGTGCGGGGGCCGAAGTTGCCGCGCTCTTTCTCGAAGTTGTTCTTCGCCCAACGGTAGATACCCCAGTCCTCGTCGTTGATAAAGATTCCGCGGTACTTTACGCTCGGCTCTTTCGACACGAAACGGTCGACCTTCACGTTCAACCGGCTGCGCTTCGTCACCGGAGCGTCGGCCCACCAATACCACGGCGACACGCCGATGGCGCGCGAGATGGAGAGCAAGCCGTAAGCCGTTCCCCTGCGGTCGCTTCCGGCAACGACAATGGCCTGCCGGATACCTTTCACCGGACTGTCCACCTTCTCTATCAGATACCGCTCCCATCCTCCGGCGATGGCGGTCGTGTCAATCTTATTCCTCGAAGCGAGCTTGTCTATCCACTCGCTCTCTCCAATCGTTCCCACAATGATAGCGTAACGCGCCGACACCTTCCCCGGCTCCTTCTCCGAGGTTTCCAACGTCTGCCCCGTCACCCGGCGCACGTCATCTACAAACAAGTCGACGCTCTTGCGCACGACAATCTCGTCCTCGCCGTCGAAGCAGACCACCGCCTTCGCGGAAGAGTTGACGATAGGGAAAGCGCCTTTCCCCGCTCCCTGCTCCAGCACGACCTGAGCGCCCGCCGAAACGAAACAGCAGCAAAGGCCGCTCACGAATAAAGTTCTTAATCTCATAGGTAGTTATTTTATATTCACGGATTCATTCCATACTTCAAGCGGCCCGCCGGGGCCTCCACTCAACGAACCACCTGAGTGGGCCGAACGGCCCACCCGGGTGGTTCAACCGGTTCACCGCAGTGGTTCAATCGAACCACCCGGGTGGTTCACTCAGCTGGACAGGCAAAAGGTTCATCCGGAAAGACTTTCCGCATCTCCCGCTTCCTATCCTTAATTCAACGACACGGTCTCCGTCCGCACGTTATAGCCTTCGACCTGCAGCACGGCGGGCTTCGTCATCCGCTCCTCGTCGACCCGGAAATGTATCCGCTTCGACTCGCCCGGCATCAGGCAGAAGTAGCCGTCGTCAAAATAAGCCGGACGGATGGCGGCTTTCGTACCGGCTTCCCTCAATCCCAAAGCGACGGCGACCGCCAGTCGCTTGCCCGCGTTCTTCAGCTCCACGACACCTTCCCAACCGTCTTCTCTCTTCACGAAACGCCTGATGTCCACCTTCAAGTCCACGGTAGGCAAGGAAGCCAACTCATCACCTTTCCATTTTTCCAGATTGAGCCAGTAGGTATTGTCGTCCATCAGCCTTCCCTTAGCGTCAGTCAGCGTCAGCTTGACCCAACTGAAGGCCGGCAGGGTCTCCCGATTCTCCAAGCTCGCCACCGTCGTCAGGCCATTGGCCCGTACGTCTTTCAACGTATATCGCGAAGAACGGAGCTTATTTCCAACCTTATCGTAAACGTCTACGCTGACATTCAGCTTGGCGTAATCTTTCAGCGAGGCGTTGACAACATCAATCCTGTACTTATCCAGACTCATCTGCACGTGGAGCGGACGGCAAGCCTTCTGCGACCCGTAATAGGCTCCGGCGGTCTCTCCGTTGGAGCTGTAGTTCTGCCACACCATGCTCGGCCACGCCGGATGACTCATCCACAGAAGGACTCCCGAAGCGTCGTTC
Organism: uncultured Bacteroides sp.; assembly: GCA_949285075.1. Taxonomy (GTDB): domain Bacteria; phylum Bacteroidota; class Bacteroidia; order Bacteroidales; family Bacteroidaceae; genus Bacteroides. The sequence continues at coordinate 17,842 of CASDXF010000028.1, read as the reverse complement.
CACATCTTGCAGTTCCATGCCTCGAAGATGGCCCGATGGCTTTCGTAGTTGATAAGCTGAGCCTTGCGGCAGAAGTCGTCAAGATTGGACGACGGCCCGAGCTTCTGCTCGATACCCTCCTTATACAGTTCGCTGAACGTCTTATCGCCGTACTTATGATTGTGCCAGTCGTGATAGTACCACACGTCGCTGATGGGCCACGTGTCTTCTTCCGCCATAAACTCGCGGACGGTCTCCGCCGTGGGCAAGGAGGGCGTACCTACCTCGGAGCGGAATCCTCCCGCCAACGTGCGATAGTACCACGCCGGGTCGAGATAGCGCCACGGCCCGCTTCCCGAACTGTTTATCGACCGTGAGTTTCCCGCATAATGCCTGCTGCCGTCCTCACGGGCAATAGTCTCCGACAGCCGATACTCCAACTCGTTGGGAGCGAATCCCTCATTCCTCGCGCACCACAAGGCGATGGAGGGATGATTGCGGAAGCGCCGCACCACGTCGGTAACGTTACGCATGAACAAGTCATTGTCGAGCACGTTCAGATTGAACCCCTCGGTAGAAAGCCAGAAGTCGTTCATCACCAACATGCCGTACTCGTCACAGAGTTCGTAGAAGACTTCCTCCGTACTCTCCCCCGTCCAGTTGCGAATCATGTTATAGTTCAAATTCTTATGCAGCTTCAGGAAAGACTCCATCCGTTCACGGGAGACCCGCTTCATGCCGTCGTCCATTCCCCAGTTGCCGCCTTTACAATAAATGCGCTGCCCGTTCACCTTAATGACCATATAGTCCTTCATCAGCGAGTCCGTTATCAGCTCTATGCCCTGAGAAGGGGCCGGCTTCAGCAAGGCCGGAACAAACTCCCCATTGTAATTCGTATAGCGCACCTTCTTATCCACCCGCTTGCGCTTCACCTCGTCAAAGGCCGGTTTTCCGTCACGCAAGGCGGAAGTCGGATTATAGTTCAGGCGCATAGGCGCATCGTTCCCTCTGTAAGCCGACAGTTCATACTCCAGTTCACGGATGCCGATACGCATCTTGCGCACGTCAAGCGTATCGTTCCCGTCCGCAATAAGGCTCACCGAACAGTCATACAGATAAGGAGCTCCGTAGCCGTTCGGCCACCACAACTTGGGATGCGCCATCGTGAGTCCCTCGCACGTTTGAGGGGTCAGCTCCACCATACGGCTCTCGTTAGCCTTCAAGGAAACCGGACACACGGCGGAAACGTCACCCACCGCGAAATGAAGATTGGCTGAACGGGGAACGTCCGACAGATTCCGAACCCGCGCGCGAACAATAAAGTCAACCGAAGTCGTGTCCGGCAAGGGCAGGTCGGTAATCACTTGCGGGTCAATCAGCTCCATGTCATTACCATAACGGATGCGGACATCCTGCCAGATGCCGATGTTGCGGTCACGAATGCCCGGTATCCAGTCCCATCCTTCGGAAGAGATGAAAGTAGGCCCGTCCAGACAGAGCGCACCTCCATTCCCGCCGATGCCTTCCGTCTTGTTCGTCTCATGAACTATTCCCGGATTATTAGGGGGAAGGATATGCACGGCAAGCAGATTCTTCTCTCCGGGAACGACTAACGAGGTGATGTCGAATATGCCCCGCTCGAAGGCTCCCGCCATCGTGCCTAGCAGATGACGGTTGAACCAGACTTCCGCCTTATAGTTTATACCATTCAGTATGAGTTTAATCCGCTCTCCCTTTCCGCCTTGCGGAATCTCGAAAGCGTTCCGATACCACCAGTCCATCCGGCAAAGCGTATCGGGTATCAGCAAGTTGTTAAGTCCCCAAAACGGGTCGGGGTAAACGCCTTGCTCTACCAACGTAGTCAGCACCGTTCCGGGAACGGTAGCGTTGTACCACTCTTTAGTATCCAAGTCCGGTTCGTGTACGGACCGCTCCGCAGCTCGGGCCTTATAGCCCTCTATCATCTCCCAACCTTTAGAAAGCGTATATTCCCAGTCGGACACACGCTCCAACTCTCCCGGTTGGGAGACTTTCGCTTTCCGCTCCGATTTCTGGAAAGAATACTCCGACTTCGGAATGACCTCCTCCCGCTGCTTCTGCGCAAGGCCAAAATTCAATTTCGATTGGGCGCAAACTTCTCCCGCCGCCCAAAGCAGGAAAGCAACCGTACAGCCTCTGAGTATATTCAAACACTGATTATTCATTGCTAAAAAAATGATTATATTAACATTCACATCGACAGCTGAAGCGTCACAATGCTCATGGGCGGTATCTTTACAAGCAACTTGCCATCTGAAAGTTTCGCATCCTTAAACGCTACAAGTTTCACCTTGTCCGGATGTTCAAAAGTATTCTTGTCCATCATGCTTTCACCGGTCAGCAACTGTCCATCGACAACGGCCGATACATTCAATCCTGACAAATCAACCGTTACCTCATTCTCACTCTCCAAATCCACATTTGAAAGCGATATATGCACCTTGCCGTCCTGCGCACGGGAAGCCGTAACGCCAAGCAAGGGCAAAGTCCGCTGTTCACCGTCCTTCCCCATGTGCAATCTTACCTGACGGCTTCCGCACTGTACCTCCAAAGGCAAATACGTGGCTCCTTGATGCACGCTATACATTTTAAATACATAATACGAAGGAGTCAAGACCATTTTATCGCCTTTGGTCAGCACCATGCTTTGCAACACATTAGCCACTTGGGCGATATTGGCCATCTTCAGCCTATCCGTGTACTTATGGAAAACGTTTAACGAAAGGGCCGCGACAAAAGCGTCACGTATCGTGTTCTGCTGAAAAAGATGACCTCCTATCGTGCCGGGCTCTTCATCCCACCATGTGCCCCATTCGTCAAGAATAAGAGCAATCCGCTTCTCTGGGTCATACTTATCCATAACTTTCGAATGCTCCCTAATGCAATTTTCTATATCGAGACATTTGCCTAACGTCCAATAATAGTCCTCCACCGAAAAATCCGTGGCTGACCCCTTGCTACCCGACCATCCGGAGACCGTATAGTAATGAAGCGAAAGTCCGTTCATCTGATAACGAGCCTCCCGCATAAGCGTTTCCGTCCAATGCAGATTGTAATCGCCCGCTCCGCTAGCAATCTTAAACAGTTGATTCCCGCTATAATTGCGGCAATAAGTCTGGTAACGGCGATAAACGTCCGCATAATATTCCGGACGCATGCTGCCACCGCATCCCCAACTCTCATTACCTACGCCAACGTATTTTACACGCCACGGCTTTTCCCGTCCATTCTGTTTACGCAACTTTGCCATCGGACCATCCGCAGCAGTCATGTATTCTACCCACTGCGCCGCTTCCTGCACCGTACCGCTACCCACGTTCAAAGCTACATAGGGCTCGCATCCCAACAACTCACAAAGATTCAAAAACTCATGCGTACCAAAACTGTTATCCTCTATCGTACCACCCCAATTACTATTGACCATACGAGGACGGTCTTCCGCCCGACCAATGCCGTCCTTCCAGTGGTATTCATCCGCAAAGCAACCTCCCGGCCAACGCAAGACTGGTATTTTCAAGTCTTTCAGCGCCTGAAGCACATCGTTACGATAACCGCCCGTATTGGGTATCGCAGAATGTTCTCCTACCCATAATCCCCCATAGATGCATGTCCCGAGATGCTCGGCAAAATGTCCGTAAATCTCTCTTGGAATAATTCGGTCACCGCTGCCAGAAATCCGAATCTGCGATTTTTCCTGCGCCATAGGCGATAAAAAGGGCAACGAAAACAAAGTCGCTATAAACATTCTTCTTATATCCATACCGCTCCAAGTTCATTTATAGCTTAAAATCTATCACCGCTACGTTATTTCACTTCTAACGTAGCTTTTTTAGGCTTACAAACCGCAACTCCGACTTTAGAATCGGCGCATCCGTAATAAAGATATAGCTTCTTCTTATAATAGGCCAATCCCTCTATAAACACCGTACCGTCCTTATACTGCCCACTCTTCTCAAACGGCGCTTCAGGATAAAAGAACGGCTTGTCCAAACGGTCTAGAACCTTATACGGGTCGGCATTGTCAAAAAGAACCTGTCCTGCGCAATAAGCTCCTCCCGGATAGGCAGGGTCTCCGTCCTTATGCTTGTTTTTTCCATTATACATCAGTACAATACCATACTTAGTACGAATAGCGGGAGGTCCGCATTCAGTCAAGGAACTGTCAAAATATCCGTTACGAGGCGTAATGAGTTTCTTTAATTCGTTCTTCTCGTTCAACACCGGATACCAGTCTATCAGGTTATCCGAGGTAGCCGCATAGACCGCATACTCCCCCCAATACATGAAATACTTCCCGCCTACCTTATCTATCACCAGTTTCCCATCCTTCACCTTAGTCAGAATGGAAGCGGACTTGGAAAACATATCCCGGAAACGCCCGTCATAGGCCTTGTTGAAAGCAGGACCGTGTTTCGTCCAGTTCTTCAAATCCCGTGAAGTAGCAACCGAAAGACGGGCGGTTTTCCGATTCCACGACGTATATAACATGACATATAGGCCATCCTCCGTCATGGCGACACGCGGGTCTTCGCATCCGCCCGGCCAATCGAGCTCCTTAAATTCATCCTCGGCCGGGAAAAGCACCGGTTCTCCAAGCCGTTTCATCGTAACTCCGTCCTTGCTCTCGGCATAACCGACACGCGAAGTTCGCTTACCAATTCCTTGCGCCGAATTATCCTCGGCACGATAAAGCACCACGATTTTACCATCCTTTACGGTAGCCGCAGGATTAAACGTATCGCTCTCCTCCCATTTGATTTCCTTTTTCCGCATAGGACAATCAAACTGCGTCGGCAATGGTGTAATTACCGGATTAACATTCTCCGGGCGTACAAAAGGCCCTAATACCCATTCTTTCTCTCCCGCTTCTCCCTCGACCGCAGTCATGGTCGAAGCCGATACGGCGGGATTCGCTCCGAACAACCCGCCCAATAAGCATGTCACTAATATTGTTTTCATTCTAATTTTCATTTTAATCTGTTTATTTATGCAGACCTTGATATATCTGCATCAGCACATCTCTCCTAGCGGTCCGGCCTACCGTCCCATTCAGTTGAAATCCGCAACGTTCGCTCCATTCACGCAAACTCCGTTCATCAACCGGCTTGTCCAATTCCGCTTTCCATTCGGGCAAATACCCCCGCAATCCTAAATACTGCACCATCGCAAATCCATTATCTTCCGGCCGTACATCCTCATAATAAATTACTGTGGCTTTCTGTCCGACTAAGATGTCTTGCAATAGCGACACGTCAACGTCACGCACCGTCGTTCCGCCGTCAATCGCCATAGACGCAACCACACCGGCGGCTTGCCCCAACGCCATCCAACAAGGTTCCATACGGAGAGTGGAAAAGCCTATGTGAGAGCCGGAAACCGGAACAGGCAACAACAAATTATCAATCTCACGAGAAAGCATAACACCTAAGGGTACAGTATAGACTGCGGTAGGATAACTGATAAATCCGTCCAGATGTACCCTTCCCGTCTCTCTTTTGCGAGCCGCATGAGAATCTAAGGCGTAATGACTCGCAGTTACGCTATTAGCATGCAGAGGCGGTCGCTTACCCGGAGATACGGGCAAGGCATCCTTAGCTGTAAAAAAATAAACTCCCTCAAATCGACGGCCTTCACGAACGTATACTTGCCTCGGGAAATAGTTATTGTCTACATATTCATCTTTAGCAAGTCCCCATTGGGCCACCGCTTCACGGAAATGCTTTGGAAGAGTCGAATCGTTTTGGGCAAACCAAAACAATCCCAATGTATATTCTTTCAGGCGTTCAGCAAATTTATCTCTCCACTCCCAAGAAGAAGTAGGCCATGGCCAGTTCTCTTCGGGCAAATCCGTAGAAATAAACGCCGCATGTTGATTGTTACCGTCAGCCTTTCCGTTGGGTAAAGTCACCAAACTGCTAAGTTTCCTTATCCCCCAGTTATCACCCGGTAACTTGCTCTTGTTGCCTTGCGCTATGTATCGCCGGTTTTCCTCCATCATCTCATCGGTCACCTTCTGCATGGCACGCTGCGTATTCCTCCCTGTCCATACATCCTCAACAAGAGAAACATATTCCTCTCTGTTATAAGAATCCGGTTTAGGGAAAGGAAATCGGTTCTCCGGATCATTTGTCAAACAAAGACGATAATTATAGGCCTGCACCGCATTATCACCCTGTCCGGTACTTCCGTCGGCCGGCAAACTTTTCCAATACTCATAAGTCCGCCCGGCTCCCGGCTCTCCAAACTCCTCCTTACTTTCTCTTCCTACACGGAAAGGAATGCCCGCCGCCGCTCCCAAATCACCCTCATAAGTAGCGTCAATGAACATATTCCCACGATAGGTTTCCATCTTTCCGGTCTTGCGATTAAGCACACGAATACTTTCAATGCGGCCATCCTTAATAACAATATTTTTGTCTTCCACATCAAATTGCCGCGACAAAAGCACTTTAATCTTATCACTATGCTCATTAAGCATTTCCTTGTAAACAGTTGCAGCGACAGATGGTTCAAAATGAAATCCATCACTACAATCTCTCACCTGCCGAGAAGAGGAACCATAGCGTTCTATATAATAACGCTTAACCCTATCCGTAAATTCCGAGAACAATCCTGTGGTCGCCTGACGAGTAGCGATATCTGTAGCTCCCAGTCCATTAACAGGAAGCCCACCTATGTGACTCGTCCGCTCCAATATAAGCGAGGTTTTTCCCAGACGGGCGGCGGCTATCGCCGCCATCAACCCGCCGGGATTCCCCCCCACTATAACCAAATCGAAACAGTTCTGGGCAAAAGCCACCCAACTCGCCAATGCCAAAACAACACAAACATAGAACCGTTTCATTTCTATCGCAATTATTTCAGTTTAAATTCTTTCCTTTCGATATTCCATCCTTTTAGCACAAGTGTCGCTCCACCCGTCAATTTTTCTTCTGCCGTCTCAATCGTCACTTTCTTTTCCTCTCCCGGCATCAGCGTGAAAAAGTTATCTGTATAGAACGAAGGACGTATTGGGCTCATCTTCGCATCAAGGAATTGTAACTGATTAAAGAAAGCGATACGTTTAGCCGTATTCTTCATTGTTATATCCACAAAATAGCGTCCATCCTTCTCACGGGTCTTATATGAAAGTCTTACCTTAGAAGGCTTCATATTATTCAAGTCCGCAAAACCTGACGCAGCCGGCCCGGTCACAGTCTTCTTACCCTCGTACTTATCTTTAGAACGCCAATAAAAATTAGAAGAGACTTCTTTACCTTTCTCATCTTGCAATATCAGCTTAATAAAGTGTACTTGAGAAATATCATCGGGAAAATGAAGTGTCAAAGCGTCATTAACAACACCGTCTTCCGGCAAATCAACGACCGCAGATTCTTCAAGCACCTTCCTGCTGTCCATATCATAAACCCGAGCAATCACCTTATAGTCATTAAACGCCTTGTAATAGTCGTTAACCACAGAAACCGTATTCTTCAAATAATCAAACTGCGCATGCAAAGGCTCCAACGAGTTCGCTGTATGATAAAGAGATGCGGTAGGCTCTAAAGACCAATCCCACATGCGGGAACAAACTTGACGCATGGAACAGTTGTGATACCAAAACAGCAGACCGGAACAAAAACGGTCTCCATAATCCAATTTATTATAGTTCCACACCTCCCAAATACTCTTAGAGTTCATCGCTCCTACTAACTGCGCCTTTTTCGCAAACTCGTCAATAGAAGAGGACTCTCCATACTGATTCACCAAATCGGTATACAAGGTAGTCATCAGATGGAAACCGTTACCGTCCAAATAATCCCAAACCTCTTTATTAATAGGCCAAAGATCTTTTTCATCCATCATTTCACGCAAAATCTCCACTGTAGGAAGCGTAGGAGCTCCATACTCCGGATTAAATCCGTCTACACGGCTACCCCGATCAGAAGCGGTATTCTCGTAATGGCGCATAGGATTCACCTGCTTATATGGACTACCGTCATGTACACCCGCACACTCGGATTGCATCTGATATCCCCTCGTGCCATCCAACGAGTTCAGTAGTTCTGGCGTACCCGTCACCTCCGTGCTTTCATTCGAGGCTACATAGTAGGCCAAAGAAGGGTGATTACGGATACGCTTCACCGTAGAAGCGACGTTGTTCAAATAGGTTCCTCTGTCGTGAGGATGACGGGTATCCCCTGTCATCCAAAACTCTTGCCATACCAATAGGCCAAGCTCATCACATAACTGGAAGAAATAGTCGGATTCAGCGATGCCTCCGCCCCACATCCGTACCAAATTGACACCAGACTGGCGAGTATAGCGAAGCTCCGCATAGGTACGCTCGTCGGAAGTACGGCACATAGCCTCCGGAATCCAGTTCGTTCCACGAATAAAGAGGCGCTTACCATTTACATAAAAGACACGGGACTTGTCCGGTGTATTGGTATCTGAAGTAATTTCACGTATACCAAAACGGGTCTTTACCGAGTCACATACAGTGCCGTTTACCGAGACGGTCATTTTCAAATCATACAAGTTCTGAGGCCCTTTATTGACTGGCCACCACAAGCGAGGCTTGTCCATCGCCAATTGAGGAAACTCCTCCGGAGAAAACGTTACCACTTTTTCCTCTCCACGTATCAGCCGTACCGACTTCTCGAACGTGATGTTTTCACCTACAATTTCACCCTTGACCTTGCAGTTAACCGTACTATTACTTGTTGAAGGATTTATAACCTCTACCGATATCGTTTCGCGAGAAAGGTCATAATCCGGCTTACGCAATTCTGATTTAACGAATGGGTGACGTAAAGCTACTTTTCCAGTCGCATAAAGAGAAATATTACGCCAAATACCGGTATTACGGTCACGTATACCATCCATAAAGGTAAAATCCCAACCGACAGTCATCAGCATAGTCGTATTCAAGCCTATATTGCCGTTTCCGCCATTATGGAACTCGCCGGCCGCCCCCCAAGACTTAGGCTTAGAGGTTCCGGGAACATCTACCGGATATACCTTTATGGCCAACGCATTAGACTGTCCTACTTTCACAAACGAGGTCACATCAATATAGTCTTGCAAGAACATTCCTTTTATAGTACTAAGCAAATTACCATTTACCCACACCTCGGCACGGTAATTGATACCGTCCAACTGCAACCAAACGGTTTTACCTTTAAATGACTGAGGTACGGTAAACTCCGTACGAAACCAATAGGTATAAAAGTCACGCCCTACTTTCGAGATGTCCGGTATCAAGCCAGACTCTATCTTATTATTTATCCCGTAATATGGTTCTGGGTACTCCTTATTATATACCAAAGAGTTCAAAACCGTACCGGGAACAATGGCCGGCATCCAATCAGCGGTCTGATATCCCGGTAAAGAAAGTTCCTCTCCCGGAGCCGAGACATCCCCCGCTTTCTTCATACTCCATAGAAACTCTCCGTTATGTCCATCCTTTGAATCCAAATAAATGCGAGAAGGATCTTTAGCCGTCCCCGGTAGAACCTGTCCTATCGAATAGGAAAAACATAAAAACAATGTCAGTAAGGTGAAAAGAAATTTCATACCACTACGCATAACTAAAACATTTTACTTTTCCAACAAAGCGACCGTACACCAAAGGTAAGGAGCCTGTCCATGATAATCTCCTGAATGACGGGCGCGGTCATAATAATACTTCTCACTGTTTTTCTTGTTAGTACCCGTACACGTATCTCTTACCGCACCGTCTCTAGCAATATAATTAACCATTCCCATCCATGCCTTACGAGCCGCGCGAGCGTATGTCTTTTTATCAAGCCATCCATTCTTCACCCCCATGATGAAAGCGTAAGTAAACATGGCCGTCCCAGATGTCTCAGTCCAACAATCCGGTTTATCGATTAGCTGATTCCACATACCCTCCTCGTTCTGATAGGCTAACAAACCCTTCATCATAGTGCGATAGCCTTCCATAATGCGGGCACGGTTTTCATTGTCTTCCGGCAAATAACGAAGGAGCTCCGCCATTCCGGCAGCCATCCAACCATTTCCGCGTCCCCAATAGAAAGGAACATCCGGGGCATGATAGAACAATCCGTTCGGGCGTTGTAGTTCATCCAAATACAATACCATTTCTTTAGCGGAACGTTCTATGTATTTAAGGTCACCCGTCACCTTATAAGCTTGTGTCTGCACAATAGTAATCATATACATATCGTCAATCCACAAACGGGTTTGCCAAGAATACCCCTTATCATGCCATTCTTTTTCTTGTGGCTTAGCGTTTTCAGGAAGCTCCCACTGAGTATCCGCATACGGAAGCCCTAAATCATAATAGCGCTGTTCCTTTGTTATTTGATATAAATCTAAAGGTAAGCTACCGAACATATTCAAGTCAACATGATTTTTAATCGGAAGCAGTTTCTTTTCCGTTGTAAACAGCGATTCGAACTTATCCTGCAAAAGTTTGATTAGTTCATTATCTTCAGTCACTGCCGCAAACTTCAAGGCCCCACTCCAATTAAACGTTTCCGGATAGCTTATCCATTTTCCCGCATGAAGCAGATGCTTTCCGTCTACAAAACGATAAGCTAATTTTCGGCCCACCTCTTCAGGAGTATATCCTTTAGGCAACTTGCCAATGACCGTATTAGTTTGCGCAAACAACAACTGAAATGGAACCAGTAACAACAGCAACAATGTTTTCTTAAACATAAATTCTATTTTAATGATTAAACAAATTCAAACAATAGCCACATCACCGCTCTATGACCTGTTCTTCTACCACTACCGGCTTAATCAGTTCACCACTAATACTGATTTCTCCGCTTGCGGAAAAGTGAAGGTCATTTATGTAAGAAGTACGCTTACCTACCGCGTTTGCAGACTCATGCGCATGGAAGATATACTTCCATGTACCATCTCCACATTGGAAAGGAGCGCCATGTCCTACTCCCGTCAATCCTCCCGCTCCCGGTAAATCCCTTCTTAATATCGGATTCCCGTTATACTTTTTCCACGGGCCATAAGGAGAATCTGCCGTAGCGTAACCCACCGCATAATCCTTACATTGATAATGATTGGCTGAATAAAGCAAATAATAAACGCCATCCTTTTTAATAAGCGATGGCCCTTCACAAATCTCCCCTTGAATCTTTTCCCAATCTTCGGTCGCACGGATACACTCCGTTATCGTCTCCTCTTTAATACTCTGCAAATCCGGAGCCAATTCGGCCACCTTAATGACATTACCGTCATAGGTCGTTACAAAATAAAGATAAGGAGTCCCGTCATCGTCAATGAAAAAAGAAGGGTCAATATTATTATAAGCCGAAATAAGCGGCTTCTTCTCGCTTTGCCTGAAAGGACCGTCCGGTCCGGATGTGGAACGGGCCACACAAATATGCTCTGAATTCACATAGAACATGTAGAACAGATTATTATACTGATACACCTCCGGAGCCCACCACCAAGTTTTGTTCGACCCTTGCCATGAGTCCGTATCCTGCAAAGCTCTCGCCTCCGTCCAATGCACCAAGTCCGTAGAGGTATACACCGGGAATCCACTCGCCCAACCCGTACCGTAGGCATAATATTTTCCTTCATAATAAAAACAGTATGGGTCTGCGATAGGCAGCTTATCGTTGACCTGTACTATTTCCGTTGGCGCATCTTCTTCGTAAGGAGTAGCGGTAATCTCAACGCTTTCCGCACGCCTTCCATAATTATCGATTGAAGTCGCCGAAATGCGATACGTTCCGTATTCCGGAACACTTATCAGCAACTCGCTTTTTCCCCGCACCATCTCCGTTTCCTTTGAGTCCTCATTCCCATCCATCCAATATGCGATTTCTACCATCACTATGTCCGATGGAGTATTCCACGAGAGCTGTAACTCATTCGCTTTTAGCGTTCCTTCCGCTTTCAGGTTTGTCACAGGAGAAACCTTTACCGTTACTTCCTCTTCGCTCTCCTCTTCATTATCATTTTTATCATAGGGAGATTCATCATCACCGCCACACGCGCAAAGCGCGAGTGGCAGGATGCTTATAAATAAAAATGAGAATAGACTTAACTTCATGAATTTCATGATACCTTTTCTACAATTTCATTAAATACTACAATTTATAGAATTGTTCCCAACCTTTACGAGGAGGCACATTGGCCAACAACGAGTTAGCGAACGCATTGTTAGTAAACTGCTTCGTACGGCTGTCGAAGAACAACTGCGTATTCAGACGTTGGGCAATAACTCCCAAGCAGAACACTTGACTCAGTACGCCATTAATCTCGAACGGCGACCGCGTCTTCTCCAGTCCCTGACAAGCCAGAAGGAAGTTCGCATAGTGATTGGAAGGACTCTTCGGCACTTCCGGCAACTTGCCCGCCATCTCCTTAGCCTTTTCTTCTGGAATGATAGACAATGTACTACCGTGACTGCCCCCCTTGAAGATTAAGTCCTTTGAATAGATTATCTTACCGGGATGCAACTTGGAATTCGAGGTATTCCCCTGATTCGTAGCCGGAATATTCGGGTCCAGACCAGACACGCCATAACCCGCCGGAATAGGAGGAAGGTTGTCCACACCATCATACCACGTTACGTCTACCGGAGGCATATTGCCGCGGGCCGGGAAACGGAATAGAATTGTAGAGGACATCGGATAGAAATAGTCATTATGTCCCTCAGCGTGAGTCAGAGTCACTTCGTAAGGCAAGCCCAAGTTTAAGAACTCGTGAACCGTATCAAGGATGTGCGCCCCCCAGTCACCCAGCGCGCCCATACCAAAGTCATACCAACAACGCCAATTGCCCTGATCATACTTCGCGTTATAATCATGATAAGGAACCGCGCACAGCCACGTATCCCAATCCATATCCTTCGGAAGTTGTTGCCCCTCGGGAAGTTTATAGATATTAGGATCCCACTTATGCCAACGGCGGGCGTCATTCATGTGAGCGGTTACAGCCGTCACATCTTTAATGATACCCGCATCCATCCATGCCTTAAACTGGAAGTAGTTCGCCTCGGAGTGTCCCTGATTGCCCACTTGCGTCACCTGATTCGGACGTTTCAATGCGCCTTGTATCAGCAGTTCCGCCTCGTAGAACGTACGGGCCATCGGCTTTTCTACAAACACGTGCTTACCTGACGCCAACGCCAACATACTGATAGGGAAGTGCGAATGGTCAGGAGTAGCGATGGCTACCGCATCGAACTCATTACCCGCCTTATCGAATAGCTCACGGAAATCCTTGAAACGTTTCGCTTTTGGGAACATATTCATCACCTTCTGTGTGTGCTTCTGTCCCATACAAACGTCGCAAAGGGCCACGACTTCCGTCATTCCCGTGCGTTCGAAGTCATTGATAATCTGTTCTCCACGGTTACCGATACCGATGTAGGCGATTTTTACCTTGCCCGCCTTCGCTTGCGAGGTAGAGAGGTTGGCTACATTCGCGGCTCTCAGCATCTCGCCGCTACCCACAGCAAGACCGGCTGAGGTCATTGCCATTGTCTTAAGAAAATCTCTTCGTGTTACCATAATGCTTTACAAATATTGATTCTATATATTTAACTTCATTAATATCCTTTGCGGCCTCATTAACCCGTGCCCGCACACGAATCCATAAAAAGACTCTACCCTATCAATGGTATAGGCCACAAAAATAGACATAATTACATAAAAACAAAAATTATCATCTCAAAAATAGCGATTATAAACACTCTTTTTCTCTTTAAGGTGAACGGTTTAGTCATCGTCTTACCGGCAATAACGAGCCAACTCTCTTACTTCATTCTCTCATCTTGTATAAACGAACTCTGTACGTAATCCACGATGATCAAACACCCAAGAGGGAAGCACAATATCCGAAGTATTGGCATCCTCGCCTATTACCTGACAACTTTTTACCGTCGTATTCGGCGACAAGCGATAAAGGGTCATGTCCAACCGGTCTTTCGTATCACGCTCGCTAGGGAAGGGAGTCCACGTATAGCCGGGATTAGCCACTGGATCGGGATAAATTGTCCGATAAGCGTCTCCTTTTATCCCGCCCTCCCACAAGGCATGAGTCGTCGGCCATTGAACAACATACGGTGTTGCCCCGGCAGCTACTGTCCCTTCAGTCCAATCGAGCCATGATGGTTCATTAAAATCACCGGAAATGGATATAAACGGAGTTGTTGCCGAAGCCACGTCTTCCAATAGTTTTGTAACCATTTCCTGACGTACTTCCTTATTTACTTGCACGACATAATCCACATCGTCCGTGGCCGGATACCCACCATAATCAATGCCGTTCAACTGATAAGGCCCATATGGTTTATAAGCGCCATGACAATTCATAACCAAAGCGGTAATTCCGTCTCCCAAATCAATGTAAACCCCATAACCGTTCGGAGTAGTGCCCGCGAACGGATAACGGGAAATGATGCTACATCTGCCCTGACCGTTGTTCGTGTGGGAATGAACGTAAAGACCATTCTCACGAACTTCGTCTTCAGACAAGTTACTACACTCTTGGGCACAAAGCACATCCACATCAATATGGTTGAAGTAATCTATCACCACCGAAGCGCTCTTTCCCCACAGATTCTGTGTGGCAAGTCTCAATGTCTTGGGCTCAGTACGGGTAGCCCAAGCGGCGGATAGCTTTCCTTCCGCATCAGCCGACACATTAATATAATATGTATATCCGGCTTTCGCGTTTAAAGCCAATCCTGACGGAACATTAACCGAAAGTTCTTCTGTTCCAGAAGCGGAACCAGATAACTTTAAGGCGGCGACAGTGCCGAAAGAAGTGGAGCATAAGTCCGGAAGCATATAGCATACTCCACCCTCAAGCGAAGTAATTTGATAATCACCACGAGTCACCTCGGGCAATTCAGGATACTCCTCGTAGTCTTGCGGTTCAATGTGGACATACGGAACAGAAAGGGCAGAGCGCTGAAAGCTAACGGACTCAACAGTAACCTCCGGAGCAACCGACTCATCTTTCTGAACAATCACCCGCACAGCCCTCGGTACCAAAGTAACTGGAACCCGAGATACGGAAGCGGATACCCGTATCGTACCGTCATCTTCCCCTTCGCTGACCAATAGGGACATAGGGTCAGTCAAGGGTAGTGAAGGGACGTAAGCCGCCAAATCCCAATAGCTCTCCCCCGTTTTCAAAGCGGGAAGCCCGTCTGAGGAAGAGGAGAATATCAACAAGAAACGAAAGACCTGTCCTTTGGGAACGGAGACTTTCAGTTCATCCGAAGCTCCACCCGAGATTCCACTTTCCTCAAACAAATAATGATAATCATCGTCGAAACAGAGCAATTTCCATTGCATTCCCGCCAAAGAAGTAGAAGAACGGGGAGACACCAAATCAATTCCACCGCTCGTGTTCAGGCTAAAGCGAATTTCTCTCATATCCTCCCTCTCTGACTGTCCGGCGCTCTCTTCTTTCTCGCAGGCCGAAAGCAACCCGGCGAAAAATAAAAGCATCCAACAAAATATATTTTTCATCATAACGTTACTGTTTTTTAGTTCCATACTATTCCCATCCATCTTTCTCACGGATGCAGCGATAAGGAATTCCATATTTTCCGTCAATAACCCATTCGTCGCCGAAAGTCTGATCTTGTATGGTCAGGTCAGGAAGTTTAATATTGACCCACGCTACGTTAGGCCATGTACCCCATGCGGCCAAGTCTTTCTCTGTAGGAGAGCCAGACTTAGGATAGCCGGCAAGAATGCGTAAATCGGTTCCTTCTCCGGCCACATCAAACCAATTATAAGTATATACCGAAGTAGTCTCCTGCGTTTTCAAGTGCTCGCCTACCCAGAGGATATAGTCTTTCGCCTCAGCGTCGTTCAATGTCCGCCATCCTTCGGGACAAGGATTAGCGGCTACGTCATTCACCATAGACGACATGTCTGTACGGAAGGTATAAGCCTCAGCCCCGCAATAATAAGCCTTGTCTACATTGTTGTGCGTCAGATAGGTCGACTGTCCGGCATGAACAGGCGAATAGATTTTATCGCTCCATGAGAGGACGGGAAGAGGAGTGCCCGGATAGGGGTCAACGAAACCAATCGTCAGCAGGCTCTCGTCGGACATTTGGCCACCGAGGTAGGTCACAGCATACTGATAATCGCTCTTAGGACGCTCGCTTATGGTGTACACTACCTCATGGCGATATAATCCGCTACCCGCCGAAGCGGTGGTAGAAGTGACGGTGAGCCACGAAGGTAACTCTCCATCATGCTTCGTCTCAAGGTCGGCATCGTTATAGTCAGTCACTACCCTTCTGACGGTATAAGGCATAGAAGCGTCTGCTCCTATCTTCACATAGAAGCCCTTGATCTGCGTTCCTTCCATCAGCTCAGCTTTGTCATCCATAAGCGTGATGCCGTCTTCCACCGTTACCCAATCGATAGCCGAACCGTCCTCCCAATCTTTTACCGTTACGTCAAACCCTGCCGAACCGGCGATACTTTTCGTATTCAGCTGATAAAGTCGATTGGCTTCCACGTCGATGTCAGCGGCAAGATTCAGGTAAAGGGTCGGTCCTTCCACATCAGCGGTAGCCATGCGGGTAGTGGCCCACACCACGGTGCGGTCGGTCTGCTCTAAAGTAGAAGTCAAGCGAGTGGGATACAAATAAAAGGTTTTCCCGCCATTGAAGAGTTCTTCCGAGGGAATCTCCAACACGTCCGCACTTACTCCACCGGCGTTGCCATCTACATCACCAATGAATCCCTGCGTACGGCGATTCTTAACATATACCTTATCAATAATAACCCCCGACTGCGCAGGGTCATTCAGCAGGTCAAACCGAGCCACACGGCGCTTTAGGGTAACGTTGACTTGATTATCTGTTGATTCTACGTCTGCGACAGACACATACGCCTCACTACCTACACATTCGTTCGACATAACGAAAGGCGGCTGCAACCGTTCCTCAACAGCGGCGGTCTGGCTGTCCAGCAAATCACTCATCGCGTCACCTTCAGCCATATCGGGTATGTTTTCCTCGTCGGCGCTTTCCACCACAACAAACCGCTTCTCGCCACCCGACGAAGAAGTCAAATCCAACTCATAAGCCCTCGCGCCATTCGACTCATCCACAGAAACAGCGTCAGCATAGCTCATGACGTACCGGCGCTCAAAAGTTCCTTTGTCGCTGAACTGATAGAACGCAACCTTGTCATCCGGACTTCCGGCTTCGTTGCCTTCACTCGCCGCACGCAAGACAAAATCCCCGGGAGATGCGACGTTGAATACGATTTTCCCTTTCCCCGGGCCCGACTGTTCGCCGCCGTTACCCTCGTCATCTGAACAACCAACAAATAAGGCGGTTAGCGCAGCTAACGCATATAAGCCTGTTCTTTTCATTTTTAACTCTATCTTCATACTCTAAAATTATAATATATCCTTCCGACGAAATCGTCTATGGATATGGTTATTACTCATATTGTTTCAATTCTTCCGTCTTTTCTGAAAAACCTCTGAATGATTTTTCGGAAGATTTTTAAGAGGGACGTTAAGACGTATAGGAAGCGTCTGTGACGCTTCCTATACGTCTACCGTCCACTCTATCCTACCCTAGAGAAAATATTGTCCTTCTTCCTTCAATCTCTTGCGAAGAAAAGCCACGTCTATCTTGTGGGCGTCGCAACCCGACTGCTTCATGGCGTGGACGGCGGCCATGCCCGCGGCCTCGCCCGTCACCAAGCAGGGAGGCATCACGCGCAGGCTGCCGAAGGCCTCCTCGTCCGTGGAGATGCACCGTCCGGCGGTGAGCAGGTTCGAAAGGCCCTTAGGCGTGAGGCAGCGGTAGGGTATCCCGTGCGAC
>CASDXF010000027.1 GCA_949285075.1 uncultured Bacteroides sp. | reverse complement strand
AATTGCATAAGTACAGATGTTTGTTCGATTTCTCTTTTTCGATTCTGACTAAGAATTAGATATTCTTCTTCTTTGTCAATTCCTAAGAAACGTCTTCCAAGAAGATTGGCGGCGATGCCAGTAGTACTGCTGCCGGTAAAGGGGTCGAGAATCCATGCGCCACTATGAGTAGATGCCAGAACGATACGCGACAACACAGCCAATGGCTTTTGCGTCGGATGTTTGCCGCATGTCTTTTCCCATCGGGCGATGGCGGGCAAATGCCATACGTCTGTCATCTGCTTGCCGCTGTTGATTTGTTTCATCACGTCATAGTTATAACAATGAGATACTTTTGCCGACTTGCGCGCCCAAATGATAAACTCCGTTGAATGGGTAAAATAGCGACATGAAATGTTAGGAGGAGGATTCGTTTTTGCCCAAGTTATCACATTCAGAATCTTGAATCCTCGTTCCGTCAGGATATTGGCGATAGAAAAGATATTATGGTATGTACCGCTAACCCATATCGTGCCATTGTCTTTCAGTTTCTGTCGGCACTCGTTTATCCATGCCCTGTTGAACGCATCCATGTATTCCGGCGTTCCGCCCTTGTCCCATTCGCCTTTGTCCACACAGACCACCTTGCCGCTTTGCACACTTATACCTCCATTGCTCAGGAAATAAGGTGGGTCGGCAAATATCATGTCGAACTTGAAACTGAATTGCTTCAACACTTCGATGCAATCGCCGTGAAGGAGGGTAAAGGCGTGGTCGGGGGAACGGAAATAAGGGGATGTGAAACTATTTGAAGAAGGAAAATAATCTATTGAAGAATCATTCCTTTCACAAATATCTACCTCTATAAAATCAGAAGCATCGAGTATAATCTTCTCATTCTCATATAAACCTTTTACAATCCTATACGCTTCTTCTACGGATGAAGATTGGACGGCTATTTGCTTTGATAATGTTTCTGTTATTTCAAAGTTGTATTCCATTATATATTCATATTTGGAATACAAAAGAATATCAAAAAACATTCATAGAGGACAAAAGATCTTTATATAACTTTTTTGATCAGAAAAGATCATTTGGAATACGTGTTTTAATTTTATATTTCAAGTATTTGCGAATTTATTGATTTTCCATCATGTTAAAAAGTGATCTATATAAAGATTGGATTTTTCAGGTTCTCAATGGTCTGATTATATAGTTTATTCAATGTATCATAACCTAAAAACTTTACCCTTTTATTATTAACCAATTCTTTGAATGCTCCATAATGCAATTTCTTTTCAAACTCATCCATACGTTTATTATCAGCCACAATGAACATCTTACTATAAAAATCTTGTAAGTCAAAAAATTTAAGAAGAGAGTTCTGTATATCTGTAGAATGTTCCACTTCAAAAAAAGCACGTGGCATTTTTCGTTCATTAAACCAAATAACATCTATGGTTGAACTTCTATGAACTAATTCTGGAAAAGAGAAATTGGGTATAGCATTAAGTGTACGGATATCTTTTAATGTACCACTTGCATATTTTTTATTTTTATCTTGTTCAGGCACATACGTAAAAAACTTTCGGCAATTACCGATTTCTAACAAGAGACCTTGATAATACGAATGATTAAAATCTTTCATTATTGTCGAGTCTGTATTATGTTCATTTTCGACAATAAAACCATTAGCTTCAAGTTTCTTTTGACAGGAGATTAAAGCCCATAATCCCGGCTTTATCTTATATATTTCTTTACGTTCCTGTACTATTCTTCTTATACTGGCAAATGGTGTTTTAGTATTCCATTGGCAGTCTTCTATTTTAAAAACCTCTTGATAAAGTTGTCCAAGGGTCGCAACTCCCCCTAAACGCTTTAGTGTTTCAATAACAGCCTCATACTGTTTCATAAGAATGTGTTGGATTAAAATTTATGTCATTGATTATAATAGGAAGTTATTGTATTATCCAAATAATACGGCACCTCCTCCCACAAAAGGTTCTACATAAACAATATCCTTCTTTTGTGAAAAGCCTGATGGTAAAGAACGTTTTATGTCCTCCAAAAGTTGCGTCTTCCCACCTACCCACTTCACAAAAGGTTTGGCAGGTGTATATGTTTTATTGCTCATATGCAGTATAGTTGTTATTTTCAGCACAAAGTTATAAAAACTCTTCAAGGTAAGTAGCACATATCACTCTTTCTTTATCTTCTTGTTTGCTTGTACCGCTTCTGAAATGGACTTACACACTTCTGATATATAAAGTCCTGTGAGCCGCTTTTCCGAGACCCATAGGCGTATTCGACAAACGTTGTCCGGTCGGAACAACCAACTTCTCCCCCACCGGAAAAATGTTCTATTTTTAAGATTTTCCCAAAAAACGAAGCCGCCAAAATTTCCATTCTAGGTGGCCGAAACGCCAAAAAAACGTGTAAAAACCGCACGTTTCGGGGAGAGAGCCGCATGGGAAAGCCCTATTTCAGCGGTCAGCAAGGGCAATCCGTCGCGAGGCGAGGCCCTACCGCTCGTGAGCCGTAGCCCCATTTCTCAGATGAAAAACGGGGAAGGGAAAACAAAAAGCGTACGTTCCGGCGAATCGGAAGGGTATTTTACGCTTTCCGGACTCTAATCGGCCTTAAATCCCGAACAAAAAAGAAGTATCCATATCACACCATACGGACTCATTTCGGCGCGATAAGAAACGGATTTTCCGTTAAAGGAGCGGAAACGTCACGCTATCGTCCGTTCCGCTGACACGATGAATTTCGCAAACGCCTCTACGCCGCGTTCTTTTCATCCGAGGCGTACTCCGGTCCGAATTATCGCGATTCTGAGCCGTCAGGATGTTCCGTTTTTCAGGATGGTCTGTTTTTAAGATACCGCCCGACCCGAGATTTCAAAATTACCCGTATCTTTGACGCTCGAACAAAGAACGTAAAGAAGGTATGAAAAAGATTATCATCGCAATCGACGGCTTCTCCTCGTGCGGGAAGAGCACAATGGCCAAAGACCTCGCTAAGGAGGTGGGATATATCTATATCGACAGCGGGGCGATGTACCGCGCCGTCACGCTATACAGTATGGAAAACGGCATCTTCGAGGGCGAAAGCATCGATCGGGAACGGCTGCGCCGGGAGCTTGAACGCGTCAATATCTCTTTCCGATTCAACCCCGAGACCGGACGGCCCGACACCTACCTGAACGGCGTGAACGTGGAGAACCGGATACGCACGATGGCGGTATCGGCTAAGGTAAGCCCCATCAGCGCACTCGACTTCGTGCGCGAGGCGATGGTGGCGCAGCAGCAGGCTATGGGCAGGGAGAAAGGCATCGTGATGGACGGGAGGGACATCGGCACGACGGTCTTCCCGAACGCCGAGCTGAAGGTATTCGTCACCGCGTCGCCGGAAATCAGGGCGCAACGCCGGTTCGAGGAGCTGAAGGCCAAAGGGCAGGAGGCGGACTTCGACGAGATTCTGGCCAACGTGAAGCAGAGGGACGACATCGACCAACACCGGGAGGTGAGCCCGCTGCGCAAGGCCGACGACGCACTGCTGCTAGACAACACGAACCTCACCATCGAGCAACAGAAGGCTTGGCTGATGGAACGCTTCAGGGAGGCCGTGAACGACGGCGCGGAGAACACGGACAATAACCCGAAAGACCGAGACTGACGCATGACGACGATAGAGATAGACGAAGGCTCGGGGTTCTGCTTCGGCGTGGTCACCGCCATCCATAAGGCGGAGGAGGAACTGGCGAAGGGAGGCACGCTGTACTGCCTCGGCGACATCGTGCACAACAGCCGGGAGGTGGAGCGGCTCAAGGAGATGGGGCTGACCACCATAGACCACGAGGAGTTCAAGCGGCTGCATGACGTGAAGGTGCTGCTAAGGGCGCACGGAGAGCCGCCGGAGACCTACGCCACAGCGAAGGAGAACGGCATAGAAATCATCGACGCCACCTGCCCGGTGGTGCTCCGCTTGCAGAAGCGCATCAAGCAGGCCTTCCTGCAGGACGAGGGAAAGGAGACGCAAATCGTCATCTACGGCAAGAACGGACACGCCGAGGTGTTGGGACTGGTGGGGCAGACTGACGGGAAGGCTATCGTCATCGAGAAGGCGGAGGAGGTGAGCAAACTGGACTTCAACAAGAGCATCAGGCTCTTCTCGCAGACGACGAAATCGCTGGAGGAGTTTCAGGAAATCGTGGAGTACATCAAGCGGCACATCTCGCCGGAAGCGACCTTCGAGTATTACGACACGATTTGCCGGCAGGTGGCCAACCGTATGCCCAAGCTGCGGGAGTTCGCCTCGTCGCACGACCTGATATTCTTCGTCAGCGGAAAGAAAAGCTCGAACGGGAAGATGCTGTTCGAGGAATGCCTGAAAGTGAACCCCAACTCGCACCTGATAGACAGCGTGGAGGAGATAGACGAGTCGCTGCTGAAGGGCGTCGGGTCGGTAGGGGTGTGCGGGGCGACCTCTACCCCCAAGTGGCTGATGGAGAAAATATCGCGCCACCTCCAGAAGCTCGTGCGGTAGGCATTTGAGCATTTTTAATGCTTTCGTCACACGAAAAAGGAAAGCCCGAAACGGAGGGTTCAACTTTTTATAGTACCTTTGCCCCCGTCTAATTAATAAAAAGATTGTTATGGGAACAGTGAAGTGTAGGTGATGCCCCCGGCATGAACGCCGCCATCCGCGCCGTGACGCGTGCCGCCATTTACAACGGACTGAGCGTAAAAGGCATATACAGAGGATACAAGGGCTTGGTAACCGGAGAAATCAAGGAGTTCAAGAGCCAGAACGTCAGCAATATCATCCAACTGGGCGGGACTATCCTGAAGACGGCCCGCTGCAAGGAGTTCACCACCCCTGAGGGAAGGCAGCTCGCCTACGACAACATGAAGAAGGAAGGCATCGACGCGTTGGTCGTAATCGGAGGAGACGGTTCGCTGACCGGAGCGCGCATCTTCGCCCAAGAGTTTGACGTGCCCTGCATCGGACTGCCGGGAACTATCGACAACGACCTCTACGGCACGGACACGACCATCGGGTACGACACCGCGCTGAACACGATACTGGACGCGGTGGACAAGATACGCGACACCGCCACCTCGCACGAACGGCTATTCTTCGTCGAAGTGATGGGACGGGACGCCGGATTCCTCGCCCTGAACGGGGCTATCGCCTCGGGAGCGGAAGCGGCCATCATACCGGAGTTCAGCACCGAGGTAGACCAACTGGAGGAGTTCATCAAGAACGGGTTCCGCAAGTCGAAGAACAGCAGTATCGTCATCGTGGCCGAAAGCGAGCTGACGGGAGGAGCCATGCACTACGCCGAGCGCGTGAAGAACGAATATCCGCAGTATGACGTGCGGGTAACCATTCTGGGACACTTGCAGCGAGGCGGAAGCCCCACGGCGCACGACCGCATACTAGCGAGCCGGCTGGGAGCGGCGGCCATCGACGCCATCATGGAGGACCAGCGCAACGTCATGATAGGCATTGAGCACGACGAAATCGTCTACGTGCCCTTCAGCAAGGCCATCAAGAACGACAAGCCTATCAAGAAGGAGCTTGTGAACGTACTGAAGGAACTGTCCATATAACTAATAGGCGCAAAAGCGACAATCCAATGAGCCGGATGAGGGAAAGCCTCCTTTGTCCGGCATTTCTTTTTACTACCCTCAACCAATCACACAAGCACGTTATGAACAACAGTCAAGCCAACAGCCCCATAGCCGACCTGCAATGCCAACAGCTCCTGCTGCGCATGGAGTACGAGTACGAGAAGGAGGAGTTCAAGCGGCAGACCGAGACGATGGGCATCGCCCGAAAGGTGAAGCGGGGACTATGCTGGTATCCGGCCCACCGGGGAAGGAGCTTCTACAACTCGCTGAACCAACTGGTCATAGAGGTCACACGCAACGAGGAGGACCGGGAGATAGAGCACGCCTTCGAGTTCGGCCGGCCCGTCCGCTTCTTCCGACAGTCGCCGGAGGGGAAGGTGACCTACATGAGCTTCGTAGCCACGGTGAGCTACGCCGACGACAGCCGCATGGTGGTGGCCCTGCCCGGGGGAGGGGCGCTGACCGAGTTGCAGACGGAGGACACGGTAGGCGTGCAGCTCTACTTCGACGAGACCTCCTACCGCTTCATGTTCGAGGCGTTGGAGGACACGCTGAGGGCGAAGGGGAACCGCCTCGCCAAGCTGAGAGACATCCTCTTGGGCGGCGACAAGCCCGGCTTCAGGGAGCTGTACCCCACGCGTTTCCCGTGGCTGAACAGCACGCAGGAGACGGCCGTCAACAAGGTGCTGTGCGCCCGGGACGTGGCCATCGTGCACGGCCCTCCGGGAACGGGCAAGACCACCACACTGGTGGAGGCCATCTACGAGACCCTGCACCGCGAGCCTCAGGTACTGGTCTGCGCGCAGAGCAACACCGCCGTCGACTGGATTAGCGAGAAACTGGTCGACCGGGGAATATCGGTGCTGCGCATCGGGAACCCCACAAGGGTGAACGACAAGATGCTGTCGTTCACCTACGAGAGGCGTTTCGAGAGCCACCCCGCCTACCCCGAGCTGTGGAGCATTCGCAAGGCCATACGCGAGCTCGGCAGGAGGGGAAGGGGCGCAAGCTACGCCGAACGTGAGAGCGCACGCAACCGCATGAGCCGGCTGAGGGACAGAGCCACCGAACTGGAGATACGCATCAACGCCGACCTCTTCGACGGGGCGAAGGTCATCGCCTCTACCTTAGTGAGCAGCAACCACCGCCTGCTCAACGGACGGAGGTTCGCCACGCTCTTTATCGACGAGGCGGCGCAAGCGTTGGAAGCGGCCTGCTGGATAGCCATCCGCAAGGCCGACCGCGTGGTTCTGGCGGGCGACCACTGCCAGTTGCCCCCCACCATCAAGTGCGTGGAGGCGGCGCGCGGAGGACTCGACCGCACGCTGATGGAGAAGGTGGCGAGGACGAAGCCCGCCGCCGTGTCGCTGCTCAAGGTGCAGTACCGCATGAACGAGGACATCATGCGCTTCCCCTCCCAGTGGTTCTACCGCGGCGAGCTGCGGGCCGCCCCCGAGGTGCGTCACCGGGGAATACTGGACTGGGACATCCCCATGACGTGGATTGACACGACGGGCATGGAGTTCAAGGAGGAGTTCGTGGGCGAGAGTTTCGGCCGAATCAACCGTCAGGAGGCCGACCTCCTGATGAGTGAACTGGAGGCGTACGTCGAGCGCATAGGCCGCGGGCGCATACTGGACGAGCGGGTCGACTTCGGCCTCATCTCCCCGTACAAGGCGCAGGTGCAGTACCTGCGGGGAAGGATTAGGCGGAGCGACGCCCTACGCCCGCTGCGCGACCTCATCACCGTGAACACCGTAGACGGCTTTCAGGGGCAGGAGCGCGACGTGATATTCATCAGTCTGGTGCGGGCCAACGAGGAGGGGCAGATAGGCTTCCTCAGCGACCTGCGGCGAATGAACGTGGCGATTACCCGCGCCCGCATGAAGCTCGTCATCTTGGGCGAGGCCGAGACGCTGTCGCGCCACCCCTTCTACAAGAAGCTGCTAGAGTACGTCGCCTCCGCGGGCCAAGCCCATGAGCGCACATGACGCGCCCCCTCCACACACCCCTCAGGAGCGGCATAGGATAAGTACGGAACTCATCCTACATGAGTTCCGGACTTATCGCAGGCCCCCTCCGGAGCGTCCTCTGGCCGGAGCGGTCGGAAAGACACGAAGAGGGCCGCGTGATGCGCATACACGCCTCACGCGGCCCCAGTTCATGCCCCGCGGAGAGTCCGCCGGAGCCGTTAGTTATTCTCGGGACGCAGCTTGCGCACCGTAACGGCGGTCTGCCACATCTCGCTCTCGCGCAGCGCTTTAAGCTCGGCGTTCAGCTTGTCGCGATAGTCAGGCTGCGAGTTGCTGTCGATGGAGATTTGCGCCTCGTGTCCCGACTTCACGCTCTCGTACAGCTTCTGCACCACGGGCTTGATGGCGTCGTGGAACGGGCCCATCCAGTCGAGCGCCCCGCGTTGAGCGGTCGTAGAGCAGTTGGCGTACATCCAGTCCATACCGTTCTTGGCGAACAGCGGCATGAGCGACTGCGTCAGCTCCTCCACCGTCTCGTTGAAGGCCTCGGAGGGCGTATGGCCGTTCTCGCGCAGCACCTCGTACTGAGCGAGCAGCAGTCCCTGAATGGCTCCCATCAGCGAGCCGCGCTCGCCCGTGAGGTCCGACGTGGCCTCATGCTGGAAAGTCGTCTCGAACAGGTATCCCGAGCCGATTCCGATGCCCAGCGCGATGGTTCTGTCCATCGCCTTGCCCGTAGCGTCCTGATAGATAGCGTACGATGAGTTCAGTCCGCGTCCTTCGAGGAACATGGTACGCAGCGACGTTCCCGACCCCTTCGGAGCCACCATGATAACGTCGATGTCTTGGGGAGGCACCACTCCCGTGCGGTCGTTCCACGTGATGGCGAACCCGTGAGAGAAGTAGAGGGCCTTGCCCGCGGTCAGGTGCGGCTTGATGGTGGGCCATACCGAGATGACCGCCGCGTCGGACAGCAGGCACATCACGATGGTCGCCTTAGCGCAAGCCTCCTCGATGCTGAAGAGGGTCTCACCCGGCACCCATCCGTCGGCCACCGCCTTGTCGTAGGTCTTGCCCTGACGTTGTCCCACGATAACGTTGAACCCGTTGTCGCGCAGGTTGAGCGACTGTCCCGGCCCTTGCACGCCGTAGCCAATCACCGCGATAGTCTCATCTTTCAATATCTCGCGAGCCTTCTCCAGAGGGAACTCGTCGCGGGTTACCACATTCTCGATAACACCGCCAAAATTCAATTGTGCCATTTTCTTTTTGTTTTTACTGTTAATTGATTAACGCTGAAGTTATATTCACTTTACTTATTCAAACATGACTCTCGCACGGCAGGCCACCTCGCCGCCCGCGCCCTTTCTCACCTCGGCTCGGTACTCGCCCCCTCCCGCCTCGTCAAGGTAGAAGGAAAGCTCGTCGCCGTAGTAGCACTCCGACACGTAGGCCATCTCGAACCGCCTCAGCCGCCTCTCACGGTAGAGGTCGAGGGGGAAGAGGTCGAGTATGTGCTCGATGTAGCGCACGCTGTTGACATGACCGTTCACGTCGATGTCGCTGTACCTCGCGGTGAGCGTCGCCACCGGTTCCCCCGCCGTCACCTTGACGCGCGAGGGCTTCTCGATGGGGCAAGGCTCGTCGCACACGTAGTCGAGGATGCCTCCCCCGTTCAGGCTCAGCAGGTCGGCCGGCTTTCGGGTAGAGAGGTTAATCATGGCCCACACCGAGCGGGCGTAGCCTATCCGCCTGCCGTCCTTGTCCGTGACGGCGAAGTTACGGTCGGTGAACAGCCGGTAGACGTTCTCAATCCA
Source organism: uncultured Bacteroides sp. (assembly GCA_949285075.1). Taxonomy (GTDB): domain Bacteria; phylum Bacteroidota; class Bacteroidia; order Bacteroidales; family Bacteroidaceae; genus Bacteroides. The sequence continues at coordinate 36,152 of CASDXF010000027.1, read as the reverse complement.
CGTCTGCACGGTGAACTCCTCGTACTGGCGGGGCATCTCGTCCATCTCAATGGCCAGCCTCGACAGCACCCACGTATAGTTCTCCTCGTTCAGCGTGGCGATGCCGAATCCCCGTTCGGTGGCGTGGAACCCCGCGCAGTTCAGCAGGTGATTGCCGAGCACGCCCAGCGTCAGCCGCCCGCTGAAGTCTACGTGGAACGGTTCGGCCACGAGGCGGTAAGTCCCTATCTTCTCCTTCTCGCTCATGCCTGCCCTTCCCCTTCGCGCTTGCTCTCGTTATACCTCGCCTCGCGCGTGGCGAGAAACTCGTTGACCCGCTCGAAGCAACTGGTGGTGATGGCCACCCGTCCGGAGCGTACGAACTGGAGGACGCAGTTCAAGGCCCTCAGCTCGCCGTAGAGCGAGGTAATCTCGTCGCTCGTTCCGTTCTTCTCCACGATAGCGAACACCGGATTGACCTCCACGATGCGGGCGTTGTGCCTGCGAATCACCTTAGAGGCCTCCTTGTTCTCCTGAAACTCGGGAGTGGACACCTTGTAGAGGGCGATTTCGTGAAAGTAAATCTCGTCGTCCGTGAAGTAGTGCGCCTGAATCACGTCTATCTTTTTCTCTATCTGCTTCACCACCTTCTCTATCGTGTCCTTGTCCGTCCACGCCGTGATGGTGTACTTGTGCACTCCCTTGATGGAGGAGGCGGATACGTTCAGGCTCTCTATATTGATTTGCCGACGGGTAAATACCGCCGTCACCTGATTCAACAGTCCGGCGAAATTCTCGGAATGAACGATAATCGTATATAATGTCTTGTTGTCCATAATCTGCTGCTTTAACATTCCAATAACATCTGGTTCACCGAAGCGCCCGGAGGAGTCATCGGCAACACGTTCCCCTCTTCCACCACGCAGGCTTCCAATAGGAACGGCCCCTTGACGGCCAGCATCTCGGCTATCGCGCTCTTCAGCTCCTCGCGGGTGAACACCCGTCGCGAAGGAATGTCGTAGGCCGAGGCGACCTTCATGTAGTCCGGATTCATCATCGGCGTAAACGAGTATCTATGATTGAAGAACATGGCCTGCCACTGGCGCACGTTGCCCAGATAGTTATTGTTCAGGCAGATAATCTTTACCGGGGCCTGCTGCTCCATCACGGTTCCCAACTCCTGAATGTTCATCTGGAGCCCTCCGTCGCCCATGAACACGCAGACCGTGCGGTCTGGACGGCCGAACGTGGCTCCAATGGCTGCCGGAAGCCCGAAGCCCATCGTGCCCAGTCCGCCAGAGGTGACGATGCTCCGCTCCTTCTCGTACTTGAAGTAGCGGGCGGCCATCATCTGGTTCTGTCCCACATCCGTCACCAGAACCGCCTCGTGATTCGTGGCCTCGCTCACCGCGCGCACCACCTCGCCCATGCTCAGCGTCTCCGTAGCGGGATGGAGTTCGGGGTAAATCACCTTCTCCTCCTCCGTGCGGGCGTACTCCTCGAAGCTGTCGCTCCACTCCGTGTGCTTCCGCTCCTTCAGCAAGGCGGTCACGGCGGCGAGCGTCCGCTTGCAGTCGCCCAACACCGCCACGTCTACCTTCACGTTCTTGTTAATCTCCGCCGGGTCGATGTCGAAATGTATCACCTTCGCCTGCTTAGCGTAGGTAGAAAGGTTCCCCGTCACGCGGTCGTCGAAGCGCATACCTACGGCAATCAGCACGTCGCACTTGTTCGTATTGATGTTCGGCCCCAGATTGCCGTGCATTCCCAACATACCCTTGTTCAGCGGATGACTGGAGGGCAGCGCGGAAAGCCCCAACAAGGTGCAGCCCGCGGGCATATCGGCCTTCTCGATAAAGGCCTTCAGCTCGCCTTGCGCGTTGCCAAGCTCTACCCCCTGCCCTACAAGGACGAGCGGACGCTCGGCGTTATTAATCAGCTCGGCGGCGGCCTTCAACGACTCAGGGTCAGTATCCGGAACCGGAACGTAGCTCCTGATGAAGTCTACTTTCATCGGCTCGTAGTCCACCTTGTCCACCTGAGCGTTCTTGGCGAAATCCAGTACCACCGGACCGGGACGGCCGCTGCGGGCGATGTAGAATGCGCGGGCCACAGCCCAAGCCACGTCTTCCGCCCGGCGAATCTGGTAGCTCCACTTCGTGATGGGCTGCGTGATACCTACCAAGTCGACCTCCTGAAAGGCGTCCGTACCCAGAAAGGCGGTTCCCACCTGCCCGGCTATCACGACAATCGGCGTGCTGTCTATCATCGCGTCCGCAATACCCGTCACCGTGTTCGTCGCCCCGGGGCCGCTCGTCACTAAGCAAACGCCCACCTTGCCCGACACGCGGGCGAAGCCCTGCGCCGCGTGAGCGGCTCCCTGCTCGTGCCGAACCAATATGTGATTCAACTTATCCCTATGGTCGTACAAAGCGTCGAACACCGGCATGATAGAGCCGCCGGGATAACCGAATATCGTATCCACTCCCTGATGCTCCAAAGAGCGCATCAACGCTTCCGCACCTGTTATCAATTCTTTAGCCATGTTTCTTCAATTAAGTTAGCGATAGGGGAACACTCCCCCTACACATTCAATATTATATAAGCCTTACCGCTCCCTTGTCCGCAGAGCTTACCATACTGGCGTACGCCCTCAGGCTCTTGGACACGACACGGTCGCGGGTGACCGGAGTCATGGGGCGCGCGGCAAGCTCCTCGTCGGTCAGCCGCACGTTAATCGTCCGGGCGGGTATATCGATGTCGATGATGTCGCCGTCCACTATCTTGCCGATGTTTCCTCCGGCGGCCGCTTCGGGAGAGATGTGCCCGATGCTCAGTCCGGACGTTCCGCCGCTGAAGCGGCCGTCGGTAATCAGGGCGCACTCCTTACCCAAGTGGCGCGACTTGATGTACGAGGTGGGATAAAGCATCTCCTGCATTCCCGGGCCTCCCTTCGGCCCCTCGTGGGTAATGACCACCACGTCTCCACTGGCCACCTTTCCTCCCAAGATGCCCTCGCAGGCGGCTTCCTGCGAGTCGAACACCTTAGCCGGTCCGGAGAACTTCCAGATGCTTTCGTCCACTCCGGCGGTCTTCACCACGCATCCGTCCTGAGCGATGTTCCCCTTCAGCACGGCCAGTCCGCCGTCCTTGCTGTAAGCGTGCTCAAGGTCGCGGATGCAGCCCGCCGCGCGGTCCTTGTCCAGTTCCTTATAGTAAGCGTTCTGCGAGCCCAGTACCAGATTGAACCTTCCGGCAGCGGCGCTCGTATATTTCCTTATCGCCTCATCGGTCACGTTGGGGCTCAGAATGGCGTACTTGTCTATCGCCTCGGCCAACGACATACCGTCGACCCGGCGCACGGAGGTGTCCACCAATCCGCCCTTCGCGAGCTCGTGCATAATCGCGATGATACCTCCCGCGCGGTTCACGTCCTGAATGTGGTACTTCTGCGTATTGGGAGCCACCTTACACAGGCAAGGCGTCTTGCGGGAAAGCGCATCAATATCGTCCATCTTGAAGTCCACGCCCGCCTCGTGAGCCACGGCCAGTAAATGGAGCACGGTATTCGTAGAGCCGCCCATCGCGATGTCCAGCGTCATGGCGTTGAGGAACGCCTGACGGGTGGCTACACTGCGGGGAAGCACGCTCTCGTCTCCGTCCCGGTAATAGCGCATGGCGTTTTCCACTATCAGCTTGGCCGCGTCGCGGAACAGTTGGGTACGGTTCTCGTGCGTGGCGACGATGGTTCCGTTGCCCGGCAACGCCAGACCTATCGCCTCGTTCAGGCAGTTCATCGAGTTGGCGGTAAACATACCCGAGCAGCATCCGCAGGTGGGGCAAGCGTTCTGCTCTATCTTCGCCACCTCCTCGTCGCTCACGCTGCTGTCCGCCGACTTAATCATCGCGTCTATCAGGTCCAGATGCTGACCGTTCCACTCTCCGGCCTCCATAGGGCCTCCCGACACGAATACCGTGGGAATATTCAGCCTCATCGCGGCCATCAGCATACCCGGCGTAATCTTGTCGCAGTTGCTGATACATATCATCGCGTCCGCCTTATGCGCGTTGACCATATACTCCACGCTGTCGGCTATGATGTCGCGCGAGGGAAGGGAATAAAGCATACCGTCGTGTCCCATAGCGATGCCGTCGTCGATGGCAATCGTATTAAATTCCGCGGCGAAGCAACCCAGCTTCTCAATCTCCGCCTTTACCAACTGCCCGATGTCGTGCAAGTGCACGTGTCCCGGCACAAACTGCGTGAACGAGTTGACAATGGCTATCACGGGTTTCCCCAACTGCTCTCTTTTCATTCCGTTGGCCACCCACAGCGCGCGGGCTCCCGCCATCCGGCGTCCTTCTGTACTGGACGAACTGCGTAACTGCTTCTTCATATCCCTACTTTATCTTTTAATAAAAAAGCCTTTCCCACGCTCGTGAGAAAGGCTCTTGTCTTTTCTTTAAATCACTGCACACATACATACAACCTTTCTCACGCTCTTGATGAAACCACCACGACGCAAATAATATACAACACAGATAGGTTAATGGATGTATGTGACATAATCATATCTTTTTCCGCTTTTGCGCCGCAAAGCTAAGGGCTTTTTTTCTTATCGCCAAACAAATCGACGATAAAATTCAACTATTAATGAATAATCGTAAGTAAGAAGGGGCGTTTGATTGTCAGTTTTGCGCTCACGTTCCCGCTAATCCCTCTTTACGTCATCCGGCGAACGCCAAGCGCTCCGTACGCCCGCCTCCGCGGCACGCCACGGTCAGGCCCGACGGACGCGTCGTCCGCCCCCATCCTCATGCGCGGCACGCCCCAAGACGGACAGCCGCAAAATGTTCTATTTTTAAGATTTCGACCTGAAACAAATCCGTAAAAGGCGACCCTTTTAGCTCAAAAAACGCGTAAAAAAGTGCGCAAATATGCAGTTTTTCGCATAAAAAACGGATATTTATGCGGTCTTGAAGCCGTTTGGAAGATACGAAAAAGGGCTTTTTAGTGTAAGCGGTCGCCCTACTTCACCCGAGCCGAAGGGCTATTTCTCGGGAGCCGAAGGGCTGTCCCGCAAACGGGAAACGGCTTTCCGTCGTTTTCGGGAGGGAATCTGCGCTTTTTCAGCTCTAACCGCTCACAAATTCCGACGCAAAAGAAAACGTCTTTTTTACACCAGAAAGAGACATTCGCAATCGAAAAGAGACAAATCGAAGCAATATGATATTAGAATATCATCATTCCAACCATTTTTCAATCACCTTGAATTTCGCTAACGGCTCTACAGCGCGTTCTTTTCGTCCGAGGTGTACTCCAACCGGAATTATCGCGTTCTGGAGGCATCAGAATGTTCCATTTTTCAGCATGGTCTATTTTTCAATAAGCCTACATTCACCACTCTGCCCCAAACGGAACCTCATCACTATTTCTGTCAAAAAACATAGCCTAAAAATCAAAAATCAAACCTGATATACAACAAATAGCCACTACTTTTGCCTATCAGTTCAAAATCACATAAACCAAAGGAAAATGAGAAAGGTTTTATCACTGGCGGTGACGCTATGTTGCATACTGCACGCTATGGCCGCAGATAACCATTTAGAAAAAGGATTTCGCAATCCGCCCGCTTCCGCCAAAGCGCAGACTTGGTGGCACTGGATTAACGGTAACGTGACGCGTGAGGGTATTACGGCCGATTTGGAGGCGATGAAGGAAAACGGCATTCAGGAAGCGCAGATTTTCAATGTCGATCAAGGGTATCCCGAAGGTGAAGCTCCTTTTTTAAGCGAGCGTTGGATGGAACTGTTCCGCTTCGCATTGGAAGAGGCCGAACGGCTCGGCTTGGAGATTGGCCTGAACAACTGTGCGGGATGGTCGAGCAGCGGAGGTTCATGGATAACCCCTGAATATGGCATGCAGACAGTCACGTATAGCATTACGCAATGCACGGGAGGAAAGCCCGCACACCTCTCTCTGCCTCAGCCCAACACTCGACTAAACTATTACCGAGACATAGCCGTCATCGCCTTCCCTACCCCAACAAGAGAAAAGCGCATTGACCGATTAGATGTCAAGACACTGGCGAATAACGCCTTTGCCTCTCAGTTAACGCCGGACACTAAAGAGATTGACAAGGCATCGTGCATTCAGCCTTCCACTATCATAAATGTCACCCAATACATGAACGCCGACGGCACGTTGACTTGGGACGTACCCGACGGCGAATGGACAATCGTCCGTTTCGGACATACGCCCACCGGTTCACAAAACCGCCCGGCCAATCTGTACGGATTGGGACTGGAGTGCGACAAGATGAGCCGTGAAGCCGTCGACGCATTCTGGGAAGGAGGCATCAAGCCCATCCTACAAACAGCCGGCTCGCACGTCGGGAAGACACTGACAAACTGTCTGATAGACAGTTATGAAGTAGGATGTGGAAACTGGACATCCGGATTTGAAAAGGAATTCAAGAGGTTGAACGGCTACGACTGCATACGTTTTCTGCCCACACTGGCGGGCTACTACGTCGACAACGGAGAGATAACCGAACGCTTCCTTTGGGACTTCCGCCATACGATAGGCCAATTGATGGAGGATAACTATTACCGATATTTCGCGGAGCGATGCCGAAGCGTCGGAATGAAATTCTCCGTGGAGCCTTACGGTGGTCCGTTCAACTGGTTGCAGACGGGAACATTAAGCGAAGTGCCAATGGGCGAATTCTGGATTGGCGGAGCGCCATTCCTCAGCAGCGCAAAACTGGCAGCTTCCGCGGCGCACCTCAGCGGAACGCCCTACGTAGGGGCCGAAGCCTTTACCGCAGGCGGAGAAAACAGCCGATGGCTGAACCATCCGGCCAAGCTGAAGCAGTTAGGCGACTGGGCATGGTCGGAAGGCATCAACCGCTTCATTTTTCATACCTACACACATCAGCCGTGGAACATCGGCCCGGGAATGACTTTCCACATGTACGGACTGGAGATGAACCGCCTGAACACGTGGTGGAAACCGGGAAGCGCCTACCTGAGCTATATCGCCCGTTCACAGTTCCTGCTGCAACAAGGAAATCTGGCGGCCGACATCTTGGTGTTCGTCGGAGAGTCGTCGCCCAATGAAGGAATTTACCGCAGCGACCTGAAGCAATCGGGATACGATTACGACGAAATAAGCGCAGCCTATCTTGACTCGCTAACCGTAAAGGACGGCGTAATGCGTACACCGGCAGGCGGACGTTATCAGTTGCTCATATTGCCAGACAATACATGGGCTACTCCCAAACTGTTAAGGACCTTAAAACGACTGGCGAACGACGGAGCGACCATCATCGGGAAGAAGCCCAACAAGTCTCCCGGCCTGACGAACTATCCCCAATGCGATAAAGAGGTAGAGCGCTTAGCGACTACGCTTTGGGACAGCGAGAAGCTGATTAGGGACATTCCCGTCGAACAAGCGTTAAAGAAGGCGCAATTGGCACCGGACTTCCGCTGTTCAAACACGTCGCCTCAGCTCCTTTTCCTGCATCGTACCGCCGAAGGGGCGGAAATATACTTTGTGGCCAATCCGCAAAGGCAATACCGCTCGGACACTTGCCGCTTCCGTACCACTGGGTTACGCCCTGAACGGTGGAATGCGGAAACGGGCCTTATCGAACCGCTCGTCGAATGGAAAGAGGAGCAAGGCTGCACAGTAATCCCGCTGCGGTTCCATCCGGAGGAGTCCTACTTCATTGTATTCCGTAAATCATCTCAGGACATTGACCCAATCGTAAGCTATAACGAGCAAACGGAACAGGATGTAGTCCCATTACGTAAGCTCAAGATTATTCATGCGGAATACGGTTATTTCCTTCCCGAGAATATAATAAACGTCACTGATGTACTGAGCAAGCAGATTAAGGACAAGCGTCTGTCCATAAGCGCCAATAACGACATCGCGGGCGACCCGGCCCCCGGCGCAGTCAAGGAGCTAAGGATAAAATACAGCGTCGATGGCGACGTAAAGCGAATCACTATACCGGAACAGCAATCACTCACGATTCCGTTAGAAAGCGAAACGGGTAAGTTTAAGCTTCTGCAAGCCCTTTACGGATATTTCCAAGCGGATTTTGACGATAACCTTCCGGCTCCTCCAATAGATGTAACCGACAAAATTCAAAAGTTAGTAGCCGACCGTAAACTGACGTTCCGTATCGGAGAGACTTTGGGTACGCCTGATAATCATTCAACGCATCCAGAACAACTTCATTTACAATATGAAGCCAACGGAGAGCTGTTCGATGAAATGTATCCTAACGGAGCCATAGTTGATTTAGCACAGCATGAACCAGACAGCTACTTAACAGTGGAAAAAGACAAGCCTATATGGGTCACTCCCTTTGCCGGCAAGGTTCATTGCGAAACCGTATCCGGACAAATCTTGGAAGCAAAAGTTGACCGAATACCGCCCGCCATCGACCTATCCAACAATTGGGACGTAGAGTTTCAGCAAAATTCCACAGACAATCCGAACACTTATCGGTTCGACACACTTTGTTCATGGCCAGAACGCCCTGAAGAAGCGGTTAAGTATTACTCAGGAACAGCCACATACCGAAAACGCTTCAACCTTCCAAAAGATTATTTAGGTAAAAATCACTCTTTATATATTGAGTTGGGAAGGGTGTGCGTTATGGCAGAAGTGATTGTCAACGGTAGAAATATGGGCATATTATGGAAGGAACCTTATCAGACTGACATCACTCAAGCGTTACGCACAGGGGAAAACGTAATAGAGATTCGGGTAACCAATCTTTGGGCCAACCGTCTGATTGGAGACGCACGCTATCCTGATGATGTGGAATGGGGCGACTGGCTGCCTAAGAAATGGCCCGACTGGTTGCTGAAGGGGACAAAACGCCCGTCCAACCGCTCTACCTTTGCAGGATGGCGGCACTGGGGACAAAACGACCCTCTACAGCCGTCCGGCCTGATAGGTCCAGTCATGTTGCGCCTTTACGTATGCGCCAATCTTCTCGAACAATAAAAAAAGACAAAATAACAGAGTTTATATAGAATAAGGAACAGGGCTTTTGATTATCACTGCCCTACAACCTTATTCTATATGAAATAGTGTCTAACAAAAAAGAAACAGATTATTCCCCAAAAGCACAAGCTCAAATCGGTTATTAGAAAAATCGTTTGATAGGAACAAATACATCACCATGACATTACATACACAAAACAACTTATTATCAACGAATTACAACATATTCGAGCCGCTGCCCCATTTCTCGCGAGCCGCTGCCCTATTTCTCGCGAGCCGTAGGGCTATCTGTCGCGAGCCGTAGAGCGAGCTGACAAGCGGATATGGTTTAACGTGAATCCTCCTCATCACGGGAGCGAAAAACACACCCGGAAAAATACTCTTTAAAAGGAATCCAAACAAGTTTAAACAACAGGCTTTTACATTTATGACCGATTAGGGATAAACAGACGAATATGGAAACATGAATTTTCAGGCATCCTGAATTTCGCTAACGCCTCTATATCGCATTCTGGAGGCATCAGGATGTTCCGTTTTTCAGCATGGTCTATTTTTCATCATCCGTCCCGGTCCGCCGTGCGGTAAATTCAAAACGGATTCTTAACGGCGAATCTATTTTTTCCCGTATCTTTGTCGGCCCGAAGGCATCCGACAGAGTATATTAACATATAAAAACAGATTAATGGAAACAATAGAAAACAAGTACATTACCGTCGCGTACAGACTATATACGACGGACGACGGCAAGAAGGAATTATTCGAGGAAGCTAAGGCGGACCATCCCTTCCAGTTCATCTCCGGCATGGGTACGATGTTGGAAGACTTCGAGAACGAAATCGTCAAGCTGTCTCAAGGGGACAAGTTCAACTTTACCGTTCCGGCCGAAAGGGCTTACGGCGAATACGACAAGGAGCACGTGATAGAGCTGCCCAAGAACGTGTTCGAGGTTGACGGCAAGTTCGACGAGAAGCGCGTAAAGGAAGGAAACATCATTCCCCTGATGACCAGCGAGGGACAGCACATAAACGCCAGTGTAGTAAAAATCAATCCGGACGTGGTAGTGGTAGACCTGAACCACCCGCTCGCCGGGGCCGACCTGACCTTCGAGGGTGAGGTGATAGAGAGCCGCCCCGCCACGAACGAAGAAATTCAGGAACTGGTGAAGGCCATGACCGGCGGCGGATGCGGTTGCGGATGCGGCGGCTGTGGAGACCACGAATGTGGTGACCACGGATGCGGCGACGGATGCTGCCACTGATGCTATCGGACGAAAAGTCTCCGGTACGTATAAGAAAAAAAGTAATGCCGGCTACTCCAATTGGAATGGCCGGCATTATCATATCATCGCACTAAGCCTTATCCCTTCTTATGCGTCATGATGTCCAACACCATCTTGTCCGTCTCATTCATGGCTTGCGAGCCTATACGGGTAAGGTTACGGATACTCTGGTCAACATCTTCGTCGATAATGCCCTCAACGGAGGTGACGCAACGGTTCTCCATTGCCATAATAGCAGAAAGCACCGCGGTAGATACACCCGTAGTCACCTTGAGGGCGCAACTGGGCTTGGCTCCGTCGCAAATCATACCGGTAAGATTGGCTATCATATTCTGAACGGCAAAAGAGACCTGCTGATACGTTCCGCCCATCAGCCACGTAATGCCACAACTGGAACCCGTGGCCGCCACTACACAACCGCAAAGGGCCGAAAGCCTCCCAAGACTCTGCTTAATATAAATAACCGTCAGATGACTCAGCGTCAAGGCGCGAATCAACTCTTCTTCCGTCTTGCCGTTCTCTTCGGCAAAGACAACCACCGGCAACGTGGCGGAAATACCCTGATTGCCACTCCCGGAATTACTCATCACCGGAATCATCGCCCCCGCCATGCGAGCGTCGCAGGCTCCCGAGGTATAGGAGAGGATATGCGAGAAGACACTGTCGCCCATAATCTTATGCTCGTAATTTCCCCGCAGCATCCGGCCGAGCGAATGCCCGTAGCTTCCCTTGAACGACTGTTCCGCAGCGGCCTTGTTCAGGCGGGCCGTATCGAGAATAAAGCGTATCTCATCCAACGGGGCCGTCATAGCGAAATCATATACCCGCTTCAAGGTTAGTTCTACCGTCTCTTCCTCTTCCTCTTCGCCGGAAGGCTGCCGCTTGTCGAGCGTGACCTCTCCGTCCTTCGCAATATAGACGAAGGACGTATGTCCGCCAGAAATGACGGCCTCCGCCTTATGCCCATTGGAATAACAGATGACCTCAATATAGAGTTTCTCGACAATACTTTCCTTTAAAGAGATAAAGACACGCTTTTCGCTCAGAAAGCGTTTAGCCCGCTCTACGGCTTCCGGCGTACAGTCTCTCAGCACCTCCAACTGATATTCGGACTTGCCTATCAACGCACCTAAAGCCACCGCAATGGGAAGCCCTACCATGTCCGTGCCGGGAATGCCGACCCCCATCGCGTTCTTTAATATATTGGCGCTTAGCAGAACTTCCACCTTCTCGGGCCACTCACCCAATGTTTCCGCAGCCTTAGCCACGCATAGAGCCACGGCGATAGGCTCGGTACAGCCGATGGCGGGAACCACTTCTCTCTTTATCAAATTGATGATTTGTTTCCTTTCTGTCTCTGTCATAGATGTTTTCTTAAATTTCCGCAAAATTAAGCATTTCCTCCTTTACCGCCGGTACTTGACGGGCGTTTTTTACAAGGGAAATACGCCGCCGACAGAAAAGAAGGAGACGGAGCGCCTTACGCCACACTCACGTTATTTATATTTTTTAAACAAGCGAAACCGCTTTCCTCCATCGGATAAGGCTTACTTTTGCGAATTCAAATTATTTAATTATTAACAAAAGGCATCATTATGAAGAGACTTTTAGCAGCAGTTATCACGGCGATTGGCTTTGCCGTGCAATCTCCCGCCGCCGATATCCCGCGCAAGGAGTATCCCCGACCGCAGTTCGAGCGCGAGGCGTGGGTCAACCTGAACGGACAATGGGACTATACGTTCGATTTTGTAAATACGGGTAAAGAGAAAGGGTATCAAAAGGCAACCTCGTTCGAGGGGAAAATCCTCGTGCCCTTTTGTCCGGAAAGCAAACTGTCCGGCGTGGGGCATACCGATTTCATCAACCATATCTGGTATCACCGCTCCATCGACATTCCGCAAGAATGGGACGGAAAGAAAATCATGCTGAACTTCGGAGCGGTTTACTATACCGCCGAGATATACATCGACGGGGTTATCGCCGGACGGCACTTCGGCGGAAGCTCGTCATTCTCCGTCGACATCACGCCGTTCGTCAAGGCCGGCGGCCAGCACCATCTGGTGGTGAAAGCGTCGAGCGACCTGCGTTCCGGGCTGCAAAGCGCAGGTAAGCAGAGCCTGCACCACGAGTCGCACGGATGCAACTACACGCGCACGACCGGAATCTGGCAAACGGTATGGATGGAGGCCGTAGCGAACGAAGGACTGCAATCGGCTCAGGTGCTGACCGACATTGACCAAAGCCAGATTATCGTTCGCCCGCGCTTCTACGCCGAAGGGGGGAACACGTTAAAAATCACGCTGAAAGACGGAGACAAGACGGTAGCCTCGGCCAAAGTGAAGGCGACGAACAGCGCCATAGCGGTACTGCCCGTGAAGAAAGCCAAGCTATGGTCACCGGAATCTCCCTTCCTCTACGACTTGAACTATCAGCTGACGGACGAGGAAGGAAACGTGATAGACGAGGTGAACTCGTACGTCGGAATGCGCAAAGTGCATACCGAGGGAAACAAAATCTACCTGAACAACAAGCCTTACTACCAAAGGTTGGTACTGGATCAGGGATTCTATCCGGACGGCATTTGGACCGCTCCCTCGGACGAGGCGTTGAAGAAAGACATCGAACTCTCTATGGCCGCAGGATTCAACGGCGCGCGCCTGCACCAGAAGGTATTCGAGGAGCGTTTCTACTACTGGGCCGACAAACTGGGCTACATCACGTGGGGAGAGGCTCCGAGTTGGGGCATGGACGCCAACGACATAGAGGTGGCCCGCAACTTCCTGACAGAATGGTCGGAAATCGTGTGCCGCGACCGCAATCACCCCTCACTGCTGATTTGGACGCCGATGAACGAGGAATGGTGGCCGGACAGGGTGCAGTACCCCCGCCTGACCTCGGACTTGTATAACCTGACAAAGGCCATCGACCCGACACGCCCGTTCCACGACGCAAGCGGAGGCGTACACGTGAAGACGGATATATGGAGCTTCCACAACTACGAGCAGAATCCGGAGCAGCTGAAGAAGAACATCGCGGGAGAAAGCAAAAAGCACGAGAAACCGTTCAAGAGACCGGGTAACCTGCAAGGCTACCCGCAGCGGAACATCGGATTCAACGCCCCGCAGACGGTGGACGACTACAGCTATCCGGCATACGACGGCCAGATTCCGTTCCTTATCGACGAGGTAGGCGGCATAAAGTGGGTGAAAGGACAAGACAAGGGCAACACCGGCGCTTCGTGGGGATACGGAGAGGCTCCGAAGTCCGAGAAAGAGTTTATCGAACGGCTTAGAGGGCAAATCAAGGTTATCCTCGAACTGCACGAACAGGTGTGGGGATACTGCTACACGCAGCTCACCGATGTGGAGCAGGAGCAGAACGGCATTTACTACTACGACCGCACGCCGAAATTCGACATGAAGCTGATTCACGAGATATTCAGTCAAGAACCGGAGACGAAGTAACCTTTAGCCGAGGTTAAGACAGATCAGTCTCCGCCTCCGGAAAGAGGGAAATAAGAGGCTTCAAGCGTTGGGAAACCGCCGCTTGAGGCCTCTTTCTCTTTTTAAGAAAAAGATTGAACAAAAAGTCATCACGCAAGTCTCTGGCAGAATATTAAAAACAAACCATATTGAAAAACTGGCCACTTTGAGCCTTCTACATCGCGATAATTCCGGCCGAAGCAAGGCGCGAGCGTAAAAAACGCGGTATAGAGGCGTTAGCGAAATTCAGGATGTCAGAGAGGCGGAAAGTATGGCGTCATTTCGCTTTAAGTTCAGCAAAACAGACAGCCCATCGTCACATAAAGTCACATATCCGCATGTTTTTGGCACTTTTATCGTGAACGGAAAATCCGACGAATTAGAAGCGGAAACGGGTGAAAAGCCTTCCCCAGACCCCTAAAAGGCGTAAAGCGTTTGAGGGAAAGCCCCACGGCTCACGAGCCGCTGCCCTGCCTGTTCCGAGCCGTAGCGCTACGGCACATAAAGGATATGCCTTTCTTACAGCATAAAAGTAGCCCACTGACCGCATGAATATCTATATTTCGGGCCAAAAAGTCATACAAATACGCGCTTTTTCGCACGTAACGGCGGCTAAAAGCTCCCGGATTCAAGTCATTTTTCAAGCCAAAATCTTAAAAACGGAACATTTTCACGCAGGAGCGGCATAGGCCTTCCACATTCAAAAATCCGGTCAAACGAACCTTCAGGATTCAAGTCTTCCCCTTAAAGGTTCTCGAACCGCGACTTTTTTTTCTATATGCGCAACCTTTCTATCACAAACTTTGTTATATTTGCATAGACTATTTTAAAGCCACGACTATGTTTAATTCATTTGGAAATGTGTTCCGTCTCACCAGTTTCGGAGAGTCACACGGAAAAGGAGTAGGAGGAGTAATCGACGGATTCCCCTCGGGTATCGTCATCGACGAAGAGTTTGTACAGCAAGAGCTGAACCGGCGCCGTCCGGGACAATCCATCCTTACGACAGCGCGCCAAGAAAACGACAAGGTGGAGTTCCTCTCCGGCATTTTCGAAGGAAAGTCCACCGGCTGTCCGATAGGATTCATTGTCTGGAACAAGAACCAGAACTCAAGCGACTATAACAACCTGCGCAACGTCTACCGGCCCTCGCACGCCGACTACACGTACACGGTGAAGTACGGCATCCGCGACTACCGCGGAGGCGGCCGCTCGTCGGCGAGGGAGACCATCTCAAGGGTGGTAGCGGGAGCGTTGGCTAAACTGGCCCTGCGGCAGCTGGGCATCAGCGTGACGGCCTTCACCTCGCAGGTGGGAGGCATCAAACTGGAGGAGGATTACTGGGAGTATGACTTCGACCTGATAGAGACGAACGACGTGCGCTGCCCCGACCCGATAAAGGCGAAGGAAATGGCCGAACTTATCTATAAGGTGAAGGAGGAGGGAGACACCATAGGCGGAACCATCACCTGCGTCATCAAGGGATGCCCCATCGGACTGGGCCAACCCGTATTCGGCAAGCTGCACGCCGCATTAGGAAACGCCATGCTGAGCATCAACGCGGCGAAGGCCTTCGAGTACGGAGAGGGATTCAAGGGGCTGAAGATGAGAGGCTCGGAACAGAACGACGTGTTCTACAACAACCACGGACGAATCGAGACGCACACCAACCACTCCGGAGGCATTCAGGGAGGCATAAGCAACGGGCAGGACATCTACTTCCGCGTGGTGTTCAAGCCCATAGCGACCTTGCTGATGGAGCAGGAGACGGTCAACGTCAACGGCGTGGACACCACGATGAAGGCGAAAGGACGGCACGACCCGTGCGTACTGCCCCGCGCGGTGCCCATCGTGGAGGCGATGGCCGCCATGACCATACTCGACTATTATCTGCTGGACAAGACAACACAACTGTAAACGCTAAGACTCAAAATGGATATACAGCAATACATCGCCGCGAACGAGGCGAAATTCATGGACGACCTCTTCGGCCTCATACGCATACCGAGCGTCAGCTCCGCGCCGGAACACCGTGACGATATGTTGGCCTGTGCTGAACGGTGGGCGCAACTGCTGTCGGAGGCGGGAGCGGACGAGGCCCTCGTCATGCCGTCGAAGGGAAACCCGATTGTCTTCGCGCAAAAGACGGTAGACCCGAACGCCAAGACCGTGTTGGTATACGCCCATTACGACGTGATGCCCGCCGAGCCGCTGGAGCTGTGGAAAAGCGTGCCCTTCGAGCCGGAGATACGTGACGGACGAATCTGGGCGCGCGGAGCGGACGACGACAAGGGACAGTCGTTCATTCAGGTGAAGGCCTTCGAGTATCTCGTCAGGAGCGGCACGCTGCGCAACAACGTGAAGTTCATCTTCGAGGGCGAGGAGGAGATTGGCTCGCCCAGTCTCGAAGCCTTCTGCGAGGAGCACCGGGAACTGCTCCGGGCGGACGTGATTCTCGTGTCGGACACCAGTATGCTAGGAGCCGACCTCCCGTCGCTGACCACCGGACTGCGGGGACTGGCCTACTGGGAGATAGAGGTGACGGGGCCGAACCGCGACCTGCACTCGGGACACTTCGGCGGGGCGGTGGCCAATCCCGTCAACGCGCTCTGCCAGATTATCGGCAAGCTGACGGACGGCGACGGGCGCGTCACCGTGCCGGGATTCTACGACGACGTGGAGGAAGTGCCGCGAGCGGAGCGGGAGATGATAGCCCGCATCCCCTTCGACGAGGAGAAATACAAGAAGGCCATCGGGGTAGACGCGCTCTGGGGCGAGAAGGGGTACAGCACGTTGGAGCGCAACAGCTGCCGGCCCTCGTTCGACGTGTGCGGCATCTGGGGCGGCTACACGGGCGAAGGCTCGAAGACGGTGCTGCCGTCGAAGGCCTGCGCTAAGGTGTCGTGCCGGTTGGTTCCGCATCAGGACCACCACAAGATTTCCCGACTCTTCGCCGACTACGTGATGAGCCTCGCTCCCGAGGGCGTGCGGGTCAAGGTAACGCCCATGCACGGCGGGCAGGGCTACGTGTGCCCCATCTCGCACCCGGCTTACCGGGCCGCCGAGAGAGGGTTCGAGGTGGCGTTCGGCCGGAAACCGTTGGCGGTGCGCAGGGGCGGAAGCATCCCCATCATCTCCACCTTCGAGCGGGTACTGGGCGTGAAGACCATCCTCATGGGATTCGGACTGGAGTCCGACGCCATCCACTCGCCCAACGAGAATTTCCCGTTGGACATATTCAGGAAAGGCGTGGAGGCGGTGGTGGAGTTCCACACGGAATACGCCAAAGAATAGCTCATTCTGAATGTTTCATTTTCTCATTATATCTCGCGAAAGGCCGCTTCCCGTTACGCTTATTTAAAATAATCGGTCGCGGCCTTTCGTTACGTTACGCGTCAAAAAGGAAAAACAGCAATTACCCGAACATGATGAACAAGAACTTTCGGAAACGGCTCGCCCTCTGCGCCGCGCTACTGTGGGCGGGCATGGCGCAAGGCTCGGCGCAAAGCCTTTCATGGAGTCCGTATCACGAGCTTCCCGCACGGCGGGAAACGTCCGCGTTATGGGAACGCTTCCACGACAAGTGCCGGAGAGACACGGCGCGCGTGGGCAAGCCGCACCCGCGATTAGAGGAGCGGCTGCGATGGGCTGAGGAGGCGACCGAAGAGCAGAAACGGGTCATACGCTACATCCTTTGGAACATGGCGCTCGTAGAGGGAGGGACGCTGAACATGGGCGAGAACGGCGACCTGCCCGTGACGGTCTCCACCTTTTTCATCAACCGCTACGAGGTCAGTCAGGACGAGTGGTACGTCATCACGGGAGAGAACCCGTCGAGGCTGCGCCGCCGTGACGCTCCGGTAGACCAAATCGACTGGTTCGACGCGGTAAAGTTCGCCGAGACCCTCACACGGCTGAGCGGCATCTCTTTCCGCCTGCCGTCCGAGGCTGAATGGGAGTACGCCGCGCGGGGAGGACTGAACACGGGGAACCACCGCTACGCCGGAAGCGACAATCCAGAGGAGGTGGCCCGCTTCCGCAACCGAAACAGAAGCCAGAACACCTTCGTGGCGAGCGGCGTAGGGAGCAAGCGTCCCAACGAGCTTGGACTCTACGACATGAGCGGAAACGTCTGCGAGTGGTGCGCCGACTGGTACGACGAGCGCAGACCCTTCAGTTCAGGCACGAAACCGCCCGCCTCCGGGGAGGAGGGCTACAAGGTGCTCCGTGGCGGCAGCTTCTACACGTTCGAGAAGTATTGCACGGTCACCTTCCGGTACGGCGTAAACCCCGACCGATGGGACATCGACTACGGAATGAGACTGGCC
The DNA here is from genome assembly GCA_949285075.1 of uncultured Bacteroides sp. Lineage (GTDB taxonomy): Bacteria > Bacteroidota > Bacteroidia > Bacteroidales > Bacteroidaceae > Bacteroides. Next base: position 18,056 of record CASDXF010000027.1, on the reverse strand, counting down.
GTCTCGCTCTGGGTGGCCCACGGCGCAGGCTCGACAAGACACGAAAGGGGCGCACCCAAGCCTCAGCGTCCCCATCACGAATGACACGGTTCGCCTCGCCTCGACGCGCCCCTCTCCCCTACGGATTACACGATGGGGTCGGGCGACTCTTCATCTTCCTCCTCGTCTCCGCCTCCGGGCAATATCGGGTCGGGAGCCTCACCGCCCTCACCCGGCTGCGAGGAGCCTTCACCCGGCTTTATTCCGGCCGCTCCCTGATTCATCGTCTTCTTCAGACGGACGACTATGGCGTTCACGTCATCCATCACCTTGCCTAACGCCGCGCCCGCCTCCTCGTCGCCGGTCACCATCTCGTTGACCGCGTAAAGGGCGTTGATGGCCTTCGCCAACGCGTTGAACGCCTCATCGGTCACGGGACGCAGGGCCTTCATCGACCACGACTGCGCCCGGTCGCACTCCTCGGCCGAGCGTTTCAGGTAGACAGTGTTGAACGCTTCGTTGGCCTCCTCAATCTCGTCGGGCGCGGACTCCATCCCCACCGTCGTCAGGGCCGAAGCGTAAGGCTCCGAGCGCAACTTCTCCACAAGGTCGGTCAGCGTAGCCGTCTCCGAGGCGTAATCGAACGCCGCCGCTCCCTTCACCTCACGAAAAGCTAAGGCGACGGTCTCGCCCGCCTTCCGCTTGTCGGCATCGGGATGATAGTCCGCATACGCCTGCGACACCTGCTTGTAAAAATAGAAAATCTGGTCTCGGGCCGTATCGGCGGTCACGATTTCAGGAGTCTCAAGATAAGCCTTGTCGGGGCGGAAACACTCCAGCTCATTCGCGGCGGCCGCGGCGAAGGCCGTCCGTTGGGCGGCGAATCCACGAGCCTCGGCCACCTCCTGCGGAATGGCCGCCAACAAGTCTGTGACGAATTGAACGTGCTGCGCGTTGCGAGCTTTAGAATGCGAAAAGTCATAAACAATCTCTTTCATAATTCTTCTCTTATTTTAAAAATAGAACAATATTTAAGCCGCGAAAACGCCACCGCAACGGCGGGGAGGAATCGCAGGCCGCGAAAACGCCACCGCAACGGCGGGAAGGAATCGCAGGCTGCGAAAACGCCGCCGCAACGACGGGAAGGAATCGCAGGCCGCGAAAACGCCACCGCAACGACGGGAAGGAATCGCAGGCTGCGAAAACGCCGCCGCAACGACGGGAAGGAATCGCAGGCCGCGAAAACGCCGCCGCAACGACGGGAAGGAATCGCAGGCCACGAATACGCCACCGCAACGGCGGGAAGAAATCACGGGCCGGGCGTTCGCAACAGCAACAAAGATAGGGAAAAACCGGAGAATATCTCTAAAAGCGTACGGATTTTGAAGAGTCCGGAAATAAAAAAACGGGGCTGCACCAAATCCAATCGCTCCCTAACCGACTCTTTATAAAAAACGCCGTCCGGAAACGGCCGAATGAACCGCGCTTCATGCCTTTAGCGAGGTCATCAGGCATCGTCATGGAGCGGAGATGCCTCACGTCATATTCCACATAAAAAAGCTTGTCCCGGCAAGCCGTTGCCAAGACAAGCTCCGTTTATCCTAAAAGACTGGGAAAAGGGACTTCTGCCGACGCGGTCCGGTGAGAACCGCCGTCGCCTCACGCCACCGCCTTGCGCAGCGGCTGCCAACTGGTGTACGTGCCGGAACGCCAAAGCCACTCCAACGGGCCGTAGCGGAAACGCCTTAGCCACCAATGGCTGAAGTAAATCTGCACGCAGCTGTATCCCAAGCAAACCATCATGCCGAGGAACGGGCCGACGTACTGGTTCAGCCCCAACCCGAAGCGGTAGAACAGGAACACGCCGAGGACGGACTGGAGGATGTAGTTCGTCAGTCCCATCCGTCCGTAGCTGACGACGGGGGCGAGGGCCTTCTCCACGCTCGCCTTCCGGTAGAGGTAGACGATGGCCGTTACCCACAGATAGGCCGTCAGCAGATTGATGAGGTTGCCCACGGGCATGGAGAGCCAGTTCAGCCACGGATTGTCCCAACTCCTCGGCAGATGGCCTTGCAGCACGTAGAACAACGCGAGCAGGACGACCGAGACTCCCGCGAGGCGGTACATCACCGCGCGATACTTGTCCAGCTCATGGAAGAGGCGGACGCGTCCGGCCAACAAGCCCAAGACGAACAGCCCGAGCGTCATGTAGACGCGCCCGGAACGGTGCTGAAAGTTGGCCTTCATAACGAGGCGGTCGGCGGCGTTGTTCTTCAGCGTGGCCGCGAGCGACACGTCGGGACGCTCGGCCGAGAAGTTCGGACGACGGCGAGGGCCCTGCTCGACCTGCTCCACGGCGGGCTTCTTCAGCTGCTCGTAAGCGATGATGCCCAACGACACCCCGCCCAACAGTAGGAACAGGGCGATGCCGCGCATGGCGTCGATGACGGTGATGCGGCGCGAGTCTGTTCTCGCGGGTTCAAGCGTTTGCATAAGAATCAATGTGTAATAAGGTAAATAACTGTATTAACTCGGTCGCGAAGATGGGCTTTTTCGGCGAATCTCCATGCGCACAAATTACAGTTTATCTTACCCTTTTTACTTAAGCATCCTTCGGGTCGAAAGCCCTGCGGTAAGCGCAGCCGTTGCGCCACTCCGAGCAGCCGTAGGCCGTCTTTCCCTTGATGATTACGCCCTTTCCGCACAGCGGGCAAGGCTGTCCCACCACGGGCTCGTCGGCCGACGGAGCGGCCTTCCTCGGCGAAGCGGCCTTCTTCCGTTCCGCCGGCTCCTTCTTGGGCGACGCTTTCCGCTCCCTCTTCTTAGGCTCCTTCTTCGCCTTTCCCGCCTCGGCGACGGGGGCCTGCACGGTAATCCTCCGGTTCGTGTTGTCCGAGAGCACGCTCATCACGATTTCCGTCACCATCCGCTTCAGCTCCTCCAAGAACTGCCGGGCGTCGTAGGTCTTCCGCTCAATCTCGCGCAGCTTCTTCTCCCATATTCCGGTCAGCTCCGCCGACTTCAGCAGCTCCTCGTGAATCAGTCCCACCAGTTCTATCCCCGTGGGCGTGGCTATCAGGTTCTTGCGCTCCTTTCGGATGTAGTTCCGCTTGAACAGCGTCTCGATGATGGCCGCCCGGGTAGACGGCCGTCCGATGCCGTTCTCCTTCAGCGCGTCGCGCAGCTCGTCGTTGTCCACAAGTTTTCCGGCGGTCTCCATCGCCCGCAGCAGCGTGGCCTCCGTGTAAGGCTTCGGGGGCTGCGTCCACTTCTCGTTCAGGTCGGGCGCATGCGGGCCGCTCTCCCCCTTCACGAAGGCGGGCAGCGTCTTCTCCTCCTCCCCTTCCCTCTCGTCGGAGGCGGTCGGCTCTTTGGCGAAAACGGCCCTCCACCCCGGCTCCACAATTTGCTTTCCGGTGGCCCTGAACACGATTCCGTCCACCTCGCCCGTCACGGTGGTGGTAGAGACCTTACAGTCGGGATAGAAAGCGGCGATGAAGCGGCGGGCTATCAAGTCGTACACCCTCCGCTCCATGTCCGTAAGGTTCCTCGCCGGAACTCCCGTGGGAATGATGGCGTGGTGGTCGGTCACCTTCGAGTTGTCGAACACTTTCTTTGATTTGGGCAGCTTCGCTCCCGTCAACGGAGCGGTAAGCGCGGCGTAGTCGGTCAGGCCTTTCAGTATTCCGGGGCACTTGGGATAGATGTCGTCGCTCAGGAACGTCGTGTCCACGCGCGGATAAGTCGTTACCTTCTTCTCGTACAGCGACTGGATGAGCTTGAGCGTCTCGTCGGCCGAATAAGCGAACTTCTTGTTACACTCCACCTGAAGCGAGGTCAGGTCGAACAGGCGCGGGGCGTATTCCTTGCCGTCCTTCTTGCCGACGGAAGTCACCGTGAAGGGAAGCGACTCGATGCGGCGCACCAACGCCTCGCCCTCCTCCCGGTTGGCTATGGGGTCGATGCCGGGGTTCTCCGTCCGCTTCTTCCCGCCGTTCTTTTCCTCTTCCGCCGCCAACTCCTCGTCGCTCTTCCGAATCAGGGCGGAGAAAAGCGTATCCCGGTACACGGTCTTCAGCTCCCAGTATTGCTTGGGCTGGAAGTTGGCTATCTCCATCTGACGGTTGACTATCAGGGCCAACGTAGGCGTCTGCACCCTGCCCACGGAAAGCACCTGCCGATTCTGTCCATACTTTATCGTATACAGGCGGGTGGCGTTCATGCCGAGCAGCCAGTCGCCCACCGCCCGAGAAAGGCCCGCCTCGTACAGCGACTGGAACTCCGACTGGTCTCTCAGCTTGGCGAATCCCTCACGGATGGCCTCCTCCGTCAGCGAGGAAATCCACAGCCGCTTCACCGGACAGCTAGCCCCGGCTTTCTGCATCACCCAACGCTGAATCAGCTCTCCCTCCTGCCCGGCATCGCCGCAGTTGATTATCATGTCGGCGCCTCGCATCAGTCCCTCTATGATATGGAACTGCTTCTCGTACGTCGGATTCTCTATCAGCTTGATGCCGAAACGAGGCGGAATCATGGGGAGGCTGCTCAGGCTCCACGACTTCCATCCCGGCGTGTACTCGTGCGGTTCCTTCAGCGTACAGAGATGGCCGAACGTCCAAGTCACTTGGTATCCGTTCCCCTCTATGTATCCCTCTTTCCTTGTACGAGCCCCAAGCACCTCGGCTATGTCGCGGGCTACGGACGGTTTCTCGGCTATGCAGACTATCATTCTTTTCGTTTCTGAGTAACAGTGCGCAAAGGTAAGAAAAGATTGGATATGTATAGATAGAAAGCCACATGAACAGGCTTCGGATTTTAAAGTTTATTTAAGATTTGCGTTTAAGCGATTTTGTCTGGTTTATTTTAAATTCCTCTTCGGTCTCTCAAAATAAGCCCGAACAAAATCCGAACGGTCTCTTGGTGAAAAAAACAAATATGCGGTCATAGTCATTCACGCACGAATCCACTTATTATCAAAGCCTTACTCCCCGTTTGAGAAACAGCCCTGTTTCTCGTGAGCCGCTGCCCTGTTTCTCACAAGCCGCAGGGCTATCTCTCGCGAGCCGCAGGGCGAACTGACAAACGAAGAAGGGCTAACGCGAATCTCACTTATGGCGGAAGTAAAAAAACATACCCGAGAAGCCCCCACAGAATAAACCCGGGCAAAACTTAAACGAATCCCTATTGTTGAATTTTATTCTACACTGTAATAATATCGCCAATAAATAATATTCGTATATTCGCGCCATATTTAATAAAAATAAAATAATGAATTTATGAAAACATTAAGACTAATCTACGCTTGCATGATGATGAGCGTATGTATGGCATTCGCCGCTTGCAACGACGATGATGATGTGAACGTATCTAATGAGAAACTGGTTGGTACATGGAGTGTTATCGAAGATGCGTATAACTTCAAAGAAGACGGAAAAGTAGTAGACAGCGGGACGGATAGGTATAACGAAGGCGAATGGACGTTCACCCTCAACGCAGACGGGACATGCGCCGTTATGGAAGACGGCTATACAGACCACGGAAACTGGTCAGCCAAAGGCAACAAGATTACTTTCACAATATATGATGAAAGTGTAACGATAACCGTTGTCGAGTTTAGCTCTAGCAAAATGGTTATAGAATATAGGGATAGCTATACCGAAGACGGAATCAAGTATGATGACTATGAAAAGATGACGCTAAAGAAAAGCTAATCTCCATTAAGCATAATACATAAAAGAATAAGGGGAGCGCCGCATGGCGCTCCCCTTATTCTTTTAATATACGAACTCGCTACTATTTGCTATTCTTCATCCAACAAGATTTCCAATACTTGAGCCGCGGACTTGGCGACCGGCGTACCGGGACCAAAAATGGCCACGACACCCGCCTTATACAAGAAATCGTAGTCCTGAGGAGGTATCACGCCGCCGGCGGTCACCAGAATATCCTCGCGGCCGAGCTTCTTCAGTTCCTCGATGATTTGCGGAATCAGCGTCTTGTGTCCCGCCGCCAACGAGGATACTCCCACTACATGGACATCGTTCTCCACCGCTTCCCGGGCCGCCTCGGCCGGAGTCTGGAACAGCGGCCCCATGTCCACGTCGAAGCCGCAGTCCGCGTATCCCGTCGCCACGACCTTCGCGCCGCGGTCGTGACCGTCTTGTCCCATTTTCGCAATCATGATGCGAGGCCTGCGGCCTTCCTTCTTCGCGAACTTGTCGGCCATCTCGCAAGCGCGCTTGAAATAGCCGTCGTTCTTACTCTCTGATGAATACACGCCTGATATTGTTCTAATTACTGCCTTATACCGACCCACGACTTTCTCGCAGGCATACGAAATCTCTCCCAACGTGGCGCGGACACGGGCCGCCTCTACCGCCAGTTCGAGCAGGTTGCCCTTGCCCGTCCTTACGCACTCGGTAATGGCCTCCAACGCCTTGTCCACTTCCGCCTGATTGCGGCCTTCCTTCAGTCGCTTCAGGTTCTCAATCTGCTCCTGACGCACCGCCGTATTGTCAATCTCCAGAATGTCAATCGGCTCTTCCTTGTCCAAGCGATACTTATTCACGCCCACGATGGTCTGCGCGCCGCTGTCTATACGAGCCTGCGTACGCGCCGCCGCCTCCTCGATGCGCATCTTGGGGATGCCCGTCTCGATGGCTTTGGCCATACCCCCGAGCTTCTCTATCTCCTGAATATGCTCCCACGCCTTATGAGCGATTTCGTTCGTCAGGGACTCTACGTAGTAGGAGCCTCCCCACGGGTCTACGTTCTTGCAGACATAAGTCTCTTCCTGAATGTATATCTGCGTGTTACGCGCGATGCGGGCCGAGAAGTCGGTAGGCAGCGCGATGGCCTCGTCCAACGCGTTGGTGTGCAGCGACTGCGTATGCCCCAAAGCGGCCGCCATCGCCTCGATACAGGTACGGCCCACGTTATTGAAGGGGTCTTGTTCCGTCAGCGACCAACCGGATGTCTGGGAGTGCGTGCGCAACGCCAACGACTTCGGGTTCTTGGGGTTAAACTGCTTCACGATTTTGGCCCACAGCATACGGGCGGCGCGCATCTTGGCAATTTCCATAAAGTGGTTCATGCCAATGGCCCAGAAGAAAGAGAGACGAGGAGCGAACGCGTCGATGTCGATACCCGCCGCTATGCCGGCGCGCAGGTATTCCAGTCCGTCGGCCAACGTGTAAGCCAACTCGATGTCCGCCGTGGCTCCCGCCTCCTGCATGTGGTAGCCCGATATGGAGATAGAGTTGAACTTGGGCATCTTCTGCGAGGTGTACTCGAAGATGTCAGAGATAATCTTCATGGAGAACGCGGGCGGATAAATATAGGTATTGCGCACCATGAACTCCTTCAGGATGTCGTTCTGGATGGTTCCGGCCATCTCCTCCAACTTGGCCCCCTGCTCCAGTCCCGCGTTGATATAAAAGGCCATGACGGGAAGCACCGCGCCGTTCATCGTCATGGACACCGACATCTTGTTCAGCGGAATGCCGTCGAACAGCACCTTCATGTTCTCTAAGGAACAGATGGATACGCCGGCCTTGCCGACATCTCCCACCACCCGCTCGTGGTCGGGGTCGTAGCCGCGGTGCGTGGCCAAGTCGAAAGCTACGGAGAGTCCCTTCTGCCCGGAAGCCAGATTCCTGCGGTAGAAAGCGTTGGACTCTTCCGCCGTAGAGAAGCCCGCGTACTGGCGGATAGTCCACGGACGAAGGACGTACATTACAGAATAGGGGCCGCGCAGATAGGGAGGAACGCCCGCCGCAAAGTCCAAGTGCTCCATGCCCTCAAGGTCCTCTTTCGTATACACGGGTTTCACCTCAATGTGTTCCGGCGTTTTCCAGTCGGCGGAAATCCCGTTCGCCTTTTGCCATTCGGCGCCGTCGACAGGCCGAAAGCCGGCGAATATATCTATGTTGCTAAAATCTTTTCTCATATCGTTTTCTTGTTTGTCAGCTTACTTTAACAATATCTCATTAAATTTCCTCAACGTCTCCAACACGTTTACACGAACATGGATAAAGTGTTCAATGCCCGCCGCCTTCAGCTCCTCCGCACAAGCGGGGTTGCCGGCAACGATGAACATGGCCCTTCCGTCCAACGCCTTAAACGCCGGAATAGCGTACTCCGCATACTCGTCGTCGCTCGAACAGAGAACTACGATGTCCGCCTTAGCCGCCATAGCCGCCTCTACTCCGGCCTCTACCGTCTCGAACCCGAGGTTGTCAATCACCTCATAGCCGGCACAGGCGAGGAAGTTACACGAATACTGCGCGCGCGCCTGACGCATCGCCAAGTTGCCGATGGTCAGCATGAAGGCTTTCGGCCTCTTACCGGACTCTTCCGTCTCCAGACGCAACGCCTCGAACTCACTGCCCGCGCGGTCGAACACCAACGTCTCCACATCCTTCTCGCACGAGTGGGCGTCACCGCCTCCGCAGCAGCACTTCGCCGCTACCGGACGCTTGCCCTCGGACTTCTCGTTGAAGTTGGGATACTGGTTCGTGCCCAACAGCACCTCCCGGCGTTGGGCCACCGCCTTGTGACGCGCCTCGTTGGAGGCGTTCACCGCACGCTGCACCGAACCGTTCTTCAGGGCCGCGTAGAAACCGCCTTCCTTCTCTACCTCCAAGAACAGGTTCCACGCCTGCTGAGCGATGGAGACGGTCAGGTTCTCTATATAGTAAGAGCCGGCCGCCGGGTCGACTACCTTATCGAAGTGCGACTCCTCCTTCAGCAACAGCTGTTGGTTACGGGCCAACCGCTCGGAGAACTCGTCGGGTGTCTCGTACGCCTTGTCGAAAGGAACGACGGTCAGCGAGTCCACTCCGGCGAGCGTAGCGCTCATCGCCTCGGTCTGCGTGCGGAGCAGGTTCACGTAAGCGTCGAACAGGGTAAGGTTGAACGAGGAGGTCTCGGCGTGAATGGCCATCTTCGCGGCGCAGCGGCACTCTCCGTTCTCTCCTTTATTCTCGCAGTCGCGCAGACACTTGGGCCCGTAAGCGGATACGATATTCGCCCACAGCATACGGGCGGCGCGGAACTTGGCTATCTCAAGGAAGTAATTGGAGCTTACGCCAAAGTTGAACTTTATCTTCTTGGCAGCCAACGCCGCGGGAACACCCGCTTCCGTCAACTGGCTCATGTACTCGTTTCCCCACGCCAACGCATAGCCCAACTCCTGCGAGATGTAGGCTCCGGCGTTGTTCAGCGTAACGGCGTTAACGTTTATCACGCGGTAGAAAGGAAGCGGCTGTATGGCCTCGATGAGCGCCTTCGCCGTCCGCACCATGTCGCCCTTCTCTTTTCCCCGAGTCAGCATCTTATTGAAGAAGTCGTTGTTAATAGACCCTTTCAGCTTCTTCACGTCATAGTCTTTCTTCCGGAAATAGTCAACCAGTAAGTTAGCCAGTTCTACGACATGTCCCTGACACGTGGAGAAGTTCAGTTCCACGCATTCCGCCTGAACGCCTTCAAGCAGCGTCTCCACATAACCGGCGCTCAGGTCCTTCGCTTTCACATGGAAAGACAGCGAGTCTACCCCCTTGTTCAGTATATCCAACGCCTTAGCGTTCGCTTCCTCAGGAGAGTCTACATTGATTTCCTGACGTATCAGCCACTCGTTAGAACCTTTCTTCGTCCCCCTTAAATAAGGATATTCTCCCGGAAGAGCGTCGGTAGTTTTCAGGTCTTTCAAATCTTCTAATCGATAAAAAGGCTTCACCTTAAAGCCTTCATTGGTCTTCCAAACCAGCTTCTTCTCGAAGTCTGCGCCCTTCAGGTCGCTTGTCACTTTCGCCATCCATTCATCCGTACTGACGGACGAGAAGTCCGAGAAGAGTTTCTCTTTCTTATCTGCCATAGCTTGTAGATTTTAAACCAGATTAATTGTTTACGAACTTTATCTGTTTTCGTACAGACATTCTTTAATTTAGTGTTGCAAATATAGATATTTATTTTAAAGTCAAAGAGATTTGACGGATAGATTTCCGACATTCCACTTCACGGCACGCTCAATTTTTGCATTTCATAAGCCATCTTAAACACTGTTCACGACAGCGTTCCGAAAACGCCCAAAATGTTCTATTTTTAAGATTCCGGCTCAAAACAAAACGGCCAAAGACGACCCTTTCAGCTCAAAAAATGCATAAAAAACGCATAAATATGCAGCTTTTCGCATAAAAAACGGATATTTATGCAGTCTTGAAGCCGTTTGGAAGACACTAAGAAGGGCCATTCAGCGTAAGAGGCAGCCCTACGGCTCCCGAGAAATAGCCCTTCGGCTCGGGTGAAATAGGGCTGTCCCGCAAACGGGAAACGGTTTTCCAACGTCTCAGGGAGAGTTTTTACACTTTTTTACCTCTAATTGCCGAAAAATCCGGAAGAGTGGAAAAATATCTTTTTTATACTGAAAAAGAGGGAAACATGACAGAAAGAGAAAGCTCCAGATGGCATAGAAGCAGAAAGACATCCAAACGGCCAATTGGCGAACATCCTGAATTTCGCTAACGGCTCTACAGCGCGTTCTTTTCGCCCGAGACATCCCTCGTCCGGAATTATCGCGTATTTCAGGCATCAGAATGTTCCGTTTTTCAGAATGGTCTATTTTTAATGAGTCGTCCTTTTCGTTCCGACGCCGACTTCCCGCTTTTAAAGCAAACATTCCAAACGCTAGGAAGAAGTTCCGGAAAGTGACACAAAAACGACGAAATCGTAATAAATCTCTCATGACTTTCTTGTCAAGATGCAATGTTATCACTAATTTTGCCCCGCTTTTCAAATGCGGGAGTAATCCCGCACCTCCAAGCGCATTTCCCCAAAACGGATTGGAAGGCTGTAACAAGAGGAAAGACAAAAAAACATAAAATACAAACTCAAACAATTAATTATGAATTGGTTACAAGATTTATTGTGGAACTCAAGCTCCGTGGGACACATCGTGTTCCTCTACGCCTTTGTAGTGGCGGCGGGCGTATACCTCGGCAAGATTAAAATCTTCGGGGTATCATTGGGAGTCACATTCGTTTTGTTTGCCGGCATCCTTATGGGGCATTTCGGCTTTACCGCCGACACGCAAATCTTGCACTTCGTACGCGATTTCGGACTTATCCTGTTCGTCTTCTGCATCGGTTTGCAAGTAGGGCCTTCGTTCTTCTCATCCTTTAAGAAAGGAGGCATGACACTCAATCTATTGGCTGTGGGCATCGTAGTCTTAAATATCGCTGTGGCTCTGGGCCTCTACTACCTTTGGAACGGGCGCGTAGAGCTACCGATGATGGTGGGTATCCTTTACGGAGCGGTAACAAACACTCCGGGACTTGGAGCCGCCAACGAGGCGTTAAGTCAGCTGAACTATGACGGCCCGCAAATCGCGTTGGGTTACGCCTGCGCCTACCCGTTAGGCGTAGTGGGAATCATCGGGTCTATCATCGCCATCCGCTACATCTTCCGCATTAACCTCAAGAAAGAGGAGGATAAGCTGAACATGGAAAGCGGAGACGCGCAGCACAAGCCTCACATGATGAGCCTCGAAGTACGCAACGAGTCCATCGACGGAAAGACGCTGATTGAAATCAAGGAATTCTTAGGACGGCAGTTCGTCTGCTCCCGAATCCGTCACGAAGGGCATGTCAGCATACCCGACCAAAGTACGGTATTCCACATAGGCGACCAACTGTTCATCGTCTGCTCCGAGGAAGACGCCGCAGCCATTACGGTATTTATAGGAAAGAAAGTAGAGCTTGACTGGGAAAAGCAGGACTTGCCTATGGTTTCCCGCCGTATTCTGGTAACGAAGCCTGAAATCAACGGAAAGACGTTAGGCTCCATGCACTTCCGCAGCATGTACGGCGTTAACGTGACGCGTGTCAACCGTTCGGGTATGGACCTGTTCGCCGACCCGAACCTTATCCTTCAGGTAGGTGACCGCGTAATGGTGGTAGGCCAACAGGACGCCGTGCAACGGGTAGCCGGCGTATTGGGTAATCAGCTGAAGCGCCTCGACGCGCCGAATATCATTACCATCTTTGTCGGCATCTTCTTGGGAATCCTCTTGGGAAGCCTTCCCATCTCGTTCCCCGGTATGCCTACGCCGCTGAAGTTAGGCTTGGCGGGAGGTCCGCTAGTTGTGGCCATTCTGATAGGACGCTTCGGACACAAGCTCCGCTTGGTGACCTACACGACAATGAGCGCCAACTTGATGCTGCGCGAGATAGGAATCGTGCTTTTCCTCGCCAGTGTAGGTATTGACGCGGGAGCGAACTTCGTACAGACGGTGGTCGAAGGAGACGGACTGCTCTACGTGGGCTGCGGTTTCCTGATTACGGTCATTCCGCTGCTCATCATCGGAGTGATAGCCCGCCTGTACTACAAGATTAACTACTTCACGCTGATGGGACTTATCGCCGGTAGTAACACCGACCCCCCCGCATTGGCGTACTCGAGCCAAGTGACGAACCTTGACGCTCCGGCCGTAGGGTACTCCACGGTCTACCCGCTGTCGATGTTCCTCCGCATACTTGCGGGACAAATGATTCTGCTGACGATGATGTAAAGCAGAATCACTCCAAGAGGTTACTTTCAAGGACTCTATAAAAGAAAATGGCTTATGAAGCGGCAAACTTCATAAGCCATTTTCGTATCATTCGGGAGCTCCCAAAGGCGTTCGGCCCAACAGCGCAAGCCGCCACCGTAAGCTAGCGGGCTTGGAGATTCAGTTTCTTCATGACAAACTCCTCCACGAACTGCACCGTTCCGTCAATACCCAAAGACGAAGAGTCTATACAAAGATGATAAGTGGCGGCGGCCCCCCAAGTCTTAAAGCTGTAATAGTTATAGTATTCCGAGCGCTTCTTGTCAGCTTTCTCTATCATTTCCTCCGCCGCTTCCTCGTCAATGTGGTGTATTTTGCGCAGACGGGCGATACGGTCTTCCTTTGAAGCCGAGATAAACACGTTGGCGCAACGGGGATGGTCCCGCAGGATGTAGTCGGCGCAACGGCCGACAAAGACACATGACTTCTCCGCCGCCAGACGGCGAATCACGTCGCTCTGCACCTTAAACAGGGAATCGTTGCTCAGGCAATTCGACATGGGGATAGCCCCGTCGCTGATGAACGGGAAACGCATACCGAACAGCCCCCCGATAATTCCCTGAGACGCTTTCTCGTCCGCCCGCTCGAAAAACTCACGACACAAGCCGCTCTCCTCCGACGCAAGGTTTATCAGCTCCTTATCATAGAAGTCTATGCCCATGCGTTTCGCTAACTTCTCTCCTATCTCTCTTCCACCGCTACCTAATTGCCGGCCAATATTAATGACGTAATGACTATACATAATATAATGATTTAATAGTTTTTTATGCTAATGAGACAAACATACGAATTATTTCCTACAATTACATCATCAAACGGAAGTTATATTTAAATGAGAACAAAAAGTAACCCCTCATCTGCTGACTGCGTATCTCGTAAAAGCCGTCGGAAGTAGATAAGCGAGCGATTCCTTGCTCGTCACTGAGAATATCCGACCAATACACGGAGAGTTCCGCCTGCTTCTCTTTCAAGAAGCGCCACGTCGCTCCCGCGTTCCACAGCACCTCATCCCGCTCCTCTTCTTGCACGTTCGTTCCGCTGCGCAGCGTGTACCTCGCGTCTGTACGCAGTTGCAGGCCGAACGGGAAGTCGACATAGCCTTCCAGACCGAAGTCATAAGTGCGGTTTCGAACATCGTTTTGCTCATTCAGCGAATTGATACCTTGCTGATACCGCCAATTAGCGGTAAAATCAACGCCTCCCCATGAAGGTACATACGAAATCCGGGTTTCACATTCCACTCCGGTATCACGGGTCGTACTTTTCTCCGCTTCCATCCTCTCTCCTTCATTGACCATACTGACCCGATTATTATAATTCCCCCTCACATTCAAGTTCAGGCGAAATTGCTTTCCGATATGTTTCCACCAGTAAGCTCCCCCATTGACGGACCAATTACCGTTTATATTGATGGGATACACTTCGCGCCCTCCTGTCTGCAAATCGTAATTCACTACCTGCGTCACGCTATTCTGCGCTATCTGCCCGTTCAAGTCACCGGACAAGCCAATATCCGAATCCCTGTAACTCAATCGCATACTATGACTAAAGGTCCGCTTCAAGTCCGGGTTCCCATGAGTAATATAAAGCGGATTGCTGTTATCGGTCAAAGGCATCAGGCTCGACAAAGAAGGTTGGCGAGTGGATCCGTTATAATTCAGATTGACTTCCCGCTTTCCTTTGTTCCAAGCGACCCACGCCACCGGACGGAAGTCAAGCGTGTTCAACGTCGTATCCGCCTGCTGTCTCCCTACTTTCTGGTCAATGGAACGCTTTTGCGGAGAAACGGAAAGCATGACGTTCACTCGCCATATCGTATCCTGATAACTTAAGCCCAAGCGAATATCCTGACCGGAAGTGTGACTCCAACTCCTGTTGCTCAAACTATCCACATAGCCCTCCCTGTAGTTCTCTGGCAATCGTCCAAAAGTATCCTCTGTGGTCAGCCCGGAAAGCTCATAAGTATCACGGTCATTCTGTTCGTCGCGAATATTCCAATTGTACGACGCTTGCAAACGAAACCGCTTGCTTATCGCTTGTGTAAACGAAGCGCCTATACGCCAATCCGTCGTGCGCATAGGCGAATCCATATACTGATTACGATAAAGCACGGAATCTTCCCCGTGCAAATTTTCCAGCCGATAATAAACGGTATTCGTCAAGGAATAATTGTCTTGTTCGCCTTTCGAGGTAGAATTACTGAAGTCAAGGCTTACGGTACTCTTGCCTTCTTTATCCAACTTCCTCATCACATTGGCCGACCACTGGTAATTGTTGTTCTTTCCCTCCGAGAGCGAACGGTTATCACTACGGTTCACAAGTATCTCTCTCGGAATCTCTTCAAAACGGTTGAACAAGTCCGCTTGGTCTATTCCCGGCGGAGCGTCGAAGGTCGCGTTCCGCCCGCTGTTCTCTCCCTCGTTGGGAGAGACCCCTACCGTTCCATGAAACTGAAAACGAGTTTGCTTGTCTATATTACCTTCTCCGGAAAAATTGGCGGAAAAATTGCGATTCTTTGAGGAATTGTCTCCGACTGACGAGTTATACTGATTTCCCGTGGGCAAATACTGCTCTTGATAAAACGAGTTCAGATTTCCGTTCCGGTGCATATTATAATTCACGCTACCCGAAAGTTTAAAGTCATCGCTGAATTTCCTTGCTGCATTCAGTCCGGCCATATTATCAATATTATCCCTGTACGAACTATTCTGATATCGATTCGTAGAACGTAGAATTAACGAGAAATTATCGCCATTCTTATTAAAGTAATTCGCCTGCGCTCCAAAATCCTTTTTCTTTTTATTGCCGTATCCCACCTCCACATTAGTCAGCCATGTCTTGTTCAATTCCTTCTTTGTCTCAAGGTCGAGCACATAGCGTTTCTCTCCATCATCTACTCCGGTAAACTTCTCCTTTTCCGACCGCTTGTCGTACACTTTCAACTTGCCTACCAACTTTGCCGGAAGGTTCTCAAGCGCCATTTTCTTATCGTTGCCAAAGAACTCTTCGCCATTAATATTAATCTCGCTGATTTCCTGCCCCTCGTACATCAGCTTCCCCTCTTTCTTATCATATATCAAGCCGGGAACTCGCTTAATCAAGGCTTCCAGATAGGCTCCTTCAGGCAGCTTATAAGCCCCCGCATTGATAATCGCCGTATCGCCCTTCACCACAACGTCTTTTTGCTCGGCCGTTACCACCACTTCCCCTATCTGTATGTCGTTATCCTCTAGCACCAACGCTCCTACGTTCACGGTAGCGGCGGAATCGGGCAGCGCACGATACAACGAACGCATCCCCATGAAAGAAGCCTTCAACGAATACTTTTTACCGGATTGAGGCTGAAAGCGAAGGATAAAGTTTCCCTCCTTATCGCTGACCGTGCCTTTCACAATGGAAGAGTCTTTGTCTAAAAGAACTGCGACGCTCGCCGAAGGTAACGGCTGTACGGCCTCCGATTCTTTCGACTGTATCTTCCCCTTAACCGTGCAAGTTTTTTGGGCGGAAGACACGCCGACGAAAAAAAAGAGCAGAAAAACAATACCAAACAACCGACGGACAAGAGAGACAAGACGCTCTTCTCTCTGTCGTAGCAGCCCTTCATCCCCGTCTTGATTTTCCCGACACCTTATTTCACTGTATGATAACCTCTTCATTTACTATTGGGCTTTTATTGAAGTCACTTAAACCTGTCATCTGGCGGAGGCGCATTTTTCTTATAGAAGAAATCCCGCACTCTTGTACATCAATCGCTCAATTCTTGTACAACAGTTGAGCGACTCTTGTACTTGGATTTATCTCCTTATTACGTTTTTTTACTTTCGGGAAATCCTCCATGCGACCTTACCCCACGGCACGTTCTCATTCGAGTTGGCAAAAACAGGTTTAAATCACTTCGTTGCCGTACTTTCGCAAAGGTAGGACAAAATTTCAAACGTGCCGCTTTTTTTACTATTTTTGTCGCCAGAAAATAAACTTCGCCTGATAAGCAATCAGACACGAATCAGAAAAATCAGAATGAGAGTCCCTTTTTTCACGCTTACACTGCCACTCTTATGGATATTAGCGGGCTGCCAGACAAGGCACAATCCCTCCTTAGCGCTGTTCAATCAAGATATATACACCCCCCAATACGCTTACGGCTTCAAGATTAAGGGCACGGCGGAGGCACAAAGTACGCTAATCGTTATCTCCAATCCGTGGCAGGGAGCAAAGAACGTGACCCAATCTTATTTCATTTCCCGGAACGGCGAACAAGCCCCCGAAGGATTTAACGGTCCGGTAATCAAGGCGGGCGCGAGGCGCATCGTATGCATGTCGTCATCCTATACCGCCATGCTCGACGCGTTCGGCGAGGTGGAACGTGTCGCCGGAGTCTCAGGCATGGACTATCTGTCGAACCCTCGCATCCTCGCCCGCAAGGACTCGATACTCGACATAGGGCCCGAAATAAACTACGAGTCGCTAGTCTCGCTGAAACCGGATGTCGTATTGCTATACGGCATAGGCGATGCGCAAACCGCCGTAACCGATAAGCTGAAGGAACTGGATATCCCTTATCTGTATATGGGGGAGTATATAGAGGAATCCCCGCTCGGCAAAGCGGAATGGATGGTCGTCTTGGCCGAAATAACCGACTGCCGGGAGAAAGGGATAGAAGCCTTCCGGAAGATTCCCGAACGGTATAACGCCCTGAAAGCCCTGACCGATTCCGTCTCCCAAAGGCCCACGGTGATGCTCAACACGCCGTGGAACGACAGTTGGGTAATGCCCTCCACTCGTAGCTACATGGCGCGACTGGTGGCCGATGCCGGAGCCGACTACATCTATAAAACCAACGAGTCGAACAGCTCCACCCCCATCGGACTGGAGACCGCCTACGCGTTGATACAGCGGGCGGACTACTGGATAAACGTCGGCTCGGCCTCTACGCTGAACAAGCTGAAGGCGATGAACCCGAAATTCGCCGACGCAAAAGCCGTACGCAACAAGACGGTGTACAACAACAATCGGCGAACAACCCCGGTCGGGGGCAATGACTTCTGGGAGTCTTCCGTGGTGCATCCCGACATCGTCCTGCGCGACCTGATACGCGTGTTCCACCCTCAACTCCTCTCCGACTCACTATATTACTATAAGCATCTGGAATGAAACAATTACGCCGACGCAACACCCTCCTTTTGCTCGCTTTGGGAATCGCCATACTCCTGCTGTTGTGCATAGACATGGCTACGGGAGACACGTACATTCCGCTCGCTAAGGCGTGGGCCACGCTCACCGGAGGAGAACATGACGAGACGACCCGTAATATTCTGCTGCATATCCGCTTCACCCGGGTCATGGTGGCGACGCTGATAGGCGTGGCCCTTTCCGTCAGCGGACTACAGATGCAGACCGTATTCCAGAACCCGTTGGCCGACCCGTATCTGCTTGGCATAAGTTCTGGAGCGAGCTTGGGAGTGGCCCTGTTCAT
>CASDXF010000026.1 GCA_949285075.1 uncultured Bacteroides sp. | reverse complement strand
ACTTCCATTTGACTGATAAAACGATTGGTTTGATGGACAAATCTACGAATTTTAAACCATATGAATACTTCTCTTCATAATGTAACGCGTCAGCCCTGTGAGGGATTTGAGGTATCGAGCAGGCTAAGAGCGGCTGTCATTGCGGCTTGCGGGAGTGCTCTTGAAGAGGATGTTCAAGATAAATCCGGATAAAATTTAAGCGGAAACTCTTGGCACGTTGAATCTAATTGCCGAATTTTCTTATCTTTGCCCCCGGCAGACCGACGTGACAGGTATACATTATTAACTTAATTTTTAGGATAACATGGATTTGAAGAGATTGCATTTCGAGACGTTGCAGCTGCACGTAGGGCAAGAGCAGCCCGATTCCGCTACGGATGCGCGCGCCGTGCCCATCTATCAGACTACTTCTTACGTATTTCCCGACTCGGCCAATGCGGCCGCTCGCTTTAGCTTGCGTGAACCGGGCAACATATACGGCCGTCTGACCAACTCCACTCAGGACGTTTTCGAGAAACGTATGGCTGCCCTTGAAGGCGGAGTAGCCGCCTTAGCCGTATCTTCCGGAGCGGCCGCCATTACTTACGCCATTCAGAACATTACCCGTGCCGGAGACCATGTGGTGGCCGCCAAGACCATTTACGGAGGAACCTACAATCTTCTGGCTCACACGCTTCCGGCTTATGGCGTGACGGCTACCTTTGTCGAGCCTTCTGACCCTCTCAACTTTGAACGGGCCATCAGGGAGAACACGAAGGCCGTCTTCATAGAAACCTTCGGCAACCCGAACAGTAACTTGATTAATGTCGAGGAGGTGGCGGCTGTGGCCCATCGCCACGGCCTTCCCCTCATCGTGGACAATACTTTCGCTACGCCTTTCCTGTTCCGGCCTATCGAGCATGGAGCCGACATCGTAGTACACTCGGCCACGAAGTTCATCGGAGGTCATGGAACCTCGCTCGGCGGCGTTATCGTCGATTCCGGCCGGTTTGACTGGACGGCTTCAGGCAAGTTCCCGCAACTGGCCGAGCCTGACGCGAGCTATCATGGCGCGCGCTTTGTCGACGCGGCGGGAGCCGCGGCCTATGTGGTCCGCATCCGGGCGGTATTGCTGCGCGACATGGGGGCGGCTATCAGCCCGTTCAACGCCTTTCTTCTCCTTCAAGGACTGGAGACCCTTTCGCTTCGGGTGGAGCGGCACGTGTATAACGCTTTGCGGGTGGTGGATTTCCTTAAAGCTCACCCGAAGGTCGCCGCTGTCAACCATCCTTCCTTGCCGGAGCATCCTGACCATGCTTTGTACCAAAGGTATTTCCCCAATGGCGGAGGCTCCATATTTACCTTTGACATAAAGGGAGGTCAGGCGGAGGCTCACCGTCTGATAGACCGTTTGGAGATATTCTCTTTACTGGCTAACGTGGCGGATGTGAAGTCGTTGGTGATTCATCCGGCTACGACGACCCATTCCCAGTTGACCGAAGCCGAATTGGAAGAACAAGGCATCCGGCAGAGTACAATCAGGCTCTCTATCGGTACGGAGCATGTGGACGACATCATCGCCGACTTGTCTCAGGCGTTGGAGGCGATTTGACGATAGCCTTTCAGTCGACGAAAAAGGAAACTGAAACCGTATTACCCTGACCGTCTACGGCGGTCAGGGTATGTTTTCCCTTGTTGGGCTGTATCGACAGCTTGTGGAAGTCTTGCGTCTGGCCTAAATAGTCTTCGTCGAGATGCCAGAAGACCGTCTCGTGCGGATTGCTGTGCGCCAGTTCAGCCGTCAGGTATCCTTCGCTTCCGTCCATCTGCTTGGTCAGCGTGACGCGTGCGTTCGCCGAGGGGTAGATGAACTGCATCTGCGACGCGGCCTCTTCTCCGTAGCCGCTTTTGAAAGGAGGAAGAGGTTGGTATTCGGGGTGGCGTTGCCTGTAATACCATTCCCATGCGGGGGGCAGCGTGAACCATGCCTTTTTGACGGTGGACTCCGTGTGAAGCTGATTCTCGTAAACCCGGTATTTCTCGTCGGCGGACAAGGTGATAAGGCGATGGAAGGGGCAAGGCTCCGTATGCAGTCCTGCAGGGAGAATGAGTAATGTATCTGTGTCTTCGCAGAATCTTCCTTTCAGATACCCCGACTGTTTGCATACTTCCGCTTCAATGAATACGCCGTTAGGCCGTTCGAACCATGCCGAGGACGGGAACAGGTTGAGCACGTCAAAAAGTACCGGGGCGGCGGTCTGCGCCCCTACTAACCCGGGCTTTCCTTCTCCCGTGGCGTTTCCTACCCATACGCCTATGGCGTACCGTGGCGTGACTCCTACGGCCCACGCGTCTCGGAATCCGTAACTGGTTCCGGTCTTCCACGCCACGGTTTGCATGGATGGAAGCGATTTCCAGTCAATTTCTCCCGGCCTGTTTACTTCGGTCAGGGCGGTTAGCGTTTGCCATGCCGCTCCGATGTGTTCCGCGTCAGCCTTTCGCCCGTCTTCCGCCCGTTTTCCTTTCGCCGTTTCTTTGACGAGTCTTGCCTCGCTTTGGGACGGAGAGCTTGAAGCGAGGTTCTTGTAGGCGTTCGTCACCTCCCATAGCGTGGCTTCGGCTCCTCCTAATATTAATGATAGTCCATAGTGGGAAGACGGCTTGTTCATGTGGCGGAATCCCATTTGCCGCAATTCCTTATGAAACTTAGGTACTCCGTACTTTCTCAGCATGGTGACTGCCGGAATATTCAGCGAACGGGCGAGCGCTTCCGATGCGGGAACGGCCCCTTCGTATTGCATGTTGAAGTTCTGCGGAGTAAACCCGTTGATGTTTAGCGGAATGTCGGGGAGTAGCGTATGCGGCAGCAAGCTGCCTTCCTTGAGCATGGCGTAGTATAGGAAGGGCTTGAGGATGCTTCCCGTGCTTCTTGGAGCCTGAATGATGTCTACCTGATACCCTGCTTCTTGGCGTTCAAAGTGTACGTTTCCGCAATACGCTGCGACTTCGTTGGCCTGAATGTCAATGGCTAATATGGCGATGTTCCGTATTCCGCTTCGGCTGAACTCGTCACTCCACCGCTCGGCCACTGCCTCTACTTGCGTTTGCAGGCCTTTGTCTAAAGTAGATTGAACATACGCCCCGTTTCGCTTCTTGTAGAAATAGCTCACGAGATGGGGTGCGACTTGCGGAAGCGGGTGCGGCTCTCCGGGGAGCGGTTCGCTGATGGCTAATTCGTATGTGGAGGAATCGATAATCTCTCTCTCCTGCAATTGCTTTAGCAAGCGGTTCCTTTTGTTCAGTAGCTTATCCCTTCCTTTGGACAGATGTATCATGGAGGGGGCGTTGGGTAGGACGGCCAGTGTCGCCGCTTCCGCCCACGAGAGGTCTTCGGCGGTATGCCCGAAGTAACGCCATGCGGCGGCGTCCAATCCTACCACGTTTCCGCCGAATGGGGCGTGCGAGGCGTACATGGCCAAGATTTCTTCTTTGGAGGCCCGAAGCTCCAGTCGGGTGGCCCAGATGATTTCTATCAGCTTTTCGCCGATAGTCCTCGATTCGTGTCTGGCCAGTCTGATGGTTTGCATTGTGAGCGTGCTTCCGCCGCTTACGACGCACCGGTTCTTTATGTTCTGGCAGAAAGCTCTCCCGATAGCTAACGGGTCTACGCCCCAGTGAGAGTAGAAACGCTTGTCCTCGAAGGTAATCAGGCACTGTTTGATTTTATCGGGAACGTCCTTTCTCGGCGGAAAACGCCATTGGCCGTCGGTGGCGATGCGCGCTCCTAACAGTTCCCCTTTCCTGTCGGTCACGACGGTAGAGTAGGGGACGTGAAACAACTCTTCGGGCAAGCAAAGCGCATATCCGCTTACTAATAGAACGACGAGGATAAGCGTCGCTTTTTTAGTAGCGGATAAGCGTTTGAAGTAGTTCAGGCATTTATTCCACATTGCGGACTTATTTGCTGACTGTGGTCTTTCCCGCCTTTGTACGGGCTTGTACGCTGCTGTCGTACATGGCCTCGCACTGGATGGCGGGAAGAACGAAGGTGCCTAAGTAAGTCGCTTGCAGCCTGACGGCGAATGTCTTTTGTTCTCCTCGCCGTAGGTCGAAGTAGGTCAGTACACGGTCATCCCGTACGTCCTGATAGGTCTGCGCCGTCCCGCCGTTGGAATAGGTGTAGTATATTTCCCATCCGGAAGGAAGAATGTGGGTTAACGCCAAATTCTTATAGTCGGACGAGTTACTGATATTTGCGACGGTTACCATAGCGGTGAAGTCGCTTCCCTGCTTAATGTTGCCGATTGAAATGGGAGCTCCGGCTATGTCCGTATAGCTTACGTTCAGCCGAAGGTGATTCGATATGGCGGGCAAGGTGTCGTTCAGCGGTTGAGTCCGTGTGATTACGTCAACGTTCAGCGCTCCATCTCCTTCATTCCTGACGGATACGCTTCCTTTTGCTCCGGCGTTGGCCAGTTCCTGTTCAAATACGGCTTTAGTCGACTTTACGGTCGGCTGCTGCTTGCCGTTCCATTTCCATGTGAACGCTAAGGTGCCGGATAGCTTCTCCGCCAAGCGTCCCATTGCCATTAGGGCGAAAGCGGTCGATTGCGTATTGAAGCAGTCTTCTCCCGAAAGGTTCCGTGATACCAGTTGGGCTTGTCGCATGGCTTCCTCCGTCCGGTTCATCAGGAGCAAGGTTTCGAGAATCATGGCCTCGTCGCGGTCGGACGAGCCGTAAGTCAAGTCCGCCGCAGCGTAAGGCGTAACCGTTGTCTTTGCGCTGAACACCAGTTCTTCGGCCGGCTTTATCTTTCCGGTCAAGGCGTAAGCGGCGGCCAGTCTCCATTTGGCTTGTGCGGATAAGGTCTTTTGCTCTTTCATCCGGTTCATGGCTCCGTATTCCGGCGTGCCCGCTAAGGCCAATGTATAGAGGCGGAAGGCTTGTTGCAGTTCCGACTGCTGTCGTTGCCATTCACTCTCGTTGCTTGCGGTGCGCCAGTTTTGGGCGGCCATGCGTTGGAAGCGTTTCCATTTGGCCAGTACGCTCGGATGCACGGCGTAGCCCTCTTCTTGTGCGAGGAGGAGGAACATACCCGCATACGATGTTACCCATTCGTCGGCGACTGCGCTGCTGGGCCAACACGTGAATCCGCCGTTGGACAGTTGACGGGCGTAGATTTGTTGGGTACCTTCTTGAATCTTCTCCTTTATTTCCTTCAATTCTTGTTCCTCTACCGTCTTAAACCGGTTGATGAACAAGAGAGGCAAGACTTTAGAGGTCAGCTGTTCCGTGCATTGGTGCTGATAACCGTACAAGAAGGTCAGCCTCCGGTTGATGTCTACCGAAGGGATACGGGAGACTTCCAGATACACCTGATTGTTGACGGAGGACGGTGCGGCCTGATAGCCTATCTCGACCTCCTTTCCGCTGTCTACCCATTGGCTTTTGCGCAGGGTGACTATTGGGTTCGGGTTCAAGACCTCTATCTCTATTGTCTCGTGCGTCTTCATTCCGTTTCCATTGGCTGTTAACCGGATAGTGGCTTTTCCCGTCCGGTCGGTCGTCCGAATATTGAAGAAGCACAGTTGGTCTCCCGGTTGATTGAAAGTTAGCGTTTGCTGACTTGAGCCGTTGAGCCGTACGCAGTCGCCCGACGCCTGAATCGAGACGCTCACTTCCTTTACTTGATTCTCCATAGCGAATATGTTCACCGGGACGGTTATTTCCTCTTGCGTACTGAGCCTCCGCGGTAATGTGGATAGCATCATTAGCGGAGCTTTCACGCTGACCGTTTTTTCCGCTTGTCCGTAAGCGCCGTCTTGGGCGGCTACCACCATTGCCCGTATTGAGCCTACGTACATCGGTAGTCTGAGGGTATGCGTGCGCCGTTCGTTCTTGCCGATATAGAAAGGCCCGACAAACTTGACCACGGGCTTGAAGCGGTTGGCCTTCGTATCGGCGGGCTTCAGTGTAGCGTCACCTCCTATGCTGAACAGCGAGGGATACTTTCCGGCGAAGGCTCCTAAGACGTTATCGTACATATCCCATGTGCGAATCCCCAACGCTTCGCGGGCGTAAAACTCGTTCCACGGTTCGGGAGTCTTGAAGTTGGTCAGGTCTAATAGTCCTTCGTCCACGACGGCCAGCGTATAGGTCATGGGCCTGCCGTCCTTTTCGCTTACCGTCACCTTGAAGTCGGTTTCGGGACGTAGCGTTTCGGCCATGTCGATTCGGGGTTGGAGTACGGTCTGCCTGTTCGTTACGAATACGGGCACGATGCCGTACATCCGGATAGGCAAATCGTTGACGGTTTGCGCGTGCGGTTGCAATAGGCTGATGTGCAGGTATGCGTTGGGAGCCATTTCGGGAGTTGCCTCGAACGTGATTTTGGTGTCCTGCTTTTCGGAAACTTCCGTCCACTTCTGCCACAGCACCGTAGAGCCGTTTTCGAGAGACAGTAACGCCCGTCCGCCGGCCGACGCGGGGATAATGGCGGTTACGGTCTCGCCTATCTCGTAGGACTCCTTGTCTAAGGAGAACGACAGCATCTGGATGCCATCCGGGTTGTTCCGCTTGGAGCGTCCTCTCCATTCGGGCCAGTCTACATAGATGGTGCCTCCTGTGGCGTGTCCGCTTTCCTTGTCCTTTACATATATCAAATAGCGTCCCCATTCCGGATAGTTAATCCGGAACTTGAAGTTCGTTTTTCCCTTGTCCGTTTGCAGGTTTCCGCTCGCTATCGGGGTTATCGAGCTGCTGTTGACGTAATTGCTGAACGAGTTGTCGTTCTTCTCCCACCACCAGCTCCAGTCTATCTTATAGACCCGATATTCCAGATTGGAGCGACTGACCGCGTTTCCCCGGCAGTCCACCGTTACGACATCGAACGTAAGGTCTTGGTCCGTTTCAAAGTGTTTGCCGTTCTGAGGCTGATTCAGGTCAATCCCTACATAGGATGCGTAGGGAGAGTAGGGAACGGTCTGCGTATATACGCTTGCGTCGCCTCCCGGCTCGAATACACGGGTGGTGAACGTGGCGTTCAGCATACCCGGAGCCTGAGCCGAGGACGGCGATGACAGGTTAAAGCTCGTCTTTCCCTCCGTATCCAACACGCCGCTAAACACCTCCGACTTGACGGAGGTGAAGTCGGTCGCCGGGTCGTTGAAGCTGTACGACGGATAGTCCTTGAATTGGGTATTCACTTTGGATAAGGACATTTCCACCTTAGCCTTTAGCCTTGAAGCCTTTGCGCCGGTCAGCCATGAAGAGGATAGGGACACGGGAATCTTGCCCTTTCCCGCCTCCACTACACCCGGCACGTTCAGGTTAATCTTTAGCCGGTTCGCCTTGACCGTCTCTATGAGCAGGCTTTTGTGGAAAGTGCTTCCACCCACCTTGACGTAAGCCTGCCACGTCCCCGTCGGGTCACTGGCTTTGGTCGGGATGTGGAAGGCGTAGAGGCCGTTGACCCCTTGCGTGGAAACCGTCTTGGTATAGAACTGCCCTTTGGGATTGTATATCTCTAAGGACACCGGATGCTTGTCGGGGATTCTCTTTTTCCGGTCTTCCAGTATGAACGAGACGTGCAGCGTGTCTCCGGGTCTCCACACGCCCCTTTCTCCGTAGATGAATCCTTTCAGTCCTTTGGGTATGTCTTTGCCTCCCACGTCGAAGCGGCTTACGGATAACTCCTCGCCCTCAACGACACGTACATATCCCTTCTGCCCCTCCGATTCGGCCACGATGATGAAGGGAACGCCCTCCGGGGCGATTTCCGCAAAACCTTCGCCGTCCGTCTGCCCTTTCCCGATTGGCTGCAACTGGAAGTTGTAGACGGTGATTTCAGCCTCCTTAACCGGCCGCGTGCTGAGTATGTCGTTTACGGTAATCCATAGCTTGTTGAGCGTGTTCCGCTTTACGATAACCCCCAAGTTGGAGGCGTAGACATTGCACGATGCCGCCCGTTCGGACATCATGTAGTAGGTGGGATGGCAGGGATTGTTCCTTTCTTTCCAGTTGTACAGACTCCAGTCGGCGGACGCGTTGCCGCTGTAATAGTAGTACGCGTTCGGCACGTCCCATTCCGCTTCCTCTTGCTCCGAGGGCGTTCCTTCTCCGATTCTCGTCAAGAACCCGCTTGGGGCTTCCGTGAGTGGCGTACCGCTCTCTTCTCCTCCGCACGGATACGCGGAGTATTCCTGCCTGAAGGAGAGTATCACCCGGTAGATGGCTCCGGGCTCTTGGTGGATTAGTCCGGTAAGGTCGAGCGAGTAATTCTCCCATTGGTGGACATTCTTCGACGGGTCTCCGTCGAGCTGAAGCGTCTTCCGGTAAATCAGCCTTCCTGAGCGTCGCAGCTCGTTGGCTGAGGAGAGCGAATTGCTCTGCATGAACATGAGTACGTTTTTCTCGAAGATTCGGATGATGCTTACGTCTACCGCCCGCAGGTTGACGGCCCGGAAGGGCACGACCAGATTCTTGGAGTCGGGCAGTATGGCGGCGGACGAGCTCATTTCTACCTGCGGCTTGAGCGACGGCACGTCTAAGGAGAGGGTGTGCGACGTGCCCAGTGGCTCGTTATGCTCGTTCTGGATGCCCTCGTGTATTTGCAGCGTCAGGTTGTCCGACTGCGTAGCCTCAAAGTAGACGAATACCTTGTTGCCTTTCACTTGGAAAACGGGATGGGGGATTTCCTTGATTTCGATGAGGCCGTTTAAGTTCTGCCGCGTGGATACCGGGTCGGAGAAGGAAATCATGATGCCGTTCTCGGACTGGCTGACATATTGAGCGTCCAAGAAGCGGAACTTGCTCCGTGCCGGAATCAGGACTTCCAACTCCTCTTTATGGTCAACGCCTATGGGCTCGCCGTCCGCGATGACTTTTAAGCGGTAGTCTTGGTCCTTCCTTTCTATCTGCCTAATTTGGAACTGATAGCGGTTAGGCTGTTCCGTGGCGCTTACCTCGATGGTCGCGGCGTTGTCCGTGGTGAGTATGCCTTTTACCTCCTCTTTGGACATGGCGTCGCTGAACAGCAGCGTGCCTTCTATCGTGGCTGCGTCGAACTGCAAGTCCGTGTTGGCGGACAATGTGAAGTTGCGTTCCAATACCCGGAACGAGAATATGAACTTCTCCAGTCGCTTGTCCACGTCGACGAATCGGCCGAGGTCGAACTCCGCCTTATAAAGATCGCCCGGCTTTAGGCTGCCCTTTTCGGGTATAAACTCGATGGTGCGGCTGTCTATCCACTGCGCCTCTCCCTTCAGGGTGGGGGAGAAGTAGAACGGATTCTCCGCTATTTTGCTTCCGATTTCCACCATAGGCTGGTCTTGGGCCAGTTCAATGCGGATGGTTGAGTTGGCCGAGGAGATGACTCCGCCCGTATAGGCGTTGATGTAGGGAGCGTATTCAATGGAGGGGGTAATGTCTTCACCTTTGTGGGCGCATGAGTAGAATATAGTACCAAGCCAAATGAGGAGTACCAAACGTGTAATCTGGTTGTGTGTAAAAACTGCTCGTTTCATAGCGGTAGTGTTTTGGGTGATTCAATGAACAAATATACGGATTTTCAAATGATTTCCTTCGGATATACGCTTAATTTCTGCGCGTCTTTGTAAAATAAGTTTTTCCCGATGCGATTCTTGCGGAAAAATGTTCTGTTTTTAAGATTTTCCCCGAAAAGAAATCCGTTAACTCCTCCGCTTTTAGCGGCCAGACTGCATAAAAAGTGCATAAAAACTGCATATTTCGGGGGCAAAACTGCATAAATATTCATTTTGAACTCCTTTTGGGGAGGTCGCGAAGGGCTTCCGCTCGTGAGTCTCCGCCCTTCAGCTCACGAGCCGCTGCCCTGTTTCTCATGAGCCGTAGCCTTGTCTGACAAATGAAGAATTAAGAATGGAGAATAAAGAATGCCCATTTCGGCGGTTTGGACGGGATTTTTACGTTTTTTAGCTTCTAACAACCCTTATTTTTTGAACGAGAAAAATTTGTCCATATCACACGATATGGACTTATATTGAAGCGATAAGAAATAAATCTAACGTTAAAACGGTAAATGTGTCAATCTAACGACCGATTCGCTGACATCCTGAATTTCGCTAACGCCGATTCCACGCGTTCTTTTCGATTGGGCCGTACTCCAGTCGGAATTATCGCGTTGTAGAGGCATCAAAATATTCCATTTTTCAGAATGTTCTGTTTTTAAGAAAATCCTTTTTGCTCTCGGAGGCCGATACGTTATCGTCCCTTTTTGAATCATAACAGACGGCGGCGGGGCATTGGTGTCTGGTAAGCCCCCTCGTTAAAAGTAATATCCTAAGTTCACGAAACAGCTGCCTTTATCCGTCCGGTTTGAATAGCCGAAAGAAATCTCTAACGGGCCAAACATACTGTCCATGCCGTATCCTGCGCTTACGCCGTACATTTGCTCTCCTTTCAGCAGTTCAAAGAAGTTGCTTTTCGCCAACCCGTAATTGAGATTCAGGATTAGGTAGTGTATGCTTCCCATCCGTTGGCGCAGCTTTATTCCGGCCATCATGACGCTGTTGTCCGTCAGCTCTACGTCCTTTACGCCCGCGAGCGGTAATTGTTGCGGTAGGTAGAACCCGTAAGTCTCTCCGCCTATGGCGTTCTGCATCGGGTAGGGGAAATCCCTCCCTATCAGCACCCGGCCATAAATGGTGGGGACTACCGACAGCCTTCGGGTGATGGGGATGACACTGGCCCACGACGCTTGCAGCGCCGAGAAGGGGGCGCGGTCCTCGTACGTCGCCATATTGTCCGTGTAAATCGAGTAGGAAGCCTGAAAGTCGCTGCCTTTCGAGGGGAAATACCCTTTGTCGAAAGTGTTGTAGCGCACTTGGGCGAAGTAGCTCAGGAAGTGCTGCGACTCGACATCCGTTCCGGCGAACTCCTGATTTTTCACGAGGAAGTCTTTATACTTATAGTATTCAAATCTCAGTCCGAAGCCGAACCGGAAGTTTCTGTACCACACGTCGGAGAATCCTAACTCGGCCAAATGGTAATTGTACGTCACGTTGTAGGCCCGGCTTCCCTCGTCGTAGATGTTGATGT
This sequence comes from uncultured Bacteroides sp., assembly GCA_949285075.1. GTDB lineage: Bacteria > Bacteroidota > Bacteroidia > Bacteroidales > Bacteroidaceae > Bacteroides. The sequence continues at coordinate 57,151 of CASDXF010000026.1, read as the reverse complement.
CATTGTACTGGAACATATACGAAAGGTTGAAGTTCCGTTGCAGCATCGGCTCTATCAGGTAGTCTATCCGGGCGGTATACCGCTTTCCCAACCTTCCGGTGAACGATACCCTCGATGGAATCTTCGTCTTTAAGTCCGCCGTTCCGTTCACTAACACCGACGCGATATCCTGCGAATCGAAGCGTATGCCGAGATTGATGCTCTTCTCGTACTTGTCCTCCAGAAAGAAGGCTAACTTGTATCCGTGCGGCGTGTCTATCAGCCGATAGCTCGCTCCCGAGTATGACTGGCTTCCCCTGAGCTGCTGCAAGGCCTGCTCTATCTGCAATGCCGTAATCTCACTGTTCTCCTTCAGGTCGCATTTCTTCATCAGCCATTTCTCGTCTTTCTTTTCCGCTCCCTCAAAGGTGATTTCCGTCACGTAAATCGTATGCGAGTTCGAGAGCGAAGTGTACGGCCCGTGCCGTTTGGGCATATAGTCCTCCGGCAGTCCGATTTTCTCCTTCAACGCGATTAGCGATTCCCATTGCGCCCTCGCCGCTTCCTCTCCTCTTCTCATTAGCGTGTCGATGCTCGCTCTGTTAAAGCTGGCCGATGAATACCCTTCCACGTTTACCCGTATGTACGTGTCTGTCATGCCGACGTTGTTCTCGTGCTTTCCCTGACAGGTCAAGTCCACGACCTGCGTCAGGATATCGGCCGCGCTGTTCAGCTTGTCTACCCCCTTTAACGCACTCTGCACGTCTACCCCGATGATGATATCCGCTCCCATCTCCTTCGCCACGTCCACCGGAAAGTTATTCACCATTCCTCCGTCAACCAACACCATGCTGTCCAAGCGTACCGGCGTAAATACTCCGGGGATAGCCATACTGGCCCTTATGGCCGTAGACAGCACTCCGCTATGGAATACGATTTGCTCGCCGTTTACCACGTTGGCCGACACGCAGGCGAACGGGATGGGCAGCTTGTTGAAGCTTATCGAGTCGTGATACCCCATCGTCAAGTCTGAAAAGAGGTCGGCCAGATTCTGTCCTTTTATCAACCCTCCTTCAGCGACATCTTTCGGAGTCTTGTTGAAAGGGAGAGACACGATGAACTTTTCCGACCGCTCCCGGTCGGTCAGTGACATCGAGCTTCGCTTTATCTTGTCGCTCAGCAGATAGTTCCAGTTCTGTTTTCTCACCATGCTGTCCAACTGCTCCGGCGTATAGCCGATGGCGTATAGTCCGCCGACGATGGCTCCCATACTGGTTCCCACGATATAGTCGATAGGCAGTCCGGCCTCTTCGATTACCTTGAGCGCCTTGATGTGGGCCACGCCTTTCGCTCCTCCTCCGCTAAGAACCACACCCACTTTCTTACGCTCTTGCTGAGCGAGGGCAGAAAAGGGGACAGATAAAATGAGCAGTGAAATAAATACCAAGAAAATCAGTCTTTTCATCGAAATGCAGTTTGAGATATGAATGAATGCTATTACGTAATTACAAATGTAAGGCTAAATTCATCAACCTGTAAAGGAAAGAACAATAAAAATAGTCCTAAAGTTCGTTATTGTGGATAAATTCCACACGTCCAGTCCTCTTCCACATTCAGGCAAGAAGAGCTGTTTTTTGTAATATATTGATTTTTAGGTTATCTTTGCGCCCCTAAATGTGGTATGCTGTTTGAAGAACAGAAAAGGTAACCGAATATAAGTTAAACTAAATATTTGATTCGACATGAAACCATTCTTTTCGAGAAAAGAGATGAAGCTGAAAAGGAGGAGAACTATTGCTGCTGTAATTTGCGTTGTTCTCCTTTTGGGAATTTACTGGATACTGAATCGCCCGAAGAAAGTAGACCCCGAACTTCCTACGGTAATATTAGAACCTGCCGTAAAGGATGACGTGGAAATTTTCGGAGAATATGGAGGCAGAATCCGTGCCCAACAGTTTGTCGAAGTGCGTGCCCGTGTAGAAGGTTATTTGGAAAGCATGCTGTTTGAAGAAGGTACATATGTAGAAAAAAATCAAGTGTTATTTGTCATCAACCGAGACCTTTATGCGGCTAAAGCCGATAAAGCAAGGGCGCAACTGGAAAAAGACAGAGCGCAGGAAAGAAGGGCCGAGCGCGACTTAGAACGTATTCGCCCTTTAAAAGAGCAAGACGCGGCTAGCGAAGTAGACTTGGACAACGCGATAGCCGCATACGAGAGCGCGAAGGCTACTGTCGCCATGAGTGAAGCGGACTTGGCGCAAGCGGAATTGGAATTGGGATATACTCTTGTCCGCTCTCCACTATCCGGCCGCATCAGCGAAAGAAATGTCGATTTGGGTACATTAGTGGGTCCGGGAAATAAATCATTGCTTGCCACTGTCGTGAAAAGCGATACTGTACTGGTGGACTTCAAAATGAGCGCATTGGATTATCTGAAGAGTAAAGAACGTAACATTAATCTCGGCCAACAAGATTCAACTCGTTCGTGGCAACCGAACGTGACAATAACCTTACCCGACAATACGGTTTATCCGTACAAAGGATATGTCGACTTTGCGGAACCTCAAGTAGACCCTACTGATGGAAGTTTTGGAGTACGAGCGGAAATGCCTAATCCAGAACAAGTACTATTACCGGGACAATTTACTAAAGTAAAGCTGTTGCTTGACGTGCGTGAGGGAGCGGTTGTTGTTCCCATGAAGGCCGTTACGATAGAAAAGGGCGGGGCCTATATCTATATTGTCCGCAAAGACAATACGGTAGAAAAGCGTTTTATTGAACTAGGGCCTGAGGTCGGAAATAAAGTTGTCGTGGAAAGAGGCTTAGCCGCCGGCGAAATGGTTGTCGTGGAAGGATTTCACAAATTGACTCCGGGAATCAAGATTAGGGCGGTATCGCTCGACTCGATTCGTTCCGTCGATAAAACTGAGTAAATCCTTCTATCTTATTTTTAGAGAAATATACATCATGGTTTAACAGCGTTAATCCCTTTTTCTCACTGCGCGTGAAAAAAAGAGAAAAGGCGCAGGAAACGATTTTTATGAAAGTTAGTTTTTTTATAGATAGGCCGGTATTCTCGGCTGTCATATCTATCTTGATTGTAATCGTCGGAGTAATCGGCCTTACAATGCTTCCGATAGACCAATATCCACAAATCACTCCCCCGGTAGTGAAAATTAGCGCCTCTTATCCGGGAGCGAGCGCGCTGACCGTTTCGCAAGCGGTGGCCACTCCGATAGAACAGGAAATAAACGGTACTCCCGGTATGCTGTACATGGAGTCTAGTAGTTCTAACTCAGGAGGGTTTTCCGCAACGATTACCTTTGACATATCCGCCGACCCTGATTTGGCCGCCGTAGAAATCCAGAACCGCGTGAAGTTGGCCGAGTCACGTCTGCCGGCGGAAGTGATACAGAACGGCATTTCCGTAGAGAAACAGTCGCCTAGCCAGTTAATGACACTTTGCCTTACTTCGACCGATCCGAAATTCGACGAAATCTATCTCAGCAATTTTGCGACAATTAACGTGCTTGACGTTATTCGTCGTGTACCGGGCGTGGGACGCGTTTCCAATATAGGAAGCCGCTATTACGCTATGCAAATATGGGTGCAACCGGATAAATTAGCGAGTTTCGGCCTGACTGTACAGGACTTGCAGAACGCTTTGAAGGATCAGAACCGTGAGTCTGCCGCCGGTGTTTTAGGACAGCAACCGGTAAACGGCTTAGATGTCACGATTCCCATCACTACGCAAGGAAGGCTTTCTACGGTAAAACAATTTGAGGACATTGTGATTCGCGCCAATACGAACGGTTCCATCATCCGGATAAAGGATGTGGCCCGCGTGTCATTGGAAGCTTCTTCGTACAATACGGAGAGTGGAATGAACGGTAAGAACGCCGCCGTACTCGCCATTTATATGTTACCGGGAGCTAACGCGATGGAGGTGGCTGAAAACGTAAAGAACGCGATGGCGGAAATCAGCAAGAATTTCCCCGAAGGATTGCGTTACGAAATTCCCTTCGACGCGACGACCTATATATCTGAATCAATCCACGAAGTCTACAAAACGCTGTTCGAGGCGTTGATATTGGTTGTATTGGTCGTATTCTTGTCTTTACAGAGTTGGAGGGCCACGCTGATTCCGATTGTCGCGGTTCCCATTTCGCTAATCGGTACGTTTGGGTTCATGCTAATCTTCGGTTTTTCCTTGAACATTCTGACCCTGCTCGGCTTGATTCTGGCAATCGGTATCGTGGTGGACGACGCGATTGTGGTTGTGGAAGGGGTGGAACATATTATGGAGACGGAACATCTAAGCCCATACGAAGCGACGAAAAAGGCGATGGAGGGACTGGCCAGCGCCTTAATCGCCACCTCTCTGGTCTTGGCCGCCGTGTTTGTACCCGTTAGCTTCTTGAGCGGAATCACGGGACAGCTGTATCGTCAGTTTACGGTTACCATTGTCGTTTCGGTACTCATCTCTACGGTGGTAGCCTTGATGCTAAGTCCCGTAATGTGCTCGCTTATATTAAAACCGGATAGCGGGAAAAAGAAGAATATTGTATTCCGGAAAATTAATGAGTGGCTCGGCATTGGGAGCAATAAATACGTGTCTAGCGTGAGTAGGGCGATTAAACATCCCCGTAGGATACTGAGCGCTTTCGGAATGGTACTTATCGCTATCCTGCTAATCCATAGACTTATTCCTACAAGTTTCTTACCGGTAGAAGATCAAGGATATTTTAAGGTAGAACTTGAACTTCCTGAAGGAGCAACGTTGGAACGGACACGAGAGGTTACCAACAGAGCCATCGCCTATTTGGAGAAGAACCCCTACATCGAATACGTGCAGAACGTTACCGGTAGTAGCTCGCGTGTAGGAACCAATCAGGCCCGTTCGGAGCTGACCGTGATTCTGAAACCGTGGAAGGAAAGGAAAGAGGTAACCATAGACGAGATTATGGACGAGGTGGAGAAGCACCTCAAGGAATACCCCGAGTCGAAAGTCTATCTGTCGACGCCGCCCGTTATTCCGGGACTGGGTAGTTCGGGCGGATTCGAGATGCAGCTGGAGGCGCGCGGCGAAGCGACGTTCGACAATTTGGTGGCCGCCGCCGACACGCTGATGTATTACGCCTCCAAGCATAAGGCGCTGACCGGACTCTCCTCGTCGTTGCAGGCGGATATTCCGCAGCTCTATTTTGACGTGGACCGGGATAAGGTGAAGACCTCCGGAGTCATGCTGTCAGACGTGTTCTCCACGATGAAAGCCTATACGGGTTCGGTATATGTAAATGATTTCAATATGTTCAACCGTATATACCGGGTTTATATTCAAGCCGAAGCTCCTTATCGCGAGCATAGGGATAACATCAGCCTTTTTTTCGTAAGATCCTCTAATGGGGTAATGGTTCCGCTGACCTCTTTAGGGACCACATCCTATACGACGGGGCCGGGAAGCATCAAACGGTTTAACATGTTTACGACAGCGGTTATCAGAGGAGCCGCGGCGCAAGGATACAGTTCTGGACAAGCGATGGAAATTATGGAACAGATAGCGCGAGAACATCTTCCGGACAACATCGGTTTGGAATGGAGTGGACTGTCTTATCAAGAGAAGCAAGCCGGTGGACAAACTGGAATGGTGATGGCGTTGGTATTCTTGTTCGTCTTCCTCTTCCTCGCCGCTCAGTATGAGAGTTGGACGGTGCCCATCGCGGTGTTGCTTTCGCTTCCTGTCGCCGCTTTAGGCGCGTATCTGGGAGTGGGAGTATGCGGGCTAGAGAATGACATCTATTTCCAGATAGGTCTGGTGATGCTCGTCGGACTCGCCGCCAAGAACGCCATCCTGATAGTTGAGTTCGCCAAGATTCAGGTCGACAAGGGCGAGGACCTCGTGGCTTCGGCCATCTACGCGGCCAGACTGCGTTTCCGTCCTATCCTCATGACTTCGCTGGCCTTCGTGCTCGGTATGCTTCCTATGGTACTTGCCAGTGGCCCGGGCTCCGCCAGTCGTCAGGCTATCGGTACGGGAGTGTTCTTCGGAATGATATTCGCTATCGTGTTCGGAATCGTGCTCGTGCCTTTCTTCTTCGTGATGGTATATAAGACAAAGTCGAAACTCTTAAAATTAAAGAAATGATGAAACGGAAAAGCATATATGTGATTATCCTCCTGACGGTCGGCATCCTGACTTCCTGCAAGGTGGGAAAGAGGTATACGAGGCCGGAGCTTAACCTTCCGGACAGCCTGACGCAGAATCAGGACTCCACGAGCTTCGGCGATCAGGACTGGCGGGCCATTTACACGGACAGTACGCTGCGGGCGCTGATAGAGCGAGCCTTAGTCTACAACAAGGACATGCAGATAGCCGTGGCCCGCATCAAGGAGATGGCCGAGCGGAAACGCATCTCCACGGCGGCGTTGCTGCCCGACTTCAACGGGCACGTGACGACGGAGCGCGAGTCGACAGACTACGGGGGCGACCAGTTCGCGCAAGACGATGAGGTGGGCGCGCGCCTGCTCGTCTCGTGGGAGATAGACTTGTGGGGGAACTTGCGATGGAGACGCTCGGCCAGTCTCGCCGAGTACTTGCAGACCGTGGAGGCCCGGAGGGCGCTTCAGATGACGATTATCTCCGAGGTGGCCCAAGCCTATTACGAACTGGTGGCTCTGGATACGGAGTTGGACATCGTGAAGAAGACGCTGAAGGCCCGTGAGCAGGGAGTCCGGCTGACACGCCTCCGCTTCGAGGGAGGACTGACTTCCGAGATTCCTTACAGTCAGGCGCAACTGGAGCTTTCGCGTATCTCCGCGCTGATTCCCGACTTGGAGCGCAGAATCTCGTTGAAGGAGAGCGACATCGCTTTTCTGGCCGGAGACTTTCCGAAGCCTATCGACCGCTCGGGGCTGCTCCAAGACTTCAACTTCCCGAAGAGCCTGCCCGTAGGCTTGCCCTCGGCCTTACTGGAGAGGAGACCGGACATCCGTCAGGCGGAGCAACGGTTAATCGCCGCTCACGCCGAGTCGAAGGTGGCCTACACCAATATGTTCCCGCGGCTTTCGCTCACCGGACGGTTCGGGGTGGAGAGCGACGTGTTCAGCAACTTGATGAAGTCTCCTTACTCTATTATGGACGGAGTGCTGCTAAGCCCGATATTCGGATGGGGAAAACACCGCGCGGCGCACAAGGCGAGCAAGGCGGCCTACGAAGCGGAGCTGCATAGCTACGAGAAAACCGTGCTGACCGCGTTCAAGGAGGTGCACAACGCCATCGTGAACTTCAACAAGATGAAAGACATCTACGAGTCGCGCGAGCGCTTTGAACGCTCAGCCAAGAAGTATATGGACCTGACGGAGAAGCAATACATACAGAAAGTCATCACTTACTTGGACGTAATAGACGCGCAGCGTGAATATTTCGACGCTCAGATTAATCTGAGCAATACGATACGCGACGAGCTTATCGCTGTCGTGCAGCTTTACAAGGCGTTAGGCGGAGGTTGGGAAGAACAGGAGTGATTCCCGCCTCGCAAAAACGCCCCTGCGCCGCGGCGACGGAATCGCGTGTCGCGAAAACGTCCCTTCGTTGCGGCGACGGAATCGCGGCCTGCGAAAACGTCCCTTCGTTGCGGCGGAGGAATCGCGAGCCGCGAAAACGTCCCTTCGTTGCGGCGGAGGAATTGCGAGCCGCGAAAACGTCCCTTCGTTGCGGCGACGGAGTCTTGAATCCGTAAAGGCCCAATGGTATCTTGCGGCGTAGGAAAATCAAGAACGCTTCAGAACGCGCATATATAATAATGTGCGGATAATTTCCGCTAATAAAACAATCTTTTTATATAATTCACTGTTTCATTGCGCTTTGCGGTAAGAATAAGAAATTTTTCCACAAAAATGATTGCGGATAATTTATATCCTGTAAATTTACTGGAAAATTCTATTTATTCATATAAAAATTTGCAATATCATGGAAATGATTACTTTCAAGAGGCTCCTTTTAGGGGCGTTTTCTTCATTGCTTATCGCTTCATGTGTAAACGATTTCTCCGAGGAAAAGGACAAAGAGTACGCTAACGGTGGGAATATTCCATTAAGATTTACGGCCGATATTGGCGCTGTCGCCCACGCCCGTGTACAGGAAAACGCCTTTGAGGAGGGGGATGAAGTGGGCTTGTTCGCCATGATTAGCTCTACCGCTTTGACGGAAGAGCGTTATGTCGATAACCTTAAATTTAAGCGTTCTTCCGATGGAGAGTTTACCTCCGAACAAACCGTCTATTATCCCGACGACGGTTCTACGTTAGACTTGTTGAGTTACTATCCTTATCAGGAAGGCGGAATCGCGATGGGGGAGAGCGTGATGCCGGTATCCGTGGCCGCGGAGCAGAGTCTTTCCGAAAATTACTCCCGCTCGGATTTTCTGGTCGCCACCTTAGCGAATCAGGCCGCGAGCAAGACTCCCTTGAACTTATCCTATAAGCACAAGTTTTTCCGCTTGAATATCGTTCTCGCTCCGGAAGACGTGGAAAGCGCGGATGCGTTGTGCGCGGCCGACCCGCAGTTGGCTGTGTGCGGCTTTTATACGGAGGCTTCCTACGACTTTCATAAGGATGCTTATTCCGATTACGCGGAGGAAATGAGCCTCACGCCTGCGGGAACGTGGACGGTTGAAGACGGCCGCCTGACGGGAAAAAGCGTTATTCTGATTCCGCAGGAAATATCGGCGGAATACCAGTACCTGACCTTAGAGGTTGGCGGAAAGGAGTACAGATGCTGGATACCGGACAATCTGGAAATGCAGAGCGGAAAGCAGAGCGAGTTGGAAATCACGTTCGTCCCCGCTGAAGATATTCTATTGGGTGCGGTACAGGGCGATATAGAAGATTGGGAAGGCGACGACACGGTGCAGTCCGGTTCTGAAGTTGTGGGCAAATACATCGACGTATCTAAACTCGATTTCGAGCAGTCTAGCGTCTACAACGTGTTACACGCCGGAAGTCAAGTCGCTGAGATTTGCAAGGAGTGTCTCGTCACCGAGGAGATGGAGGTTCAGGCCATTGTCGCTTATCCGGTGAGTGAGGGACGTACGGACTTGACGAAGGGCACGGTATTGCAGATATTGGGTAGCGAGGATGAGAATATACATGGAGGCGCCGTTTCGTGGAGTACGGAAGATAACACGCTGCAATACACTCCCGGAACATCCAGTGTCCGTAAGCGGATATATGTATTGTCTGATGGACAATTGACGCTGTCCTCTACGTCAGAAGATGAACTCCTGACCATATCGTCCATCGCGAACGTGTTCCGTGACCGTCGCGGAGGAACGGTGCGCAATTATCCAGTCGTGAAAATCGGGACGCAATACTGGATGCGGGACAACCTGAAGGCTACGTCGTATTCGGACGGGACCGAGATTCCGAAGTTGGATGGCATTGCGGAGGACGCTGACGGATATTTATTGTCCGATGAAGGTGAAGTCTTTTATACGCCAAGCGTCATTTCGACGAAAAAGATGCTGTCGGCGGATGCGGACTGGCGGATGCCTACGTGGGAGGACTGGAATCAGTTAAAGGCTTACCTGAAAGGAAAGGCTTCCTCGCTCAAGGCGGGAGAATGGAGAGTGTCAGAAGACGATCAGCTTACGGCGGTCACCAACTTGTCCGGTTTCAACGCGCTGCCCGTCGGCATGTGGTGGGTTAAAGGCAAGTTTGAAGACTATGTAGGCAGGTATGCGGCTTTCTGGACGGTAGACGATGCGGGAGAAGTGGCGGATGAGTCTTTCATGATGTCGGGCAAGAGCGATGAGATGCAAGACGGAGAATTGGTTGGAGGAACGGGTTGGGCTTATTCGATTCGGGCCATCCGGAAATAAGAATATGTTAATTTGCCGATGAATTGTCGCGAAATTGGTAACAAAACAAACTTTTTGTGATAAATATTTGGCTGAATAGAACAGATACCCTATTTTTGCCGACGTAAACTTAAAGATATGAAATATATAGCTGTACATCACCATCATCATTTTCCTAACGAATAATTTTCGGTGGGCGGGATGAGTTATGATGTATAACTTCAACTAATACGAGAGAGGCTTACCGAACGGTAGGCCTCTCTTTTTCTATTACGGGATTTTAAAATTTTAATGAGATAGAGTTATGTTAAGAATCGCAGTGCAAGCCAAAGGTCGTCTCTATGAAGAGACTATGGCGCTTTTAACGGAGTCCGGAATTAAATTGAGTACAACAAAGCGCACTTTGTTGGTGCAGTCATCCAATTTCCCCATTGAAGTATTATTCCTTCGTGACGATGACATACCGCAGACGGTGGCCACGGGGGTAGCCGATTTAGGTATTGTGGGTGAGAACGAATTTGTGGAGAAAGAAGAAGATGCGGAGATTGTAAAGCGGTTAGGGTTCAGCAAATGCCGCTTGTCTTTGGCGATTCCTAAAGACATCGAGTACGATAACTTGTCATGGTTCAACAATAAGAAAATAGCGACCTCTTATCCGGCGATTCTGAGTAATTTCCTCAAGAAGAATAACGTGAATGCGGAAATTCATGTAATCACGGGGTCGGTAGAGGTCTCTCCGGGTATCGGATTGGCGGATGCCATCTTTGACATCGTAAGCTCCGGCTCGACGTTAGTCAGCAACCGCCTGAAGGAAGTAGAAGTCGTGATGAAATCAGAAGCCTTGTTGATTGGCTGCAAGAACATGAGCGACGAAAAGAAAGAGGTTCTGAAAGAGTTGCTGTTCCGTATGGATGCGGTAAAAGCCGCCGAGGACAAGAAATACGTATTGATGAATGCGCCTAAAGACAAGTTGGACGAAATAATAGCCGTATTGCCGGGAATGAAAAGTCCCACGGTCATGCCTTTGGCTCAAGAAGGATGGTGCTCCGTTCATACGGTATTGGATGAAAGCCGTTTTTGGGAAATTATCGGTAAGCTGAAAGCGCTCGGTGCCGAAGGAATCTTGGTTCTTCCGATAGAAAAGATGATTGTATGATAATTAATGACCGATTATGAAACTGATTAAATATCCGGAAAGGAGAGATTGGCCCGAATTGCTGAAGCGTCCGGCGTTGAATACCGAAAGTTTGTTCGATACAGTCCGTACCATCATAGATAAGGTTAAAGAAGAGGGTGACAAGGCGGTAAGGGAGTACGAGGCCCTTTTTGATAAAGTCACTCTGCAAACAATAATTGTTTCTCCGGAAGAGATGGAAAAGGGTATCGCCAGTGTAAGCGACGAGCTGAAATCTGCAATTTCTTTAGCCAAGCGAAATATCGAGACCTTTCATTCCTCACAGCGTTTTGTTGGAGAAAAGGTAAGTGCGGCGAACGGGGTAACGTGTTGGCAGAAGGCGGTCGGTATTGAGAAGGTAGGACTTTATATTCCCGGCGGAACGGCTCCGCTCTTTTCAACCGTACTGATGCTTGCCGTGCCTGCCAAGCTTGCCGGATGCAAAGAGATAGTGCTCTGCACTCCTCCCGACAAGGAAGGAAACGTTCATCCCGCTATCCTTTTTGCCGCTTGGTTGGCCGGTGTAGACAAGATTTTTAAGGTTGGCGGAGTGCAGGCTATTGCGGCGATGGCTTACGGAACGGAAACGATTCCCAAAGTATATAAGATTTTCGGGCCGGGAAACCAGTATGTCACTGCGGCCAAACAGTTGGTAAGCCTTCGGGACGTAGCGATAGATATGCCTGCGGGACCTTCTGAGGTGGAAGTCTTGGCCGACGATTCGGCGAATCCCGCCTTTGTTGCGGCTGACCTGCTTTCTCAGGCGGAGCATGGCGTTGATAGCCAAGCGATGCTGATTACTACCTCAGAGAAACTTCAGACGGAAGTCGTCGCGGAGATAGAGCGGCAGTTAGCGAATCTGCCCCGTAAGGAAATCGCGGAGAAATCATTGAATAATAGTAAGCTGATTCTTGTCCGGGATATAGAGGAGGCTTTGGAGCTGACAAACGCCTATGCCCCTGAACACTTAATCATAGAGACTCGTGATTACCAGAAGGTGGCGGAAGACGTAGTAAATGCCGGCTCTGTCTTCTTAGGTTCATTGACTCCGGAAAGCGCAGGTGACTACGCTTCAGGAACCAACCATACGCTGCCTACTAACGGATACGCGAAAGCTTATAGCGGAGTGAGTTTGGACAGCTTCATTCGGAAAATCACCTTTCAAGAGATTCTTCCCGAAGGATTGCGGAACATCGGGCCGGCTATTGAGGAAATGGCCGCTAATGAACACTTGGATGCCCATAAGAACGCCGTGACAGTCCGTTTAAATGCCCTGAAGGAGATGAATTAAAACCGGTTTGAAATTAAAAAAAAGAAAAAGTGAAGAGTTTACAAGAATTGACCCGGCCGAACATTTGGAACTTAAAGCCCTATTCTTCGGCGCGCGACGAATATCAAGGCGTGGAGGCTACCGTATTTCTGGATGCCAACGAGAATCCTTACAATACGCCTCATAACCGTTATCCGGATCCGATGCAGTGGGAGTTGAAGAAACAGTTGGCTAATATTAAGAAGGTTTCTCCCAAACATATATTCTTGGGCAATGGCAGCGATGAGGCCATTGACCTTGTGTTTCGGGCCTTTTGCGAGCCGGGCAAGGATAACGTGGTAGCCATCGACCCCACCTACGGTATGTACGAAGTATGCGCCGAAGTGAACGACATAGCGTATCGCAAGGTGTTATTGGACGAACATTTTCAGTTCTCGGCGGACAAGCTGCTTGCCGCCGCGGATGAACGCACTAAACTGATATTCTTATGTTCTCCAAATAATCCGACGGGAAATGATTTACTTCATTCCGAGATTGAAAAGTTATTGCGCACGTTTGAAGGACTGGTCATTGTGGATGAGGCTTATAATGACTTTTCCGAAGCCCCTTCATTCCTCTCCCAATTGGAGAGCTTTCCCAACTTGATAGTGCTCCAGACGTTCTCCAAAGCGTGGGGATGTGCGGCCATCCGTTTAGGAATGGCCTTTGCTTCCATTGAGATTATAAGTATTTTGAGTAAGATTAAATATCCTTACAATGTAAATCAACTCACTCAACAACAGGCTATGGAGATGTTGCGTAAGTACTATGAGATAGAGCGTTGGGTGAAAACCATAAAGGAAGAACGGGGTTATCTGGAAGCTGAATTTGCAAAACTTCCTTGTGCAGTCAGCCTCTTCCCATCAAATGCGAATTTCTTTTTGGTGAGAGTAACGGATGCTGTCAAAATATACAATTATTTAGTGGGAGAAGGAATCATTGTCCGTAATCGCCATAAAATAGCTCTTTGCGGTAATTGCCTTCGCGTGACCGTTGGAACCCGTGCGGAAAACGACATGCTGTTGAACGCTCTTAGAAGATACGGGAGATAAGAACATGAAAAAAAAGGTTTTATTTATCGACAGAGACGGCACATTGGTGATTGAACCGCCGATCGACTATCAGCTTGACTCGTTGGAGAAGCTGGAGTTTTACCCGAAAGTATTCCGGAACTTGGGCTTTATCCGCGGTAAACTTGATTTTAAGTTTGTTATGGTAACCAATCAGGATGGTTTGGGTACACCTTCGTTTCCCGAAGAGACGTTTTGGCCCGCACACAATCTGATATTAAAAACCTTAGAGGGAGAAGGCGTTACTTTTGATGATATTCTGATTGATCGCAGTTTTCCTGAGGATAATGCTTCTACCCGTAAACCGCATGTCGGGATGTTGACGAAATACATCGGTAATCCGGACTATGACCTAGAGGGCAGTTTCGTGATAGGCGACCGGTCGACGGATGTGGAACTGGCGAAGAACTTGGGCTGTAAAGCCATTTATTTGCAAGATTCGGACGACTCGTTGAACGATGAGCTGAAAGGGTATTGCGTATTGGCTACTAAAGACTGGGATAAGGTGGCGGAATTTTTATTTGCTGGCGAGCGTAAAGCGGAAGTGCACCGTGTGACGAAGGAGACCGACATCTATGTTTCCTTAGATTTGGACGGAAAGGGGAGATGCGACATTTCTACCGGATTGGGCTTCTTCGACCACATGTTGGAACAGATAGGCAAACATTCCGGCATGAACCTGACCGTTCAGGTTAAAGGCGATTTGCAGGTAGACGAGCATCATACCATTGAGGATACTGCCATTGCGCTTGGCGACTGCCTTTATCAGGCGTTGGGCGATAAGCGGGGGATAGAGCGTTACGGCTACGCCTTGCCGATGGACGATTGCCTTTGTCAAGTATGTCTTGATTTTGGCGGCCGTCCGTGGTTGGTATGGGATGCCGAGTTTAAGCGAGAGAAGATTGGGGATATGCCAACGGAGATGTTCCTCCACTTCTTTAAGTCGTTAAGTGACTCCGCCAAAATGAACTTGAATATTAAAGCGGAAGGTCAGAACGAGCACCATAAAATAGAGGGAATTTTTAAGGCTTTGGCCCGTGCGCTGAAGATGGCGGTCAAGAGGGATATCTACCACTTTGAGCTACCGTCCAGTAAAGGGGTACTTTAAGCCCTTTCTCATTGGGGGATACGGATAATGTTTGGCGGTTGGACGGCGTTGAAGTCCAACCGCCAAACTTTTTGTGACGGCTATATCGCAGTCACTCCTATTTCATTTATCGCTACTTCCGCCGCGGTATCCGTTGTGGTGGTAGCCTCTAACTTGATGAAACGTGTCTTGACATTTTTTCCGAAAGCTACGGTTTGCGGAAGAGGATTGTGCATAATGTTACTGAACTCTCCGTCGGAAATCACCTTTTCCCATTTCACTCCGTCGGAACTTACGTAGAAGTTATAGTGAAAGGCCATTGACGGTTTGGCCTCCGCATTTAAGGGAGCGTAGGTAAATGCGGAAAGGGTAACTTCCTCTCCCAAGTCAATGATTAGCGGAGACGCTGAAACGGCTTTCCAGTTCGATCGGGGCAAGGTGTTCCAGTCCTCTTTCTTCGCATCCTCGTCTAACGGTTGGGCGTAATAAGCGCCTACCTGACACAGATTAGCCGTTAAGCGGCACTTGTCCATTTTAATCTTTATCTGACTGGCCTCTACGGTGGGGAAGCGCAGCAGGCGTTTATATCCTATCGTTGTTCCCTTGCCTATCTCCTTCCATCCATTGGCCGTCTGAGCCTCTACCGTGAACGCTTCTACCCGCTGTCCTTTGGTTATGTCCTCTTGCAGCATCACGACATTGATTTTTGAATCCTTCTTTAAGGTATATACCTTTTCCTCTCCCGGATTTGCGCTCCAATACTTGTCTCCTTTTTCTACTTTATTGTCCGCAAAGGTTTGTTCTCTATACGTCGCAAACTCTTTTAGCCGCTGTATATCCGCCTCATGAAGCAATCCGCGGCGGTCGGGAGGGATGTTTAACAAGAGCACGGAATTGTATCCCACCGATTGGAAATAGATGTCCGCCAAGTGCTTTACGGATTTTACCTTTTCGTCTTCTTCCGCATGGTAGAACCATCCGGGACGAATGGACACATCTACTTCAGAAGGATACCAGAACAGCTCTGTCGCCTTATCTAGCATGCTTTGGCTACCTAAATCTTCCGACAGATTGGATATGCCCAGACGCTTGTTGCTCTCCTCCGAACGGCCGTAGATTCCCGGAGCTAGTACCGTGGCGCTCCACTCCGTCTCTCTTCCCAATCCTTTTTCGTTTCCTACCCAGCGCACGTCGTCTCCCATAATCGCCATTACCGCTTTGGGTTGCAGGCGTTGAATGGTCTGGTAAAAAGCGTCCCAGTCGTATTCCTGCTTCTTTCCGTTGGGACCCTCGCCGTTCGCTCCGTCAAACCACACCTCATGTACCTCTCCATAGTTGGTGAGCAACTCGGTCAGCTGTTGAATAAAGAATTGGTTATAGCGTGGAGAATCGCCGTAGCATTCAGCGTTTCTGTCCCACGGAGAGAGGTAAACGCCAAACTTCATATCATATTTATTGCAAGCTTCCCGAAGTTCCTTCACGACATCTCCCTTGCCGTCTTTCCACGGAGAGGAAGCCACGGAATGTTTCGTCGTTGCCGTAGGCCACAAGCAAAATCCGTCGTGATGCTTTGCGGTCAGAATCACCATCTTGAATCCGGCGTCTTTAAGATTGCGTACCCATTGTTCCGCATCCAGTTCCGAGGGATTGAACAACTTCGGGTCTTCCTTCCCGTCTCCCCACTCTCGTCCGGTGAAGGTATTGATACCGAAATGCAGGAATGCGGTTAGTTCCATTTGCTGCCAAGCGTATTGCTGTGGAGTAGGAACTAGCCTTGCGGCCATATCCACCTTTTGTTCAAGAGTTGCCCCTTGTGGAAACTCTACGTGTTTTACATAATATTCTTCCTTTTTTTGCCCGCAGCTTTCCAACATAAGCAACGCCAATAAAAAGGTACACACTAATGTTCTGCTTACCATAGACTAACGTTTTATTAATTTAAATGATTTATTGCATCTTTCATTCCCGGTCCCGTTCCGGAGAAAAACGAACCGGGTCATTATATTGCTCTTGAAGTTTTAGCAATTCTTCTTTCAGTTTCTTTACGACAGGTTCATATTCAAGCTGACCGTACAGGTTGCGCATTTCCGTAGGGTCGGCCTGCAAGTCATACAATTCCCAACTATCAATGTCGTTATAAAAATGAATCAGTTTATAGCGCTCTGTACGAATGCCGTAATGTCTTTTCACCATGTGTTCCGCAGGATATTCGTAAAAATGATAATAGAGTGATTTTCTCCAGTTTTCAGGATGCTTGCCTTTCAATAACGGAACCAATGACACGCCCTGAATATCGTCTGGTATATCCGCCCCCGCCAATTCGAGGAACGTCGGAGCGTAATCGATGTTCTGCACCATTTCCGATATGTCTCCTCTGCGGTCGAACCCTTTTGGAAGACGCATAATCAGCGGAGTGCGCATTGATTCTTCATACATGAATCGTTTGTCGAACCATCCGTGCTCTCCCATATAGAATCCTTGATCAGAAGTATATACGATTAGCGTGTTATCAAGCAGCCCCTTTTCTTTTAAATAATCCAATACTCGTCCTACATTATCATCTAAAGACTTCACCGTTTTCATATAGTCGCGCATATAGCGTTGGAACTTCCATTCCGCAAGCTCCTTACCCTGAAGATTCCGCTGATAGAAATCTTCAATGATGGGATTATAGAACTTATCCCACGCCGCCTTCTGTTCTTTATCCATTCGTCCCGTATAATATTTGTAAGCGGACTTTAACGGTGTTTCCTTATCTTCCCGGAACATCTTAAGGTCGTAAATTACGTCCAAATCCTTCGCTACGCTCATTTCTTGCGCGGCGGCGGCTAAGCGGCCTTCATAATTGTCATAGAAATTGTCCGGTAGCGGAAAGGTCTTATCCTCATACAGGTTAAGATTGCAGGTATCTGACATCCAACTTCTATGTATCGCTTTGTGGTGAATCAGCAGGCAAAACGGTTTGCTTGCGTCGCGCCGGTTTTCCATCCAGTCTATGGCGTTGTCCGTAATAAGATTGGTGATGTATCCCCGCTCCCGGACAGTGTCATTGTCTTGGGTTATGAAATCTGGATTGTAATAATCGCCTTGTCCCGGTACAATCTTCCAATAGTCAAATCCCGTGGGTAAGCTTTCCAAATGCCATTTTCCGACTAAGGCCGTCTGATATCCGGCCTTTTGCAGAAGTTTAGGAAAAGTCTGCTGAGAGCCGTCGAATACGCAGGTCGTATTGTCGTAAAACTTATTCGCGCAGCTGTGTTTACCGGTAAGCATACATGCGCGGCTTGGTCCGCTCAAAGAGTTAGCGACAAAGCTTTGCGTAAACCTTACCCCGTCGGCCGCGATGCGGTCAAGGTTAGGAGTCTCCATGTAACGAGAGTCGTAACAACTCATCATCTGAGCGCAATGGTCATCCGTCATAATATATACTATATTATAATGAGGATGATTTTCCGCTTTCTGTAGATTACTACAAGAAGCCAAGAAACCTACAGCTGTCGCCGTGGCCATCGAATAAGAAAGGTTCAGTCTTGTTCTTACCATATTTTTATTTTTTATAACAAAGATAGGAATTAATTTACTACTAGAGGTATACAAATCGCCAATGAATAGGCATTATTCGTTATTTTCCGCCCTTTAAGCGAAAAGAACGGGATAAACTTTCAAATGTATCTTCTCAACGGTCCGTAAAACTCCGAATGGCTATCCTAAAACTAATATGGATATAATGATTTTTAACCGCTTCGATAAGGATAGAAAATGGAGGAAAAATACGGAGACACTTCCACCCCGTCCGGGAAAAAGCCGTCGGGCGACGGGCTATTGCTTCACAGGCGACGGCGTTTTCATCTCTGAACGGACGAAAGCGCGTCGCGGGGAGACTATCTCGCCTTGAGGCGGCATCGGGGATTGCTCGCGCTTCCGAAAAGGTTTCCTCCGGTCTGAGTTCAGCGAAGGGAAACACGGCTCAATGGATTCATCTTAAAAAATGACCATTCTGAAAAACGGAACATTTTACACGCTCCAGAACGCGATAATTCCGACCGGAGTACGGGCCGGACGAAAAGGACGCCGTCTAGAGCCGCCAGTAAAATTCAATAAGTTAGCGAATCGAATGAATGGAAAACGATTCGTCCGGCGACCGTGCGCAACGGCATACTTGTTATTACTATATATGGCGATACGTCGCCATATTGACACCTTATTCACGCTTCGGAATTGAGAACAACGAGAAGCTAAAAAGTGTAAAATCGGCGTCTGATACCCCGAAAGGGAGGCTCTTCGTCATCCATCCCGCACTTTTCATCTGTCAGGTCGGGCTACGGCTCGTGAGAAATAGGGCTTCGGCTCACGTCCGCCCGCCCTTTCCAACAGGAGCGGAAACCCTTCTCCACCTTTTCCAAAGGACTATAGGACAGGATAAACGCGCAGTTTTTCGTGTAAAAATGCGATTTTCATGCGGCTTGATTGTCGGAAACGGAACTTTCGGCCGATTTTTTTCAACCGGAAATCTTAAAAATAGAACATTTTGATGACTTTTTAAAACCTCTTCACAGAGTCTTCCGGCGAAAGGTGGCGTAAGCACTTGCGGCTCTTTTTTTTAAGGACTGGATTGCAATATGGAATATGGCGGATGGGAAGATTTGCAAATCACAATATCTTCTTTTATATTTGCGTGCTTTTACGCCAGACGCTTTCGCCCGGTCGCTTGCGGCCGAACGGCGGCGGTTTGCGATAAGGTGAATAAAACTTAAAACAAAGCCATTATGATAGCTCGTATATTCGCAATGGTCATCGCCGGGCTGATTATCGTTTATTTAGTCCGCGTGATAGACAACTTTATTTATAATCGCAGGAACAGAAATAGATGATAAGGAGGAAACGAAGGCGAAAATCCTTGCGACGGAAGGAGAGCCCGAGGAGGGGATTGGTATATGCGTTGATTCTCATTGCGCTGCTTCCGGTGCTTTATGGACTCTATTTGTATTATACCCAAGAACGACAAGGAGGCGCGAGGAGCGAAGCGGTTCAGAGCGTCCCGGAGAGAAGGGCCGGGGCGGTTGAAGGAAAGACTGTCGCTTTCGAACGGCCTGCCGTCGATGGCCGGAAACTTGAGATTCCCGTTTCGAAAGTTCCCCTTCAGGAACAGCTGATTCACCATAAGGGATATACCGTGTCATACAACAAGAATACGCGGTTACCCAATTGGGTATCCTACGAACTGACCCGTCAAGAGACGAAGGGCAGAGAGAAAAGAGGAGACCGCTTTGTGGCCGACCCGGCCGTAAAAGGCGCTACGGCTACGAATGCCGATTATAAACGTTCGGGATATGACAGGGGACACATGGCTCCCGCCGCTGATATGAAATGGAGTCGGACGGCGATGGAGGAGTCGTTCTACTTCAGCAATATGTGCCCGCAGCATCCGCAGTTGAACCGGAGGGCGTGGAAAGAACTTGAAGAGAAAATACGCGATTGGGCTGTAGCGGACAGTGCGATAATCATTATTTGCGGGCCGATACTGGACAGGCGTCCCAAGACTATCGGGCCTAACAGGGTGGCCGTGCCCAAACGTTTCTTCAAGGTTGTCCTCTCGCCTTACGTCAAGCCTATGCGGGCCATCGGCTTTCTTTTTAATAACCAGATGGCGGTAGAGCCACTTTCCACTTATTCGGTCCCGGTAGACCGAGTGGAGCAGCTTACGGGCATGGACTTTTTCGCTCCGCTTCCGGACGAGATAGAGAATAAGATAGAGGCGGAGAGTGACTATCGGAAATGGCCGCACTAAACGACAGATTCTTACCCAATGATGAAGAAACGAATTAAAAACACCTTACTTATCGTCTCGTTGGCGATAGTTTTGTTTGGCCTCGTTGCGGGCGGAACGTTATATTATCTTCTGTTCGCTCCACAGTTTCACCCGGAGCGCACCGTTTATATTTATATAGACCGTGACGATACGGCGGACTCTATATATAACAAGGTATATAGGGAAGGACGGGCCAACCGCCTCGCCGGGTTTCGTTGGATGGCGAAGTACAAGCGTTTAGACCGTAACGTGCATACGGGGCGGTACGTCATTCACCCGGGTGACGACGTTTATCACGTTTATAGCCGCCTTTCCCGGGGCTATCAGGAGCCTTACCCGCTTGTCGTGGGCAGCGTCAGGACGCTCGGCGTGTTGGCCCGTAACGTCGGCCGTCAGCTCATGGTTGACTCGGCGGAGATAGCCGCCCGGCTGACCGATACGCTTTATCTCCGTAGGATGGGCTATGATTCTGCTTCCATTTACACTCTTTTCCTGCCTGATACCTATGAGGTGTATTGGGACATGAGTGCGGACGATTTCTTTCTCCGTATGCAAAAGGAGCGTGAACGCTTTTGGAACAGTGACCGGTTAGAAAAGGCCGCTTCCATTGGGATGACTCCGGAAGAGGTATGCACATTGGCTTCCATTGTCGAGGAGGAAACTAATAATGAAGAAGAGAAACCGATTGTGGCGGGATTGTATATGAATAGGTTGATGGCGAACATACCTTTGCAGGCCGACCCCACTGTCCGGTTCGCTATGAGAAATTTCGGAATTCGCCGTGTCATGTCCTCAGACCTGAAAATCGACTCTCCTTATAACACTTATCTGCGCACCGGACTGCCTCCCGGCCCCATCCGTATTCCCACAAAGAAAGGTATCGACAGCGTGCTGAACTATGCCCGGCACAACTATCTTTATATGTGTGCGAAGGAGGATTTTTCGGGTACGCATAACTTTGCGTCCAACTATGCCGACCACATGGCGAATGCGAGAAGGTATTGGAAAGCGCTGAATGAAAGAAAGATTTTCAGGTGAGTTTGTAATAAAACGAAATGAAAAGGCTATCTTTGCCCGACAGATTACAAACTACGCCAATACTAATAAAAAGAAACTATATATGAGCAAACAACTCTTACTTGGCGATGAAGCCATTGCGCAAGCCGCATTGGACGCCGGACTTTCAGGAGTATATGCCTATCCCGGCACTCCATCCACAGAGATTACCGAATATATTCAGGCGGCTCCCATTACGGAGGAGCGCGGTATACACAGCCGTTGGTGCGCCAACGAGAAGACGGCGATGGAAGCCGCTTTGGGTATGTCGTTCGTCGGAAAGCGGGCGTTGGTCTGCATGAAGCACGTCGGCATGAACGTGGCGGCGGATTGCTTCGTTAACTCCGGCATTACGGGAGTAAAGGGGGGCCTTATCGTAGTGGCTGCGGACGACCCCAGTATGCATTCGTCGCAGAACGAGCAGGACAGCCGTTTCTATGGCGACTTTACGCTCATCCCCATGTACGAGCCCAGTAATCAGCAGGAGGCGTACGATATGGTGTACGATGGCTTCGAGTTTTCCGAGCGGATGGGCGAACCGGTACTGATGCGAATGGTGACTCGCCTCGCCCATTCCCGTTCCGGAGTGGAGCGCAAGGCGCAGAAGGCGCAGAACGAGCTTTCCTTTAGCGACGACCCCCGCCAGTTTATCCTGTTGCCGGGAAATGCCCGCAAGCGTTATAAGGAATTGCTTGTGCGCCAAGAGGAATTTATCAAGGCTTCCGAGAACTCGCCTTATAATAAGTATATAGACGGCCCGAACAGGAAACTGGGTATCGTGGCGTGCGGCATCGGGTACAACTACCTGATGGAGAACTATCCGGACGGCTGCGAGTATCCGGTGCTCAAGATAGGCCAGTATCCGCTCCCCAAACGGCAGCTGCTCCAGTTGGTGGAGAGCTGCGAGGAGATTCTTGTGCTAGAGGACGGGCAGCCGTTCGTGGAGAAGCAGCTGAAGGGCTATCTCGGCATAGGAGTCAAGGTGAAGGGCCGCTTGGACGGTACGCTTCCTCAGGACGGGGAGCTGACCCCCGATTCCGTGGCCCGTGCCGTGGGCAAGGAGAACGTCTCCAAGTTCCAAGTGCCCGCCGTCGTGGAGATGCGTCCGCCCGCCCTTTGCGAAGGATGCGGCCATCGTGACGTGTACACGACACTGACGCAGGTGCTGAAGGAGGAGTATCCCTCGCACAAGGTATTCAGCGACATCGGCTGCTATACGTTGGGCGCTAACGCTCCTTTCCACGCGATTAACTCGTGCGTGGACATGGGGGCTTCCATTACGATGGCGAAAGGCGCGGCGGACGGCGGACTTCACCCGAGCGTGGCGGTGATAGGGGACTCGACCTTTACCCATTCGGGCATGACCGGCCTGCTCGACTGCGTGAACGAGAATACCAACGTGACCATCGTCATCTCCGACAACGAAACGACAGCGATGACCGGAGGGCAGGATTCCGCGGGAACGGGAAGGCTTGAGGCGATATGCGCGGGCATCGGAGTAGACCCGGCCCACATACGCGTCGTCGTTCCGCTGAAGAAGAATTACGAGGAGATAAAGCGGGTGATACGCGAGGAAATCGAGTACAAGGGCGTATCCGTGATTATCCCGCGCAGAGAGTGCATACAAACATTAGCCCGTAAAAAGAGAAAGAACAAATAAGCGATGAAAAAAGACATTATATTATCGGGAGTGGGCGGACAAGGCATTCTGTCCATTGCCACAGTAATCGGAAAGGCCGCGCTGAAGGAAGGACTTTACATGAAGCAGGCGGAAGTGCACGGAATGAGTCAGCGCGGCGGGGACGTGCAGTCTAACCTGCGTATCAGTGACCAACCCATCGCCTCCGACCTCATCCCCTCGGGGAAGTGCGACTTGATTATCTCGCTGGAGCCGATGGAAGGGCTGCGCTATCTGCCTTACCTGAGCGAGGAAGGATGGCTCGTCACCAACGAGACCCCGTTCATCAACATACCCAACTATCCGAAGCCGGAGAGCGTGGCGGAGGAGATAGGCAAGCTCCCCCATAAAATCGTGCTGAACGTCGACACGGTGGCTAAGGAGGTGGGAAGCTCGCGCGTGGCCAACATCGTCTTGTTGGGAGCTACGATACCGTTCTTGGGTATCGCCTACGAGAAGATACAGGACAGCGTGCGCGAAATCTTCGAGCGCAAGGGAGAGGCTATCGTCGAGATGAACCTCAAGGCGTTGGCCGCAGGTAAGGAGATAGCGGAACGGCTGATGTAATTAAAGCGGACGAGCGTTATGAGCAGTACACAGTATTGGGAAGAAGAGATAGAGACCATGAGCCGGGAGAAGTTGCGGGAACTGCAACTCCAACGGCTGAGGAAGACAATCGCCATTGCGGGAAACTCTCCTTACTACAAGAAGGTCTTCGCGGAGCACGGCATTACCGCCGACAGCGTACGGACACTGGAGGACATCCGGAAACTGCCCTTCACTACTAAGGCCGACATGAGGGCGCACTACCCTTTCGGACTGGTGGCGGGAGACATGAAGAATGACGGGGTGCGCATCCATTCCTCCAGTGGAACGACTGGCAACCCGACGGTCATCGTGCATTCGAGGCACGACTTGGACTCGTGGGCTAATCTGGTAGCCCGCTGCCTCTATATGGTAGGAATCCGCAAGACGGACGTGTTCCAAAACAGTTCCGGATACGGTATGTTCACCGGAGGGTTGGGGTTCCAGTACGGGGCGGAGCGTCTGGGCTGCCTGACCGTACCCGCCGCCGCGGGAAACAGCAAGCGGCAGATAAAGTTCATCAACGACTTCAAGACGACCGCGCTGCACGCGATACCGAGCTACGCCATCCGCCTCGCCGAGGTCATGCAGGAGGAGGGGATTGACCCCGCGGGAACTAGTCTGAAGACACTGGTCATCGGGGCCGAGCCTCATACGGACGAGCAGCGGCGCAAGATAGAGCGGATGTTGGGCGTAAAGGCGTACAACAGCTTCGGCATGACGGAGATGAACGGCCCGGGCGTGGCGTTTGAATGTCAGGAGCAGAACGGGATGCACTTCTGGGAGGACTGCTATCTGGTGGAGATTATCAATCCGGAGACGGGAGAACCCGTGCCGGACGGTGAGGTAGGGGAGCTGGTGCTGACCACCTTAGACCGGGAGATGATGCCCCTGATTCGCTACCGCACGAGAGACCTTACCCGAATCCTGCCCGGAGAGTGTCCGTGCGGGCGTACTCACCTGCGCATCGACCGCATCAAGGGCCGGAGCGACGATATGTTCATCATAAAGGGAGTGAACATCTTCCCCATGCAGGTGGAGAAGATTCTCGTGCAGTTCCCCGAGCTCGGAAGCAACTACCTCATCATACTGGAGACGACGAACAATCAGGACGAGATGGTAGTGGAGGTCGAGCTGAGCGACTTGTCCACCGACAACTACATCGAGCTGGAGCGTGTCCGCAAGGAAATCACCCGTCAGCTGAAGGACGAGATACTGGTGACCCCGAAGGTGAAGCTCGTGAAGAAAGGCACGCTGCCGCAGAGCGAGGGCAAGGCCGTCAGAGTGAAGGACTTGAGGAACAACAGATAACCCACTGTCATGCAGTTATTAAAGAAGAGAATCTTACAGGACGGAAAGTGCTACGAGGGTGGCATCTTGAAGGTAGACAGCTTTATCAATCATCAGATTGACCCCGTGCTGATGAAGTCCATCGGGGTGGAGTTCGTGCGCCGCTTCGCTGCGACCAACGTGAACAAGATTATGACGATTGAGGCGAGCGGGATAGCTCCGGCCATCATGACCGGCTATCTGATGGACCTCCCCGTGGTGTTCGCCAAGAAGAAGTCGCCGAAGACCATTCAGAACGCCCTCAGCACCACGGTACACTCGTTTACGAAGGACCGTGACTACGAGGTGGTGATAAGCGCCGACTTCCTGACCCCGGACGACAACGTGCTGTTCGTCGACGACTTCCTCGCCTACGGCAACGCCGCTCTAGGCATCCTTGACCTGATAAGGCAGTCCGGAGCCACGCTGGTCGGGATGGGATTCATCATCGAGAAGGCTTTCCAGAACGGACGGAAGGTACTGGAAGAGAAAGGGGTGCGCATAGAGAGCTTGGCGATAATCGAGGACTTGTCCAACTGCCGCATCACGATTAAAGAGTAACTACTTTTTTCTGTATTATATTGAATATGCCATGAGGGGGTGTCTCCGTGACGGAGACGCCCCCTCTTTTTTCGGCCGTACGGCTATAAGTTCATGGCCGTACATCTGTCTATATTACAAATGCGTATCTGCCAACCATACAGATGCGCATCTACGAACTTACAGATGTATATCTATAAACTTGCGGATGTACATCTATAAACTTGTAGATGTACATCTATGGTATAGACAGATGTACATCTATATATAAGGTAAATACATATCTATGGAAATATATCCGTACGGCTGTCAACTTCTACCCGTACGGCTATGAACTTGTACCCGTACGGCTAGCGACTTGTATCCGTACGGCTAGCGACTTGTATCCGTACGGCTAGCAACTTGTATCCGTACGGCTAGCAACTTGTATCCGTACGGCTCTGAACTTATACCCGTACGGCTGTCAACTTGTACCCGTACGGCTATCAACTTGTACCCGTACGGCTATCAACTTGTATCCGTACGGCTATAAACGGAAAATCCGCACGGCTGACGCTTTCGCGGCCGTGCGGATTGTTTGACGCGGTCAAGTAAGCTCGGAATGGCGGGTCGGGCCTCCGCCCGGAAGTCCCCGCGGTTATCCCATCTTTCCCGTCAGGTAGGCGCTGGTGCGCTCGTCCTTCGGGTTCTTGAACATATTGACGGTGAGGTCATACTCTATCAGCTCGCCCATGTACATGAACATCGAACGGTCCGATATGCGCATGGCCTGCGACATATTGTGCGTCACGATAAGTATGGTGACCTCCTTCTTCAGGTCGTCCATCAGCCCCTCGATGTGCTTCGTCGCTATGGGGTCGAGGGCCGACGTCGGCTCGTCCATCAGCAGGATGTCCGGTTGCAGGGCCAGTGAGCGCGCTATGCAGAGCCGCTGTTGCTGCCCTCCGGAGAGGAAGGTTCCCCGCTTGGTGAGCGAGTCCTTCACCTCGTCCCAGAGCGCCACGTTGCGCAGGTTACGCTCCACGATTTCGTCCTTCTGCGCCTTCGTCAGCCGTATGCCGTTCAGGATGTATCCGGCTAGCACGTTGTCGTAGATGTTCATCGTAGGGAACGGGTTAGGCCTCTGGAACACCATTCCCACCCGGCGGCGCTCCTCCATCGGCTCCATTTGCAGCACGTTCTCGCCGTTGAGCAGAATCTCGCCCGTGACGCGTATGTTCTTGTACAGCTCGTGCATACGGTTCACGGCCCTGAGCAGCGTACTCTTGCCGCATCCCGAGGGGCCCATGATGGCGGTGATGGTGTTCTTCTCGATGTCCGCCGAGACGTGCTTCACGGCCATCGTGTCCGACGTGTAGGATATGCACACGTCCTTAATCTGTAGAATAGGGTCTTTTATATTTTCCATTTCTTTGCGATACGTTTAGCTAATAAGTTAAGACAGAGTACGAAGGTGAGCAGGAAGAGCGAGGCTCCCCAGATGAGGCTCTGCAGGTTGGGGTCGTTGAAGAACTCCCAGATGAGCAGCGGCACGGCCGACATGGGCTTGGCCATGTTCCAGCTGATGGCCGCCCCGCCGAGGGCGGTGAACATGAGCGGAGCCGTCTCGCCCACGACGCGCGATATGGCCAGTAGGATACCGGTGAATATGCTGCCCAACGCCGACGGGAGCATCACCTGAAGCATTACCCTCCAGTAGCTTCCGCCCAACGCGAGGCCCGCCTCCTTCAGCGTCTCGGGCAGCACCTTCATCGTCTCCTCCGTAGAGCGGATGATGAGCGGGAGCATCATGATGAACAGCGCCACGCTGCCTGCGAAGGCCGAGTAGCCTTTCATGGGGACTACCACCCAGATGTACGTGATGATGCCTATGATGATGGAGGGCGTGCCTTGCAGCAGGTCCGTCAGGTAGCTCACTATCGTGGCGAACCAGTTCTTGCGGTACTCCGAGAGGCAGATTCCGCAGAACACGCCTACGGGTATGGACACCACCGAGGCCAGTGTCAGCATGAGGAAGGTGCCCACAATGCCGTTCGCTATGCCTCCCGGCATCTCCTCGCCCGCGGCGGCCGCCATCATCGCCTTGTAAGCGTTAGGCGTGGCTTCCGTCAGGAACGACCATCCTAATTGTTGCCAACCCTTTACGAGCACCTCGCCGAGGATGGCCAGTAGCGGGATGGCCGTCAGTCCCGCCAGTACGCATACTATGATGTATAGCGCGCGGTTCTTTATAATCCGGATTCGGATATTACTGTCATGTGTCATATCTCTGTTTCCTAAGTTTAATCGGTTCTAAAGTGGTTCAATGTTATACGTGGCGCGCCCGGCGGATAAGTATCTTGCCTATCATGTTGATGACCGCCGTGATGAGGAACAGCAGCAGGCCGATGGCTATCAGGGCCGACAGCTTCAGCCCGTCCGCCTCGCCGAACTGGTTGGCGATGATACTCGCCATCGTGTTTCCCGTCGTCCGCAGCGTGTCCGGCATCTGGTTGGTGTTGCCTATCAGCATCGTCACCGTCATGGTCTCTCCCAACGCCCGTCCGATGGCCAGAATATAGGCCGAGAAGATACCCGAGCCCGCCATCGGGAAGACAACCCTGCGGATGACCTCCGCTCTTGTCGCTCCCATCGCGTAGGCCCCTTCCTTCAGGTCAGATGGTACCATCTTGATGAACTCCGCGCTGAGCGAGGCGGCGTAGGGCACAATCATGATGGCCAGTACGAAGGCCGCCGTCAGTATACCCGAGCCTTGCGGGGAGAGGTTAAGGTGCATGAACACGTTGCGCAGCACGTAGAATCCCCACAGACCGTAGATGATGGAGGGAATACCCGCGAGCAGATCGGTCACCGTTCCCAAGATGGCGGCTATCTTCTTGCCCTTGAAGTATTCTCCCGTAAACAGGGCTACGGGCAGCGAGAAGGGGATACACATCAGCAGGGCCAGCGCCGTGGTCAGCAGCGTTCCCGTGATGAAAGGAAGCGCTCCGTAGCTTTCCTTCCCCGCCGTGGTCACCCAGTCGTCCGAGAAGATGAAGTGCCAGAATCCGAAATACTCGAACGCTCCCGAAGCGTCTACCGTGAGGGAATAAACGATTCCGCCTCCTATGACCGGTATCACGATTGCGGAGAGTATGAGCAATACTCTGAATATTTTGTCTTGCATAAGAAAAGATGCGCTAAGTTTCAGGAATAAAGCGGAAAGAGGCTTTACCGTTCCGCCGTTCTACTGCCTTTCGGGCAGTATAGGGTAGTGGAAAAGCCTCTTTTCGCTTAGCATATTCTGGTTATTTTAATATGGCTTGGCCGTCATAGGTAACCCCCTTCAGGTTCTGAAGGCTTATCTCTACGGCTTTTTTAGGTAGCGGAGCGTAGTGTACGGCGGCTGTTGTCTGCTGTATGCTGTCGCTCAGCATGTACTGAATCAGGTCTAGCGTAGCCTCGGCCTGCGCTTTCGTGCGGTCAGAATAGTGTTGCTCCTTATATATCAGCAGCCAAGTGAAGCAACTGATAGGGTATGCGCCCTCAGCGTCGGCGTCGGTGATGGAGCAGCGCGTGTCTTGCGGAATCTCTCCCGCTGCGGCCGAGATGCTTTCGGTTGAGGGAACAATCAGCTCCCCTTTCTTGTTCATTACGCTCGCGTAAGCCAACTTCTGGGCGAAGGCGTATTCAGAGCCGATATATCCTAATGAATAGGGAGTCTGCGCGATGATTCCGGCCACTCCCGGATTGCCTTTGGCCGCTTGCCCTACGGGGAAGTCAACCGTCTTTCCGGCTCCGTATGTATTCTTCCAGTTCTCGCTTACCTTAGACAGGTAATCGGTGAAGACGAATGTCGTGCCGCTGCCGTCCGAGCGGTAGGCCAGAATGATTTTCTTGGCCGGCAGTTTCGCGTCGGGATTCAGCTTTTGCAGGCGGGCGTCGTTCCAGTCGGTAATCTTGCCCGCGTAAATGTCGGCGATGACATCTCCTGACAGGTTCAATGCGGAAACGTCGGGCAGGTTATATGCTAGCACGACGGCTCCCATACAGGTGGGAATGTGCACTACGGGTTTCATCTCTTTCATTTCCTCTTCGCTCAGGAAAGCGTCGCTTCCTGCAAAGTCTACGATGCCGTCCTTCAGGTTGCGCACACCTCCTCCGCTGCCGATACCTCCATAAGCGACCTTATCGCTGTGGGTGGCTCCGTAACCTTCGAAGGACATATTATAAAAAGGTAGGGGGAAAGTGGCTCCCGCTCCTGTCAGTTCCACTGATTCACGTCCATTGGGGTTGGTTGTTTTTTGTCCACCGCAGGCGGCGAACGAAATGGCTATCGCGCCCGCTACTAAAGATAGATAAAACTTTTTCATTGTCATTGATATTTATGTTTTGAACGTATATATTTTAAGTCAGGAACTTTATTGGCTATAAATTGAAGGAAGCGTTCAGGTAGGCGTAATACGCTTTGGGGACTCCGGTTTGTTTGGGCGACCAGACGCGGAAGTTTGGGGCCAGTTTGATGTATTTCCCGATTTTGAATTCCGCTCCGGCTATGCCGGCCATGCCGTCGTCGGCTTCATTCCATCTGTCGTTTGAACTCAGTCTGTCCCATCGTCCGAAAATACTGACGTTTTTGTTGATGGGGATGTTCGTGTATACGGAAACGCCGTTCAGGTTTTGCTTTGAGACGAACGAAGTGTTAGCCTGATAGTTGTATTCCGCCGCTAATGAAAAGTTTTTATGTTTGTATCCGGCGAAGGCGGCGAAGTTGGCGATGCCTTTTTCCCCGTCTTCCGTGGCTTCGTGGAATGAACCGTAGGCTCTCAATATCAACGTTTCAATAGGGTTTACCGTGATTCCCGCCCCATACTGCAATCCGTCTTTTACCTGTATTTTTTTGTAACCTTCTCCATTGACCAGAATGACATCGGCCGACAGGTATTTGTTAAACTGTATTCATCTTGGAAAGACTTCATGATGTAGCGCTTGCCCCAGAAGTCTTCTTGTATCTTAAATTGAGTTGTCGTGATTAGTCCGGCGTTCAGCGTCCATTTGTCGCGCTTCCACGCTACTGAAGCGTTTTTGATAAAACCGATGCGTTGGTAGTCATTCACTTCCTTCGAGCGTCCGAAGTCCGCTATCGCCTTTATTTGCAGTTCGTGAGTCAAATCATACTGATACCCGATGTAAGCTCGGTCCAGATTGAATCCCCGGTCGTCGTTGTACGCTCCGAACCCGGAGTGTACGTCTGAGAAAATAGTAATAATCGCTTTCCCTTTTGGCGTGTCCCCATCGCTTTTTTGAGTTGTGTCATCCTTTGCTGATGCGGTAAATGCCATGCAGCCAATTAACATAGTGAAAACGATTCTTGTCTTTCTCATATTTCGTCTTTCGCTGTTGTCTATTTTTTCTTGCCGCGAAGGTCTGGTTTTCATGTTACAATTCTGTTTCGTTCGTTTAAATAACCTGTTACATCGGCCATCGTCCAATGTTTAAGGACTTCTTGAAGAAGCGTCTGATTCAGTCTGAAGGCGAGAGTGGAGAGATGTGGGACAAATCCTTGTTTAAGCCAGATGACCGAGGCGTTTACCTTTGAGGAAAATGTTCTGTTTTTAAGATTTTCTTTTTAAAGAAACTCGTCAAGATTCTCTTTTTAGGTGGCCGGATTGGATGAGAAACGTGAAAAAAACGCGTGTTTCGGGGAGAAAAACGTATAAATATGCGCTTTGGAGGCGGTCGGAAAGGGAAATCTGGCGTGAGCCGCAGCCCTGCGGCTCGTGAGAAACAGCCCTGTCTCTCCTGAGCGTTAGCCCTTCCTCTTGCAAGCGAAAGCCCCTTTCGGCGAATGAGACGTGAATTTTACGCTTTTCGCCCTCTAATTACTCTTCTTTTCTGAACAAAATGAATCTGTCTATATTTTGATGTATAGGCAAATCTGATTATAATAAGAAATGATTTCTTTGCTAAATGGATAAAACTGTTACTGTGTGCTCCGATTGGCTGACATTCTGAATTTCTCTGGTGCCTCTACATTGCGTTCTTTTCGTCCGGCTCGTACCCCGGTCGGAATTATCGCATTTCTGAGCGTGTAAAATGTTCCGTTTTTAATTATGGTCTGTTTTTAAGATTCCATTCCGATTCATCGGGTAGGATGACGGTTATCTGTTATGCGTAATTTGGGAAGAGAGACCTTGTAAAATCACTTGAACGTGAAATTTAGACAAACTCTTGGAGTTGCCGCTTTCGGGCAAGCGTTCCGTTCGGAAGTGCGGGAGGTATGCCCGACTGTCACGGTGCGTAATAAAACGAGCCATAGCGTGTCTCGAAAGTCGAGTTCGCTATGGCTCGTTCTCTTTTTCGCCCGTATTAGCCTATTCAATCGGGCTGATGAAGTAGGAATTATTTGCTTTTCTTATAGTTTTCTAATCCGGTTTTTAGGAAGTCAACGTACTTCGCTATATCTTCATCGTAAGCGTATGACTTGTTCAGCGGATTTCCTTCATTGTCCAAAAGCACGTAGAAGGGTTGGGCGTTGGCCCCGAACTTCACGCGTTGCAGATAGCTCCACTTGTCTCCAACCGTGCGCAGCTTGCGCTCCTTCCCGTTTTCTACGACGGTTATCGGTTCCGGCAGCGGCTCTTTCTCGTCCACGTACAGTGAGATTAACACGTAGTCGTTGCTGATGATGTCTTTCACTTTGGGGTCAATCCATACTTTTCCTTCCATCTTCCGGCAGTTCACGCAGCCGTATCCGGTAAAGTCTATCATGACGGGTTTCCCTTGTTGGCGGGCGTATTCCATACCGGCCTCGTAATCCTTAAACTGCGGCTGTACCTCGTCCTCGTACAGACTGAAATCCTGAGTGTACATGGGCGGCGTAAAGGCGCTTATGGCTTTCAATGGAGCTCCCCACAGTCCCGGCACCATATAGACGGCGAACGCCAGAGAAATGAGGGCCAAGAAGAAGCGGGTTACCCCTACCTTGTTGCTGTCATCGTCGTGCGGGAACTTGATTTTGCCCAATAGATAGAAGCCGAGCAAGGCGAATATCATAATCCATAAGGCCAAGAACGTTTCACGGTCGAGTAGCCTCCAACCGTAAGCCAAGTCAGCGACGGACAAGAACTTGAGGGCGAACGCCAATTCGAGGAATCCTAACGTCACCTTGATGACGTTCATCCATCCTCCGGATTTCGGCATGGACTTCAGCCAGACGGGGAAGAGGGCGAACAAGGTGAACGGCAAGGCTAAGGCGATGGCGAACCCTAACATTCCGATAGTGGGTGCGAGAATGTTGCTTCCTTGAGAAACCTCCACCAGAACGAAGCCGATTATCGGGCCGGTACAGGAGAAGGAAACTAAGGCTAACGTGAACGCCATCAGGAAAATGCTCAGCAGTCCGGTGGTTGATTCCGCCTTGTTGTCTACCGCTGTGCTCCACTTTGAAGGCAAGGTAATCTCGAACGCTCCGAAGAAGGAAGCGGCGAATACCACAAGCATCAGGAAGAAGAAGATATTGAATACGGCGTTCGTGGACAAGGCGTTCAGGGCGCTTGCTCCAAATATGAGTGTGATGATTACTCCTAATGATACGTAAATTACCACGATTGAGGCCCCGTAAGTCCATGCGTCACGGATGCCTTTTCTTTTATTCTCGCTCCGTTTCAGGAAGAAACTTACGGTCATCGGAATAATGGGCCATACGCAAGGAGTGAACAGTGCGACCAGTCCTCCCAGAAATCCGGCGAGAAAAATATATAGCCAAGACGCGTCTTTTTGAGTCTCTTCTCCTAAGGCGTTCAGCTCGTCTATTACGGGTTTCCATAAATCGGAGGCGGCGATTTCCGGCTGCTGCGTCGTGAGTGTTGAGTCTGAGGCTGCCGGGGTAGACTCGATCATAGCGGATGAGGCTTCCGCTTCCTTTTCTGTCTTTTCTTCAGTAGGCGTTACTGCCGGTTCAGTTTTTTTTTTCACCTCTTTATCCGCCGTTGCGGTAGGGGCTTGCGCCTTCGTTTCTCCGGAGTATTTAAACGGAACGTCTGTCGGCGGCAGGCAGTTCTCGTCGTTGCATGCGCCGAATTGCAGATAGCCCTCAATGGCGTAGGCTCCTCCAGTGAACTTTATTTTTTGGGAGAATTGGGCGGTGCTCTCAAAATAGCGCACGTTCATCTCGAACAGCTTGTCGAAGATGGCTACCTCTTTTCCTACCGGTTGCAGTTTACCGACAAGCTCTACTCCGGATTTACTGTCGACATTGAATGTTGCGGATATGGGGCCTCCGTCTCCCAATTCCGTAGAATATACGTGCCATCCTGCATCGATAGTTCCTGTGAAAACGATTTCCGCTTCCGTATCGGACAAGGTTTTCAGTTCTGTCTTAAACTTAACAGGCTCTTGAATCTGCGCCTGCGCCATTCCCATAATGAAGCAAAGGAACAGCAATGAGTATAATTTCTTCATTGTGATTGATATGGATAAGAGTTAAATTTCGTAGTCTACGCATGAGCGGCTTTCTTTTGTTTCCGCTAAAATCTTTCCTGCCGCCACATGGTCGGGGTGAGTAGCGTAATATTTTACGTCTTCTAATGTATCGAACTCGCTATACAGGGCTATATTCCACAATTCATTCGGATTGATGTTCAGTCCGACTTCAATTTTTCGGATAACGGAGATGGTGGAAGGAAGCGCTTCGATGGCCGCTTTAAATTGGTTCATAACAGCTAATTTCTTTTCGGTTGGAACTTCGTCTTTCAGCTTAAATAATACAATGTGTTTGACCATTACGTTGTTATTTTAATGAATAGTTGTTATATTTGCTATACGTAATCTCGTTACGTTAACAATGCAAAATTAGTGTATTTAATTCAATTATTACTATAATAGAGATGTTAATTATCGGAATGGCGGGTATAAATCCCTCTAATGACACTTTCGGCATTCGTGTGCGAGGAAGCGGAGGAGTGATTGCTTTACTGCTTTTCGCTTTTGCGTACCTGTTGCTGAGCGGTTGCCATGATAACCGGGAGAAGGGCAGGAAGTCTTCTTATGATCTGACCCAAATGAAAGATAGCGGAGAACTGACTGCACTGACTCTTTATGGCTCGACTTCCTATTTTATATATAGGGGACAGAATATGGGATTTCAATATGAGCTCGGCGAGCGGTTCGCTGAAAGCTTGGGCCTGAAACTTCGGGTTGAAACAGCTGCCAACATGCAGGAACTCACGAGGAAATTGTTAACGGGAGAAGGCGATTTTATAGCCTACGGTCTGCCCATAACTAAGGAGGGAAAAGACAGCCTTTTATATTGCGGGGAGAAGATGATAACCTTTCAGGTAATTGTGCAGCGAAAGAATGGAGGAAAGACGTTGAAGGACGTGACTGAACTGATAGGCAAGGAGGTCTACGTTAAGCCGGGAAAGCATTATGACAGACTGCTTAACCTGAACGAGGAATTGGGAGGGGGGATTACCATTCATGCCGTTAACGACAGCAGTACAGTGGAAGACCTGATTGCCAAAGTTGCGCAAGGGAAGATTCCGTATACAGTGGCCGATAATGATTTGGCGAGGCTGAACAGCACTTATTATACTAACCTGAACGTTGATTTGGCGATTAGCTTGGAACAACCTTCCTCGTGGGCGGTAAGGAAAGAGTGTACTGAGTTGGCTGCCGCAGCCGATAAGTGGTATAAGGAGAACGTGACTTCCCCTACTTATGCGGCAAGTGTTAAGCGTTATTTTGAGGACAGCAAGTTGATTTCCCGCTCTTCCATATTATCCATAGAAGAAGGCCGGATTTCCTATTATGATGACTTGTTTAAGAAATACGCTAAAGCTATTGACTGGGATTGGCGTTTGTTGGCTTCAATAGCTTATGCGGAGTCCAATTTTGATACTACTGTCGTGTCATGGTCTGGAGCGAAGGGGTTGATGCAGCTCATGCCTTCTACCGCCCGGGCTATGGGAGTCCCTTCTGGAAAAGAGCAAGACCCGGAAGAGAGTGTGAAGGCTGCCGTCAAGTATATTGCCGCTATCGGAAAAAGCCTTCAGATGATAAAGGATAAGCAAGAACGCGTGAATTTCGTGTTGGCGGCTTATAATTCCGGTTTAGGACATATTTATGACGCGATGGCGTTGACGGAAAAGTACGGGAAGGACAAATTGCTGTGGGAGGACAATGTAGAAGAGTTCATCCTCCTGAAAAGCGACGAAAAATACTTTACCGACCCGGTTTGTAAGAATGGTTACTTTCATGGCATTGAAACCTACAACTTTGTTCGTGACGTTATGGCCCGCTTCGACTATTACAAGCAGGTCATCAAGGAGTAGTTGAGCCTAAGTTCAGTTAGTACACTTCGTAATGAATCTTCCTTTCATTGTATTTCTGTTTGGGTTGTCCTTCTTGTGCGGGGTAGCCGAAGGGAATGACGCAGAGCGGAAGGATATGGTCGGGTAGTGCCGTATACTTGCGTACGACACGTATACGCTCTTCTTATGGATAAGCGGCGGTCCATACGGCACCCAGTCCCAGACTCTCGGCCGCTAACAATATGTTCTGGGTGGCGGCGGAGCAATCTAAATACCAATAGGACGAGCGTGTGGAGTCTCCGCAGACAACAATTGCGTGGTGGGCTTGGGCGAGCATTTTAGCCGTTGGCAATGCGTTCGCCATTGAGTCCAAGCTCGCACGGTTTGAGATGACGATAAATTCCCACGGCCGGATGTCCCTTCCTGACGGGGCGGCCATTCCGGCACGAAGCATCAGATCTATTTTTGCCTTCTCTACGTCCTTGTCCAAGTAACTGCGCACGCTTTTCCGTTCAAAGATGTTGCTGAGCGCGGCGTTGCCGCCGTTCCCTTCAATCGGCTTTTTCTCTCCCTTCCCTGAGCAGGAGGCCAGAAAAAGGAGAAGCGTGACAAAATATGCCAAAGGAAGATGAATCCTTTTCCTCATAAGCCTATTAAAACAAGTTTAGTCTATTCTTTTGCGCTTCCTCCAAAGGAACCGTTTCACGGCGGAACGATTTGCTTTTTTCCCGTATCTGTTGATATTCGGCCTTCAGCTCGTTCACCAGTTCCGCTTTCGCTTGCGGATTCAACAGCCGAGCGGCGACACTGGCGTTTTGTGAAGCGTCCTTCAGATGCACTACGGGAGCGTGATAGACCGGAGCGATTTTCAAGGCGGTGTGCGTCTTTGAAGTAGTGGCCCCGCCTATTAACAGCGGAATGTCTAACCCCGCTTTTTCCAGTTCAATGGCTACGTGAGTCATTTCCTCCAGTGAAGGAGTTATCAGCCCGCTGAGGCCAATGATGTCCACCTTCTCCTCAATCGCTCGCTGAATGATTGTTTCCGCCGGAACCATTACACCCAAGTCGATGATTTCATACCCGTTGCAAGCCATCACCACAGATACGATGTTCTTTCCGATGTCGTGTACGTCTCCCTTTACCGTAGCGAGCAATACCTTTCCGGCGGATGCCGTTCCCTTTACCTTTTC
Source organism: uncultured Bacteroides sp. (assembly GCA_949285075.1). Classification (GTDB taxonomy): domain Bacteria; phylum Bacteroidota; class Bacteroidia; order Bacteroidales; family Bacteroidaceae; genus Bacteroides. Next base: position 20,197 of record CASDXF010000026.1, on the reverse strand, counting down.
CGATTCAATGACCGGTTGCAGGATGGCTACGGCCTTCTTCATCGTCCGCGCGGTTTTTACGACTTGCGGAAGGAACATCTTGCCGGCTCCGAAGAGTTCGCCTACATAATTCATGCCGTCCATCAGAGGACCTTCGATTACGTCTACCGCCTTAGGATAGAGTCGCAAAGCCTCGGCCAAGTCTTCTTCGAGGTAGTCGCCTATTCCTTTCATCAGAGCATATTTCAGTCGCTCCTGAATGGACTGCCTGCGCCATTGGCTTTGCTGGGCGTTTGAGGATTCCGTGCCGGAAGAGGCGTTCGCCTTCAGCTTGTCCGCCAGTTCAATCAGGCGTTCGGCCGCGTCAGGCCGACGGTTCAGGACAACATCTTCTATCTTTTCCAATACGTCCTGCGGAATGTCGCTGTACATGACGGAAGTCGCAGGATTCACGATTCCCATATCCATTCCTTCCCGGATGGCGTGGTATAGGAATACCGCATGTATCGCCTCGCGGATATAGTTGTTTCCCCGGAACGAGAAGGACAAGTTACTTACGCCTCCGCTTACGTGCGCTCCGGGCAGATGCTTTCTAATCCAACCGGTCGCCTTGATGAACTCCACGGCGTAGTTGTCGTGCTCTTCTATGCCGGTGGCCACGGCGAGCACGTTAGGGTCGAAGATGATGTCGTGCGGATTGAAGCCCACCTTGTCCACGAGCAGCCGGTAAGCCCGTTCGCAAACCTCAATCTTGCGGGCGGCCGTGTCCGCTTGTCCCTTTTCGTCAAAGGCCATGACCACTACCGCCGCTCCGTACCGTTTGATGGCGCGTGCGTGCGCCATGAACTTTTCCTCTCCTTCCTTCAGGGAAATGGAATTGACGATGGCTTTTCCTTGTAGGCATTTCAGGCCCGCCTCGATAACCTCCCATTTGGAAGAGTCAATCATGATGGGGACACGGGCTATTTCCGGTTCCGACATGATGAGGTTCAGGAACGTCACCATCTCGGCCTTAGCGTCCAATAGGCCGTCGTCCATATTGATGTCGATGACCTGAGCGCCGTTCTCTACTTGCTGACGGGCGATGGACAACGCCTCCTCGTATTTCTTTTCGCTGATGAGGCGGAGGAACTTGCGCGAGCCCGCCACGTTGCAGCGTTCTCCTATGTTGATGAAGTTGGCCTCCGGCTTGACCTCCAACAGCTCCAGACCGGAAAGCCACATACAGTCCGGCTTGGCGGCGGGGATGTGCGGCTTGGCCTCTTTAATCAGTGAGGGGTATCGGGCGATATAAGCGTCCGTCGTTCCGCAGCACCCTCCGATGATGTTGACCAATCCTTCGTGGATGTATTCTTTCACTTCGCGCGCCATGTCCTCGGGAGTCTGGTCGTATTTGCCGAGACTGTTGGGGAGTCCCGCGTTCGGGTAGGCGCTGATGTAGTAAGGTGCTCGGGCCGCCAGTCGCTCCAAGAAAGGCTTCAGTTGCCGGGCCCCGAAAGAGCAGTTCAACCCGACCGAGAATATGTCGGCGTGCTGAACGGAGGCGAGGAAAGCGTCCAATGTTTGTCCGGACAGTGTGCGTCCGCCTACGTCGGAGACGGTGATGGACAGCATGACGGGCACCTTTACGCCCATGGACTCCATCGCTTGCTCCGCTGCGAATATGGCCGCCTTTGCGTTCAGTGTGTCGAATATCGTCTCAATGAGTATCGCGTCTACTCCTTCTTCGAGCAGGGCTTCCATTTGTTGCAGATAGGCCGCGGCCAGTTCGTCATAGGTCAGCGAGCGGAACGCGGGATTGTTTACGTCGGGGCTCATTGAGCACGTCTTGTTGGTGGGGCCTACCGAGCCGGCTACGAAGCGCGGCTTCTCCGGAGTCTTCGCCGTGTATTCGTCGGCCAACGCTCGGGCCAGCCTGACGGCGGCGAGGTTTATCTCGCGCACGTACTCCTCTACGTGGTAATCTGCCATAGAGACCGTGGTCGAGTTGAACGTGTTCGTTTCTATGATGTCCGCTCCGGCTTCCAGATACTTGCGGTGAATATCCTGAATCACGTCGGGGCGAGTCAGGCAGAGCAAGTCGTTGTTTCCCTTTAACTGGCCGGGCAGATGGGCGAACCGTTCTCCGCGAAAATCTTCTTCCTTGAGGTCATATTGCTGAATCATCGTACCCATCGCCCCGTCCAAAATGAGGATGCGCTCGGTTACGAGTTGCTGTATCGTTTTCTTCATACTTATCGTTTAAACATTCTCGCCATTTCGCGGCGGTCGTCCTTTTCCTTCAGGGACTCTCTCTTGTCATACTCCTTTTTACCCTTCGCTAAGGCCACGACCAACTTGGCCAACCCTTTCTCATTGATGAACAGACGCACGGGGACGATGGTGAAACCGGGGTCTTTCGTTCCTCTTTGAAGCTTGTCCAACTCCTTCTTGTTCAACAGCAGTTTCCGGTCTCTCCGTGCCGTATGGTTGTTGTACGAGCCGTAGAAGTATTCCGCCACGTGCATATTCTTCACCCACAGTTCTCCTTTTACGAAGTAGCAAAATGTGTCTACCAGACTGGCCTTGCCTTGACGGATGGACTTTATTTCCGTGCCGGTCAGTACGATGCCCGCCGTGTAGGTGTCTACCAGTATATAGTCGAACGTGGCGCGCTTGTTCTTTATGTTTATAGGAGCTTGTTTCATTCTTCGTTGTGTTATATATTTGGTCGTGAGACGTTGGGGCGGCTGTCGTCGCCTAATTGAGTATAGTTGTCAGCTTGTTGAACAGCAGTTGGATGATTGCCGGACACAGCATAAGCAGAATAGAGGAGAGTAGCGTGTAGCGCAATCGGTTCTTTTCCTCCACCTTCATCATGATGGGGCTGCCTTCCCACACGATATAGACAATATAGAACTGCAAAAGCCAAGCGATGATTCTGAAGTCGGACAGCAGTCCCGTGACTATTTGCAGCAGAAAGGGGACGACAAGTGCGTAGCCTGCGAACTGTTGGGCTAACGCCATGTTAGAGGACAGGCCGAACATCTTGACCCCCATTTCGTTGATGATGTATGCGGCCAGAAAGTAGCCGCCGAATAGCGATACGGCCACGGCGCAACAGTTGGTCATGGCTATCTGGAAACTCTGGGGGCCTCCCCATCCGTTGGTCAGCAGCGAGCCGATGAAGACAGACAGGCCGCATAAGCCAATCATGGGATAGACGAAAGCCATATAGACCTTTCGCCTATCCCGTTCTACGGAGATTTCCTCCCAAGCCTTAGCCGGGGAGGAAACCAGTTTCATCGCTATGTTGAATAACTCTTTATAGTTCAAGTCTTACCAATTAATGCCGTTAAAGTTATAGTCGTACTCGTATGTATTCTCCTTCGTTGTCGTTGAGCCGGAGTTATTTGAGTCCATATATTCATTAGTCAAAACTCGTATTTTGGTGGGAGTTCCCGAAATCTGATTTAGGATGGAAGACAAGTCATAAGCCTTGAACTCAATGTAGTTGTCCGTTCTGTCCACTTCTTCCCCGTTTGTAGCGAGGTAGTATTGCAGATGCAGTGTCAATGTCGTCCCGTCGAAGTCCGTTTCCGGGTTGCATATTAGGCTAAAGGTGTGCAGCGCCTTTTCCGCATTGTAATCGTCTTCGTCAGTGTAGGTCTTTGACTTGTAGGCCACCGGAAGCACCAATGTGTTGCTATCGAACAATGAACCGTAAAGTGGATAACTGTAATAGTCAGCTATACCCAAATCCGGTTCCAAAGTAATAATCGGAGTGTCCTCCTCTTCTGAGGCGGATTTTTCTATTTGGCTTATGTCAAAGTAGTAGGGCGAGTTGCCGGTTCCGAAAATGATGGGCACCTCTGTGGTCGTCTCCGTTACCTTAGACATATCATAGTAATAAGAGATTACGGCCATATCCTTTGTCTCGCCGATGATGCTCGTGGTCGGCGTCAGCTTCACCCCGTTCCGGTTCGTAAAGGTAATTGGAAACTCGTCGTTCACTCGCACATATTCGTACATTACGCTTCCCAAAGTGCTGTTCTCTTCATCCATGCAGGAGGTTATGGAAACGCCAAATGTCATGGTCATCAAAACTGCCAGAATAGTAGATTTCATTTGTCTCATAAATAGGTTGTTTTTTGGTTTTGCAAAGATATGAATTTTGAATAACACTAATTAAACGCAAAAGGTGAAAAAATACTGCACCCTTATTGCACTATTTTCGCGAAAAGCTCCAGATGCTCGTCCACGTAGGAGGCGATTGTCGCCGTCACCTGCTCTTCCGTCTCTATAAACTCATCCTCCAAGTCGTCAAACTGTTCATACTCTTCGTACATCGCCATAAACTCCTCGTCCGTTCGCTCCCGTTCAAGGTCCTTGCGGTGAGCGTCGTATATCTTCTTGGCCTTATACAGCAGCTTGGAAAACTCCTTCGCCCCCCACAGTCGCATGACCCGGGCGAAAGGATTGTCGAAAATATATCCCCCATAGCCGTTCTGAATCAACTGGCAGAAGCCGCCGTCCATCATCTCGTCGCGGAAAATCTGGTAGGCGAGCAGCGAGTGCTGTTCACCCGTCAGCAGGGGCATTGACTCCGCCGTCAGTTCGCCTCCAATGACCTCCTTATACTTGTCTGTGAAAACTTGGATAAATTCGTCCATTCCTCCTTCCGCCGCTTTCCGCAGGGCCGTGTCTGTAACTTCTATCATTCTATACATATATTATATATAGCGCGGTGTTGCGCTACCGAGTTCGCTGACAAAGCTACGAATTTTATTCAACTCAGCCTACGGGCCGTCCTGAATTTTGCGTTTTAGGTACTTTAGTCAGATTTTTGGAGAGGGTTGGGACAGTCTCTTCCGCTCGCTTTGGAGGGGGCTTTCGAGGCGGGTCGGGGCAGGGGAGAGCGGCCCCGAAGATAACCCGGCAAAATGTGCTGTTTTTAAGATTTTCCTCGAAAAGAAATCTGTCCGGCGTTCCGCTTTTAGCGTCGGGGCTGCATAAAAACTGCATAAAAGCCACGCTTTTTTGCATAAAACTGCCCGTTTATTCATTCCGAAGCCGTTATAAGGAGGTCGCGAAGGGCGGCGGCTCGCAAGCTCCGGCCCTGTCGCTCACGAGCCGCCGCCCTATTTCTCGTGAGCCGTAGCCCCGTCCAATAAATGAAAAATTGAGAATGGAGAATGAAGAATGCCCTTTGGGGGAAATCGGACGGTATTTTCACGTTTTTTAGCTTCTAACGGCTCTCGTTTTTCAGACGAAGTGAATCTGTCCTTATTATGCGATACGGGCTTATCTTTGCGCAATAGGAAACGAAACGGACGTTGAAACGACAAGTGTGTCAGTCTAACGCCTGATTCGCTGACATCCTGAATTTCGCTAACGTCGATTCTATGCGTTCTTTTCGATTGGGCCGTACTCCGGTCGGAATTATCGCGTCGCTGAGTGCATAAAATGTGCCGTTTTTCAGCATGGTCTGTTTTTCATCTTTGGGCTTCTTGCCGTCTCCTTCCTATGCGGGCGGGCCTGCCTTGAACCTCCGTTCCGTGTGGCGGAGCGATTGGCGGCGGCGCGCTCTCCCGCAAATGCAAACTCGGCTTTGCAAAATGCGGGAAGGCCTTTCCTTTTCATAAAAAAGTAATAAACGGCGATTTGAAAAAACAAATAAATCAGCTAACTTTGCGAGCGATTTAACGAAATCGAGCTACGTATTTTAATTTATCACTAAAAAAGAGCTAATTATGACTTATTCACACGAAGTGGAACACATGTGTGTTGTAAAGAAGGGTCCTAATCACGGGCCGGCTCCCATACCCGAAGAAGGCAAGTGGGTAAAATCGAAAGAAATCGTTGATATTTCAGGTTTGACGCACGGTATTGGTTGGTGCGCTCCTCAGCAAGGCGCTTGCAAGCTGACGCTGAACGTTAAGGAAGGCGTTATCCAAGAGGCTCTGGTTGAGACTATCGGATGTTCCGGTATGACTCACTCCGCGGCTATGGCTTCCGAGATTCTTCCGGGAAAGACTATCCTTGAGGCGTTGAATACGGACTTGGTTTGCGACGCGATTAACACTGCGATGCGTGAGCTTTTCTTGCAGATTGTGTACGGCCGTACGCAGTCGGCTTTCTCAGAAGGCGGTCTGATGATTGGCGCCGGTCTGGAAGACTTGGGCAAGGGATTGCGTAGCCAAGTAGGTACGCTGTACGGAACGTTGGCTAAGGGCCCGCGCTATCTGGAAATGGCCGAGGGATACATTAAGACCATCGCTCTGGACAAGAACGACGAAATCTGCGGCTACGAGTTTGTTCATCTTGGCAAGTTCATGGACGAGATTAAGAAGGGAACGGACGCTAACGAGGCTCTGAAGAAAGTGACGGGCACTTACGGACGCTTCACCGCCGAGCAGGGCGCAGTTAAATACATTGATCCACGTCAAGAATAAATTATAAGGAGGAAGAAACTATGATTAGAGAAGTGAAATTTGAAAGCCAAGACCGCCGTATCAAACAAATATTAGCCGCGCTGAACGCTAACGGCATCAAAGACATCGAAGAGGCGAACGCTATCTGCGAGTCTTACGGTCTCGATCCTTATAAAACGTGTGAGGAGACTCAGCCTATCTGTTTCGAGAATGCGAAGTGGGCCTACGTGGTAGGTTGCGCCATCGCTATAAAGAAGGGTTGCAAGAACGCCGCCGACGCTGCCGAGGCTATCGGTATCGGCTTGCAGTCGTTCTGTATCCCGGGTTCTGTTGCCGATGACCGTAAGGTAGGTCTCGGTCACGGTAACCTCGCCGCCATGTTGCTGCGCGAGGAGACGAAGTGTTTCGCTTTCTTGGCGGGTCACGAGTCTTTCGCCGCCGCTGAAGGCGCCATCAAAATCGCGGCTAAGGCCGACAAGGTTCGTAAGGAGCCGTTGCGTTGCATCCTGAACGGTCTGGGCAAGGACGCCGCGCAGATTATTTCCCGTATCAACGGGTTCACTTACGTTCAGACTCAGTTCGACTACTATACGGGCGAGTTGAAGGTAGTTCGTGAAATCGCTTACTCGGACGGTCCCCGCGCTAAGGTGAAATGCTACGGTGCCGACGACGTGCGCGAAGGCGTGGCTATCATGTGGAAAGAGGGCGTAGACGTGTCCATCACGGGTAACTCTACGAACCCGACCCGTTTCCAACACCCGGTAGCGGGTACTTACAAGAAGGAGCGCGTGCTTGCGGGCAAGCCTTACTTCTCGGTAGCTTCCGGTGGCGGTACAGGCCGTACGCTTCACCCGGACAATATGGCCGCAGGTCCTGCTTCTTACGGTATGACCGACACGATGGGCCGTATGCACAGCGACGCTCAGTTCGCCGGCTCTTCATCGGTTCCCGCTCACGTTGAGATGATGGGATTCCTCGGAATCGGTAACAACCCGATGGTAGGTTGTACGGTAGCTTGCGCCGTTGACGTGGCTACTGCGCTGAATAAGTAATCTAAGATTTGCTTTTCATGATAAGGCTCCTGCGGCTTCGTACAGCTTGCGGGAGCTTTCTTTTTATACCACCCCTGACGATAATTCCTTGAAGCGTAAAGCGAGGGACTACGGGGCTATGGAGTCGGGTCGTAGGATAAGCTCGAAATCGACGTAAAGCGGAAGGTGGTCACTGATGCCTCCCTGATATTTCATTCCCTTGTAGGTGCGGAAAGGCTCTTTTCCGCCGTATTTCTTGTCTTCCATAAGGAGGAAGGGCGGATGGTAGACGTCGGCCTTATCCTCGTGGGTGTAAAAATCGGAGGAGGAGTCGAGCAGCGTACCCGAGACTATCAGGTGGTCGAGCAGTCCCCATTCGCCCTGATATTTGTAGGAGCCGTAGTCGCGCCTCTCCATTGTCTTGCGGGCGAGCAGATGGTAGAGCTTGCCGGGAATGACGGGTGAGGGCGAGCCGGGGGAGGAGAGAGGCACGGGCCCCGCCTCCAATACCTTGCGGATGGACTGGTTGGAGGGGTAGTCGTTAAAGTCCCCCATAATCATAATCCGCGGACGCGTGCGGACGCTTGATATGCTGTCCGCCTCCGCCCGTAAGGTTCTCGCCGCATGGATTCGGTAAGGTTCGGACTCCTTTGCGCCGTCCGAGCGGGAAGGGAAGTGGCATACGAACACGTCTAACGTGTCTCCCGTCAGCAGCAGGCCGCTCGCATGCAGAATATCCCTCGTGGGGCGTTGGCGTTTGGGTATCGCGATGGGGATGGAGCGGAAGGACAAGAGCTTGAACACGTCCCGTTGATACAGCAGCGCCACGTCTATTCCCCGCAGGTCGGGTGAGTCGGTCATGACGTAGCGGTAGCCTAACGCTTTTAGCGGAGAATACAAGGTCAGGTCGTTCAGGACACGTTGGTTCTCCACCTCGCATAGTCCGACTAAGGCGGGCGGTGTCCATTCGCCCACGGCCGCGATAACCCGGGCGATGTCGGTTAGCTTTTTCTTGTATTTGGTGTAGTTCCAATGCCGGACGGCATCGGGGAGGAACTCCATGTCCTCCTTTAGCGAGTCGTGCTGAACGTCAAACAAGTTCTCCACGTTCCATTCCATTACCCGGAAGGGAATGCGGCGTTCAGCGGGTGCGGACTGCGTTTGTCCAAAGCCTCGGGTGGTAAATAGCGTTATAAAAAGAAAAAAGATGAGGGTAACCGCTTTTCCACGATTACCTCCATCTTTTTCCCTTCTTCTGTTTTTCTTATTCCTTTGCGGGCACATTCGCGAGTATGTCAAGTAAGTGCTTCCAGAATCGCTCTACCGAGGGGATTAGCATTCGCTCGTCCGGGGAGTGCACGCCTCTCAGCGTAGGACCGAAAGAAATCATGTCTAATGCCGGATACTTGTCCAGAAACAGTCCGCATTCCAGTCCCGCGTGTATGGCCTTTATCTTCGCTTCCGTGTCGAATAAGCGCTTGTACGAGTCCGTCGCCACTTTCAGGATGGCCGAATGCGTATTGGGCTTCCACCCCGGATACCCTGTTCCTGACATAACGGTGGCTCCGGCCAGAGAGAACACGGCTCGGACGGTGCTAGCCATATTGTCGCGCGCTGACAGAATAGAGCTTCGTTGGCTTGTTTCAATGCGGATGATGTTGTTGGGATTCATCTTGACGGATGCGAGGTTGGTAGAGGTTTCTACCAGTTCCGGTATGTCTTGGCTCATGGCGTATACTCCGTGAGGAGCCGCGTAGAGCGCCTTCAACAGTCGTGTCGTCGTATCTTGGTCGATGGCTTGCTTGCGTGAGGACTCCGATTCGAGAACTAATTTCAGGTCCGGTTCGGTTACGGCGAGTTCATTCTCTATCTCGGCGATGAAGACGTTCAGCCCGGTGCGCACTTCATGCTTGGCGCTTTCGGGAACGGCGCATATTGCGTACGCCTCTCGGGGGATAGCGTTGCGCAAGTTGCCCCCGTTTATTTCGCAAAGGTATAAGTCCGTCTTGTCCGCCATACGGCTTAGAAAGCGGTTCAGTATTTTGTTGGCGTTTCCTCTTCCCAGATGGATGTCGCTGCCGGAATGGCCTCCTTTTAACCCTTTCACCTCTATCTTAAAGAAGAAGTAGTTGTCGGGCACCTCTACCGTTTGATAGGCAAATTCGGCTACGGTATCAATACCTCCCGCACATCCGATAAAGATTTCCCCTTCGTCCTCGGAATCCATGTTGAGCAGGATGTCTCCGCTCATGAATCCTTCTTGCAATGCGAATGCGCCGGTCAGTCCGGTCTCCTCGTCCACGGTGAACAGACATTCCAATGGGCCGTGCTCTATTGAGTCGTCGGCCAGTATGGCGAGTGCCGTAGCCACGCCGATGCCGTTGTCGGCTCCGAGTGTCGTGCCTTTGGCTTTCAACCATTCTCCTTCTATTTCGGTTTCGATGGGGTCGTTAAGGAAGTCGTGGGTAACGTTATTGTTCTTTTCGCAAACCATGTCGATGTGCGATTGCAGAATGACCGTTTTGAGGTTTTCTTTTCCCGGGGTAGCCGCTTTCTTTATGAGAACGTTGCCTGCCGCGTCTGTTTGAGTCTCTAAATGACACTTTACTCCGAAATCCTTTAAGTAAGCGATTATCTTTTCTTCTCTCTTGGAGGGACGCGGCACTTGACAGATTTCTTCAAAAAACTTAAATACGCCCTCTGGCTTTAAATCTTTTTTCTCCATGTTGTTTTGTTTTTCTAACTGAAATAGAAGACTGCTTTTCAGTTATTCTTATTGCTAAATATGGTTAATTTGATAGGCTCCTTTAAACGTGTTTGTTATTAAAGTCTATCTTTGCACTCACAAAAATAATGGAAATGCTTGAGACTGTATTGATAACTTTGTTAATAGTTGCTATTTCTATTGTATTGTTGGGAGTCAGAGTATTCTTTACGAAGGATGGGAAATTTCCGAACAGCCATGTAAGTGGAAATGAAGCGTTGCGCAAGAAAGGCATCAACTGTGTGCAATCGCAGGATAGGGAGGCGAGGAAGAAGTCCCATTTTTCTCCTCTTTAGAATTTCAAACAATGAAAACGAATAAAAACACAAATAATTATGAATAAGAAGAATTATCTAACGAACGGTTTAGCGGCGTTAGGTTTTATCGCTTTATTCTCACAATGTGCGGGTAAGGCCGATAATCAAGTGTCGTCCGTTTCGGAACAGCCGGCTACGTCGGAACTTTCAGGAATTAAGGTAGCTTATGTGGAGATAGATACGTTGTTGACGAAATACAACTTCTGCATAGACTTGAACGAGAAGATGATAAAGAAGAGTGAGGACGCTCGTTTGAAGCTGAACAAGGAGGCCAATCAGCTTGCCAAGAAGAAGCAGGAGTGGCAGCAAAAGTTAGAGAACAACGCCTTCCTCTCAAAGGAGCGGGCCGAGAGCGAATACAATAACCTCCTCAAGATGGAGCAGGATTTGCAGGAAATGAGCAACAACTTGCAAGCGGAGTTAGTGGAGGAGAGCAATAAGAATAACCTTCTTTTCCGGGATTCGATTAACGCTTTCTTGAAGGAGTATAATAAGTCTCATGGATATAACCTGATATTCAGCAATACTGGACTTGATAATCTGCTGTATGCGGATGATGCCTATAACATTACTGATGAGATTGTCAAAGGCTTAAATGCGAGATATCTGCCGGCAAAAGAAGAAAAGTAAACTTCACTGTACCAAGTTGGTTCAAGTAAATAGTAAGATCCAATATATTTTAGCGGGATATTGAAAGATATCCCGCTATTTTTATAGGAAGTGATTTCTTAAAACAATAGGCTCTAAATGAATGGCTTATAATGGTTTAGTGGAATCGCTTAGATGGTAATTGAGGTAAATTCTGATGTTTTTTTAGAAAAAAAGTCTGAAATGCTTGCTTGATTCGAAAAGAAGCCTTACCTTTGCACTCGTTAAAGATATCCAATAGGGATATAAAACGGTGGATTCGTCTAACGGTTAGGACACATGCCTCTCACGCATGCAATACGAGTTCGATTCTCGTATCCACTACGAAATAATGAAAAGTGATTATTTGTACACTACAGATAATCACTTTTTTTGTACTTCCTTCTGAATTTTTGCATCAGTCTGTTTTCAGATACCTGCTTTACTATTACCCGGAACAGCTATCGTGATATCCCCCCTCATCTCCTTAATGAAGGATCAGGTTGAGGCGTTGCGTGCCAACGGCATTCAAGCCGAAAGCATGAGAGAACAGAATGATACGTGAAAGGTGCCAACGTGGAGAGGTAAAGCTACTGTATATGTCTCCGGAACGCCTTCTGACCGAAATTTCTTGGATGTCGCAATGCCTGAAAGTCTCCCTTTTCGCTGTTGACGAGGCTCATTGCATATCGCAGTGTGGACATGACTTCCGTCCGGAGTACACGCAATTAGGGATTCTACACGACGAGTTTCCGGAAATTCCCATCATCGCCTTGACCGCAACCGCCGACAAGATAACAAAGGCGGATATCGTGGAACGCCTGAACTTGCACGACCCGCAAATATTCGTTGGCTCTTTCGACCGTCCTAACCTCAGTCTGGACGTGCGGCGCGGCTATTCCGCTAAAGACAAGCTCCGCATAATCATGAACGTCATTGAGCGGCATCGGCATGAGAGCGGAGTCATTTACTGCCTTGTGCGCAAGACTACGGAAAAGCTTGCCCAGAAGCTTCGGGCAAACGGCATATCGGTGGGCGTTTATCATGCGGGGATGTCAATGGACGAGCGCAACAAGGTGCAGGAGGAATTTGTCAACGACCGTATCGATGTCATAGTAGTGACGATAGCCTTCGGTATGGGAATAGACAAGAGCAACGTGCGCTTTGTTATACATTATAATCTACCCAAGAGCATAGAGAGCTTTTATCAGGAGATAGGTCGTGGAGGGCGCGACGGATTGCCCACCGAAACGCTACTTTTTTACAACATACAGGACTTGATTACCCTCCGCAGCTTTGTCGAGGAAAGTGGGCAGAAAGAGATTAACTTAGAGAAACTAAAACGGATGCAGGAGTATGCGGAAGCGCAAGTCTGCCGCCGACGCATTTTACTGAACTACTTCGGTGAAACGACAGAGCACAATTGCGGTAACTGCGATGTCTGCATATCTCCGCCCATGCTTTTCGAGGGAACCGAACTCGTGCAGAAGGCATTATCCGCCATCATGCGTACAAAGGAGCAGATAGGATTTACTTTAACGGCCGAGATATTGCGCGGGACGTATTCCAACGAGATAGTGGCGAAAGGTTACCAGTCGGTGAAAACCTTCGGTGCGGGACGTGACGTACCTTTCCGCGACTGGCAGGACTACTTGTTGCAGATGCTGCAAATGGGATTTATCGAAATCGCTTACGGTGAAGACCGCCACCTGAAAGTGACGGAGTTGGGAAAGGATGTCCTCTACGGCCGTAAACGGGTAGAATTAGCCGTGATAGAACGAAAAGATTTGCGGGTGAAAGGCGACAAGAAGCGTCAAAAGAACGAGAATACCGGACTGTTTGCCGCAAACGATAAAAAACGGAAAATAAAGCGCTATTCGAGCGTCTGCGTGAATTGCGCAAGCAAATAGCCGAAGCGAACAACTGGCCCGCATACATCGTGATGTCCGACAAATCACTTCACGCCCTCGCCACCGAACGTCCGACCACGCTCGAAGCGTTTGGCGGCATCTTCGGCATAGGTCAGCATAAACGAGACACATACGGTGAGCGTTTCATCGCCGTCATCAAGGAATACGCAAAGCCTTAAATGAAAAATGAATGGAGAATAAAGCGGAAACGTTACGCTTCGGCTTATTCTCCATTCTCATAAAATAGCGTCTACTATTCCCACTCTATTGTGGCGGGTGGCTTAGAACTGATGTCATAAGTCACTCGGTTCACTCCTTTCACCTTGTTGATGATGTCATTAGACACTTTCGCCATAAAGTCGTAAGGCAAGCGGGCCCAATCGGCGGTCATGGCATCCGTAGAAGTCACGGCACGTAAGGCCACGGCACGCTCATAGGTGCGCTCGTCACCCATCACGCCTACCGACTGCACCGGCAGGAGGATAACGCCGGCCTGCCATACTTGGTCGTACAGCCCCCAGTCGCGCAAGCCCTGAATGAAGATGTCGTCTGCGTCCTGCAAGATACGCACCTTCTCCGGCGTAATGTCTCCCAAAATACGAACGGCCAGTCCCGGACCCGGGAAGGGGTGACGGGTAATCAGGTGCTCGGGCATACCCAACTCGCGTCCCACACGACGAACCTCATCCTTAAACAACAAGCGCAGAGGCTCGCAGAGCTTCAGGTTCATCTTCTCCGGAAGGCCTCCCACGTTGTGATGGCTCTTTATCACCGTCCCCGTAATGGAGAGCGACTCAATACAGTCCGGATAAATGGTGCCCTGAGCCAACCATTTCACGTCCTTTATCTTATGGGCCTCCTCATCGAACACGTCGATAAAGCCCTTACCTATTATCTTACGCTTACGCTCGGGCTCGGTCACTCCGGCTAACTCGGCGAAGAACCTTGCGCTAGCATCCACGCCTATCACGTTCAGGCCCAAGCACTCGTAGTCGTGCAACACGTTCCTGAACTCATTCTTGCGCAGCATCCCGTGATCAACGAAGATACACGTCAGGTTCTTACCGATGGCCCTGTTCAGTAGCACGGCCGCTACGGAAGAGTCCACGCCTCCGCTCAAGCCGAGCACGACCTTATCGTCTCCCAACTGCGCCTTCAGCTCAGCCACCGTGCTCTCGATGAACGAGGCCGGCGACCAATCCTGCTTGCAGCCGCACACGTCTACCACGAAGTTGCGCAGAATCTGCGTACCATCCTCGCTATGGAATACCTCCGGATGGAACTGAACGCCCCAGACCGGCTCGCCTTCAACCTGATAAGCCGCAATCTCCACCTTGTCGGTAGAGGCTATCTTCTTAAAGTTTGAGGGAATGGCCGTAATGGTGTCGCCGTGGCTCATCCATACCTGCGTATTCTCCCGCACTCCCTTGAACAGCACGTTATCCTTACAGAAGGAGGTCAAGTGGACACGCCCGTACTCGCGAGTACCCGCCGGCTCCACCCGTCCGCCGTTGGTATAAGCCATGAACTGCGCTCCGTAACAGATTCCCAAGATGGGATACTTTCCGCGAATCTCATCCAAATCGACTTTAAAAGCAGCCTCATCGTAGACCGAGAAGGGGCTTCCCGAGAGAATGACTCCCTTCACCGCCGGGTCGCCTTTCGGAAACTTGTTATAAGGCACGATTTCGCAATACGTATCCAATTCACGGACACGCCGCCCGATAAGCTGCGTCGTCTGCGAACCAAAATCAAGAATTATTATTTTCTCCTGCATATCAATGTATGAGTTATTAATATAATGTGCAAAATTATGGAAAATCCGTGAGATGGCCGCAAAAAAGCGCAGATTTGCACAGTTAAAAGTCCATTTACAGCAAAAGGACAAACGATTCGTCCATATGCTCGCCTCTCCCGCATCAGGCAAAGCGCAATGACCGTCGGACAGACATCCGTGACTAACCTTGACTGTCAAGCCATCTGATTACCCTGCACGGATTCCCTGCCGCCACGCAATAGGCCGGAACGGAACGGGTCACGACGCTTCCCGCACCTATCGTACTGCCACGCCCTATCGTCACGCCCGGCAAAATAATCGCTCCTCCACCTATCCATACATCATCTTCAATTTTAACAGGCAAAGCATAGGTGTAGCAAATCTCCCCTTCCTTCCAGTCACGTACCATCCGTTCCTGCGGACTGATGGAATGTGTAGCCGTATATATCTGCACGTTAGAGGCTATCAGCACGCCGTTGCCGATGTCGATACGGTTATTGTCTACAAACGTACAGTTCATATTAATGATGACCCTGTCACCCACAAAGATGTTCTTGCCGTATTCGCAATGAAAGTCCATGTCTACATGGACACCCTTGCCCACGCTACCCAACATCTCACGCAGCAATTCCTGCCTGCGTTCGACATCCGCATAGTCCGCAGCGTTGAACTGCGCCAACAGGCGTTTTGTCCGTATCGTCATCTCCATCAATTGCGGGTCACTGCCCAAGAAAGGCTCCCCCGACATACATTTTTCATATTCCGTCTTCATGCCCAATAAGTTTTAGTTCGTCCGACAAAAATAAGAAAGAGAAACGGTACGTGTTTTACCCTATGTTAAAAAATGACCCTCGCTCGAATCCTGCTCAGTGACTGCCGTGTAATACCCAAAAAGGAAGCGATATGTCCCAAGCCCACTCTACGAAAGATTTCAGGACAGTTCGTCATCAGCCGTTCATACCGCTCGGTTGCGGACAGATTCAAGCGAGAAATATGTATATCTTGCAAGCGCAAAAAATTCTCCTGCTGTAAAACCCTCATCCAATTTGCAATGTCGATATGCGACTGATATAAAGAATCAAGCCTGTCAACGGAAATGGCATAAGCCAATGTATCTTCCAACGTCTCTACATACTCAAATCCCGCTCTCTTGCGGTACAAATCCCACGAACCGCACGCCGCGTCACCTTCCATCGAAAACCATGTCGTTACCTCCTTACCATTGTACAAAACGTATGAGCGCGTCATGCCTCTCTCTATAAAATAGACCTTCTTATCCAAACGTCCCGCACATATAATATTCTCTCCAGAGGGGAACAAGCATTCTTCAAAACCGTTTACCAACGCAAACAATGATTCGTCTGACATCGGATAATATTTTCTTATCTTTTCAATTATATTCTTCATATCGGCAATATTCTTTAATACAAAAGCTGCAATCAAAAAAAAGAAGTCAGACACCCTCCGCCAAGAAACGCTCGACGCATTCCGAATAGTCACCGTCGATAAGCAGATAACGGTAGCCGCGCGACTGGCATTGCCGCAGGTTACGCTCGTTCGCCCAGCGCAGCTCCTCACGCTTCAGCTCCGAAGGCATCCGCCTCTCTATCGCGTTCTCATGCCTGACAATCTCCTCGAAGTGACTGTCGATATACTCCAGAGCAAGTATGAGGCAGACGTAACGGACGCTCTCCGCATAGCGGGCCGGAAAGTCCGCCTTCCAGTCGAAGGGGATATAGCATCCCTCTACAATGAGGTTCTGGGCGTTCTCTACGCAGGTCTTTATCATCTCCCTGACCACGGGCCACAGGAAGGCGGTCAGCTCCTCGTCCCCGCTCTCGGCCCGCAACGGGCACAATCCGCTTCGGATAAGTCCTATCTTCAAGTGGTCGATGGAAAGGTAAGGATACTTATAATTTCTCCAACAGTCTTTGCGCCAACAAGGTTTTCCCCGTGTGCGTATCTCCCGCAATCAGTATAACCATCCGGATACAGTCTTTATTCGTGATACATAAACAACGCGAATATACGCCTTTTTCTCCTCTCCGGCCGAAACAATATCCATGTACAAGAGACGTCCGGTTGATGTACATGAATCGGGCGACTCTTGTACAACAGTCGTGAGTTTCTTCTACAAGGAACAGCGCATTTCTCTCCATCAAGCGGAAGGCTCTCCACTGGCCTCAATGTGCTATTTTTAAGATTTTCCCCTGAAAGGATTCCGCAAAAAACGTTGGATTTAGCGAGCGAAACACGCTCAAAAACGGATAATCGCCGCAAATTTCGGTCGCAAAACCGCATCAGACCCAGTCTCGAAAGCCTCAGAAAGCGACTGAAAGGGAGTAACGGGCTTGAGCCGTGGCCCTTCCCCTCACGGACGGAAGCCCCGTCCAACGATTCGGGCGGACTTTTTGCCCTTTTCAGCTTCTATTTCGGAGATTTTTCCGAACGAAACCAAAGTAACAATTACACAGTGTAACAAGAAGTATTCAAACTATAAGACAGAAATCTAACCATCAACAAGCCAAACAGTCAGCAGATAAGCCAATCAGACGACATCGTGAATTTCGCTAACGTCATTTTCCGGCGTTCTTTTCATCCAGACTGTACCCCGGTCGGAATTATCGCATTCTGGAGGCATGAAAATGTTCCATTCTTCAGCATGGTCGTTTTTTAAAATAATAGCTAATTTTGCAGGCTGAAAAAACGGAGCGAACAAAAATGAGCGAACAGAGATACTTTATCTATTTGGCATACGACGGAACGAACTACCACGGTTGGCAAGTCCAACCCAACGGAATCAGCGTGCAGGAGTGTCTGTCGAAAGCCTTGTCTACCCTACTCCGCCGAGAGACGGAGGTCGTGGGAGCGGGACGGACGGATGCGGGCGTGCACGCCTCGCTCATGGTGGCCCACTTCGACTGGGAGAAGCCGATAGACACGACCCTCCTGACCGACAAGCTGAACCGCCTTCTGCCTCCGGACATTTCCGTCTACCGGGTACGGCCCGTGCGACCGGAAGCGCACGTGCGTTTCAGCGCCACGGCACGCACCTATAAATATTACGTCACGGAGTCCAAGTATCCGTTCGACCGCCAATACCGTTGGCGGATATTCGCCCCGCTGAACTACCAACGGATGAACGAGGCGGCCCGTCTCTTGTTCGACTATACCGACTTTACCAGTTTCAGCAAGCTGCACACGGACGTGAAGACAAACAACTGCCGGGTGACGCAAGCCGAATGGCGGCAGGCGGACGAGCGCACGTGGGTATTCACCATCCGGGCCGACCGTTTCCTGCGCAACATGGTGCGGGCCGTCGTCGGCACGTTGGTCGAGGTGGGCCGGGGCAAGATGAGCGTGGAAGGCTTCCGCAGGGTCATCGAACAGAAAGACCGCTGCAAGGCGGGAACCTCCGTCCCCGGACACGCGCTGTTCCTCGTCGACGTGGAGTATCCGGAAGAGCTATTCCTCGACGGCTCCGATAAAAATCCTTAGCTTACTATTTTCACTCTACGATATGTGGTTACTATTAGCTTTCCTTTCGGCAGCCCTACTGGGATTCTATGACGTGTTCAAGAAACAGTCGCTGAAGGACAACGCCGTCCTTCCGGTGCTGTTCCTCAATACGGTATTCTCCAGTCTCATTTTCCTGCCGTTCATTCTCGGTTCCGCCTTCGTGCCGGGACTGCTTGACGACACCATCTTCCACGTGCCCTCCGCCGGATGGGAACAGCACAAGTACATCGTGGTCAAGTCGTTCATCGTGCTTTCCTCGTGGGTGTTCGGCTATTTCGGGATGAAGTATCTGCCGCTCACCATCGTGGGGCCTATCAACGCCACCCGCCCCGTCATGGTGCTCGTCGGTGCCCTGCTCGTGTTCGGCGAACGGCTGAACTTCTATCAATGGGTGGGTGTCCTGCTCGCCGTCGTCTCCTTCTTCCTGCTCAGCCGTTCGGGAAAGAAAGAAGGCATCGACTTCAAGCACAACAAGTGGATTCTTTTCATCGTACTCGCCGCCATAATGGGAGCCGTCAGCGGACTGTACGACAAGTACCTGATGAAAGAGTTGAACCCCATGCTAGTGCAGTCGTGGTACAATGTCTATCAGGTATTCATCATGTGTCCCGTATTGCTGCTGCTTTGGTGGCCCAAGCGGAAGACGACCACGCCTTTCCGTTGGAAGTGGACCATTATCCTGATTTCCATATTCCTGTCGGCCGCCGACTTCGCCTACTTCTACGCCCTGAGCTACGACGATTCCATGATTTCCATCGTGTCGATGGTTCGCCGGGGCAGCGTAGTCGTCTCTTTCCTGTTTGGAGCACTCTGCTTCCACGAGAAGAACCTGCGCAGCAAGGCCGTCGACCTCGCGCTAGTACTGTTGGGAATGGTATTTCTGTACTTGGGTACAAGATGAAAAAGAACGTATCCGCTTGGCTAGCCTTCATTTTGTCGGTTGGCCAAGCCAATGTACAAGCCGATTTTTATATCTTTGCGCCGAAGTTAACGTAAAATACGATAAAAGAGTATGAGAGCCAATCGTTGGATATTGACCATATTTTCCGCATTCGCGACAATCGGACTGCAAGCGCAAGACGCAAAAACGCTGTTCACCGATATACCCGACTCTATTGTGCCGCTATTGACAAAGGTAAACCGGGAAGACTGCATCGATTTTCTGGAAAGCAAGATGAAGGCGGTAGTAGAGAACCGCTTTGACCAAAAGTCAGAAATGACGGATTTGAGCGAAGACTACGTGCGGATGCAGATGTCGCCGCAAAGCACATGGCAAATGAAGGTGTTGCCGCTGAGCGACACGACCCGTGTAGTCTGCATAGTGGAGACGGCGTGCGGCCCGGCGTGCGACAGCAGACTCCATTTTTACACAACCGACTGGAAGCCTTTAGCTACAGAGGACTTCATTACCCTCCCCACAATGGATGACTTCCTCAAGTCCCCCGACTCGGAAGAGATTTATACCTACAACGAGGCCCTGCGAGCGGCAGATATGCTGCTGATAAAGGCGGACTTCGAGAAAGAAAGCACAAGGCTGACCGTGACGCTGACCACTCCCGACTATATGTCAAGCGACATAGCGGAGAAGTTAAAGAAGTATCTTCGCGGTCCCGTGACATATCAATGGAAGAACGGGAAGTTCACCCGATAAAGTTCGGCAGATATAACAATGAGGCTGTCTCAAAATAAACTTGAGATGGCCTCTGTTGTTTCATCTCAAATTGAGATTATTTGCATCTCGTAACATACTTTATCCCAAAACGGTCATTAGAAAATTCAGCTTTCTTTTTGCGCAAAATGTGCCGTAGTTATGGCAAGAATTAAGCAATGCACAGTTAAATCAAGCTGCAGGCAGATTTT